>JABDAZ010000014.1 GCA_013288945.1 Bacteroidota bacterium | reverse complement strand
GTCAGCTGACAAGGTTTTGCTTACAATCATTTTTATTGTTGAATAAGATTCATTAACAGAAAGCTCTTCTATATTATCATTAATACCAAACTGCGTGTTTCCTGAAAAAGCAACAATCAATTTTGTAATTCCGCTCACATCAATAATGTGTGCTTTATCATCGTATTGAAAATTTACTTTGCCATTTTTAATATGGCCAATTTCTGCTTTGCCAAATTGCACATCTATCGATTGCACATTATCTAAATTGCCTGTGGTTAAACTTCCAAATTTGCTGGTAAGGTTTACAAGCCCTTGAAAATTCGGAACTGTTGTTTTGCCAAACTGGTTATCTATTTGCAATGGATTTGATGATGGCATATACACCACATAATTTACATGAAACTCCTGGTTGTTGTTGCCATGATTATTGTGTGAATGCTTTTTATTATCACCATTATCATTGTCATCATCGCCATCATTATCATCGTTATCATTGTGGCTGTTTCCACTGATGTGCCCAATATTTGTTTTAAAGAAAACAGTATTGTCAGATTGCGAATCGTTCACTTTAATCTGGTCCAAAATGCTTTGTGCTTTTTCATCTGTCGTTGCTTTTGAATAAATTTCAATATCAACTTTAAATTCATTTTTGTCCCAGGTATTAATAACCACTTCGCCAAATGAATTTTCAATTTTTAATTTTTCAGAAGCTGTTACGTTGTAGGTTTTGCTGATAACTTTTTTCTTTTCCGAGCCATCTTCATTACCCGTTGCGTGGCTTATTGCAGGCACTATAAAAAGTGCAGCAAGTGCCAGAATTTTAAATGGATTGATATGCTTTGTCATACGCTGATTTTTTTGAATGGTTAATTTGTTTGATAATTTTTAACTGATGATTCAGTAATCCCATCTGCAGCTGGAGATTCTGGATCATTGCTTCGAGTAATTCTTCGCTATTTTGTTTTGCTGAAAGTTTATGTTCTAAAGAATGGTAAACACTGTCCAGTTTATTTACATCGCCAGAAAACTGTTTGTATAATAATGGTTCATCTTTTTCGATGCTCTTTAATTCGCGTTGTTTTATTTCAACCAGTTTTGCGAAATGATACATTTCTTCTTTTGCATCTGCATTTGGATCGGCAATAACATCATTTTTTTTAATTTCATTTTTTGGTTTGCTTTCAGTTTTTGCAAGCTGTTGTTCTTTTGAAGAATCAATAATTGCAGGTTCAACTTTTGGCAAGTTATTATCGATTTTCTTTTTTGTATTGTCAATTGCTACCTGCGGCAAAACGTCGTTTTTTTTATTCATTAATAAAATTCCACCACCAATTAATATAAGTATAGCTGCTGCAATGCTTAATTTTTTCCAGTTGATATTAATAACAGGTGTTTCTTTTTTTGTTGTTGGTTCAACCTGTTTTTTAATATTGTCCCAAATTTTCGGAGCCGGAATTTCATCATCAAAATCTTCGCGGTGCTCATTAATAAATTCGTCTAATCTGTTGCTCATGATAAGCCTCCTTGTTTTATTAATCCTAATAATTTTTGTTTTGCGCGCATGTATTGTGTCCTCACTGTTGCATGCGTTACGTTTAATATTTCTGCAATTTCTTCGTGGTCGTAGCCTTCGAATAAATATAAAGTCAACACTGTTCTATATCCATTTGGCAACAATTTTACCGCGCTTTTTATTTCTGCCACTTTCAGTTGAAGATCTTTTTCATCCAAAGTTTCTTCTTCAGGTAAATTGCCAACCACCGTTTTTTCTATATCAATCAAATCCATTTTCTTTTTGCGCAAATGATTAATGGATTTATTAATCACAATTTTTTTCAACCACGCACCAAAAGTGGATTTATATTGAAACGATTCCAAAGAGCCAAATGCATCTACGAATGCTTCCTGCAACACATCTTCTGCATCGCCGCTATTATTAACAATGCGCAAACTTGTGTTGTACATTGCTTTTGAATATTTCTGGTAGAGTTCTGCGTAACTGCGGCTGTCGCCCGTTTTGCATTTTTCAACCAGTTCGTCGTGTAGTATTGGCGCAGATATTTCCAAAATTTGCTGCATTTTTTAATTGGTATACAGAAAAGACACACGCATTTGGCGCATGTTGCATCCGAAGGTAATTTTTTTTTGAGTTTATATTTTGAATGAGAAATCGTTGTTCGATTATTGTTGGCTGATGATCGATTTTTATTAAGAAGTGAACCATTAATAATGTATAATTTTTCTAATTACTGCCATCAGCCATCGCTCAACGGCCAACGAATATCTGTCAACTTTTACCTACTTTAGCGGCTCAATAATAAGACTTGCTATGGCTGCTAAAACAGATAATTTTCAAAGCCCGGATTATTTTCAACTCGATGAATTATTTTCTGAAGAACATAAACTGGTTCGTGATTCTGTAAGAAATTATGTAAAAAAAGAAATTTCTCCCATTATAGAAGATTATGCGCAACGCGCAGAATTTCCACAGCAAATTGTAAAACAATTGGGCGAACTCGGATGTTTCGGGCCAACAATTCCTGAACAATATGGCGGCGGCGGATTGGATTATATAAGTTATGGATTAATGATGCAGGAACTGGAAAGAGGCGATAGCGGCGTGCGATCAACAGCATCTGTGCAAGGCTCGTTAGTTATGTTTCCGATTTATGAATATGGAAGCGAAGAACAACGAAATAAATTTTTACCAAAATTAGCAAGCGGCGAATGGCTAGGATGTTTTGGATTAACAGAACCAAATCATGGATCTGATCCAAGTGGAATGCTGACGAATATTAAAGACGATGGCGATCATGTAATATTAAACGGAAGCAAAATGTGGATCAGCAATGCGCCGTTTTCGCAAGTGGCAGTTGTGTGGGCAAAAGATGAGGCAGGAATAATCCGCGGCGTAATTGTTGAACGCGGCATGGAAGGTTTTACCACACCAACAACACATGGCAAATGGAGTTTGCGTGCATCAGCAACCGGCGAATTGGTTTTTGATAATGTAAAAATTCCGAAGGAAAATATTTTACCAAATATAAAAGGTTTGAAAGGCCCGCTCAGTTGTTTAACCAAAGCGCGTTACGGAATTGCATGGGGCGCAGTTGGCGCGGCGATGGATTGTTATGATACCGCTTTGCAATACAGTAAAGAAAGAATTCAGTTTGATAAACCGATTGCAGGTTTTCAATTGCAGCAAAAAAAACTGGCTGAAATGATTACGGAAATCACGAAAGCGCAATTATTAAACTGGCGCCTCGGCGTATTAATGAATGAAGGAAAAGTAACACCAGCGCAGGTTTCCATGGCAAAAAGAAATGGCTGTGAAATTGCTGCGCAGATTGCGCGCGATGCACGGCAGATGCTTGGCGGCATGGGCATTACCGGCGAATATTCTATCATGCGCCACATGATGAATATTGAAAGTGTGATAACGTATGAAGGCACACACGATGTACATTTATTAATAACAGGAATGGATGTGACGGGAATTAATGCGTTTAAATAATTTGAGAATGTGAAAATTTGAAAATGGCTCAATAACAAAAGTCATTTATTAATCACCATCTATAATCAAACCTCGAATGAAATGAAAAAGTTACTCATTTTCAAATTTTCAAATTTTCAAATTTTCAAATTTGCTTCATGAAAATTTTTCTTATCGGCTTTATGGGTTCGGGCAAAACGCACTGGGGCAAACTGCTTTCGGCAAATTTGAAAGTGCCTTTTTTTGATTTAGACGCCGTGATTATTAATGCCGAAAAAAAATCTGTATCAGAAATTTTTGCAGAAAAAGGAGAAGAATATTTTCGTTACAAAGAAAAAGATGTGTTGGAAGAATTGGTGAATGAACATGATGAATTTATTATTTCCTGCGGCGGCGGAACACCTTGTTTTTTTAACACCATTGAGTTTATGTTAAAAAATGGAATTGTGATTTGGCTAAACACGTCCATTTCGGTTTTAAAAGAAAGATTATTAAAAGAAAAAATGAGCCGTCCGCTCGTTCGCGCAATTGATGATTCTGAATTGAAAACTTATATCATCCGCAAATTAAGCGAGCGGAAAATGTATTATGAACAGGCACAAATTATGGTGCATGAAGATGAAGTATCATTAGAAAATTTAATTGAACTGTTGAAGGAATATGAATAAAAATTTTATAAGCACCGCTGCATTGCTTGGTGCATTATCGGTTGCGCTTGGCGCTTTTGCCGCACATAAATTACGCGACATACTTCCTGCAGATGGCGTTGCAACCTTTGAAACCGGCGTCCGGTACCAGTTTTACCACACGTTCGCATTATTAATCATCGGAATTTTATCAGAAAAATTTACCAGCAAATGGATTCAACGCGCGGGTAGCTGTTTTATAATTGGTATCATTTTATTTTCAGGATCATTATACGCGTTAACTTTTTTAAGAATAAAAGAAATCACTGGCATTAATAATGTTGTTGGAATTATCACACCTTTTGGCGGCCTTTTTTTTATTATTGGATGGTTGCTTTTGTTACTTGGCGTTTCAAAAAAAGATTGAGCATATTATTTTTAATTTTATGATCAACAACTAAATTTTTAAAGAAAATAGTACAGTCGTTCCGTTATTTTGTTCAATAGAAAAATTGCCATTAATATTCTCCATTCTTTTTTTCATATTAATCATTCCATTGCTGAACTGCCTTGCTTTTTCTGCATTAATACCAATGCCATCATCAGCAATTTTTATTAATAACAATTCATCATCTGTTTTTATAGTAACCAGCAAATGCAATGCATGCGCGTGTTTCAGCACATTGTGCAATGCTTCTTTTACTGAAAGAAAAATATTTCGCCGCTTTTCACCACTTAATTCTGCAGCAGAAACCGTTGTTGAAATTTCAAATTGACATTCAACAGAAGTGTTTTCAAAAAACTCAACCGTATATGCGCGTATGTATGCAACCAGGCTTTCAACAGAATCATTTGAACTTGTCATCGTCCAGATGATTGTGTTCATTTTATTTAATAATTCATTGGCAGAAGAAGAAATTTTTTCTATCTCCGGCAATGTTTTTTCCTTCATTTTTGTTTTTACAATTTCACTCATCAATCTTATTGCAGTAACGCCAGAACCAAGCTCATCGTGCATATCAGCGGAAATGCGGTTTCGTTCTTCTTGCGTTGCTTCAAGTATTGCCACTTGTTTTTCAAATTCTTTGCGTTCATTTTCCATTGCTAAAATTTCTTTTTCTTTTGCTCTTTCAATAAGAATTATTTTGTTTTTGTAAGCCAGCCCTGACAGAAAAAAAATAAGTTCAAGCACCAAACCAATTTCATAATATAAAAGTGAATCGTTTAAAATACTTTTCGTTCCATCTTTCGGTTCAAAAATTTTTATTGGTTCAATAATAAGAAACAAGGATATCGCTGAAAACAAGATGAGTATTGATTGTCCGGCGACGAGATAATTCATTAACCGTTCTTTTTTCCGTATTCCATAAACAATAAAAATCATTCCAATAAGCAGCAGAAATTGTTTGCTGCTATTTTCTATTAACCCAAGCAATACAAATTTTGAAGTAAAAAAATAAGTTATAGAAAACAGGATTAATGATGCAAAAATTATCCAGACACTTAACCGGAAAATTTTTTCTAAAAAGATATAATTGTTTTTTGTATCAAGAAATTTGCGCATAAACATCAGGTAAAAAATATACCCGGAAAACTGTATAAAAAAATCAAAATAACTTTCGAAAAAATAATTGAAAAATGTATTTGTATTTAATAAAGCTGATTTCAAAAAAAGCAAAAGTCCCATGGAAAATGCGTATGCGGCATAATATAAAAATTCGACATTAAAATTTTGTAAGTAAACTGCAAGCGAATAAAAAATCATCATTAATAATATTCCGGAAACCATGTATGTGATCAAACTGATGCGCGACTTGCGGGTAAGAAAACTGCTTTTAAAATAACTGATAAAACCTTTATTAATAATCTTCGGGCCGATTATATTTATCGGCGTTTTTGCAAATGATAATTTCACAAAAAACAGAGTTGTTTTTTTTGGTTCAATATTAATCTTACTAAAACCTTCATCGTAATTGCTGTCAATTTGTGCATTGTTTTTTATTAACATAAAATGCCCGCTATTATTATCCAGCGAAGTGCTGAAAATTTCTGTGCTTGTATAAAAAAATCCCGGAAAAAAATAAACAGAAACTAAAGAATCAGAAGAATTTTTTAAATAGAATTTTAAATAAAGTGTTTTGCTTACCATGCTGTAAGGCACGGCCATACTGGTTTTGCCGGTAATTTGTTTTGTAAATTTTAAATAAGAAATACTGTCATTTGAAATTGGCTTGTCGCAGGTTTCATACAAAACATATTCATTAATAACATTCGCAAATTGAATGGAAGAAATATCAATTGCAGAATCAGAAAAAGTTTGTGCGTAAGAAAAAGCAGTGATAGCAAATTGAAAAAATAGCAGCAAAAAAATGCCGGAATTTTTTTTATTAATAAAATTATTTTGATCAAAAAAAGTTTTTAAAAAGGTATAACATTTATTTTTTCGCATGCAGCCGGTAAGCAGTTTGTTGCGGAAATTACAATTTATTAATCAATCCGTAAACTGTGCTGGTTGCGCGTTTCAGTAAAAATTAAAATTTCATTTCAAAATAACTAAACCTTTTATAGTTATTTGCGGTTACTTATCTTTGCGTTAATGGCAACAAGTAAAAAATCCAAAAAATCCCAGCCCGCTACCGCTGGTAAAATGAAATCTGATAAAGAAGAAAAAATAACACTGAAGCAGGTTATTAAAGATGAACGCACACCAAAAATTGTTGGCGCGTTTTTACTGCTTATTGCTGCGTTTTTATTTATCGCTTTTACATCTTTTCTATTTACATGGCAGGCTGATTACGCAAAAGTTTCTAATGGCGCATCGGTTTTTAAAAATGTATCAAACGATAAAGTTGCGAACCTTCTTGGTTATCTTGGCGCATATGTTTCTAACCGTTTTTTCTTTAATGCATTTGGCATTGCATCTTATTTAATCAGTTATTTTCTTTTTATAATTGGCGCTAATTTATTATTTAGTAAAAAAATATTTTCTGTTAGCAGAAACCTTCGTTACATATTAGCTGCACTATTATTTTTTAGTGTGGCAATTGCATTTATTACCAAAGGAAATAGTTTTCCATGGGGCGGCGCATTTGGAAGTATGATAAGCGAATGGCTGACGCGTTTGCTGGGAAATATCGGAACTACAGCGTTATTAATGGTTGCAGGTTTGGCATTTATTATCTGGCGTTTCAATCCTGTTTTTAAAGTTCCGGCAATTCCTAAAAAAGATAAACAACAAATACCAATTGCAGAAAATGAGAATGAAGAAGATGGTGCAAAATTATTTGTGGAAGAACCAATCATTAATAAAAAAGGAAATAAATTAAAAGGAGAAAATTCATCATTAATAATATCTCCAGCAAATGATTTTGATAATCATTCAGATTTAAAAATAATTGAAAAAGATATTGATGAAAAAGAATTAGCGAATACAGAAACGATTAATGATTTATATAAACCAGTTGAAACAATTTTAAAACCTGAAGAAAAAATAACCAGGAAAAAGAATATTAATAATGCAGAATTGGAACTGGAAATTAAAACTGTTCCTGCAAAAGAAGAACCAATTGCTGAAGCGATTACAAATTACACACCGCAGCCAGATTATGAACCAACGCTTGATTTGCAAAATTATAAATATCCAACACTTGATTTATTGGATTCTCACGGCAGCGAAAAAATTGTAACTGATCCAACAGAATTGGATGCAAACAAAAGGCAAATTGAATCAACTTTAAAAAATTACGATATAGATATTCAGCGCATCAGTGCAACGGTTGGGCCAACGGTTACATTGTATGAAATCGTTCCGTCGCCTGGCGTTCGTATCAGCAGAATAAAAAATTTAGAAGATGATATCGCGCTAAGCCTTGCTGCGCTTGGCATTCGCATTATTGCGCCAATTCCCGGCAAAGGCACAATTGGTATTGAAGTTCCGAATGTGCGCAAAACAATTGTTGGCATGAAAGGATTACTTGCGTCAGAAAAATTTCAAAACAATAATTTTTCTTTGCCAATTGCCATTGGTAAAAAAATTGATAATGAAAATTTTATTGTTGATCTCGCAAGCATGCCGCATTTATTAATGGCTGGCGCAACCGGCCAGGGAAAATCTGTCGGCATTAATACTTTGCTTGTTTCGTTGTTGTACAAAAAACATCCATCGCAATTAAAATTTGTGTTGGTTGATCCAAAGAAAGTGGAGTTGAGTTTATACCGTGTTATTGAAAAATATTTTCTCGCAATGTTGCCCGGCGAAGAAGAATCAATTATCACTGATACAAAAAAAGTGATTTACAGTTTGAATGCATTGTGCATTGAAATGGACAACCGTTATGATTTATTAAAAGAAGCTGGTTGCAGAAATATAAAAGAGTACAATGAAAAATTTGTAAAGCGAAGATTGAACCCGCAAAAAGGGCATCAATTTTTGCCATTTATCGTTTTGGTAATTGATGAGTTTGCAGATTTAATAATGACTGCCGGTAAAGAAGTGGAAATGCCAATCGCGCGACTGGCGCAGCTTGCACGCGCTGTGGGAATACATTTAATAATCGCAACACAAAGGCCTTCTGTAAATATTATTACTGGAACAATCAAAGCAAATTTTCCTGCGCGTATTGCATTTAAAGTTTCTTCAAAAATTGACAGCAGAACAATTCTGGATGCTGGCGGCGCTGAACAATTAATCGGGAAAGGGGATATGCTTGTTAGTTACAATGGAGAAATTACGCGCCTGCAATGTGCATTTGTTGATACACCGGAAGTGGAACGTGTTGCAGAATTTATCGGCCACCAGGATAATAATCCGCAGCAATATTATTTGCCTATTTATGAAGATGAAAAAGATGGCGAAGCAAAAACATTTGATATCGGCGAGCGCGATAAATTATTTGAGGAAGCTGCAAGATTAATCGTACAAAACCAGGTTGGTTCCACCTCTTTATTACAAAGAAGAATGAAGCTTGGTTACAACCGCGCGGGAAGATTAATGGATCAACTGGAAGCAGCTGGTGTTGTTGGCCCAAACCAGGGAAGCAAAGCGCGCGATGTATTGATAAAAACGGAAGCTGAATTATCCGGCATTTTGTTTAATTAAGTTAGAATTTTGTTAATCCATTTTTTGAAGATAACCCATAGGCTAAAACATAGTCTGAGCTTTGCAAGTTTTGAGATATATTTGCGCCTTCAATTTGTGGTTTAAAATAACTGTATGAAAAAAATAATTTTTGCTTGTTTTGTTTGCTGTGGATTTATTTTGTTTGCTGATGCACAAAATAATAGTCTTGGAAAAAATGATCCGGATGCAAAAAAAATTCTTGATCAGGTAAGCGTGAAATTAAAATCCTTTAAAAGTGTGCAGGCTTCTTTCACTTTATCAATTGAAGATTCCAAAGGAAAATCGCAGGGTGTTAAAAAAGGATCTTTTTACCAAAAAGGATCTCAATATCATGTAAGCATTACGGGACAGGAAATTTTTTCTGACGGAAAAACTTCATGGACCTATGATAAATCAACCAATGAAGTAACGATTACAAAAGTTGATCAAACAGTAAAAACGATAACTCCGGAAAAATTTTTTACAGATTTTTACGACAAAGATTTTCTATATAAATTAAATGGAAACGTGAAACAAGGCGCAAAAGAATTGCAGGAAATTGAATTGACGCCAACTGATAAAACGAAAACATTTTTTAAAGTATTATTATACATCGATCCAAAAACAAAAACAATGTATAGTATTAAATCGCTTGAAAAAAATGGTACAAAATATACTGTTACCATTAATAACTTAAATGGAAATGCAGTAATTGCAGATTCGCAATTGGCATTTGATAAATCAAAATATCCGGGAGTGGATGAAGTTGATTTGAGGAATTAATTGACAGTTGACAGTTGACAGTTGACAGTTGACAGTTGACAGTTGACAGTTGACAGTTGACAGTTGAATGATTTTTGCTTTGCAATTTCTATATTAATCTTGTTGCTTCATTAAATATTTCATATTAAAAATAACCTTCGTCAACTGCCAACTGTGAACTGCCAACTTTCCTAAACTCCCCAGCGAAAAGTTTTTACATCAAATCCTGCAAGGTCTAAAACCCTGTCTACGACTGTGTTTGCAACTTCTTCAATTGTTTTTGGATTGCTGTAAAATGATGGCGTTGCAGGACAAATTATTCCACCGCTTAATGTAACTGTTTCCATATTTTTTATATGGATTAAATTGTACGGCATATCGCGAATAACGCAA
Source organism: Bacteroidota bacterium (assembly GCA_013288945.1). Lineage (GTDB taxonomy): Bacteria > Bacteroidota > Bacteroidia > Chitinophagales > Chitinophagaceae > Puia. Next base: position 51,316 of record JABDAZ010000014.1, on the reverse strand, counting down.
ATTAATTTTCTTCTTTCTTTCAAAATCACATCCGCAGATCTTGTTATTAAGCTGTCTGAAATTCCACCGGCAATTCTTCCCAAAGTTCCCATCGAACATGGAATAATAATCATCGTATCATATTGCCCGGAACCTGATGCAAACGGCGCAGAAAAATCATGTTGCGAAAAAAAAGTTATGGGATAATTTTTATACGATTCATTTTCCAATTCTGTTTTCCAGACTTCTTTTGCGTTTTCAGTCATCACCACCGCAAGTTCATTCCACTGATTTTTGTGTGCAATTAATTTTTCAAGCAATTGTTTTGCATAAATAGATCCGCTTGCTCCCGTAATTGCCACTGCAATTTTGCGCATGTTATTTGTTTAAATTTGTACAAACAAAATTACTATGCAAAAAGTTAAGCTGTCGTTTTTATATACTTCAATTATTATTTTATGTTGTGCAAACAAACCTGCGCCTGCAAATGATCACGTAAAATGGATAACGCTTGATGAAGCCATTGTAAAAATGCAAAAAGAAAAAAAACCTTTATTAATAGATTTATACACTGATTGGTGCGGCTGGTGCAAAGTGATGGATAAAAAAACGTATTCTGATAAACGCGTTGCAGATTATGTTGGCGATAAATTTTATGCAGTAAAAATAAATGCAGAAACACACGATAAAATTGTATGGAATAATAAAACTTACAGTTTCAATTCCAACTACAGATCGAATGAATTTGCTGTTTATCTAACTAATGGCCGTTTGGAATTTCCTACCACTATTTTTATTCCTGAAGATGGAAACCCGCAGGCAATTCCCGGTTATATGACGCCGAAAGATTTTGAACCTTTGGTAAAATATTTTGGTGATGATGGTTATGGCAAAATCCCTTTTGATGAATACCAGAAAAATTTTAAAGCAAGCTGGAAATAATTTGTATCTCATATACAATTAAACTGCATCAAAGTTTATGCAATCGATTGATTACTGTGCCTGCAAATGCGTAATTGATTAAAATCAAGTTTATAAACATTATTAAAAAAAAAATAATAGATAGTGTCCGTTGTTTCAACGTTAAATTCCTATATTTGGTTTTTCATAGGATAAGGTTTAATGGTTAATGGTATTTGATTAGTGCAGCCTCCCTCACGGGAGGCTCTTTTTTGTGGTAAAGTAAATAAAAAACCCTGCTACATTAATAACAGGGTTCATTAATAAAATAATAATCTTTTAAGAAGCTTCAGCCATATCCGGAATTGCTTCTACTTTATAAGATCCTGCATCTAATTTTTTCTTTGTTTCTTCAAATGCTTTTAAAGTAGCATTAATGTCTGCATCTGTATGAACCGCAGTTGGTATTAATCGATAAATAATATGCCCTTTTGGAATAACAGGATATACAACAATGGAACAGAAGATCCCATAATTTTCTCTCAAATCCATCACCATCGCTGTTGCTTCGGGAACATCGCCTTTCATATAAATTGGTGTAACAACTGAATCTGTTTTACCAATATCAAATCCACCTTTTCTTAATCCCGCTTGCAATTTCAAAGCGTTTTCCCATAGCTTATCTTTCATCTCAACGTGCTTACGCAACAATTCCAGTCTTTTCAAATTACCAATTACAAACGGCATTGGTAAACTTTTTGCAAAAATCTGGCTGCGGATATTGTAGCGGATATAATCAATAATAATTTTATCGCCCGCAACAAACGCACCGATAGATGCCATCGATTTTGCAAACGTTGAAAAATATAAATCAATTTCATTTTGCACGCCTTGCTCTTCGCCAGCGCCAGCACCGGTTTTGCCAAGTGTTCCAAATCCATGTGCATCATCAACCAGCAAACGGAAATTGTATTTGTTTTTTAGCGCAGCAATTTCTTTTAATGAACCCTGATCACCAGCCATTCCAAAAACACCTTCGGTAATAACTAAAATTCCGCCAGCTTTTTGTTTATCTATTAATGCAGTTGCACGTTGCAATTGTTTTTCAAAATCTTCTATGTCGTTGTGCTTATAAACATAACGATGTCCTGGGTGCAAACGCAAACCATCAATAATACATGCATGGCATTCTGCATCATACACCACAATATCATGCCGCCCGCAAAGCACATCAATTATACTTACCATTCCCTGGTAGCCATAATTTAATAATGCCGCATCTTCTTTATCTACAAACTCAGCAAGTTCTTTTTCTAATTGTTCATGATAATTACTGTTGCCACTCATCATGCGCGCGCCCATTGGTGCAGCAAGCCCAAAGTCTGCAGCACCGTCTGCATCTGCTTTTCGCACTTCCGGATGATTTGCCAATCCCAAATAATTATTCAAACTCCATACAATCATTTCTTTTCCGCGAAACTTCATGTGGCTGCCAATTTCCCCTTCTAATTTTGGAAATGCAAAATATCCATGCGCTCTTTCACGGTGCTGGCCAATCGGTCCATAATGTTTAATCAGTCTTTCAAAAATGTCAGGCATATTATTTTTTTATTATGAATAGAAAAAATATTGTTGCAAATGTATGAAAAATGCCGTTTTTGGGAGCTATCGTGTAGATTTGATTTTTATACATTATTATATGAAGAAAATTATTATCAGCTTATTTTTTCTGAATGTTTCTTTCGCTATATTTTCTCAGCCACAAAAAACAGCTTCTCTTTCAAAACCAAAATTAGTAGTTGGAATTGTTGTAGATCAAATGCGATGGGATTATCTCTATAAATATTATGAGCGCTATGGCAGCGGTGGTTTTAAAAGATTATTGGGTGAAGGTTTTAGTTGCGAAAACACGATGATAAATTATTTGCCATCATTTACAGCAGTTGGTCACACTTGTATTTTTACAGGCTCCGTTCCGTCTATTAATGGCATTACAGGAAACGATTGGACAGAGCAGTTGACAGGAAAACAAATGTATTGCACAAGCGACAGCACCGTTACAAGTGTCGGCAATGAATCAGAAGATGGAAAAATGTCGCCAAAAAATTTATTGGTCACAACTATTACGGATGAATTAAGAATTGCGTCAAACTTTCAATCGAAAGTGGTTGGCATTTCATTAAAAGATCGCGCAGCCATACTTCCTGCAGGGCATACGCCGACAGGCGCTTTTTGGCTTGATGATGCAAGCGGGCATTTTATTACAAGCTCCTGGTACATGGAAAAATTGCCTGATTGGGTAAACAATTTTAATAACAGCAATGCTATTAATGAATTAATAAAAAATGGATGGAATACTTTGTATAATGCAAACACGTATACTAACAGTGACATGGATGATGAACCATACGAAGGAAAATTTAAAGGAGAAACAACTTCAGCATTTCCGCATGATATACAGGAGATTTATAAAACAAGTAAAGGTGCATTTCGATCAACGCCTTTTGGAAATACATTAACGCTCAATTTTGCGAAAGCGGCTATTGAAGGTTACCAGCTTGGACAAGGATCTGCAACAGATTTCTTAACGATCAATTGCGCATCTACAGATTATGTCGGGCATATGTTTGGCCCAAATTCCAGAGAAATAGAAGATACTTATTTACGGCTTGATCAGGAATTTGCAAAATTCTTTTCTTATTTAGATGAAAAAATTGGCAAAGGAAATTACACTGTTTTTTTAACAGCAGATCATGGCGTTGCACATGCAATCGGTTATATGCAAAAACATAAATTGCCTGCAGAATTTTTAGTGCCGAAACCGATATTGGATTCATTAAATAAAAAGCTTGAAGAAAAATTCGGGATAGAAAAATTGGTATTATCAGGAATGAATTACCAGGTGAATTTTAATATGCAAAAAATTTATGCGCAGCATTTGGATTTTGATGGCATCAAAAAATTTACCGTTGAATTTTTACAACAACAACCCGGAATTAATTATGCCGTTGATCTTGCAAAAATTGGTGAAGTGCCCATTCCCGAACCATTAAAAACAATGATTATTAATGGCTATAATTTCAAACGCAGCGGCGCTGTTGAAGTAATTCCGAATGCCGGTTGGTTTGATGGTTATGCAAAAACCGGAACCACGCACGGCACGTGGAACCCGCACGACACGCACATTCCATTGGTTTTTATGGGTTGGGGAATTCATCATGGAACGAGCAACCGCGTTATTAATATGACGGATATTGCACCAACTGTTGCAGCCTTACTACACATACAAATGCCAAATGGATGTATTGGCAAACCGATTGAAGAAGTGATTAATAAATGAATCAGAAGTATGATGTAAGATGTAAGAAGTGTGACGTTATTTTTTCTCATTAATATATTTTCTTCTTTTTTTAAAAACCTTTTAAGCGTTTTAACAATAGAAAATTTTTCCGTTGTTAATCACTGTTATATTTGCAACCACAAATTTCTTTTATGAAAAAAATAAAATCAGCAGCATTCTTTTTTTTATTAATAATGATTGTTGCAGAAACAGGTTTTGCGCAAAATAATCTTGCAGAAAAATTGCCTGTTGATCCAAACTTAAAAATTGGCAAACTCGCAAACGGCCTTACTTATTATATCCGCCAAAATAGAAAACCTGAAAATAAAGTTGAATTGCGTTTGGTTGTTAATGCCGGTTCAATTTTGGAAGATCCCGACCAGCAAGGACTGGCGCACTTTACAGAGCACATGGCTTTTAATGGTTCAAAACATTTTAAAAAAAATGAACTCGTAAGTTTTTTACAAAGTATCGGCGTTCAGTTTGGTGCAGATTTAAATGCATATACTGGTTTTGATGAAACCGTTTATATTCTTCCTATTCCATTAAGCGACACAAATAATTTGCGCAAAGGATTAACCGTGTTGCAGGATTGGGCAAGCGGTTTAAGTTTTGATAATGATCAGATTGATGGAGAACGCAGCGTTGTGTTAGAAGAAAGCCGCCTCGGCAAAGGCGCTGATGATCGCATGTTCCGAAAAATTTTTCCTTTACAATATGAAGGTTCAAAATATGCACAGCGTTTGCCAATTGGTAAAGACAGCATTATTAAAAATGCAAAGTATGATGTGGTAAAAAGATTTTACAAACAATATTATCGCCCTGATTTACAAGCTGTGATTATTGTTGGCGATATTAATGTTGCGGCTACAGAAAAATTAGTAAAAGAATATTTCGGAGGATTAAAAAATCCATTGCAGGAACGGCCGCGCAATAATGAAAAAGTTGTTGAAAGACAAACAAGCAAAGCCATTGTTGTAACAGATAAAGAAGCAACAAATTTTTCTATAGAAGTTGATTTTCCGATTACGCCATCAAAAATTGAAACTACAGTTGCAGATTATCGTGAAGATTTAGTGAAACAATTATTTACTTCATTATTAAACCAAAGATTGCGCGAACTCACGCAAAGCAGCAAGCCGCCATTTTTATTTGCTGCTACAGATTACAACACTTTTGCAAAAGGTTATGAAGGGCTTACTGCATACGCGGTTGCAGCGAAAGATGGCCCTGACACTGCTTTACACGCATTATTAACAGAAGTTGGCCGTGTAAAAAAATATGGTTTTACTGCCGATGAACTGGCGCGCGGAAAAAAACAAATGCTTGCAAATTTTGAACAAGCTTATAATAACAAAGACAAAACAGAGAGCAGTAATTTTGTTGATGAATACGTCAGGAATTTTTTACATAAAGAACCAATTCCTGGAATTTCAAAAGAGTATGATTATTATAAAACATTAGTGCCCGGAATAAAAGCCGAGGAAGTAAATGCACTCGCAACAAAACTCAAAAAGAACGAACATATTTTTGTGAGTTTGCAAGGTCCATCAGCAAGCAAAGAAAAATTGCCTGATAATAAAACGTTTTTAAATGAAGCCGAAACTGCATTAAATGCAAACGTAAAACCTTACGAAGAAAAAGCCATTGCTGCAGATTTATTAAAGAGCAAACCACAACCCGGCATCATTACAAACGAAAAAAAAATCGATAAACTGGGCGTTACTGAACTTACTTTTTCAAATGGTGTAAAAGCAATTTTAAAACCAACTGATTTTAAAACAGACGAAATTGTAATGACATCATTTCATAAAGGTGGCACTGCAAAATATGGCGCTGAAGATAAATTCAATGCAAATTATGCATCTGCAATTGTGCAGCAAATGGGCGCTGGCGATTTTTCACCAACGGATTTACATAAATTTTTAGCAGGCAAAACAGTTTCAGCAGCTCCTTCAATATCCGGTCTCAGCGCGGGTGTTAGCGGAAGCAGCAGTATTAAAGATTTGGAAACGATGTTGCAGTTAACTTATCTCTACATTACTTCGCCAAGAAAAGATGAAGCATTGTTTAATGGTTGGAAAGACAAACAAAAATCGCAAATGCAATTTGCATTGGCCAATCCGCAAACTGCTTTTGTTGATACTTTTTATCAGGTAATGTTTCAAAATAATCCACTTGCGCCAGTTGCTGTTCCAAAGCCTGAATATTTTGATAAGATTGATCTCGACAGATCATTAACCATTTACAAAGAACAATTCAGCGATGCCAATGAATTCAATTTTATTTTTGTTGGAAGTTTTGATATCGAAAAAATAAAACCATTGCTTGCAACTTATATTGGAAGCTTGCCAACACTTGGCAAACCTTCGTCTTTTGTTGATAATGGCGTTCGCCGCGCGCAGGGAAAAATTAATTTTACCTATAGAAAAGGAACAGAACCGAAGAGCTTGATCATCGGAGTGTATTCTGGTGAAATTGCTTACAACGATAATCTCGCATTAAAAGCTGATGCATTAAAAGAAGTGTTGAATATAAAAATTATTGAAGACCTGCGTGAAAAATTAAGCGCTATTTATGGCGGCGGAATTTATGGCGGATTAAATAAACTGCCTTATAATAACTATGCATTTGTTTTGCAATTGCCTTGCGGCCCGGAGAATGTAGATAAATTAGTAAAAGCTGCCAACGAAGAAATTGACAGTGTGAAAAAATTTGGTATTAATAATTCTTATTTGGATAAAGTAAAAAAAACCTGGATTGAACAATACAAAGTTGAAGTAAAAGAAAACGGTTTTTGGAGTGGAAAATTGGAAGGAATTTATTTTGATAATGATGATTCGCAACGCATTTTTGATTATGAAAGATTAGTAAATGCTTTGACAGTTGATGACCTGAAAGCCACAGCCAACAAGCTTTTCGACGGAAAGAATGTTTTCCAGGCAATATTGTTACCAGAGAAATGATTTCATAATTTCTATTAATAAAACTAAATATACTTTGCTTAAAAGTTTTTTGTAAATGGATTTGATCTTAAAAAAATCAAATCCATTTTTTTGTATATTAGAAGCATGACAATTGAAAAATATATCGCAGATCAAAATACAGAAGATGCAAAATTAATTTCGGTTTTGCATGATATTATACTTTCTAAAGATAAAAGCGTTGTTGCTTTTATTGGTAAAATGATGGGCTGCGAAATGATTATTTATAATGACGGCGCAATGTTTAAATATGGTTTGGCAAAAGTGAAAAAATATTTATCGTTGCATCTTTTGCCAATGTATTGCAGCCCTGAAATTTATGAACGCTACAAAGCATTGTTGCCTGAAGCAAAATTTCAAAAAGGTTGTATCAATTTTAATAACGAGTATGAACTTCCGCCTGCAACAGTTTCAAAACTTATTAATGATTGTTCCAATGTAGATATGACTGCAATAAAAAATAAAGTCGCAAAATCTAAAAAATAATAATAATAAAAATGCGAATTGAATTTTCGGAACATTAATAAAAATTTTAACGCCGGAAAAAACACATTCAATTAGCCATTAAAAAATTATCCATTATCAATTAAGCCACAGTAATTTCTTCATCCAAATAAACATCTTGAATATCATTAATCAATTCAACGCCTTCTGCAAATGGCCGCTGGAAAGCTTTTCGGCCGACTATCAATCCCATTCCGCCGGCACGTTTATTAACAACTGCTGTAACAACTGCTTCCTGTTTATCAGATGCGCCTTTACTTTCACCACCACTATTTATTAATCCAATTTTTCCGCTATAACAGTTTAAAACCTGGTAACGGCACAAATCAATCGGATGATCTGTTGTTAATTTTGAATAAACCAACGGCGATGTTTTGCCAAACTTTATTGCATTATAACCGCCATTGTTTGTTGGTAATTTTTGTTTGATAATATCGGCTTGAATTGTAACACCAAGATGATTGGCCTGCCCGGTTAAATCAGCCGAAGTGTGATAGTCTTTGCCATCAACAACAAACGCATTGTTGCGCAAATAACACCACAATACAGTTGCCATTCCCAATTCATGCGCTTGCTCAAATGCTTCAGCAATTTCTTTAAGTTGGCGGTTACTTTCTTCACTGCCCCAATAAATGGTTGCGCCAACTGCAACTGCGCCCATATCATAAGCACTCTTCACCGTTCCAAAAATTGTTTGATCAAAAACGTTCGGATACGTTAATAACTGGTTGTGGTTTATTTTCACAATAAAAGGAATCCGGTGTGCATATTTTCTACTCATTAATCCAAGTACGCCAAATGTTGATGCGACTGCATTGCAGCCAGCTTCAATAGCAAGCTTGATAATATTTTCAGGATCAAAATACATCGGATTCGGCGCAAATGAAGCACCAGCGCTGTGTTCAACGCCCTGGTCAACCGGAAGGATAGAGCAATGCCCAGTTCCTGCAAGGCGGCCATGATTGTGTAAAGTTTGCAAACTGCGAAGCACACGATTGTTTCGGTTACTGTTCATCCAAACTTCTTCCACATGGTTTGGCGATGGTAATGTGAGTATAGATTTATCAACAATCGCTTTATGATCCAGCAAATACGCGGCTTTATCTCCTAATATATCAACTATTTTTTTTGATGCCATAGCAAAATTTTTTTCTGTACAAAGATAAACAGTTGAATAAACGCAAAAGTTTATTTAACTGCGCAACAGTTATCATTATATCAAACTATGCGCCTAAGTTTTGTAAATTCACAGTATTAATAATCTAACTATTAATATTTTTTTTCTTTATATTTTTTTCGGGTTAAAATTTTAAGTGCATTTTTTTTGAAAAGAATAAAAAAATATAATCTCGTTACCATCATAATTCTTGCCTTGATTTATCTCGGCAATGTAATGAGTACTTCATTTAATCAACGCAGTGAGATTAATAAAAATATTAAGACGGAAAATACTTTTATCGGATCTGAATCCTGCAAAAGTTGCCATAAAGATATTTATGAAAGCCACATTAAAACGGCGCATTATCTTACTTCACACATAGCAACAAAAGATTTTATTAAGGGAAGTTTTGATGCAGGCAAAAATCATTTTGTGTATAATAAATTTATGGAGGTTGTTTTGGATAATGATAACGATAGTTTTTTTCAAACTGCATTTATTAATGGCATTGCTTATCAAACCGAGCCTTTTGATATTGTAATTGGTTCCGGCGGCAAAGGGCAAACATATTTATATTTTGATAGCGGCAGATTATTTCAACTTCCGGTTTCTTATTATACGCCGCTAAATAGTTGGTGCAATAGTCCCGGTTATCCAACAAATTATATTCGTTTTAATAGAAGAATTACAGGTGAATGTATAGAATGCCATGGAACGTATGCAACAATAAATAATGAAACCAAAAATGATCCACTGTTTGATAAACAAAAAATTATTTATGGCGTTGATTGCGAAAGGTGCCATGGGCCTGCATCTCAGCATGTTGATTTTCATAAACAACATCCAGACGAAAAGAAAGCGCAGTTTATTATTAATGCAAAATTAATGAACAGGCAACAGCGGCTTGATGCTTGTGCACTTTGCCATTCTGGTTTTAGAAAAGAAATTCAACCTGCATTTTCTTTTAAAGTGGGAGACAAGCTTGATGACTTTTCTACCGCAAATTATAGTTCAGACACAGCGTCATCGCTTGATGTGCATGGCAACCAATATGGTTTGCTTACGTCGAGCAAATGTTTTATTAACAGCCCGCAAATGGATTGTTCATCTTGCCATAATGTGCATGTGAAAGAATCAAACAACCCAAAATTATTTTCTGAAAGATGTATGACTTGCCACAACACGGCTTCGCATAATACATGCACTGTTTCAAATACAAAAGGATTGGTGTTGAAAGATAATTGTATTGATTGTCACATGCCAGCATTGCCTTCACAAAAAATATTTTTACAAGTTGCTGATCCAAATAAATCTACCGCGGATTTGGTGAGAATGCACCGCGTTGGTATTTATGAAAACAGTACAAAAGATTATTTGAAAAGAATAAAATCTGCCAGCGAAAATCATGAATAAAATTTTACACCAGCAACTTTTATTAATGAGTATAAAAAATAAAATTTTATTTATTTACCAAGTGAAACTGGTACCAGCTATCTTCTTCTTTTGTCTCTGTATTTTTTTTCGGCCCACCAATGCGTGTGTTTGTTCCGCTTAAATGGATGCCATTATAATTTGAATGCGATGGTGCAAAACTTTCATCCGGCTGGTTGGGAACATTATTAAGCGCAACGCAAATGCTGAAATTCTTTTTGTATTCTTTTTCATTCAGTTCTTCAACCAAATTTCTTAAAGGAATAATGGCTTCATACACAAGCAAGCTGTCGTTTAATTTTAATGCAACCTGCACTGTATGGTTTTCATTTTTTATATTGAACTGGCCATTTTCCATATTAATAAATCCGGCAGTTCCATAATAATCCGATTGCAAAAGCAACTGGTTCATTTCATTTTTTTGGTCGGCACTTGAAAGCTGGTTCTCATTTTTATAATGAGTTGAAGGATCATCAGGTTTTCTCAATGGAAAAAAAAGGCTGATGTTTTTATTTTTTTCTCCTGTCGGATCAAAATAAACGGTAATGCCAGATCGCAGCATTCTTATCTGCGTCAAATAATCTTTTGATATGATAACGATGTAAATATTTTTATCATCATTTGTTATGTTATAATGATAAGTATAATGATCGTTGGTAAAAGGCAATGGCATGCTCCAATCATTTGTGTTTCCATCAGCTACAATTGCCGACTGCTGGAAACGCGCTGCAGGAGCGAGTTTTGGAGAACAACTATTTATAGAAATAGAAATTATTATTAATAACGAAACAAAAAAAATCTTATGCATAAGCTTTTATTTACTGCAATTTAATTATTCATATTTTTTAGGAGCAATTAAATGCGTTAACGAAATGTAATGGCAATAATAATTTATAAAATGAAATTTTTGTTATTAATAACAAAAACAAAAACCGCTTCAATGTTTCGAAGCGGTTTTAATTTTTATTTACTTTTTATTTTATTAAGCATTTCTATTAATGCAATTCAAATCTTCAAAAGCAACTTCCAATCTTTTAATAAAATTTTCCTGTCCCTTACGCAACCAAACGCGTGGGTCATAATATTTTTTATTTGGTTTGCCAGCGCCTTCCGGATTGCCCAACTGGCCTTGTAAATAAGCTTCATTTTTTTGGTAGAAACCCAAAATGCCTTCCCAAAAAGCCCACTGCATATCGGTATCAATATTCATTTTAATAGCGCCATAACCAATCGCTTCGCGAATTTGATTCTGCGGAGAACCGCTACCACCGTGGAATACAAAGTACACCGGTTTTTTATTGGCAGTCTTTAATTCTGTTGCAATATAATCCTGGCTGTTTTTTAAAATCACCGGGCGCAGTTCCACATTACCCGGACTATAAACGCCATGCACATTTCCGAAAGCAGCAGCAACACTAAATAATTTTCCAACTTTACTCAACTCAGTATATGCAAAAGCAACATGCTGTGGTTGCGTATATAATTTATCATTTTCAACGCCGCTGTTATCAACGCCATCTTCTTCACCGCCAGTTACGCCGAGTTCAATTTCAATCGCCATGCCAAGTGGTTGCATGCGTTTAAAAAATTCTACTGACGTATGGATGTTTTCTTCAATCGGTTCTTCCGACAAATCCAGCATGTGTGAGCTATATAATGGCTGGCCTTTTTCTTTATAAAATTGTTCGCCAGCATCTATCAAACCACTAACCCATGGCAACCACTTTTTTGCTGCATGGTCGGTATGTAAAATAACAGGCACGCCATAATGTTTTGCGACATTATGCACATGCAACGCGCCAGAAATACCGCCGGAAATATTAGCCTGCAATTTATCATTCGGCATTCCTTTGCCCGCCATAAATTGCGCGCCGCCATTGCTAAATTGAATGATAACAGGAGAATTAACTTTTGCAGCAGTTTCTAAAACCGCATTCACTGTATCGGTACCAATTACATTAACAGCGGGCAGTGCAAATTCATTGTCTTTTGCATCATTATAAAGTGCTTCTAATTCTTTGCCGAATAATACACCAGGTTTGTATTTGCTCATTGTTTGATATTGTTTTGGTTTTTAGAAGCGTAAATATACAGTGGATTTTTGAAATGGCAGTTTGATGTGGGATGTACGGTGTTAGCTGTTAGCTGTTAGCTGTTAGTTGTTAGCTGTTAGCTGTTAGCTGTTAGCTGTTAGCTGTTAGCTTTGATATTTTTTTGCAAGATCAGAATTATTAATATTAAATCACAAATCACAAATCATACATCCGACATCAGACATCGTATATAGATTAGTCTTCCGACTTCGCCAAATTCTTTTGTATGAGCATTAAATTTTTTTGCAGCGTTTGTTTCAATTGGCGTTTTACCAATTGTCCCATCGACGTTGATTTATTAAAGATGGGTGCTTTGAAATACGTTGATAGTTCTGTTTTTAATTGCAATAATTTTTCTGGTGTAGAGATTTTATCTTTCGCCATGATGTTTAATAAATCCATTAAACGAAAACGTGATGAAGCAACGCGAAAAGCCATCATTGTTCTTTCTTCTGTTTGATATTGATTGATGGAATCTTTGTTTAAATATTTTAAAGATAAATCCACGAATGCTAAATTTTCTTTGAAGAACTGCGGCAGGTAAAGGTTTCGGCGGCCTTCATAACTTTGCTGATCAAAATCTATTGCGCGAATTCTATATTGAAAATCTTCAATGTCCGGCGTCATTTCAACAACAAAATTATATGAACGCATGTCGCCGAGCAATCTTACAAAACAACGTTCATTAAATTTTACAAACTCTTTTGCCAAACGTATTTTATTTGTTTGCGGATCATTAAAATAATTTTGAATAAACAAATCGCCGGGAATTCCCGGAATATGTTCTTCAACCAATGTATTAACGTGCGTTAAATAAGTAATGCGGTTTGGCGAAAGCAAATGTTCAAGCTCTAATCCATAAATGCGCGAAGCGTCGGCTTGCTTCACATAATAATGATCGTAGTTGTCATTAAATTTATTAACGATACGGATGCGAAATGGATTTGAATTTGCAAAACTGCAAAAATCAATTCGAGCAACATCCAAATGATTTGTAAAACTTAAATCGCCTTCTGTTTTTAAAATCGCATACATTTTTACCAGGCCATCACGAATAAAATCCCAGTGCCGCAAATCATAAACAACTGTTTCCCACAAACTGTCATTTCCATTTTTATCTTTCAACGGAACGGAAGAAGTAAAATGAAACAAATCCCTGTAACTCACTGGCAGCTTCACTTCGCGGCCATGGTTTTTTAAATAACCACGCAACAAATCATTAACCTGAAAAATCGGTTTTTTGCGCGAAGGCTTATTTGCTTCACCAGGATTAAACATTTTTTGCTCTTCCGAAAAACTCATTTCTTAATTTGAAAATTTGATGATTTGATAATGTGCAAATGTGAAAATATGAAAATGGCGGAATGAACAAATAAATAAAAAGTAAAAAGTAAAAAGTAAAAAGTAAAAATTAAAAAGTAAAAATTAAAAAGTAAAAATGTATTAATCTCATATATCAAACTAAAAAAATTTCTGTCAACTGTCATCTGCCAACTGTAAACTTTTTTTGTACTAAGCATTTAATCATTAATCAGCTTCATTGGCGTCGCACTCTTTTACAGTGGATTCTTTATTCAACTTTTTTGGCCGCGGAGTTTCGCTGAGTAAAAAGAGTTTCTCAGAGGTTCTCTTTTTTTTCTTTGTGCTTCTCTGTAGTAAAAAAATAATGCAAGTTTTTACATATTATAATAACATAAACAAATGATCATTAATAATAAATGTACAAGTGTGCGACGCAACAAATGATCATTAATGAACAAACAGATCGGACAATAATAAGTGAAGGAAATAAAAAGAAAGATTGCGGAAAAATCAGTAGCTGCCTCCTGCTGAATATTATTCTTAAAAAAAATCAGCAGGAGGGTACTGGTGTTTAATGGTAGCGGCTTTTCGAAGGGATAATGGATTACGGAATTGGTTTTTCTTTGGTTACTGGATTTCGCAAATACATTGTTATGCAGATACGATCGGGTTAAAAAGGCTGCGGATATTGAGTTTCAGAGGTAAGGACGAAATTTACGGGCTACGAAAATTTTTATAAAATACGGATTTAAAAAAATGAAGTTGACTGATACTGGATTTTATTACAACTTATTTTTCTACGGATATTGGATACGATTCGGGTGTTGGATTTTTTGGGATACTGGATTGATTGATTATTATATCAATCAACTTCTATACAAAAATACATGCGCGCATGTTGCTGCACAATAGAGGTTCTGCCCGATTTTTTATGAACAGCATTTACATTTTTTTGCGTAATAATTCTTTATGCGGTAGTAAAAATACGGCACAAGAAAAGCCACGGCTGGCGTGGCTTTTTATTAATAACTATAAAATAAATTTAATTGCCTAAAGATTGCAGCACATCATATTTTGTTACGATGTGGTAATTGCCGCTGTCGTCTTTTGCAAGCACGGCGCCATTTTCTTTTGATATCAAACTGCTCAATCTTTCCAGCGGCGTGTCGAAAGAAACAATTGGGTATGCAGCTTCTTTTACTTCATCAATTTTTTTATTTTTTATATCCTGCCCGTTACTCATCATTTTGCTGAACAAACCACTTTCGCTTATGGCGCCAACAACATTTCCGTTATTAATAACAGGCAAATTTTCGATATTATATTTTTGCATTAAATCAACTGCTTCTGCAACAGTTTTGTCTGCATTAATGGTTACTAATTTTTTTGCGCCACGGCCATTAACGATGTCTTTAAAAGTTTTTACATCCAAAAACCCGCGCTCCATCATCCATTGATCATTATAAATTTTTGCAACATATCGGCTGCCATGATCATGAAATATGCAAACGACAACATCATCTTTTTTTAATTGATTTTTTAATTGCATCATTCCCTGCAAACAGCTGCCAGCGCTGTATCCGCAGAACAAACCTTCTTCTTTTGCAATCCTTCGTGCCATGATTGCTCCATCTTTATCCGTTACCTTTTCAAATTGATCAATCACACTCATATCATAATTTTCCGGAACAAAATCTTCACCAAAACCTTCGCTGATGTATGGATACACTTCTTTCTGATCAAGCTCGCCGGTTTCAAAATATTTTTTTAATAATGAACCATAACTATCAATTGCCCACACTTTAATATTTGGATTTTTTTCTTTCAAAAATTTTCCTGTACCAACAATTGTTCCGCCGGTTCCTGTGGCAACAACGAGGTGCGTAATTTTTCCATCAGTTTGTTCCCAAATTTCAGGTCCTGTTTGTTCATAATGCGCTTCGCGATTTGCGAGATTATCATATTGATTAACGTACCATGAATTTGGAACTTCAGTCGCCAATCTTTTTGATACAGAATAGTACGAGCGCGGATCTTCCGGTTCAACATTTGTCGGGCAAACAATTACTTCTGCGCCAACTGCTTTTAATATATCAGCTTTCTCTTTTGATTGTTTATCAGTTGTTGTAAAAATACATTTGTAACCTTTTACGCAAGCCGCCAAAGCCAGGCCCATGCCGGTGTTGCCGCTGGTGCCTTCAATAATAGTTCCGCCAGGTTTTATCTTTCCTTCTTTTTCTGCGACCTCAAGCATCTTTAATGCCATGCGATCTTTAATGGAATTTCCGGGATTAAAATATTCCACTTTTGCAAGCACAGTGCAAGGCAAACTCTTCGTGATTTTATTTAATCTTATTAATGGCGTGTGCCCGATCGTTTCGAGAATATTATTTTTTATATCCATGATTTTTTTATTCAGTTGCAAAGGTACGAGAAGTAGTTCGCAGTTGACAGTTGAGCGTTTTAATTAAGAATTAAGAATTAATAATTGATAATTAATAATGCTGAATATTTATTATCACAACTATTAACAATGAACCATCAGCTATGAACTAATTAGTCTGTCCACTTTCATCCGTCAACCGTCAACTTTCTTTCCCTACATTTGCATCCCTCAAAGAAAAAATATGGAAACTAAATATATACAGCATACTGCCGAAAAATTAAATTTATCTGTCAAACAAATCAATAGTATTTATCAATTGCACGATGAAGACGCAACTATTCCTTTTATGGCGCGCTACAGAAAAGAAGCAACTGGAAATTTGGATGAAGTGGTTATTAATAATGTGGTGGAAGAAATAAAATATTTTAATGAATTAGAAAAAAGAAAAGAAACGATTTTAAAAACAATAGAAGGTTTGGGAAAATTATCGCCCGAATTAAAAGCAAGAATTGAAGATTGTTATGATGCAACTATTTTAGAAGACATTTATTTGCCTTATAAACCAAAGCGCAAAACCCGCGCCACCACTGCAATTGAGAAAGGGCTTGAACCATTGGCAAAAATAATTTTTGATCAAACCAATGCAAATGCTGAAGAAGAAGCTGCAAAATTTATTAATGAAAATGTAAAAGATAGTAATGAAGCATTGCAAGGCGCGCGCGATATTATTGCAGAATGGATTACGGAAAATGAACAGGCAAGAAATAAAATACGCCAGTTGTTTACAGAAAGTGCAATGCTAACTTCAAAAGTAATTGCAAGTAAAAAAGACGAAGAAGAAGCGCAAAAGTATCGTGATTATTTTGAATTCAGCGAAGCATTAAGCAAAAGCCCTTCTCATAGAATTTTGGCAATTCGTAGAGGAGAAAAAGAAGGTTATTTATTAATGGATATTCATATTGAAAAGCAAATTGCTGTTGATGAATTGGAAAGAATTTTTATAAAAAATTCAAATGCAAATCCTTCGCAAATGAAGTTGGCAATTGAAGATAGTTTTGAACGATTATTAAAATCGTCAATCGAAAATGAATTCAGATTAATAAGTAAAAACAAAGCTGACGAAGAAGCGATAAAAGTATTTGCAGAGAATTTACGGCAATTACTATTAGCGTCTCCACTTGGCTCAAAACGTGTGCTGGCGCTTGATCCAGGGTTTCGTACAGGTTGCAAAGTTGTTTGTTTGGATGAGCAGGGAAATTTTTTGCATAACTCAAATATATATCCGCACGGCCCGCAAAATGAAACAGAAAAAAGTATTCATGAGTTAAAATATTTAGTCAACCAATATAATATTGAAGCGATTGGAATTGGCAACGGAACTGCCGGACGCGAAACAGAACAATTAATACGCAGTATTGATTTTGGAAAACCAATCAGCATTTTTATGGTGAATGAAAGTGGCGCGTCAATTTATTCTGCATCAGAAGTTGCGCGTGAAGAATTTCCTGATCAGGATATTACGGTTCGTGGTGCAGTGAGTATTGGCAGGCGTTTGCTTGATCCGTTAAGTGAATTGGTAAAGATTGATGCGAAGTCGATTGGTGTTGGGCAATATCAGCATGATGTTAACCAAAATAAATTAAAAGAGGAATTGGATAGAATTGTAGAAAGTTGTGTGAACTATGTTGGTGTTGATTTGAATACTGCAAGTAAAAATTTATTAATGTACGTTTCCGGATTGAGTGCAACGCTTGCAAAAAATGTTGTTGAATACCGTTTGAAAAATGGCGCATTTAAAACGCGTGATGAATTGAAAAAAGTAAGTTTGATGGGCCCAAAAACTTTTGAACAATGCGCAGGTTTTTTAAGAATCCGCAATGCATCAAACCCGCTTGACAATAGCGCTGTTCACCCGGAAAGTTATTTTGTTGTTGAGTCGATGGCAAAAGATTTATCATGTTCTATTAATGAACTCATTCAAAAAAATGAGTTGAGAAAACAGGTCGATAAAAAGAAATACGTTACAGAAACTGTCGGTGAATTTACCATTAATGATATTTTAAAAGAGCTGGAAAAACCAGGCCGCGATCCAAGAAATCAGATTGAAGAGTTTCGTTTTGATGAAACAATAAAATCGATGGAAGATGTGAAACAGGGAATGGTTGTTCCGGGCATTATTACCAACATTACAAACTTTGGTGTGTTTGTAGATATTGGCGTGAAGCAAGATGGATTAATCCATATTTCTCAATTGAGCAACACGTTTATTTCTGATCCAAATGAAGTAGTAAAATTGCAGCAACATGTAACGGTAACTGTGATGGAAATTGATGTGGCGCGAAAAAGAATTTCTTTGTCAATGAAAGATCAAAGTAAAGGTTCGAGAGACAGGGAACAAGGCATAAGTAATAAACAAAAACCGGTTTTAAATAATGATAAGAAAATTATTAATAAAAAACCGGAGCCTGCAAATCCTTTCCAGGCAAAGCTTTCAGAACTTAGGAAAAAATTTAATGATTAATATAATTGTACATTAATAAAAAGCCTCTCAATAATCCGAGAGGCTTTTTATTAATATTTATAAAAATTAAAATTCTTTTTGTTTAAATTTTTCTTTCTTTTTTTCTAAAACCATATCAAGCAACATTAATCCTAAAACAACATTAATCATAATAAAAATGCTTACATACGTTGGATTATAAAATTTACTAAAATCGAATTTTTTAGAAATGTTTAGTGCAGGAAGAATACTTTCAGAACTTATATTTGTCCAGGTAATTTGTGAAAATCCATAAATTAAAAATCCAAGAATCATCACAATAAAAAAACCACCAATTCCGCCAACAATATTTTTATTAATGTAAGAACGTGTTGCCGGCGCAACATGATATTTCGCAATATCTTCCATTACATTTTTTGTAAAACGCATGGATGGAGATTCCAGTTCCGAACTACTCATGAGTTGGTTTACTTCAAGCAATTCATGGTATTTATTTTTCCATTCAAGGTTGGTTGCAATCAATTGTTCAATGGCAGATTTTTCAGATGCATCAATTGTTCCATCGATAAAATTCCACAAACGTTCTTCATTCAATTGCTCATTCATATAAACTCCTTCTGTTTGTATTTTATTAATATAAAGTTCCGGCGAATTATTTATACCATCCTTTAATTTATTAATCGTTTTGTAATTCACGTACTTCATGGCTGAAATATTTTTCCATTTTTTCTTTCAAGCGTTGCCGCGCGCGGTGCAATTTTACTTTTACGTTATTCGGTTCAAGCCCTAATATTTTTCCCATTTCATCCAGCGATTGTTCAGCTTTATAAAACAGTGTAATAATTTCTGCATCATCATTGCTCAGCATTTTTATCGCTTCATTCACCATTGCCTGTTTCGATTTTTGTTCAACCAAATTTGCTCTGAAAGATGATTCATGGTTTTTAATTTGAAAACTTATTTTTTCATTATCAATTGAAGTGGTTTGTAACTTTTTCTTTCTTAAAAAAGTAATACAACTCGTGCGCACAATTGTATACAACCACGTACTGAATTTTGATTCGCCACGAAAATCTGCGAGGGAACGATATGCTTTTACAAAAATATCCTGCGCAACTTCTTCAGCATCTTCGCGGCTTTCAACCATACGCAGCACAAGCGTGAACACATACGTTTGATAGCGCTCCACAATGTGCGCGTACATTTGTTGTTCTCCTTTCAGAACCCTGCTGATAATTTCGGTATCCGTTGGCGCGGTGTGCATTTCAATATAAGACTACAACTTAAATGTTCAGGTTACAGGTAAGGTACATTTTTTATTAAAAGGCTTTTATTAATAAGTATATGTTTCAGAAAGAAATTGAAATTTGTGTAACCTCGCAGAATCATTATGAGTCTTAGTTTTGAACAGGCGCTGAAAAATCTTTTTTAAAAATTTGAAAATATTTTTAAAAAGATGTAACCCGGGATAAAATTCAGTAGTCTGATTTAGAAACAAGAAAAAAATCATTAATAATAAAAATTAAAATCATGCAGAACGAAGAAATTTTAATACCAATTGTCATGTTTGCCGGCGGTTTCGCAATGGTATTTGGAATAGTATATTTAAGAACGCGCCAAAACCTGGCGATGATAGAAAAAGGAATGAACCCGCGCGAATTCAGCAACAGGCCTACACCTTACAGAAATTTGAAATGGGGATTATTATTAGTTGGTTCGGGATTAGGATTATTTTTTGCTTACCTGCTTGACAATTTTGTTCTGTATAAAGTTGCCCATGAAAATATTGCCAAAGATTTTGATCACAACACCGGCGCAAACGTTCCTATTTATTTCGCATTAATCGCCATTGGCGGCGGATTGGGATTAATAACTTCTTATCGCATTGAGAAAAAAGAATTGCTTGATAAGAGTTTGTAATTGATATTAATAGTTAATAATTAATAATTGATAATGAAAAGCATCTTGAAAAAGGTGCTTTTTTTTGTCTTGATTTGGATTTTTTGGATGTTGGGATTGTTGGATTTTATTAATAAATTTTAGGCTGTTGTAAATTATTTTTTGCTTCGCTAAAAACAATCTGTAGCGAAATCCATCAAAACTTAAATCAAACAAAATACAAATTATTTGTTTGTAAGTTCCAATGCTTTTTTTATAACGATATCATTATTGTTCATCACTTCATAATAACCTTCGAGGCGCCAGATTTGGCGCGCCAGCAAGGCTTTTACACGTAGCAATAAAATTTGTTTATCCTGCGGCGAAATATTTTTTATTGTAATGGTATCTTTTGCAGCATAGCTCACCAAACTGTTCCAAACTTTTTCTTCATCATGAAAATTTGCATTGAATGCCTCGGGCGTTTTGTATTTGCTAAACTCCTTTAAATTTTGAATATAATACGTATATAAAAAACGCGTGAGTGTATTATTTACATATAACGCCGTTACATTTCTATTAATGCGGCTCGTATCGAAAGCCATAAAAATATCCGGCGTTATTCCGCCGCCGCCGTATACAATGTGTCCGGCTTTTGTTTTGTATTGTTTTCCCAAATGTTTGCTTGTTGTATCGCCGTGCAACATTTCTCCATTGTGAAAACGCGTCATCACTTCATCATTGTATGCATCATGATCGTCTTTATTATATGGTTTTTGAATGCTTCTTCCGAGCGGTGTATAATATCTTGCAACGGTTAATCGCAATGCAGATCCATCACTCAATTGATATTGTTCCTGCACCAAACCTTTTCCAAAAGTCCTTCTTCCAATAATTGTTGCGCGATCCCAATCTTGCAACGCGCCAACTAAAATTTCACTTGCAGAAGCTGTGCCTTCATCAACCAAAACTATAAGTTGCCCTTTTTCAAACAAGCCATCAATTCTGCACCGGTACTCAACTTTAGGAGAATTGATTCCTTGCGTATAAACAATTAATTTATCCTGGTCCAAAAAATCATCAGCAACTGCGACGGCTTCCTGCAACACGCCGCCGCCGTTTCCGCGCAAATCAAGAATCATTTTTTGCAAACCTTCCTGTTGCAATTTCATTACAGCTTGTGCAAATTCTCCATGCGTAGTTTCCGAAAAACGATTGAGATGAAGATAGCCGGTTTCTTTATTAATCATATAAGAAACATCAACTGACGGCGATGGAATTGTTCCCCGTAAAATATTAATTTTTTTCAATTGTTTCTCACGCATTAATGTCAACGCAACTTCGCTTGAACCTGGCCCGCGCAATAATTTTTTTATACGTTCTGCATCAATACCATTGCCTGCCACAACGGAATCATTTACTTTAATAAACTTATCGCCAATTTGCAAACCAGCTTTTTCACTCGGGCCATTTGCAAGCACATTAACAACATTTACCGTATCATCAAAAATTTGAAACTCCACGCCGATGCCTTCAAAATTTCCCTGTAAATCTTCATTAATATCACTTAAATCAACAGCGGGAATAAATATAGAATGTGGGTCAAGATGCGCAAGCATTCCCTGTATGGCATTTGTGCCAAGTGTATCCATGCTCACGCTGTCAACATATTTTTGTTTTACCAAATCAATAACTTCCTGTACCGGCGCCTGTTTGCGGGTTTTAAAAAAACCTTTTGTACTAAAATTTCCACTCAGCCTGTAACCGATCAACATTCCGAAAACCATAACCAGCGCAAACAACAGCGGTACCCAAATCTGTAATTTTTTCATTAATGTCCTTTTTCAATATAGCACGCAAATTACGCAAATGCTTTCAACGGTTTATAAAGAGATTTCGTTATTGATTATCAGCTTTGCATTTTAACTTCACCAAAATATTTTTGCATTAATAATTTTAAATAAGAAGAATGAATATTTTAATAGCAGACAGCGGAGCGACAAAATGTGAATGGTGCATGCTTGAAAATGACAAAAAAAAATTAATCAACACACAAGGAATAAGCCCGTATTTTTTAAATGAAAAACAAATACAGGATTTATTAATAAAAGAATTATTGCCGGGATTAAAAAACGTTCAGCCAGATGAAATTTATTATTATGGAACCGGTTGCATTACAATAGAAAATAAAAAATTGGTTAAGAAAGCCATTAATAAAGTTTTTTCAACAGCAAAAATTTTTGTTGATCATGATATGACAGGAGCCGCGCTGGCACTGTGTGGCAGCGAAAAAGGCATTGCAAGTATTTTAGGAACGGGATCAAACTCCTGTTATTTTAATGGAAAAAAAATTGTAACAAACCGTCCAGGACTTGGTTATGTTTTGGGCGATGAAGGCAGCGGAGCTTATCTTGGAAAAAAGGCGTTGCAATATTATTTATATGATACTTTCGACGGCGATCTGCGTTATAAATTTGATATTAAATACAACACCAACCGCGCAGAAATTTTAGACAACATTTACAAGAAACCTTTGCCCAATCGCTATCTCGCATCGTTCACTATTTTTTTGGCAGAGAACCGCGGGCATTATATGATTGAAAATATTTTGGAAGACGGGTTGAATGATTTTTTCTTTATGCATTTATGCAAGTACAATGAAAGCTGGAAATTTCCCTTACATTTTGCTGGCGCAGTTGCTTATGGTTTTCGTGATGTAATAAAAGATTTATGCCACAGTTATGAATTTGAATTGGGAAATATTTTAAAGAAACCGATGGACGGGTTGATTAAATTTCATAAGGAAAAATGAATTAGCAAATTGAACAATGGCTCAATTGCTCAATGAAAAATGCAGGCGATATTTTGAGGTATTAATAAAAATTTTTAAAGCATGTGGCGATTATAAATTGAATAACAATTCAATTGAGCCATTGAGAAATTTTCACATTTTCAAATTAAAATATGGGCTTCGAAAAAATAACGGAAGAAGAAAGTAATTATAGCAATCTCGAAAAAATGAGTGTGCATGAATTGCTGGTGAATATTAATAAAGAAGATAAAATAGTTCCGCAGGCAATTGAAAAAATAATTCCGCAAATTGAAAAATTGGTAAGTGTTATCAGCGATAAAATGATTGCTGGCGGAAGATTATTTTACATCGGCGCAGGCACAAGTGGAAGGCTTGGAATTTTGGATGCGAGTGAAATTCCGCCGACTTATGGCATGCCTTACGGTTTGGTGATTGGAATAATTGCCGGTGGAAAAGAAGCGATTCAAAAACCGATAGAAAATGCGGAAGATGATGTAACCCAGGGCTGGCTTGATTTACAAAGTTATGCTGTTAATGAGAATGATGTTGTGATTGGCATTGCAGCAAGCGGAACAACGCCTTATGTAATTGGTGCACTTGAAAAATGTAAAGAAAATAAAATAGCAACGGGAAGTATAAGCTGCAATCCTGATTCGCCATTGTCGGCAGAAGTGGATTATCCAATTGAAATAATTGTTGGGCCGGAATTTGTAACCGGAAGCACGCGAATGAAAAGTGGCACAGCGCAAAAATTAGTATTGAATATGATTTCTACAGCAGTGATGATACAAATTGGAAGAGTGGAAGATAACCGAATGGTAAATATGCAACTCACCAATAGTAAACTGGTTGATCGCGGAACGCATATGCTGATGGAAAAAACCGGTATTAATGATTATGAAAAAGCGAAAGCGTTATTATTAAAATATGGGAGTGTGAAGAAAGCAGAAGACAGTTTGTAATTATAGTTGCAATCAAATTTTGTTGTTGGTCAGGCGACCGACAACGGCGAGCAGAAACTTTTAATACACATTGAGTATCTAAATAAATGGCAACATTTTACCTCTATCAGTAGGTTGAGATAACATCCAGCTTACAATTAAAATTCCAATTACATGAATAATGAGAATGATAATTTTATTTCTAATAATATTTTTAGAAATAAAATTTTTTATTAAAAGGGACAAGATTACAATTGCAAAAAATAAAAGAAAAACTAAATCAAGCCCAGGCCCTGCAAGACTTGTTGGATCAATTCTATTTGAAATAAATAAAAGGATAAAACCTGCTATATAAAATAAAATATGGAATAAAGGTTTTTTTGTCATAAAGGCGCAAGATTAAAACTACACTATTTTTAATACATTAATAATCCCTCTTTTTTAACTTTCACAATAACACAATAAATTATATTTGGAAATCCTTTTTTGATAATAGTATATTGCTGTTGGAGATTATGAATTATGCATGACATTGAACCGTTTTACAACTGGCGGCATTTATATACAAGCGAGGAAGATGAGCGCTCGCCTTTTTTTGCGCGGGAATATTCTGAGTTTGAATTTTCATTAACGATTTACAATTATTATATCCATCCGCAGTGGGATGATTTTGGATCGAAAACTTTGTACCTGAAAGTTTTGATTGCAGATTATGAAGAACATTATGCAATTATAGAATTGATTGGCGAATGGAACGACGCGATTGAAAATGATATTATGTTTTTGAAGCGTGAAGTGATTGATAAATTTTCTGAAAACGGAATTACAAAGTATATTTTGATTGCAGAAAATGTGCTGAATTTTCACAGCGGCGATAAAGATTATTATGAAGAATGGTTTGATGAAGTAACGGATAATGATGGTTGGATTGCGTGCATTAATATGCCGGAGCAAACGCAATATGATTTTAAACGCGCGAAACTAAACCGCTATATTGAACTCGAACAAATTGACAACTGGCGGATTTATAAACCATTTCATTTATTTAAAAAGATTGACGAAGAGATTTTGAAACGGCTGGAATAGCGATGAATAAAGGCTTTCGTTGAATAAACAATTGTTTGGAAAACGTAATTAATAATAAAATAAATTTTGTTATTCAATAGAAGTTTATATTTTTGAATTAATAATGAACACATCAAAAGCATACGGCTTCTTTTATTTTTACTTCTACTTTACAGGGAAGCCGGGAAGCTTTTGTTAATAAGAAAATAAAAAACTTAACAATAAGAATCCCGGCCAAAAGCCGGGATTTCTGTTTTATATATTATGGCAACAAAAGTTTCGATACAAGGTTATGAAGGCAGTTTTC
The DNA here is from genome assembly GCA_013288945.1 of Bacteroidota bacterium. Classification (GTDB taxonomy): domain Bacteria; phylum Bacteroidota; class Bacteroidia; order Chitinophagales; family Chitinophagaceae; genus Puia. The sequence continues at coordinate 25,735 of JABDAZ010000014.1, read as the reverse complement.
ACCAGGAAGCTGCGCGGCAATTTTTTGGCAAAGGCGTAGAAGTGTTGCCCTGCGCCACTTTTAGCGAAGTGATAAAAATTGCTTCTAATAAAAAAGAAAGTGATGGCGGCGTGATGGCGATTGAAAATTCTATTGCCGGAAGTATTTTGCCAAATTATAATCTGCTGCAAAAAAGTAACCTGCGCGTTGCCGGAGAAATTTATTTACACATCAAACAAAATTTGATGGTTAATCCCGGCGTGAAACTGGAAGATATCCGCGAAGTGCATTCTCACCCGATGGCGCTGCAACAATGTTTGGTTTACCTCGATAAATATGATTGGAAATTGGTTGAAACAGAAGACACAGCATTAAGCGCGAAAAATATTCATAAAAATAAAAGCAAACATATTGCTGCGATTGCAAGCAAGCTTGCTGCAGAATTATACGGATTAAATATGATTGCGCCGGCGATACAAACGATGAAAAATAATTACACGCGTTTCTTAATAATACAACGCGAAGATGCGGTGAAAAAAATTGAAGGTGCAGATAAAGCGTCTGTAAATTTTCATACCGATCATTCGCGCGGAAGTTTGGCGAAAGTATTAACGGCCATTGCTGATGGCGGTATTAATTTAAGCAAGCTGCAAAGTTTCCCGATTCCCGGAAGTGACTGGGAATATTCTTTTCATGCAGATATGGAATTTGATTCTTTGGATCAGTTTAATAAAGTGATTGCATTAATAAAACCGATTACGGCAGAGTTGAAAATTTATGGCGTTTATAAAAAAGGCAGAACTGTTTAATAATAAATTATGATAACAACATCAAAACGACTTGACGGCATTGGCGAATATTATTTCTCGCAAAAATTACGTGAGATTGATGAGTTAAATAAACAAGGAAAAAATATTATTAATCTCGGAATAGGAAGCCCCGATTTGCCGCCGCATCCTGATGTTATAAAAATTTTGCAGGAAGAAAGTGCGAAGCCAAATGTACACGCATACCAGAGTTATAAGGGAAGCCCGATATTAAGAAATGCAATTTCAAGTTGGTATAAAGAATGGTACCATGTTGAAGTAAATGCTGATACAGAAATTTTGCCGTTGATTGGATCAAAAGAAGGCATAATGCATATTTGCATGACTTACTTAAACGAAGGAGATGCAGCGCTGTTGCCGAATCCAGGCTATCCAACTTATAGAAGCGCTGTGAAATTAGCTGGCGGAATTTGTATTGATTATGATTTGAAAGAAGAAAAAAATTGGTTCCCTGATTTTGAAGAATTGGAAAAAAAAGAGTTAAGCAACGTAAAATTAATGTGGGTGAATTACCCGCAAATGCCAACGGGAAAATTGCCAACAAAAAAAATGTTTGAATCATTAATCGCATTTGGAAAAAAGCACAGCATATTAATCTGTCACGATAATCCATACAGTTTTATTTTAAATGATGAACCAATGAGTTTATTAAATATTAATGGCTCAAAAGAAATTGTGATTGAATTAAATTCATTAAGCAAATCGCAAAACATGGCAGGCTGGAGAATTGGAATGTTGGTTGGTGCAAAAGAAAGAATTGATGAAGTACTTCGATTTAAAAGTAACATGGACAGCGGCATGTTTTTACCAATGCAACTCGCCGCTGCAAAAGCTTTGAGCTTAGGAAAAGATTGGTATGAAAGCGTTAATAAAGTATATGCAGATAGAAGAAAAATTGTGTTTGAATTATTGAATTTATTAAACTGCCAGTTTGATGAAACGCAGGCTGGCATGTTTGTGTGGGCAAAAATTCCAAATGATTATACAGATGGATTTGAGCTGAGCGATAAAATTTTATACAATGCAAATGTGTTTATAACCCCCGGCGGAATTTTTGGATCAGCAGGAGAAAAATATGTGCGCGTTAGTTTGTGCAGCACGGTTGAAAAATTACAAAGCAGTATTAATCGCGTAAAAGAATTTTTGGAAAAATAAAATTGCAATCATGTTTGATTCAGTTACAATTATTGGTGTCGGATTAATCAGTGGTTCATTTAGTTTGGCATTAAAAGAAAATGGCCTGGCAAAAAATATTATTGGCGTGAGCCGCACGCAAGCGAGTATTGACAAGGCTTTGGAGCTTGGCTTAATTGACGAAGCATTGCCATTGGAAGAAGCTGTTAAAAAAAGTGATCTAATTTATGTTGCCATTCCTGTGGATGCAACTGTGCCAATGATGCGTAAAATAATGGACTTGATTAATGATAAACAAATTGTTGCTGATGCGGGTTCTACAAAAAATGTGTTGTGTAAAAATTTGGAAAATCATCCGATGCGCAAACGTTTTGTTGCCACGCATCCCATGTGGGGAACGGAATATAGTGGCCCTGAAGCTGCCGTACACGGCGCGTTTGCGGGCAGGATTTGTGTAATTTGCGAGAAAGAAAAAAGTGATGAAGATGCTGTTAATACCATGGAATCTATTTATAAAAAATTAGGGATGAACATTGCGTATATGAATGCTGATAGTCATGATATGCATGCGGCGTATGTGAGCCATATTTCGCACATCACATCTTTTGCGTTGGCAAATACAGTGTTGGAAAAAGAAAAAGAAGAAGATGCAATTTTTGAATTGGCTGGTGGCGGTTTTGAAAGTACGGTTCGCTTGGCGAAAAGTAGCCCATCGATGTGGTTGCCGGTTTTTAAACAGAATCGCGAAAATATTTTAGATGTATTGAATGAACATATTGTTCAATTAAGAAAATTTAAAAGTTGTTTGGAAAAAGAAAATTATGAATACCTGCAGGAATTGATGGAGCATGCGAATGAGATTAAACGGATTTTGAAATAGGATTGTTTAATTAATAATTGATAATTAATAATTGAGAATGTATTGACGACTTCGTTTACTCAAAAGGCTTTCTGAAACGTTGTGATATATTTTAAGTTCTCTGTGGTGAAAAGAATATTTATTAATCAAGTTTTATTAATAAATGCATTGAAATTTTTATTAATAATTTAAATGGATGTAATTGATTAATGAAGCGTTGAATAGATAACTAAAAGTACAAGAGTGCGACGCCAATGCGGCTGAATACAGATGGGGTGCTGGTTACATAATTTTAAACTAAAAACCGGGCTGCAAGCGGCAATAGTCGTACCTTTGCGGCAAATTTTAAAAGTATATGGCGACATTTGAAGAGTTGGGTTTAGATCCAAGATTGGTTCAGGCAACCGACGCATTGGGATTTAAACAACCAACACCGATACAGGAACAGGCGATTCCTGTTTTATTAAGCGGCACGAAAGACCTTGTAGGACTGGCTCAAACGGGCACAGGAAAAACAGCAGCATTTGGTTTACCACTATTGCATTTGGTGGATGAATTGCAAAAACATCCGCAGGCATTAGTAGTTTGCCCAACGCGTGAGTTGTGTTTGCAGATTGTTAGCGAAATTGATTTGTTTAAAAAATTTATGCCTGCAATGCATGCAATTGCTGTATATGGCGGCACATCTATCGGTATGCAAATACGCGATTTGAAAAGAGGTGTTCAGATTGTAGTGGCAACTCCCGGAAGGCTGATTGATTTGATTGAACGCAAGGCGATTAATCTTGAACAGATAAAATATGTAGTGCTTGATGAAGCAGATGAAATGCTGAACATGGGTTTTAAAGATGATATAGAATTCATTTTGCAAAACACACCAAAGCGGGAAGCAACGTGGCTTTTCAGTGCAACAATGCCTGCTGAAATAAAACGCGTTAGTAAAAAATATATGAACCAGCCGCATGAAATTACGGTTGGTAAAATGAACACTGCAAATAAAAATATTGATCACCAGTATTTTGTTGCATCTGCAACGCACCGTTATGAAACGCTGAAAAGATTAATAGATTTTAATCCTGGTATTTATGGATTAATATTTACGCGCACAAAAATTGATGCACAAAATATTGCTGAAAAATTAACGCGTGAAGGTTATGATATTGATGCCTTGCACGGCGATTTAACGCAACAGCAACGCGATAAAGTAATGGGCGAATTTCGTGATAAAACATTGCAGTTATTAATAGCTACAGATGTTGCCGCGAGAGGAATTGATGTATCCGGAATTACGCATGTTATTAATTATGAATTGCCGGATGATGTTGAAGTGTACACACACAGAAGTGGAAGAACCGGCCGCGCTGGTAACACCGGAATTTGTTTGTCGATTGTGCACAGCCGCGAAATTGGCAAGCTGAGGCAGATTGAAAGAATTGTGCAGGTTCCTTTTCATAAAATGGAAATTCCTGAAGGCAAAGATGTTTGCAGAAAACAGTTTTTCTATTTCATGGATAAACTGTTGCAGACAGATATCAGTCATGGCGATTACGAAACGTATGTGCCGATGATTGCTGAAAAATTTGCTGACGTGAGTAAGGAAGAAGTGCTGAAACGTGTGGCTGCGACTGAGTTTGATCGCTTTTTGAAATATTATGAAAACGCGGAAGACTTAAATGTCCGCGAGCGTTCAAGAGAATATGGATCAACTGATCGCCCGAGAATTGGTGGTGAAAGAAGAGTGATAACAAGAGATGGAAACCGCGAGCCACGCACGCGTGAGTTTAATAAAGAAAGCAATGGCGATTATGCAAAATTGTTTGTGAACCTAGGTACAAAAGATGGTTTTTATAAAGCAAGCTTTTTACAATTTATTTTAGACATGAGCGATTTGCGCAAAGAAGTATTGGGCAGAATTGATATGAAAGAAATGAACAGTTGGGTTGAAATAGATAAATCTGCTGCTGCGCAAATGATACGTGCAGTTGATGGCAAAAATTATAAAGGCAGAAGGATTAGGATGAATGATGCAAATAGCAGATAAGTAAAAAACAAAAAATAAAAATTTAATTAATAATTTTTTAATTGATAATGGATAATCAGGTATTATTATTAATTAAAAAAATCTGACTAGCTCCGCCATTTATGGCGGAGAAAATTGCGGAAAAATTCGAGTGATGAATTGATAAAGAATTTTACACAATCATCAGCTCAATAAAGAACAGATGTACAAGAGTGCGACGCCAATGAAGATGATTAATGATATAATGTTCGGCTCAAAAAAATAAAAATTATGGAAGCAACACAAACCAAAAATGCAAAAGAACTTGTTCAGGAAACATGGAAAAAAAGGCCATTAATAATCAGTGGCCCGTGCAGTGCGGAAACGGAAGAACAAGTAATTGAAACTGCAGAACGTTTAGCAAAAACAGGTAAAGTAGATATGCTGCGCGCAGGCATTTGGAAACCGCGCACGCGCCCCGGAATGTTTGAAGGCATCGGCGCAAAAGGCCTGCCATGGCTGCAGCGCGCGAAAAAATTAACCGGCCTGCCAACAACTGTGGAAGTAGCAACTGGTAAACAAGTGGAAGATGCATTAACGTTTGATGTGGATGTATTATGGATTGGAGCGCGCACAACTGTTAATCCGTTTAGCGTGCAGGAAGTTGCAGATGCATTGCGTGGCGTTGATGTTCCGGTGATGATAAAAAACCCGATTAATCCTGATTTAGAATTGTGGACTGGCGCTGTTGAACGCGTTGCAAAAGCCGGCATCAAACAAATTGGTTTGATACACCGTGGTTTTAGTTCATATGGAAATACAGAATATAGAAATGCACCGATGTGGCACCTTGCGATTGAAATGAAACGCCGCAATCCGGACATGATGATTATTAATGACCCTTCGCACATCAGCGGGCGCAGGGATATTTTATCAGACGTTGCACAACAAGCAATTGATTTGGATTTTGATGGATTAATGATCGAAAGCCATATTGATCCTGACAACGCGTGGAGCGATGCGAAACAACAAATTACGCCGGAAGTATTGGCAGAATTGCTGGGTTCAATTATCTGGCGCAAGGAAGATGTGAATTCAGAAGAGTTTCACCAGGCAATGGAAAAAATGCGCCAGCAAATAAATCAGTTGGATGATGAATTATTGCAGGTGCTTAGCCAGCGCATGAAAGTGGCTGATAAAATTGGCCAGTATAAAAAAGAAAACAACATTACCATTTTGCAAACCAACCGCTGGAACGCAATCCTGGAGCGCGCTATGATGAAAGGCGAAAAACTCGGATTAAGCAATGAGTTCATTACAAAATATTTTGACGCGGTGCATATGGAAAGTATCAGTCATCAGAATAAAGTTTTGAATAGTTAGATTAAAAAACAATCAACACGTAATATTTATTATTCAAATAAACACAACTGATAAAATAGAAAATATATTTATTAATAAAATTGCATTTCAATTGAGCATTGAATATTGAGTGTTGCTTATTGAATATTTATACATTTCTTCTGTACAATCAACATCAATGAATAACGAAAAGGTTTATTTGTATGTGCATATAATCTTTGTCGTTAATAAACAGGAAGCAGTTTTAAAAAAACCAATTTTGAATTTGCTGCTCATTCATTTAAAAAAATTTGCAGAAGAAAAATTTTTAAAGATTCAAAACATTAATGGCGTTGCAAATCATTTGCATTGTTTGCTGCAGTTGCACCCAACACAAAGTTTAACATACGCAGTTAAAATATTAAAAGAAGAATCTGCAAAATGGCTGAACGAAAATAAATTTTTAGAAAATAATTTTGAATGGAGCGAAGGTTACGCTGCATATTCCGTGAGCCCAAGCAGCGTAAAGCAAGTTGCAGATTACATTAATAAACAGGAAGAACACCACAAAACAAAAACGCTGGAGAGTGAACTGGAAGTGTTTGAAAAAATACAAATCTGATTAACGGTTAGATTAATAATAATTATGCAAAAAAAAGTTTACCAGTTTTCTGCCAAAAAAGTTGCTTATTATTTTGATGCAGATTTTTCTTACCTCGAAAAATTAGTAGATAAAACAAATGCCGTTATTATTACGGATGAAAATGTTTTTAAACAATATTCAAAAAAATTTAAGAGCTGGAAAACGATTGTTATTAAATCCGGTGAATCCTTCAAAACGCAGGCCAGCGTTGATTCTATCATACAACAATTAATTTCGATTGGCGCAGATAGAAAAAGTTTTATTATCGGGATTGGCGGCGGCGTTGTTACAGATATTACAGGTTATGCAGCGTCCATTTATATGCGCGGTGTAAAATTTGGTTTTGTTCCAACTTCTATATTGGCAATGGTTGACGCTTCTATCGGCGGCAAAAACGGCGTTGATGTTGGCGTGTATAAGAATTTAGTTGGGTTAATAAAACAACCTGAATTTTTATTGTTCGATGTTTCTTTATTAAAATCTTTACCAAAAGAAGAATGGGTAAATGGCTTTGCAGAAATTATAAAACATGCAGCCATAAAAGATGCATTGTTATTTAAAGAATTGGAAAAAAATAAAATTACTTTTTACCAAAAAGATAAAACTGCATTATCAAAACTGATTCGCAAAAATGTATTAATAAAAACTGCGGTTGTGCAAAAAGATGAGTTTGAAACCGGCGACAGAAGGTTATTAAATTTTGGCCACACACTTGGTCATGCGATTGAAAATTTATACAGCTTATCACACGGACATGCAGTTGCCATTGGTATGGTTGCAGCATCATTATTATCAGAACAATTTTCTCAATTTAAAGACACTGCAAGAATTGTAGACGTGTTGCATAAATATGGTTTGCCTTCAACGTTATCACTCAATGCACAAAAAGTTTTTGATGTATTAAAAATGGATAAGAAAAAAGATCGCGAATCCATGAATTATATTTTATTAAAAAAAATCGGGCAGGCCGTTGTCCAATCAATCCCGGTTGATCAACTGGAAGAATTAATCCGATCAATTACAATGGCACGATAAGAAAAGTTTGAAACATGCAGGTAACCATTCAGCCGTCATTAATAGAAGGAACAATACAAGCACCAACTTCTAAAAGCTCGATGCAGCGCGCATGTGCAGCCGCATTATTAATAAAAGGCAAAACAATTATACAAAATCCCGGGCATTCAAACGATGATAAAGCAGCTTTGGGAATTTTAAAATCGCTGGGTTGTGAATGGTCATTCGTTAATGGCCAATTGAATATTGACAGTTCAAAATCTTTTTTAAATTCATCATTCGCCAGTAACCATTCACCATTGACAATTAATTGTGGTGAAAGTGGTTTGGGAATAAGAATGTTTACGCCAATTATTGCATTAAGCGAAAAGCAAATAACTATAAATGGAAGTGGAAGTTTATTAACGCGCCCAATGGATTTTTTTGATGAGGTGCTTCCGCAACTTGGCGTTGAAATAATTTCTAACAATGGAAAATTACCATTGCAAATCAAAGGCCCGCTGCGGCCAAAAGATATTGAAATTGATGGATCATTAAGTTCACAATTTTTGACGGGTTTATTAATGGCTTATGCAGCCGCTGGCGCAAATAATGTTTCCATTAAAGTAAACAATTTAAAAAGTAAACCATACATCGATCTCACTTTACAAGTGATGGATCATTTTGGATGGAAAGTGGAGAATAAAAATTACGAAGAATTTTATTTTGCAGAAAGAGTAAAGCTTAAAGCTGAAAGCGCAATGATCAATTATACTGTTGAAGGAGATTGGAGCGGCGGCGCATTTCTATTGGTTGCTGGCGCAGTTGCAGGAAATATTAAAGTGAAAGGGTTGGACATAAATTCGACACAGGCAGATAAAAAAATTATTGAAGCATTAAAAGATTGTGGTGCAAAATTATTAATAGAAAATGATCATATAGAAATTGGCACTTCATCATTAAATGCATTTCATTTTGATGCAACGGATTGCCCGGATTTATTTCCGCCACTGGTTGCGCTTGCTTCATATTGCAATGGAACTACAACTATTAAAGGTGTTAATCGTTTGGCACACAAAGAAAGTGATCGTGCAATAACATTGCAGGATGAATTTGCAAAGATGGGTATTGAAATAAAACTGGATGATGATCTGATGTTTATTAATGGCAATAAAAATATTCATGGTGCAGAAGTTCATTCGCGCCACGACCATAGAATCGCTATGGCATGCGCCGTTGCTGCATTACAGGCAAATGCCGAAACGGTAATTGATGAAGCGCAGGCGATTAATAAATCGTACCCGGATTTTTTTGATCACATAAAATCATTGGGGGCTTTGGTATCTTTAAACAATCAACTTATTAATTAATTTATTTTGAATTCATTCGGGCGCATATTTCGCATACATATTTTTGGTGAATCTCATGGAGAAAGTGTTGGTATTAATATCGATGGTTGTCCTGCCGGTTTGCCTTTGTCTGTCGAAGATTTTTTTACAGATATTGAAAGAAGAAAAGGCGGCATGCAAAAAGGTACAACGCCACGTAAAGAAGATGATTTGCCAATTTTTAAAAGTGGTGTTTTTAATAATAAAACAACTGGCGCACCAATTACTATTTTATTCGAAAATAAAAATACGCGCTCAACGGATTATGAAAAACAACGCGCTGTTCCACGTCCCGGGCACGCAGATTTTGTTGCGCATAAAAAATTTGGCGGCTATGAAGATTATCGTGGCGGCGGGCATTTCAGCGGAAGGCTGACTGTGGCGCTTGTTGCTGCCGGTGTTATTGCAAAAAAATTATTGAATGAAATAAAAGTAGTTGCAACCATTACTGAAATTGGTGGTGAAACAAATCCTGAAAAAGGTTTGCAAAAAGCCATTGATGCAAAAGATTCTGTTGGCGGAATTGTTGAATGTAAAGTAAATGGTTTGCCAATTGGTTTGGGTGAACCGTTTTTTGATTCTGTTGAATCTGTTTTGGCGCATGCCGTTTTTGCAATTCCTGCGGTGCGTGGTGTGGAGTTTGGAACAGGCTTTGCCGCTGCAAAAATGTTTGGCGTTGATCATAATGATGCGATTGAAAACATGGATGGAAAAACAAAAACCAATCATGCAGGTGGGGTAGTGGGCGGCATTACAAATGGCAACGAACTTGTTTTTCGCATTGCGATTAAACCAACTTCGTCAACACCGAAAGAGCAGCATACATTGAATATGGAAACTGGTGAAACAGAATCTTTTTCGGTAAAAGGAAGACATGATTTATGCATTGCGCTGCGCGTGCCTGTTGTGCTGGAAGCCGTTACAGCCGTGGTTTTGGCGGATTTGATGATGTTGGAAGGGAGGATTAATCGCATGTTGTAAAAGTGGCGACCAACGGTAGTTGGCCGATGAGCGACTAACTATTATTTGCAAAACTTAAATCGAACAACGTCCATCAATTATCGAAGAACGGCCAACGCAATAGCTTTATTAATACAACGTTTATAATAACAATGGCAATTATTTATCACATAACTACAAAGCCGGAATGGGCGAATGCACAAGTGAAAGGCAAGTATGAATCTGCTTCCTTACCGGAAGAAGGTTTTATTCATTGCAGTGAAGAAAGGCAAATTACCGGCGTGCTTGATCGTTATTTTAAAAACAAAACTGATTTAATAAAATTGGTTATCGAAACAGATAAACTCACAAGCCCATTATACTTCGACTGGTCGCCTTCTATTGAAGATACTTTCCCGCATATTTATGGGCCGATTAATCTGGATGCTGTTGAAGATGTTGTAGAGATTTAAAAATTCAATAGTAATTGAGATGAGCGATTCTGATAATCAAATAGAATATCATACGGAATATTATAAAGATCCAACTTTAATGGCAATATTAATGATTGCCGGATTTGGAATATTTATAACATTTATAATTTGGGCATGCAAGAATATCGGATCTAATCAATTGGCTTTGATGATATGTTTTGGGACTATAATTTTGTTTTTAGTGGTATTAATAATATTGAAACCAACATTGCTTAAAAATGCAATAATTAATTACAATGCAAATGGTATTGGAATTAAATTATACGAGAAAGATTCAAACAATCTATACTGGGAATATTTTTTTTTATGGCAAGATATGATTGCTTACAGATTCTATTTCGATACTAAACTAAATACTTGTATTACGTTATATTTAAAGAATAAAAAAAAACAAACATTTATTTTTAAGGATAATAAAACCTATGAGCAGGCAATTTCAGAAAATAGTGTTTTGTCGAATTTTTATTCTTTTGTAAGTGAGTTTAATAAAGAAAAAGAAAATGGAAAGATATTGCCCAAGCAAAACTTCTTAGCAACTAACAGGGGATATTATTTGATTTGGTTTGAAGTTGTATTGATGATTTTGGCATTAATAATTCTTTTAGTAACTAAAAGACTTTCGTATGCCTTTTATATTTTTGGAACCGCTTTACTATTAATTCCACAGATTTTTAACAGGCAACGTAATAAAGAAATGTTTGAGAAAATGTCGTCCTTAAAAAATGATTCAATATTAAAAGAGGGTTAATAATTTTTTTGCTGAATATTGCTGCAACTGTACAAGTGTGCGACGCAACAAATGCTGAATTGAAATACAAATGATCGCTACAAAAAATAAAAATCAATTACTTACTTTTTTCAATTGCGAAAAACTTAAATCAAGCACATCATATTTTTCAGGGTTTGGCAAACTGTAATGCCACCATTCGGTTGCAAATGCGATGAAGCCAAATTTTTCCATCATTTGTTTTAATAATTTCCTGTTCATTAATACTTCTTCGGAGAGATTAATAAAATCATGATGCGCTGAATCTGTAAAATTGTCGAAGCCGGTTGGCATTTTTAATTCCTGTTTTGTGGCGAGATTAATAATCGTTAAGTCTACTGCAATGCCGCGATTATGTCCGCTTCCTTTTTTTGGATCAGCAACATAGCGATCATCATGGACGAGTTCCCAAAATTTTTCTGTAACAAAATACGGACGGTAAGCATCAAAAATTTTTAAGCCATAACCCATTTTGTGTAGTTCATGCTGCACATTTATTAATGCTTTTGCAGCAGGCAATCTTAAAAAAGTATAGGTCGGAATTTCCTTGTACATAATGCGTTTCATAAAATTATTTGTTGTTGCATAACGCAAATCGAGCACGATGTCAGGAATTATTTTTTGCAGGCTTATCATTTGCATGTTGCTGTCATTTGTACTAGTTTGTGCATACAAATCAATGCTGGCAATAACTTTCAGGTTATTGCTATCTTTGCGTGCTGTTTGTGCAACGGTTGCATTAAAGCACATGGAAAAAATTAATGCGCACGTTAATGATATATAAAGGCGTTGTATTATATTGTAAGCCATTAATAAATTTTAGTTGATTAATAAAACAGAGCTGTAAGAAAATTACTGCATTTGTATTGAATAACCTGACATCTTTTAAATGAATTATCGAAAAAAAATTACCGGGATTTTATTTTTTATTTTATCTGTTGCTGTTGTTGCGTGTAATGATGAAAATAAAAAACCTGCAGAAAAAGATGTTGTTGCAAAGCCAGAAAAATTGCAGGAACGTGTGAGCGATGACCTGAAAAAAATACTGGATTATGCAGATAAAAATAAAGGCAGTATTAATGATTCTGTTCATTTAAATTATGTGCGGCTTGATAATAGTTTTTATGAATCAAAAAATTATCAAACCATTTGGAGCGATAGTGGCAAATGGTCGCCGCTTGGCGATTCATTATTTCGTTTTATAAAAGATGCAAATGAATACGGATTGTTTCCGCAGGATTATCATTACAATTCATTGGCATTTATACAACGCGCCATGGCAGACAGTTTCGCGCGAAAGAATGCGATTTTATGGACGCGTGCAGATATTCTTTTTACAGATGCTTTTTTTTCTTTGGTAAAAGATTTGAAACAAGGGCGTTTGAATTATGATAGTGTTACGTTAAGAAAAGACACTGTATTAACCGACAGTTTTTTTATACAAAATATTACGAGCGCATTCGAAATAAAAAATATTGATTCCACTTTGCATTTGCTTGAACCGAAATATGCCGGTTATGATTCATTGAAATTATATGCCAAAGATTTTTTGGCAAAAGCAAAATTTAAACCATTTACTTATTTAATTTATCCGTATAAAGATTCAGTTGCTTTTTTTAAACAACTGCAAAAACGTTTTTTTGAAATCGGTTTAATCAAAAATGATTCAACTGATATGGACACAACGGAATTTATCACTGTTATAAAAAAATACCAGAAAGAAAAAAATTTTAAAGTAACAGGTGTTACATCTGAACCATTAATAGATAAATTAGACAATACCGATTGGGAAAAATTTAAACGCATTGCCATTACGCTTGATCGTTATAAACTTTTACCGGATACTTTGCCGCATACTTATGTGTGGGTAAATCTTCCATCGTTTTTTTTGCAGGTAATGGATAATGATACCGTGGCGTTGGAATCTAAAATAATTGTTGGCGCACCAAAAACGCGCACGCCATTATTAACGAGCGACATTACTAATTTTATTACACTGCCGCAATGGACAGTTCCTTCAAGCATTATTTTTAAAGAAATGCTTCCGAAGATTCAGCAGAATATTGATTATTTAAAAAAAGAAAATTTAATTGTTGTTGATAATAATGATGACGTTGTAGATCCATCAAAAGTGAAATGGAAAAAATTAAATAAAAATCATTTTCCTTATCAGTTAAAACAACAGGAAGGCGACAACAATTCGTTGGGTGTTATTAAATTTAATTTCAGAAATAAATACAGTGTTTATTTGCACGATACAAACGTGCGTTGGATGTTTGGCAAATCATTCCGTGCATTAAGCCATGGTTGTGTGCGCGTAAAAGAATGGGAAAAAATGTCTGATTTTTTAGTGCGCAATGATTCCGTAAAATACAAACCAGATACGTTGCGCGCGTGGATTAAACGCCAGGAAAAGCATACTGTGAGCGGGTTTAAGCGTGTTCCTATTTTTATACGCTACTTTACATGTGCCGGAAAAGATGGCCATGTAGTGTTTTACGATGATATTTATGGCGAAGACAAATTTCTTCGTGAGAAATATTTTGCGGCTAAAACCGTTAATGAATAGTATGATTAAACAACTTACGATTGTTTTGTTTGCCAGTATGTTATTGGCAAATAATTTATTTGCACAGGCCAAATACGCTTCGCACGTTGAAGCGCCGATAACGCGCAGCAAAAAACCGGTAAAAGTTCAATATGGAATTGCCAGTTTTTATGCAAACAAATTCAATGGCAGAAAAACTGCAAACGGGGAAATTTTTAATCAAAAAAATCTTACTGCGGCAAGTAATACATTGCCATTAAACGCGTGGGTTAAAGTAACAAACCTTCATAATAAAAAATCGGTAGTTGTAAAAATTACAGACAGGATGCACAAACGCAACAAGCGCGTTATTGATCTCAGCAAAGCATCTGCGCACTTACTTGGTTATACCGGTTATGGATTAACGCATGTAAAAGTTGAAATGATTGGAAAGCACAAACACATTTCAGAAAGATCCACAGCTATTAATAAATAATTTCTATTTAAAAATATCATTGCTTAAATGTTTGAATGCTTCCATCGCGCCGAGGTATTCACAAGTTCTTGCGCCAGCTTTATTTGCATTGTAAATAATTTGCTTCCATTTTTTTTCCGGCAAATTATTAATGTCTTCATTATTCATATTGCTTAACTGGTAAAGCACTGCGCCCACAAACGCGTCACCAGCGCCGGTTGTATCAACTGGCTTCACATGGATACTTTCTATTATTAATGTTTTATTTTGCATGCCAAGCAAGGTTCCTTCTTTGCCCAGTGTAATTGCAAAAATGCCTTTTGTTTTTTTAAGCAATATTTCCGTCGAATCTTTTAAAGTTGCAGAACCGGTTATAAGCATTGCTTCTTCATCACTAACTTTAAAAAAATTACAGCTCTGTAAAAAATTCCACGATTGATCAATAAATGTTTGCGTATTATTTTTAAATAATAAATGGCGATAGTTGGGATCAAAACTTATAAAAATATTTTTTTGCAAAGCGCGTTGCAATAAACTTTCATAAGCAATTTGCAAAGGCCCTTGCAAAAATGCAGTTGCAGATCCAAAATGTATAATCGAAAATTCATCCAAATCGATTGCTTCAATTTCATGGCGCGTAAGTTCGCCATCAGCGCCGCGGTTAAAAACAAAATCGCGTTCACCATCTTCCATTAACGACACAAAAGCAAACGTTGTAAAACTATTATTATCCTGCAACATCCATTTTGTACGCACGCCAAAATCGTGCATCACATTAATCAATTGTTTGCCAAATGGATCATTTCCAACTTTTGCAGCAAGTTCCACATTTCCGCCAAGCGCCGCAATAGCCGCAGCCACATTGGTTGGCGCGCCGCCGGGTTTCTTCAAAAAATTTTGTCCCTGCATTAACGATTTGCCTTTGTCAGTACAAATCATATCAATCAAAGCTTCGCCGATGCACAATATTTTTTTCATGAAATTTTTTTTGTACTAAACATTTGATTAATAATTAAGCGCCCGTTGCGTCGCACTCTTGTACATTTAGTTCTTCATTGAGCGAGGGAAGAAATGTAAATATTGGATTTAAAATTTAAGATGTAAATGAATTAATCACAAAATAAAACCAGATTTATTAATGTGAAAAATGTAAAACAATATCAACAATTTCCAAATCAAAAATTTACATTCTTAATATCAACATCAAATAAAAAACGAAAAAAAATCATCAATCTAAAATCACGTATCACGCATCTCGAATCAAAAAAAATAAATCCCAAATCAAAAACCTTACACGCTTTTCACAATATGATTTTGTTTCGTCGCAATATCAGCTATCGTTTTCTTTTCTAAAATTTTCAAATTTGCATCACGAACCTGCTCCATTATTAAATGTAAACCGCAACCTCTTTCATCGCAGTTATTGCATTTTTCATAAAAGTATAAACTCACGCACGATAATAATGAAATCGGCCCATCGAGCAAACGCATAACAGTAGCGAGTTGTACGTCTTTCGGGTTTTTTGCAAAAAAATATCCGCCGCCTTTTCCCTTTTTGCTGTCAAGGATTTCTGCTTTTTTTAATTCGAGTAAAATATTTTCTAAAAACTTGAGTGGTATTTTTTTCTTTTTAGAAATTTCAGCGATTAATACAGGCTCATTATTTTTCTTTTGAGCGAGGTACATTAATGCCTGGAAAGCATATTGCGTTTTTTTAGAAAGCATTAAATTCCTTTTTTTTACAAATTAAATTTTTTATCTGTAATTATAACAACTGATTATTATTAAAGTTAAAAACCCAAAACATCATTCATTCCAAACACACCTTTTTTGTGATGTATAAATTCTGCAGCAAGTACAGCGCCTGTCGCAAAGCCTTGCCTGGAGTGCGCTGTGTGGATTATTTCAATATCATCGATTGCTGAACTGTATTTTATTTTATGCGTTCCCGGTGCAGGATCTATTCGTTCACTTATAATTTCAAGTTTCGATTTGTCGTTTGTTTTTTCATTAATCCAACTTTTTTTTAATGGATTATTTTCTATAATTTCTTCAGCCAATGTAATGGCAGTTCCGCTTGGCGCATCTTTTTTTTGCGTGTGATGAATTTCTGTAACTGAAATATTATATTCATCATGGCTGCTCATTAATGCAGCCAGTTTTTTATTTACTTCAAAAAAAATATTTACGCCAATACTATAATTACTTGAATATAAAAATGCGCCATTGTTATTAATACAATAGTTTTTTACTTCGTCAATTCTATCAAGCCATCCTGTAGAACCGCTGACAACGGGCGTTCCGGCTTGCAGGCATTTCATTATATTATCAAACGCACTATGCGGCCCGCTAAATTCAATCGCTGCATCTGCACGCGAAAGATTATCATTATTAAACTCATCTGTATTGTTCAAATCAATTTTTAATACAATTGTATGACCTCTTTGCAATGCAATTTCTTCAATGGCTTTGCCCATTTTGCCATAACCAATCAATGCAATTTTCATAATAAATTTTTCGGGAAATTACCACAAACAAATAAACGCGCAAAGAAAACAAACAGCGATTACCTGTTATCAAACAATGGTTTTGGTTTTGCTTTATGTATATCAAAAGCAAGTGTAACTGCGCCCCAGTTAGAGCCTTGTAAAACGCCGGGTTTTATATTAAAACTCAAATCGCTGCTAACATTAAAATCGCGCAAATGCGCGTCAACAGTGGCGTCTATAATTTGTATCGCATAAAAAAGTAAAAAGAATAATACAGAGTAATCTTCATTTTGCCTATAAAAATTACGGATGTTTTCCAATCCCTGCAAATCGCCTGCAACTACTCCGGCTCTGTAATCAACAAAAACTTTTGCAAGGCTGTCTGCATTTCCCTGGCTTCCGTTTGCAACCACTGCAATGGCATAGCGCGCTCTTGTATAAAATTTTCTGTTAAAGAAAAAAGTATATGTTGGTATGCCAACAGCCGCCCACGCAAGTGGAACTTTCCAATATTTTTTATTATAAAATTGCCCAAGGCCGGGAAAAATGGCAGAATACAAAGAAGCTTTGCCCGGATCAAAAGGTTTTTTTGTAACAATATCTTTTTTTGAAAGCGAATCTTTTGAATGGGTTTTTAATAAAACAGAATCATTTTGTTTTATTATCATGGTATCTTTTTTTTGCGAAAATGCAACCATGTTTGCAATACAAAAACAGAAAACCAATAAAAAAATTTTCATCATTTTCATTCCGGATAACTTAATTGATTGAGATGCCTAACTGCTCTAAAATTTTATTCAGTTCCTGCAGTGAATAATATTCGATCGAAATATTTCCATTTCCTTTTTGACTGTGATCGAGTTTTACTTTGGTACTGAAATGAGACGCTAAGGTATCTTCAATTTTTTTGAAAGCCGGCGGCAGCAAAGGTTTTACGGAATTTTTAACAGCGGAATGGCCTTTATATAATTTGCGGACAAGCTCTTCTGTTTGCCTAACCGATAAATTTTTTGTTTTAATTTCATCGAATAAATACAATTGTTTATCAACCGTATCTACATTTATTAATGCACGCGCATGGCCCATACTTATTTGATTGTGGCGCACAGCAACTTGTATATCCGGCGGCAATTTTAATAAACGAATGTAGTTGGCTACGGTGCTTCTTTCTTTGCCCATTCGTTCTGCAACTTCTTCCTGCGTGTGGTTCAATTCTTCCATCATGCGTTTATAGCTTAATGAAATTTCCATGGCATTTAAATCTTCGCGTTGTAAATTTTCAAGCAATGCCAATTCAAGTAATTGCTGATCATTTGCATTGCGAACGTAAGCCGGAATATCTTTTAAGCCCGCAATTTTTGATGCACGGAAACGGCGCTCGCCGGAGATTAAACGATATTTTCCCGAAGGCAATTTTGAAACCGTTATTGGCTGGATAATATCATGCATTTTAATTGATGAAGCCAATTCATTTAAAGATTGCTCATCAAAATCGCGGCGCGGTTGTTTCGGGTTTGTTTCTATATCATTAATAGAAATCCGTAACATGCTGGTTACAGATTCAACAACAGAAGTTTTTAACGTGCCGGATGTTGTTTTCAAATCCGAATCAATATTTTGTAATAATGATCTTATGCCTTTACCAAGAAAATCTTTATCTTTTTTATTTGGAGCGTTCATTTTTTGAGTTATGAGTTATGAATTATGAGTTATGAATTAAAGGGTGGTGGTGTACAAATTAAGTTTTTAATAAACTCATAATTCATAACCCATAACTCATAACTTATTCCAGGATTCTTTCTTCCTGGCTGATTTTTGTTTTATTATTTTTTTGCAAAACTTCTTTGGCAAGGTTCAAATAATTCATGGCGCCTTTGCTGTATGCATCGTATAAAATTACAGGCTTGCCAACACTTGGCGCTTCACTGATTTTTGTATTGCGGTGAATGATTGTACTAAAAACCATTTCATCAAAATGTTTGCGCACTTCACTTACAACCTGGTTGCATAAACGCAAGCGGCCATCATACATGGTCATTAATATACCTTCTATTTCCAGTTGAGGGTTCAACCTGTTTTGTACAATTTTAATGGTGTTTAATAATTTGCCCAACCCTTCCAGTGCAAAAAATTCTGTTTGCACCGGCACGATTACTGAATCTGCCGCAACCAATGCATTGACAGTTATTAATCCAAGCGATGGCGAGCAATCAATAACTATAAATTCGTATTCGCTTTTTATCGGTTCTAAAATATTTTTTAAAACATTTTCGCGGTTCGGGTAGTTTATCATTTCAATTTCTGCACCAACCAAATCAATATGAGATGGAATTACATCAAGGTTTGGAATTTCAGATTTTAAAATTACATCTCTTGCAGGCGTATTATTTACCATGCAATCATACAAACTCTGTGTGATGTTGTGCAAATCAAAACCCATTCCCGTTGTGCTGTTTGCCTGCGGATCTGCGTCAACCAGCAACGTACGAAACTCAAGCACAGCAAGGCTTGCAGCCAGGTTAATGGCCGAAGTCGTTTTTCCAACTCCACCTTTTTGATTTGCAACACCAATTGTTTTTGCCATATTATTTTTTAGAACTTGTATTTTTAATTTGCTACGCTAACCGATTATCGATGGCAAATGGCCGGTTATTAATTGCAAGAATATACAAAAACGGCCAACGATCAACGCACATCGCTCAGCGATTTACATTTTGCAAACGCTTGCAGTAAAATAACCTCCAATCATCAAAACGGCAAAATTTAGTTTTGCCCACTTGTGTTAACAAAAATGACAGTTGGCAAAAATACAGCTTCGGCATAAATTGCAGCAACAATCATTGTTATTCATTGTTAGTTTGGATTAATAATTATGTACACCATCATTTCAGGAACCAACCGCGCGGACAGTAACACGATAAAAGTGGCAGAACAATATCAGCAATTGCTGCATGAAAAAGGCATTAATCCTACTTTTCTTTCGTTAGAAAATTTAAATGTTTTAGAAAGAAGTAATGATTTTGAAAAGATAGAAAACGAAAAATTAATTCCTGCACAAAAATTTATTTTCGTTTCGCCGGAATATAATGGAAGCATTCCCGGCGTGTTAAAAGCAATGTTTGATATTTCTGACATTGAAAAATGCTGGGCCGGAAAAAAAGCTTTATTAACAGGCGTTTCAACTGGTCGTGCAGGAAATTTGCGCGGCATGGATCATCTCACATCCATTCTTCATTATTTAAAAGTAAATGTTCACCATAATAAATTACCGATTTCCGTTGTAAATAAATTGTTTGATGAATCGGGTGTGATTATTGACAAAGCAACATTAAAATCTATCAACACACAGTTGGATGAATTTATCAGTTTCTGATTTTATTAATAAGGATATCGTTTTAAAATTAAAATATAAATATGCGTAACTCAGGTTTTATCTGGATTGTTGTTGTGGTTTTAGCGCTGTTGGATTTCTATGTTTTCCAGGCTGTAAAAACAGTTAGCAGCAACGCTTCTCCAAAGTGGAAAATGTTTATTAATAACGGCTTTTGGACAATTTCAATTCTTGTTTTAATTGTATTAATAATTATTCCTTTTATAAATTTTGATACTTGGCCAAAATCTTTTCGCAATTATTTATTTGCAACATTGCTCGGGATATTTTTTGCAGAAGTTTTGATTTCGCTTTTTTTATTAATAGATGATATCAGAAGATTAATACAATGGGCGAGCGGAAAATTATTTTTTAAAAATACCGAAGGAGAAAATTTAAGCGGCGAAGGAATTTCGCGTTCCGCATTTTTAAGTTGGTTAGGTATTGGAATTGGCGGCGGATTATTTTCTACATTAATCTATGGCTTCAGCAATAAATATAGTTATGATGTAAAAAGAATCCAGTTGTCGTTTGATAATTTGCCGCCGGCATTTAAAGGCATGAAGATTGTGCAAATTTCTGACGTGCATTCTGGAAGCTTTACAGATAAGCACGCCGTTAATAAAGGCATTGATAAAATTTTAAATGAAAATGCAGATTTGATTTTGTTCACAGGAGATTTGGTGAATGATCGCGCGATAGAAATGAATGAATATATAAATGTTTTCAATCGCCTGAAAGCCCCGATGGGCGTATATTCTACGTTGGGCAACCACGATTATGGCGATTATGTACACTGGTCGAGCGAAGAAGAAAAAAGAAATAATTTAGAAAGTGTGAAAAAAGTGCACGCACAATTAGGCTGGCGTTTATTAATGAACGAACATGTTGTTTTAGAAAAAGGCGGACAACAAATTGCATTATTGGGCATTGAAAACTGGAGTGCAAAAGCGCGTTTTCCAAAGCATGGCAAAATGAAAGAAGCCTATGCAGGCACGGAAAAATATCCGTTTAAAATATTAATGAGCCACGACCCAAGCCATTGGGATGCGCAGGTTCGCCCACAATATCCTGATATTGATTTGGCACTTGCAGGCCACACACACGGCATGCAATTTGGCATTGAATTACCATGGTTTAAATGGAGCCCGGTTCAATATGTTTATAAACAATGGGCAGGATTATATGAAGAAGGAAAACAAAAATTATATGTAAACCGTGGTTATGGTTTTATCGGTTATCCCGGCCGCGTTGGTATAATGCCGGAGATAACGGTTATTGAATTTGTTTAGAAGTATTTGTTCTTTGATAATGATTTTGTTTTTAAAGTAGCTCTGCGGTTCTCTATAAACTGAGCGAAACTCTGTGGCAAATTTTAAACTTCATGTAATAATAATAATCACAGCATTAATAACTATTGTGAATGAAACTTTAAATTACAATCGTAACCTTTTATTAATGAAATTAAATTTTACTTGTCGCGTTGTATTTTCAAAATCATTTCTAATAAAAACTTTTTATGAATGAAGTAATTTTAAAAACTTATTAACGACCCGTTAAAATGTTTTAACACCTTTTGAAATGTTTGAAAGGTATCTTGAAAATATATTTGTTATTTCTTATCACCCAAAAAAAATTACATGAAAGCTAAATCAATTTTGTTCTCTATTGTATTAATAACTGTTACCGCAACAACAACCTTCGCGCAAGGTTTTCATATTGGAGTTAAGGGCGGTGTCAATGCATTTAAATTAGATGGAAGATCTTTTACTGACGAATTTAAATTTGCTTATAATGTTGGTGCGTTCGCAGAAATAAATTTTACTAAACATTTTGGAATACAACCTGAAGTATTATGGAGTCAGACAAATTTTCGTACTGCAACTGATTTTGAGCAAATTGTTCCTAATGGGTTCAATTCAGTAAAAGGAAGTTTGAATTATCTTACAATTCCAATTTTATTTTCTTATCGGCCTTCTAAAATTATTTCCTTTCAATTAGGGCCTCAATTTGGTTACCTTATTAATCAAACAACTATTGCAGAAATCGCAAACGATGCCTTTAAAAAAGGTGATTTTTCAATGGTTGGCGGAGTGCAATTAAATTTGGGCGGACTTAAATTGGGTGGCAGATATTTTGTTGGCTTGAACAATATTTCTAATGTTACGAATGAAGATACTTGGAAAAACCAAGGCTTTCAGTTGTATGTTGGTTTTAGGATTATTTAATAAGAAAGAATTAAAAATTATAGTAAAAACCTCCTGAATTTTCAGGAGGTTTTTTATTAATAAATGGTTTGTGTTTTTGCATCCTTTGCGTGAACTTCTTCGCGCACTTTGCGTAGAAAAAATAACAGTAAAGTGCGCGAAGAAATACAATGTAAAATGCACGAAGAAATTTTGGAGTCATTAATATCTTTCTGACATTATTAATTATTAATTACTAATTCTTAATTATAAAAGCTCAGCAAAGAACAACAGTACAAGAGTGCGACGCCAATGAAGTTTAATTGAAATACAAATGCTAAGTACATAAAAAAATCCCGGCGTTAATACCGGGATTTTTTTATTTGACTTGTAATTTATTAATGATTTTATTTTGCGAGCGCTGGTTTGTTTTTTGTTACCACAACTGGCGGCGCATCTTTTCCTAAAGGTTTTTTTCTGGCAAAGTCAACCAATATTGGAGCGGCCACAAATATTGAAGAATAAGTTCCTGTAACAACACCTATCAACATTGCGAATGCAAAGCCTTTTGTTACTTCACCACCTGCGAGGAATAAAATGAAGATGGTAATGAACACGATAACCGACGTCATGATTGTGCGGCTCAGCGTATCGTTGATGGCTTTATTAATAATCTCGCCTTTGGTTGCGTTCGGCATCTGGCGGCTGTATTCGCGAATTCTGTCGAACACAATTACTGTATCGTTCATGGAGAAACCGATTACTGTTAATATCGCTGCGATGAAATGCTGATCAACTTCCATTGGGAAAGGAACGATTTTCCATAAGAAAGAAAATACGGCCAATATTACAAACACGTCATGCAATAATGCAATGATTGTTCCGAGAGAATATCTCCAGTCGCGGAAACGGATGAAGATATATATGAAGATAATGATGATTGAAAAAATGATGGCTTTTAATGCACCGAGTTTCAAATCGTTTGAAATGGTTGCGCCTACTTTTTTTGACTGCTGAATAAATTTATTCGGCACTTCAAAATCCTGCTGCGTTGTGCCTGCAGGTAAAAAGCTTTTTAATCCTTCATACAATTTATTCATTACAACTGTATCGGTGCTCTGGCTTTCGCTTTTCACCATATAGTCGGTTGTAATTTCTAACTGGTTATTTCCGCCGTACGTTTTTACCTGTGGTTCGCCACCAAAAACAGTGTTTAATTCTTTCGCTACATTTTCTGATTGTACTGGTTTTGTAAATTTTACAACATAGCTGCGGCCGCCTTCAAATTCAACACCTTTTTTAAAGCCGTGAATAATTGCGCCAACACCAAGTAATAATACAACAACAGAAATGCCGTAAGCAACTTTCCTGTATTCAATAAATTTGAAATGTGCTTTCTGAAAAATTTTGCGTGAGAGCGGCGTAAAATATTGAAAATGCCTGTTCTTATTTGTCCAGAAATCTGTGATTAACCAGGAAATTAGGATACCACAAAACAGCGATAATATAATACCAAGCATCTGTGTGGTTGCAAAACCTTTAACTGGCCCAAGCCCGAAGTAAAACAAAATTGCAGCAGTTAAAAAAGTTGTAACGTGCGCATCAAGCACTGGCGCCAACGAACGCAGGTAACCATCTTTAAATGCAAGTATATAAGCTTTGCCTTTTGTAAGCTCTTCTTTAATACGTTCAAAAATAATTACGTTGGTATCAACAGCCATACCGATTGTTAGTACAAGGCCCGCAATACCAGGCGCAGTAAGGGTTGCACCAAGTGCGCTTAATACGCCGATTGTAAATAACAAGTTTAATATCAATGCAATGTTGGCAACCCAACCAGCTGTATTAAAATAGATAAGCATTAATATAAAAATCACGAGAAACGAAATAACGAAAGCCATTGTTCCGCCGTGAATTGCTTCTTTACCCAATGTTGGCCCGACAATTTCTTCAGAAACAATTTTTGCAGGTGCAGATAATTTACCTGAATTTAAAATGTTTGCTAAATCAGTTGCTTCATTAATAGCCGTACTTTTTCCGTGGCCCATTGTAATTTGAGAATTGCCACCGGTAATCGGCCCGTTTACAAAAGGAGCGGAGTATACAACATCATCCAGCACAATGGCGATTGGTTTGCCAACATTATCTGTAGTCATTTTCGCCCAGTTTTTTTCGCCTTCTTTATCCATGCTCATTTCCACAACTACATCGCTTGTTACCGGGTCAAAATCCTGGCGTGCATTGTTTTTAATATTCTCACCCTCAACTTTTGCTTTGTCAGTTCCGGCAAGTGTTTTTATCGCGTACAATTTTAAATAACCCAGCGCTTTTCCATCGTCATCAAGTTCTTGTTTGCCCCATAAAAATTTTAGGTTTGACGGGAAGTTGTTTAACACAACAGGGTTGGCTAAATATTCATCAACATGCGCAGTATCTTTTGTCGGGATTAATCCAACATATTCCGGAAAACGTGTTTTATCTGTTGCGCCCTGAACCTGCCTGAACACTTCATAAAAAATAGGAATCAACGGATTCTTATTTTTCTGTGCAGCCAAAGAATCTATTTTTGATGTAGTATCATTTGCAGATCTTCCATTTAAATAATTTTCCAAAGCTTTATCCGCATTTTGAATGGGCTGAGACAACTCATTAATATTATATACTTCCCAGAATTGCAAATTTGCAGAAGATTGCAAATACTTGCGAACACGCTCTGCATCTACGTTTGAGCCGGCAAGTTCTACAGTTATTAATCCTTTATTTTCATCAAGGTTAATGCTTGGAGAAGCAACACCGAATTTATCAATACGTTTTGTAAGCACCTGCAATGTTTGTTTCATTGCGGCGGAAGACTGATCATGTATATAATTAATAACAGCGTTATCAGAAGCATCAAACTTAATGGTGTTTTTGTTGCTGTTTGCAAACAACGGCGCCATTTTTACATTTGGGTTCTGTTCTTTATATGACTGTGCAAACAAATCAATAAAGTTTGCATCACTGGTTAATTTTTTTTGATGGGCGAGCTCAATAGCTTTTATTAATGCAGGATCGCGTGGATTGTTGGCGAGGCCTTTTATTAATCCGTCGAGTGCGATATCAAGCGAAACGTTTACGCCGCCTTGCAAATCGAGGCCGAGCTGTAATTCATTTTCTTTTGATTTTTCATACGTTGTTCCCCACCACGTAATTTTTTTATCTTTAGTACTGTCGAGGATTTTTCTTAAACGCGTTTTGTACAATTGATCCAGCGTGTCCTGATACAAAGCCTGCGCATCTTTATCGCCGGCATATTTCGTTGTGGCAGAAGGGTACAAACGGTTCAC
>JABDAZ010000013.1 GCA_013288945.1 Bacteroidota bacterium | reverse complement strand
GATACTTCTGTTATAGGGGCAGGAGGAACTCAAAAAATTGATATTGATGAGAAAGCAAATTCACTTCAATTTTATGGTGCAACAGATTATTCAATTAAGGGAACCAAGACTAATATACCTGTTCAGCAAGGTCAGTTAAGATCTTTTACAAATGCTCTGGGAACTTTTAGTGCCAGTTGGACGACAGAGGCTAATGGGAAAGCAGTGTTCGCGGGATATTTAAATGATAAAAATCAAACACTTGATGGTGTTGCACAGGAAATAACTTCAAGTTGGAAATATAAACTTTGGAATTTTGGTGAAGATCAGATGAGAGCTCAACAAAAGGATCCAGTTGGTTACAATCTTAAATTCACAGTAACGCTTTTAACAATTTCGGCAATGTCAGCGGCCGAACCTGCCCCCTATTCCGGAGGCTACAATCCGAGTGTAACAACACAAGAATCAATGTCTGCATTAGGTACACTTAAATCCGCGCCGTCCTATGCTGAAGGAACCTTTTCGATATTTAATTGGAGAGGCTATCCTAATTGGGGTGTAAAACCGGCTGGTCCATTTAGGTTATTGGAAGGAGCTGAATATACAACTGCTAGAACTTTGGCAAATAGAACTAATGCTGCAATACATAACTCAGCTCCTTATCTCAAAAGTCTTCAAATACATGAAATTACACCGATAAAATTTGGAGGGAGTCCGACGGATGCAGCAAATAAACTATTTTTAACACCTGAACAACATTCAGAGTATACAAATTTTTGGAATGATTTTATGCGAAGTTTTAAAAAATAATATTAATGGCAATAGATAAAAACAAACCTCCTGAAAATGACGACCTGCAATCGTTTCTATCAAAAGTAAATATTGTACTACCCAATGGCTTTATAGAATTTTATAAAGGTGCAAATGGGGGAAATATTACTTCAGAAAATGCCTATACTATATTGTGGCCCTTAACTGATTTGATTAAATTAAATAACAATTATAACGTAGACAAATATGCACCGGATTTTTTTATATTTGGTTCCGACGGAGGAGACACTGCTTTTGCGATCGAAAAGTCTACAGGGCATATTTTTGAACTGCCATTTATAGGAATGTCTAAAGAGGAAGCAATATTTATAAATAAAAATTTTGACCAGTTTATTGAATTAAGATAAATAGATTTATTTGACAGAACTCTTCGCCAATAACATACAAACATCCTGAGACAATGAAAGTTTTATAAAAGAGTTTAATGAAACTTTGTGGCTCCATATTTAGGTTATCCGTTCGGGATGCTGATGCAGGGACGCACAGTTATCCTCACCGGTGTCAATTACAGGTACGGATTTGACGCGCAGGAAAATGATGATGAAGTGAAAGGACAGAGTAACTCTATGGGTGCAGAATTTTGGGAATATGATACCAGAAGTGGTAGAAGATGGAACCAAGATCCTAAAAGTGTTCCAGTGATTAGTCCGTATGCAACCTTCGGAAATAGTCCTATATGGAAAACAGATATTAAAGGTGATACTCCAACTGTAAAAGAGGCAGCTCTAATTGCGGAAGATATAAATAATATAGCTTCGGGTGGTAAAACTTCCAACAATCTCAAAGGGTGGAAATTAATTAATACTAATATTCAGGGTGTTTTGTATCAAGATCCAAATAATGGTTTGACTTCAGGATTATACGGACGCAAAAAAGATAATGGATTAATGGAATACACATACGCTACAGCAGGAACGGAAAATAAAGCAGATGCGATAGCGGATGTGCAGGCTCTTGTAGGATTATCAGATCAAGATAAAAGGTCTATAAATAACGCTAAACTCATCAGTAATGGATTGGGAGCTCACCCGGATCTAACCTTCGTTGGTCATTCAAAGGGTGGAGGGCAAGCCGCTGAAGATGCTATGGCAACTAATGGTTATGCTATTACCTTTAATCCAGCAACTGTAGTTAAAAATGCTATTGATATGGGTAAGCTAAATACAAATGTTCCAATTGATAACTATATTGTGACAGGTGAAATATTGATGGCATCTCGAATAATTTCAAAAGGTCAATATGGACCCCCTGTGGGATCAATACACTATCTCACACCGGCGACATCAGATTTGACAAAAGTCAGTGCTGTTCCATTGACAATTAGGTTACATATGATAGACGCAGTAAATCGCGCAATTGACCAAGCTGAGAAGCCAGTAGTTGTGCCAGGTAATATTTTTACACATTTGTATAACCAATTGTTGAAAGGGTTGTCAGACACTGAAAATTGGTTAAGAATAGGTGCTCCTCGATAAAATTAAAATTTTAAAAATGAGAATATTTATTTTATTGACAGTTATTATAATTTTCTTGAGTTGCGGCCAAGATAATGGCCCAGGTTCGAGAAAGGATATTTTTTCTGGGAGATATTACGATTTAATTAAAGCAATATCAAATAACGATACAGTCCAAATAGAATATTTAATCGATAAATATAAACTTAACGTAAATCAAAAAGACGATGATTCAATAGGAACCACATTACTAAGATGGTCAATTTACAATAATAAAAAATTATCTTTTAAAAAATTACTTGATTTAGGTGCCAATCCAAATTTTTTAGACAGCATTGTAACATTTCCTGTAATATCAATTGCAGCAGAAAACCCAGATACCGACTATTTGCAATATTGTTTGGATCACAAAGGCGATCCTAATATAATTTCATATCATGACAAAAATGGCAGTCAATTTTTTTCACCGTTGGACGCAGCGGCAGCAAGTGGAAACTTTGCAGATGAAAAGAAATTGGTTGATAATATAAAACTTCTAATTAAATATGGAGCTAGAGTTAACTATTCGCAAAATTATTATATGCCATTAACCGATGCTTTAATCATGAGATATTATCAAAAAGCATTGGTATTATTGGAAAATGGCGCAGATCCATATAAAGTAAAATTTGTACGTATCGACAACCCCGACACAGTAGGTATTTGCCAGATACTTACTGAATCTGACAAATATCCTAATGATGAAGAAATAAATCGATCAAAAGGATTTGTAATTAAATATTTAAAAGAACATTATAATTTAGAATGTTCCTCTTTTCGAATTTCTAAATAGATTGAGCTAAAATAGTTTGTATATTAATTCGAGGTTATTATAATGTTATGGAAATCCGTTCGGGATGCTGATGCAGGGTCGGACTGTAATCCTTACAGGCATCAACTATAGGTACGGATTTAATACCCAAGAGAATGATGATGAGGTAAAAGGACAAAGTAATTCCATGGGTGCAGAATTTTGGGAATACGATGCAAGAAGCGGTCGAAGATGGAATGTTGACCCGAAATCCAAGGCATATGAAAGCCCATATGCAGCTTTTGGTAATAGTCCCATTTGGTTAACAGATGCAAATGGTGCGGATACGACGTTGCCTGCTGCCGATGGTAAAAATATAACTTTACCTACTGGAGCATCATTTGAAACTTTTCATCCGAATACCAATTATAATCTTCCATCAAATGGGAAGAAAATAGATGCTCCTGTCGGAAGTCTTAAATCCTTTACTATTGATGATAATACATATAATGCAGTATACAATATTGAAACACTTAAGTTTGCTGGCTATCAAGATGTAAATGGCAAATCTGTTGTTCAAGAGAATAATATACCTTCACTAAACACTGTCGATCTCTTTGCTCAGTCTTCTTTAAGATATAACTTTGGCGTAAGGTTAAATGAATATTTAAACCCGCTTGCAGAAACAAGGGATTTATTTAATAATAATTTAATTTCAGCAAATGCGGCTTCAGAAATAAGATATAATTTAACATTATCGTCCCGAAAACTCCTTGATCCGATAGGCAAAGCATTTTCAGGAGGATTGAAATCAGAACAAACTGCATGGAGAATGTATCAAAATTTTTTACAAGGTGGAAAAGATGCTGCAAGTATTTTTAAAACAAATCCGTGGGTAAATGGAAGTGCAAGATTTTTTAGTAAGGTTCCTGTGTTGCAAATTACTTTAGAAGGTATTTCTTATTATTCGATTATTAGTCAGAAAAAATCTATCGATCAAGTGGAGAAAGAATATGACAATTGGGGTAATCCAATATTTAAGTTTTATCGTAACGTAATTGAAAAACCACTAAGAAAATTAGGCGAAAAATAAATATGTTAAAATGGAGAATATTCTAGTTCGAGCGTTCTATTGTATTTCTGATAAAATTGCTTCCATGGTTAACAAATTAGAAACTGTAGATGAATTTCATTCGTACAAGGTCATTAAAAATTATGCAGAACAGAATTTGGACAACTTCGATTATAAGAAGAATGGAGAGCTTATATGGAATACTTTATTTACAGATAAAATGTTAATACAAAAAGACAAGATTGTTTGCGTTTATAACATAAAAAAAACATACTTGTATGATATTGTTTTAGCTAGAGTGAAATTTTATATTGAAAATAAGCTATGGAATTTGCTTGATGCTTATGATGTTAATACTTGGACATGGAGTAACGAACAAGTCTTTCTTATACCTGGACTTTTTGTTTATTTAATTATTTTAAAGAATGGAGAAAAGGTATTAATCCTTGCATCTTTAAAAGATAAAAAGCTAAGCTTTATTGAATCTTATGACGAAAAAAATATTGATGTTAATTTATTTAAACGAAGACAAATAGTTTTTAAAGACGGTTTTTTTTACTCTATCTAAAAATGTACTAAGCTCACATTACTTTGATGCATAAGTATATCCCGAACGGATAACTTAAATATATAACTATAAAATTTCATAAAATTCCTTAACAAAACTTTCATTATCCGGCGGTATTTGATTACTGGGCACAAAACTTCCAATTTCACCATTTTTAAGTTTTATCATTTTTGGGTAGTCGCGAATAGTTTCCGTCAAATTAGAATTACAGGTAGGACATTTATGTGAATCTGCAATTTGTTCTATGTTCAACCCTTTTGTTTTAGGATTTTCCCAATCGATTACAAATAATTCACCGCAATTAATACATGTCGCAAGAGAAAAATTAGACCAGCCTTCATAAACTAAATAATATACTTCGTAATTATAAATATTAGGTGCAACATGTGCAAAGGCTTTGTAAGTTCGAATTTTCTTTTTCTGCATTTTTTTATTTTATTTTTTTCCCGACTTTTGCGCAGGTCTTAATTAATAGATTTGTAGTAACCGGATCTTTCAAAGAAGGTGCCGACATATCGAAACCTCTAGTAAATAATAAAGGTTGAGTGGATGAAATAATTGAAAAACAAAATGGTAATTAAATTGGAAAACTCGAAATGAAACTTGTACTAAAATAATGGGAACTTACATACCTTACCAATCATTCATATTTTTGGGAAATTGATTCATTAAAGCAATATTTCTTTCTTTATTAATTACAAATATTGCAAACCTTAGATCATTGGACTTTCGGGCGATCAAATTCTGAGCAAAATTATAAAACGATTTTTTTTCAAAATATTCTTTTTTTGTTAAAAACTGAACTACTATAAAAGTAGAATCTGAATTAAGAAGCTTAAATCCGATGTATAATCTTATGAAGTTTCTAAGAGTTTCGTTAGGTGACATTTTACTTTTGATAAATTCCTCGACTTTTATTACTGTTTTTTTTTCTATAAGTATTGCCGGGAATAACCTGGAATCGGAATAATCTGAATTAATAAAAGAATTTGTATACCTGTTAAAATTTGTTACCGTGTCTTGAAGCAATAATGCAAAATTGTTATAATATTTTTTGCACTTAAATTGAACACCAGGCTTATGATGTTCTTGACTATGAACAACACTATGTATTATCAAAAAAATAATTACTAAATATTTTTTCATGTTATTAATTATCGATTAAAATTAAAAATTTGACTATTGTCTAAATTGGATAACGTTATATTTTGTCGAATAAGTATTGGTCTTGGTCCATCTGGAAGATGTGAAATTAAAATTTCTGTCTGAATATTTGAGGGCATTTCAAGTTTAGATGTATTTTCATTATAGTAATAACCAGTACGAAGATTATTAGGTGTAAATTTTGCTCTTACAATATTTTCCCAATACATCGCATTTTTTTCAGACGCAGATATACCTGCTGTTAAGTTTGGTAGTTGTTTAAAGTTATCCAAACTTTTCCCGTTAGTCAATAAATCCCATGCATGACCCAACTCATGTCCAAGGGCCATAAATGAGGAAATATTGCCATCTCCATTTTCAAATTCATTAGAATTTTCTGAAGGAATATTAGATAAAATATGAACGTTTACATCTGGATGCGCAATTCCTTTATTTAGGCGATCATTGAGATAACTTAAATCATCGGTAGAAGTAGCGTTTCCGTCTCTATCCAGAAATACATTATTTGGCGCAGAATTTAATAAATTCGTTACCGGTTCATAGCCATCTACTTTATTTAAAGCAGAATAATCACTCATTAATGAAGCAGCATTTTTATTGTAATTTACATTACAAGGATCGGAAATTTCCGTAGCTGACACAGTCTGGCGTGTTTGTTGATTTACCCAATTATCTTTGACATATCGCAATTGTACATTTGGATTAACATTTACAATAGCTGTGTCACCCTTAGCATCTGTTCTCCATATTGGGCTGTTTCCAAAAGTAGCATAAGGACTCCATCCAGAATTAGGTTTAGGCTCTATATTCCATCTCCTACCGCTTCGTGAATCATATTCCCAAAACTCCGCGCCCATCATATTGCTCTCACCTTTAACTTCATCATCATTCTCCTGCTTATTAAATCCATACCTGTAATTAACACCTGTAAGAATAACCGTACGCCCCTGCATTAGCATCCCGAACGGATAGTAATCTTGTGCAGTGTTAATCTTCGCATTGTAATGATCCACCAAAGAGCTGTTGCCACTTTGCACAACTGCAGGTTTATTGTCACTTACGGTTTCAAGTACATTGCCAAGATGATTGCTTAATTCATAAGATTTTTGACCGCGCTGGAAGGAAACTGTCATCCCATTCCACGGAGAATAATAGCCAATGTGATCGACACTATCCGTATGTACATCAGTTGCAGGATTTACCATTCCCAGTCTGCTGCTGCCATACAGATACATTTCATCCACCCCCATCCCTAGCGTATTCAATGCCACAGTACTGTCTCCTGTTGTTGAATAACTGCACATCACATTGCCGGAGGCGTCGCGGACATACCACACATATTTTACATTCTTTGTACCTTGCGTGGTAATACGTTTACTTATTCGGTTTCCAGAAGCGTCGTAGCCATAACTGATATTACGTACGGTGTTGTACGAAGTAGTCCCGCTGTGATCAATTTCAGTAATTTTTCCATACACATTCCATACAATATTATTGATTTTTTCAATACTGTCTTTAATAATATTGCCGATCGCATCATAACCGTAATTGTTTACAGGCTGTGTTTTTAAATCATAAGTAGTCGTTCCTGCCAGCGCGCTGTCTTTAATATAATTTAACTGATTGGTTCCTGAATTATAATTATATGTTAGACTGTCCATCGGCTTTTCACTTCCCAGCGTTAGGTTATGATCATACCGCGTGTACTTCTTAATGTTCCCATTCAGATCGTATTGTACTTTTTCTTTATAATCAGGTGTAAAAGTCAAAGAATTCCAGCTATTGGTAGTTTGGTTGAGTCCGTAAAAAGCTTTCATCCCGGTAATCCTGTTCAACTGATCATAGGTATAATTATAAAGCATTGGCAGCGCATAACTGCTCGAATTTGGCGGATCGTTGGTTGTACCCAGATAGAAAACCCCAATATTGACTCCCATACTGCTTATATTGCCATTGTATAATGCCCGGTAGTTTGAGGTTGCCAGTGTAGTTAGTCCGGTCTGAACGCCGGGAAAAGGCGTTAATCCACTGATAGCTGAATAATCTCCGGAATAATAATTAAGTCCGTAACTGAATACATCTGCACCCACATATTTGTTCAGGTTGAGGCTGCTGGTATCCCCATCATTGCCCATATCATAATTTGTTTTCAGGCTCATGCTATTAACCCCTTTCAACCACCCCTGTAATGTATAGGCATAATCCAGCCCCTGCACCTGCAGGTCGCCTATTACCATTCTTGCAAGCGGCCCATGCTTGTAGTAATAATAGCGGGCATCGGTTTCCCAATAAGCAGAATCCTTACTTGTCTGAACATTGATTAACCTATTTTCTGCATCATACGTATATACATGATAAAACTGGTCATCATAGTGTCGCTGGTATGAAACTTTATTTACTTTACCACTGATTAGATCATAATCATAAACGATTTGTTTGATACGGTTTTGATTTTCATTCATCACATTCTGTAGCGCTGGAATAGACGCATTCCCGTAATCCTGAATCAGGGTATCAACATTTCCTTCAATATCGTAGGTGAAAAACGTAGCCTGATTATAAGAGGCAGGGTTTTTCCCAAGCGTATAGCTCGTATAAGATACCCGGTTGCGCATGTTTCTTTGCACAAGGGGCAGCGGACTATATCCGGAAAATCCTGAGTAAGGAATATCATATACCGTTTGGGTAATCTGTTGCTTATTATTTGCGGAAGTCAGTAACCACGCATTCAGCAAAGTATCTTTTCTTGAAATGCTGTCTGTCATTGCAACACTTCCCGCATTAGCTATCTGGCCGACTTCGGTAATTCTGCCTAACTGATCATATAATGTGTAACTATACTGACGATTTGTTTCTGTGCCGCTCACTGCTTTTTGCTTGGCATTTTGTGAAATTGCCAGCCGTCCCAGCCTGTCATACCAGAAGTGGCTCAAAGTAGCATCTGGCGTGTTCTGCGCAATCACCTGATTAAGGGTATTATATCTGTATTGAGTATAAAGCGAATGGGTCGGAATTTTAATTTGGTTCAGTGCTTTGGCATTTTCAACACTATCCGTAAATGTCTTGTTGAAATTTGCATTTACGCCCGCAGGAGGTACCGTTTTAACGAGATTACCTGCCTGATCATAATAATAAAGCGTGTAGTGATATTCACTTTGATGGTGAGTTACAGTAAAACTTTCGAATTTATACGCGTTCAAACACTTGGCTCTGTAAACACTGTCAAAAATATTATTGAGGGAATCTACGTACCCGTTATAAATTTCAGTTCCACCGCTTACAGCGTAGAAAGAAGAATCTATACAATCAGTAACTGCATTTATAGCTACTGCGGGAAGGCTTGGTGCTGCACGTCCGCAAAGCGTCGGACCTGTTGACGTGTCTGGTCCGAATATCGGGAAGTGTCCGCATTTTGCCTGATAGAGATTATTCACCTGATTCCATGTCATGGTTGTACCCAACTGCTGATTTACAAAATCGGTAAAGGCATCTGTGTATTTCAGAGAATCTGGATCCATGCTCCATGAGTAATAATTATAGGTATTGATTACATTCATACCCCCGCCCTGCAGATACCAGCTTCTGGCTACGAGAGAATCATATGCGGCATCACTTGCTGAAGTTCTGGAGGAGGAATTGTTGGCAAACGTCAGTGCTCCGTTATGAACTGCTGAACCTCTGGCAAGCTGAATGAGAATAGTGTCAATTTGCGCGGGTGTTGTATTTCCGGTAAGTCCGCCACCGTCCTCCCCGGCTACCTCAAAGCTAAAATCATTGGTATATACACCCTGTATAGGGTTTAAAACAACTGTAGATAGTTCTTTGAAATTATTTTTTGAGTCAGGCAGAAACGCAGCCATTGGCCTTAAAGAAGACGTGTCTGATGAATTTCCACCTGAAATCCATACCGTTTTTAGATGGTGGTTGTTTGCAAAACTTCCAAACCGATTATTTTTGAAATATGCGAATGGTTCGACTGCGGATCCATTTTCAAAATCAATACTTTCAATTGAATTGACTGTTGTAAAATTTTTAATATTTGCTGTAGTATTTAGGGTGGAATCTTGCGTACTGTGAAATTCAATACTAATTGTCTGCTGCGGCATATAGCCACGTAGGTTTTTAAGCACCATCAAATTGTCAGCATATTGTCCATGGCAATCAAATCCAAGTATCCCTTTAATATCGGTGTGGTAAACGGTTAGCGTTTTAGTTCCAGAGGTATGAAATTTATGAATAACGGCGAATGCCCTACCTACTATATAATTGGGTGCTGTATAATTCGAAAGAACACCATTTCCGAAAGCTGTATTATTATACATATGTGTTGATGAATCACTATATAATTGTACTTTTATCTGGGAACCATCTCCAAAATTGATATAACTGTTACTACCACAAATAATTGCATCAATTGAATCAGCCGGCGAATCAAATTGGTAATATCTCATACCAGTAATGCCATTAATCGGTACCGATTTGCCCGGGTTCAAAGTCAGCCTAAATAAACCATTTGGCAAAGCTGAGAGTGTACCAATATTTCGGTCAGTAGAATCCGTATTCCAAATCTGCGCAAAAGAGCTGTCAACTGCAGATGTTGTACTATCGACTGTATTGCCAATCAAATTCCCGATTACATTGAATACCCCTTTTGGTCCTGTAGACGGAGTTATATTTCCTGCAAATGTCCGCATAGACAAGTCTGCATAGTGCGCTACCGGATACAGATTAGTTGTTCTGAATTCATTCTGCAAATTGGTTAAATCAGTACATGTTATAGCAGATGTATCGTATGATGAACCACAGGCAGCTGGAGTAATTCCATAACTTTCATATATTGAATCAACCTGGGTATAGGAATAATGACTGCTGCGCTGTGTATTGAAATAATTGGCAAAAGATGTTTTACAGGAACACAAAGCATTTGGCAATCCCCGCGCAACTTGCTGGCCACCATTAAACTGCTCGTAGTAATAATTTGTGCCAGAAGCGCTGTCATAAATTCGTACATAATCAACAGCAGCCTGGAAAGCCCATTGCGTAATTGTATATCCGTAAACTTTTGTCATCGGAGCGGTAAGGAGTAGCTGAGTAACTAATGTGTCGTCCACATATTGTTTCAATGTATCACCCCTGAAACTCAATTTTAGGGTTCTCCAGTTATTGAAGGGAATATTGAAACCCGTATTCTGGTAAAGAGCCCCCGGAGCACTTTTTCTTGAATCCTGATCATGTTGAATAATGGCTGTTCCAATTGTAGCACTGGTACCTAACTGTATAGTACCCGCTTCAGTGCTGTCACCATAAATCCAAAACCAAAAATTAGCATCATAAAAACCGCCATGATTTACAAGACTGTCAGGAAGTTTAACCCGGATTTCAAATGTATAATTACCACCTGTACACAAGGTATCATAAAAATGATCGAAATCTATATGATCACGGGTTGCAAAACTCAATGTGGATGCATACGATGCTGGTACCTGCGCAACCCCGTTGGCGAAGACCTGACCAATAGGTATCCCCAAATCATAATAAATACCCCCGAAATTAAGCTTCCAGTTAGTAGTATCATAATCGCTTGCATCCAGGTGCGGCGTTCCACCATAGGTCTGAAAATTCTTTAATATTAATGAAAGGGAGTCATGGGTGGCAATCTTTGCAGTAGTCGTATTCCCTGCACATGTATTGGAAAAAGCAAGATAATCTGCAGACGCTTTCACAAATCCAAGATTGTAGTTCATGAAATTTTCATACAGTTTATTTTTGGCGAGCTGAACTGAATCTGTTGCTGAGGGATAAGAAACAGCGGTAATTCCGGGATACAATTGATGGAACTGGTTGTTGAGATCAGTTATCCGGTTGCAATTGACACATACGTCGCCGGTACTGCATTGCATGGCAGGAGGTAAAGAAATCGGGTTTTTTTGAAAATTACAGGTAACTGGTGCCGGGCTGCAAAGACTTCTTAATAACGTAAGGGTCGAGTCTGCAATACTTGTATTGTATACAACCTGCATATAATTGGAAAATGAAGTATAATTTCCGGATACAGCCAAGTAGGCATCATACAATGAGGTGATGTGGCTGCATTCGCAACTGTCTGGCTTTGTGTACAATGATTTGTTAGAAGAAGAGCTTTGCTGATCGTATGGTTTTGGAGTTAGAATTCCATATGCATTGCAATAACTGCTGGTAATACCGTGTGAAGTATTGTATGCACTGATTACGTCTTCAAAACTTTTGTATTGATAAGTACTGGATGGACTTACCGAACTGGATCCGTAAGGATGATGTAAGTCAGATCCCTGCAAACAAACCTGTATCAGTTCCGGTATGATGATAGCTGAATCTGAACTGGTATAATAGCAATTATGTAACTGCTGCCACCAATACGTTACATAAGCACTGCAATTGGAATTGTAAAAATTATTAATGGAATCCTGCGCATTTGCCTTCATGGCATTGGTATCCGTGGAATAAGTAATACCAACTGCTTTTGTGAGTTCCAATGCATCGCTGAAATGAGGCTGATGCCCTAATGCTATCAGAAAACTGGTTGTAGGAATTGGCGCAGGGCAGCTTGTTGCAAGTACCTGATTGATCAGATATTGTTTCACATTCAGATAATACTCCCTGAAATTCCGCCATGCCATATCCAAATCACCAGGACACATATTGCCGTTAAAGGCACTGTCATTATTTTCATAAGTAACAAAGCATGAGA
Source organism: Bacteroidota bacterium (assembly GCA_013288945.1). Classification (GTDB taxonomy): domain Bacteria; phylum Bacteroidota; class Bacteroidia; order Chitinophagales; family Chitinophagaceae; genus Puia. Next base: position 49,761 of record JABDAZ010000013.1, on the reverse strand, counting down.
GGGGTTTATTGCCACATTTTACACTTGCCGTGGCAAGAGACCACATGCTGATATTTTGACTTACCCAATGACTGCTGTTATAATTATATTTTGCATTATTTGTATAATTTAATATTAATGATTCCAGATCACTCGTATAACTATGTCCTGTAAAGTTTCTGATTGGATCGTAATCCGCTGTACCACTTGCAATAAATGGTGTAAAATTAGAATTGGTTGTATTATCAGTTGGATTAAGATAACCCTTTTTAATGGCGGAATCATAACTGTCCGTCGCTTCAAAGCGTGCATCCCATTGCGCACTTGATGATAGCAGCATATACTGCATTAATTTGCAATATTCAGGATGATAAGGCAACAGAGCGTTAGCCCAGGAAGACTTGAATTTTTGTGAAAAGGCCGTTGGGCTTAGTTGCTGTGGTACGACCATTGAACCAGAGGTCTCATCATAGACCGAATCGGGCTTGCCATCATCATTTAAGTAAAGACCCACTTTTTGATAATTAGCAACGGTATCATGCGCACCATCCACATTAGAAATATACGAATGGAATATAGAGTATTTGTCAACAGTATCGGTATTTGCATATTGCCCATTTGGTGTAAGGTCAAGCAGCATGTCTGAAAGAATATTATCATATTGGCTTGTGCTGTCACATAGTGCTTTGCAGTCTGCCTGAGCTTGCGTATAGGCAAGTAAAGCGAGGCCGGCATATGAAGCGGTATCTGTATTAGCTATACCCGCTTTAGCCATAAACCGGGTATAAAAAGCCGAATAGGTACCCAGGCTATCGGTGCATGCCTGGCAGGTAGGCGCACATTGAATATCGGAAGCGGCCAGTAAACTTGCCTGAAGTGAAATGGTGGTCGCAAGGCTCCGGCAGGTATTTTTCTTCAAGTATATGCTGTCCCGCAAATATTGTGATCCAGCGCGGCTGATAGAAAGCCGCTTGGTTATTTCATAATTTCCTTCAGGAAGAAATTTCTTAAAAGTAAATGAAAAACCTCCATTAGGGTTAGCACATGAACTGTCAGAAGAACCCAGCGAAAATTTGGTAAGCACTGTATCAAAAGCCACATTCGTAACCGGGTTAATTTTACAGTTATTACAATCATCAGAAATTGTTATTTCCAGGTTATACAAGCAGTCGTAACAAACGAGGCTGCTGTCACATCCTTTTAATTGAAGAGTTTGCGGTGACAAGCTGTAGGTAAATGTGCTCGTATCCGCAGTCGCAATCAACAGACTTTTCTTACTCTCCATAACCAAATCTTTATTGGTATTGGTAGTGGAATCTGCAATTGTTTCTGTAATGGAATTTTTGATATTGTAAGAAAGAGAATCCACCACAGAAGGTGAACTTCCGGCAAGCGCCGTTGCTACCGTGCGTCCATGCATGTCAGCGTAGCTTACACTATATTGACCGTTGGCATCACGGACCATTGTTTTAAAATAATGATTGTGATCTCCAGCTTCTGTTCCAAACAATCCATCCAGCTGGCTTTGATCCGGGGTGCCATAATAATAGACAGTTTCGCGCCCCCCGCCGATACGATAGGTTGGTCCAACCCCACCCTGCCTGCTGATTCGCCCTGTATTGTCCTGGGTATATTGCGTCTCTGTGAAGGGATAGCGCTGTGCATCCGGAATAAATTTATTGTAGGACACGCCATTGTTCATTTCAGGATTATTGGGTGAGTAGTATCTGGATGCACCACTGTCGAGCCGCATGGAATCCGCTCCCGTGGCGCAATACAAGCCGGGGTTGGCGAGAGAATCGAAATCTGGTTTATCGTATGCACTTCCTGTGTGATCGATGTTAAAATTGTGGGAGTATTGTATAATTGTACTGATTGTCGGAGATGGCATGACCTGAACCGCGGGCCTCCCCTGATAGTCATAAAATGTTTCTGCCACGACAGTTGTCAGCGTTGAATTATCTTTGGTAACGGTTTGGCGGCCACGCAAACTTCCATCATAATATTGCACAACAGTCTTTCTTTTGCCTTCTTCGGCAAACGTTGTTGTCGCCTGCCAGTTCAGCGCGCGCTGGTGACCCTTATAGTCAAATCTGCCCAGTCCGGAAGTACCTATGTCCGAACTCCAGGCAGCTGCTGATATCCCTCCCCCTGTTTGTAATTGAACAGGCCTTACCCTGAAAAATAAGCTTCCCGATCCATCATAAAATAAGGGTATATTGTAGGAAGTTCCCGCAATTGTGGCGCGGCTGCTGTTATTGATGAAAATAGAATCTGGGTTAAGCGGGGATCCATATCTGTTTAATGCAAGTGCACTTGAATCTATGTAGCACCATTCCAAATCATACTGATCCGCGTTGGGAATATTAGCCCAACTTACAGGAAGTTCATCTTCATTGCCAGCAGGATCAAGCGAAGGAAAACTAAAACTGGTTACTGGATTTGCTGTACAGGAAAAATTAAAAGACGGAAAACTTTGCAACTCATTCTCCAGGTATAATAAATTCCAGACATTCCACGCAAGACCAGAAGCAGTATCTGTAATCTTCATTTTTACACGATAAGCTCCTGAAAAAACGTAACTGGCATTCGACACCGTCCATGCTGATGAAGGGTTATAACTGACGTTGAGTGATATCAGCGAGCTGTCCAGCATTGAATTTGCGTCGGTTGTATACAGCATCAATCCGACTGTAACAGAAAATGCGGTTTGCGGAAAATAGGCTGAATTCTCATTAATGCGAAGTGATACCCTGTTATGAACGGTATATGGCTTAATTAGTTTCGAATTATAGGAAGTGTCAAAAAATTTATCATCCTGCACTGTCCGGAAAGAATCTTTTTTAAGCTGCCCGAGATTACCTGACAATGTCTGGATCACAGGCGGATCAGTCCCGGCCAATGCAGGGTTGAAGACACTTGACAGAATAGTTAATAACATTAGTATAAATAGCCGGGCTGCGTGCTGTTTCATAACTTTTCTCGGTTATAAGTTCGGGGTTCCTAAAAATATTTTATACGTATCAAAGGGTGCGACGGCGATAAAATCATTACCCACCTTTTTGAAATATCTGTTCAGATCGAATTGTTTCTCATCCGCTGGCTTTTCAGAGTAGTGGCTGAAATCAGCTTCCATAACCGCAAAAGCTTTGTCTGTCAGCTTGTCCCTCACAGTAGGATCATAAAACTGTTTTGCCTCAACAACACTTATCATTTTTACAAGCAACCCGCTCTTCTGATCAACATAATATTCCACTGTTTTATAGGAGAAACCTGGTCTGTATGTAATTTTTACTTTCGTAATTCCATTTTCACTGGTTACATTTTGAAAAGCTATCCTTTTGTCTGAAGTCTGGCTATCAAGCAGCGACAATGGGTTCAGATTTCTAGAGGCAACGGATGGTTTTGACAGGTACATCACGCCATCCTCCCTGAATACCATTACCGATATGCTGCTGTCGCCAGCAGCTTCTGTATTTGCCAAACGGTACCAGTATTTTTTATGCTGTATTTTAAAACTGCCTTCAAGTGAATCAAGAATTTCTGCCGGCTTATTCTCAGCAGCATATTTATAACTGACTTCAAAGCTCAGCGATGCGGGATCTTTATATCGCGCGGCCAATTTTTTGAATACGGATAACATTTTTTGTTGTGAATCATCCTGCGCAAGCAAAGAACTTGATAAAAACAGGATGATAATAACCGTCAGCAGCTTTTTCATAATCTCTAATTTATTGTTTCAGTAACGCGCTTCTTGTTTCCTTTATAGTCATAATACCCCTCTCGGTTTCTTTTTTTACACGTATCAGGGTGCCATCATCATCATACTCGTAAAAGGTTGCATAATTGTTTTCGTCAAGCTCAGCCATCAACCGGAGGTTGACAGGGTTATATACAAAGGATTTCATGTTCGCGTTAAAAGGATGTATGCGTATGTCATCATAAAAAACGGCGGTTGTGTCATCTGTGGCTTTCAGTTTAACTGTTAGGGCAGATGCATCTGAAGGGATAGTAAAATACCCTTCATACCGCTGCCAGCCTTCAATGATATTTCCTGATGGAATAAATGTCACAGGACCTGTTGAACTACCGGAATAAATAATCTGGATTTGGTTATGTGAATAGGAAACACATGCGCAGGTTTGTCCTTCTTTAACCCAGGCACTGATAACCATTTGTTTTGTTTTAAACGGCGAAAAATTCGGTATTAACACAGAATCATCGGCAATGATATTCTTGAGTGTTCGCAGGCCGGTGCAGGCATCTGTCTGGGTATTGGCATACAATTTTCCCTGCAGCGAATCAATGGACCCGTTTACCACGACATAGCCTATCGAAACCGAATCTTTGGCTGACTTGGAAGCATTGAGGGCAAAACTATACTTACCAGTATGACTTTGGGCTGTCGTTATTCTTGAGGCAAAAGCGCTATAATCAAAGTGTCTTGCAGCCGTACACTGCGTATCGCAATATTGCGTGGAATATCCGTAATCCTCATAACCTTCAAACGCCGATTCCCGGTAGTGGGCATTTTGAATGACGGCTGTTGGCAAACTGTAATTATATCCATAGAGTCCCGAATTGTATCTGCCAAGCGGATCCATGTTTTCAATTTCCATTCCCTTTTGATTTACAAGGGTGATCTGGCTGTTCCACACCCATTTGGTAGTATCATATTGGGGGATTAATAAATTGCTTTGAAAAGTCCAAAAAGGTGCAAATGAGCTAAATGCCCCGTTTGTCCTGATATTTGTTGCAGTAGTTGGATCTGTTTCGGCCCTCGTATTAAAATAACTGTAATTTTTATATGCCCGCCAGTTGCCAAGTGCTCCCGCGACATAAGGATTGAACGCTGTATCTGTAACAATACTATGGCAGCTCGACACAGAACTAACAGAACAGGTCGTGCATGGCATTTGCGCAATGCACCGGTATGTTCCACCACCCGAATCAATATCGTATCCTATCGGGCAGGAATAACCCTGCAAAATATTATTTGCAGCACTTGTAAGCTGCCTTGTATTGAATAAAGTATGAGCCTTCACAGAATCGGGTATAAATGTTAATAGCTGGGATCTTGTCAGATGATAAATTTCTGCGCCAAACGATGCAGCAGAATAACCGTCGACATTCCAGCCTTGTGCCTGAATCGTATGGTTTCCAGTAGTCTTAAATTTGTATGGATAAATGCTCCAGATTTCAAATGGTAAAGGATCTGAACTGTTATGGGGATCCTGAAGAACTTGTATTGTATCAGTATTATCTATAATAACCCGTACTGAGTTATCTCCGGCGAGACCTATAAACATAGTGTCTGTTGTGGGAATATTAACAACATCAGAGTAGCTGATCCAGGTTTGACCCGGACTGCCGGGGGTGCCGCAATTCCAAATTCCTGTTTGATTAAGCCTGCCATCCGTAGTATTTCCCGGATTTTCCCAAAATCCCGTATAATCAATAATCGGATTATAGGCGGTACCCTTAATCGAATCATAAATGCGTGCCCCAATATCACTATATGAGGAATAGACCGCACTTGAAGCGCAAAAAGTAATACTGTCAATAGGGATGGCAGCAACCGTATCTGCACATTTTCGGGAGGTACAAACGGTATCATAAAAAATTCTCGGCAATTGCAAGTCCGCAACTTTCCATATCTGTTTAAATTCACTTGATGCTGCATTAATAATTTTGGTGGTTGTATTTAATGCTATGCTGTATAAATGCGTGGAAGGATCCTGCGTAAGAGGATTGGCCAAGGTTGTTGCCGAACCCAGGCTACTGCTAATATTTCGTCTGCCTGATCGGATTATTTTTAAACTTACATCATATCCTGTATAAGGTTTTCCAAAAGCATCAATAAAGTAAAAACCTTTTGGACCACCATTAAAAAGACTTGTATCTACAGCCCATATTTTTCCTGCAACCGGAAAAGTCGAGTAAAATTCATGACATGCAACAGTACTATCTCCGGTCTTCTGTTTCCCCATTACAAGAACTTCATCACCACTGCTGAAAAATGTGCTGTCCGGCACCCCCAAACCAGCCGTTATTTTTCCATTACGCAGGTAAACATGGCTTAATACAATATCAATGTTTTTATATGCCAAACCCATTCCATCGTAAGCCCAGTGAGACGGATAATTAAATGTATATACCGGATCATTAAATTCATTCTGAGTGCGGGTCAGCAGGACATCTCCAGTTTCTGCGTCATACATGATATCTTTTGTTGACACCCTGCTGCCTTTATCGATATGTACCACGCTGTCGAGTATCCCGTATCGTTGTATGACTTTTGTGGTTGCAACAGAATGGAAAAGATTTTCCTCACGCTGTGGCAGCGGAATTTCCGATGGAATAGGCAACACAAAGGGAATAAAAGGAATTTCCAGTACATCCACATTCGGGCTGTAGTCATTTCCGCTGCTCACTGTATGCTGCTCACGCATATCCATCATGAGTTCTGCATCTTTGCCAATAATTGCGGCCGTATCTATTGTTCCATCAGGGTGCATAGCCATTACTGAATTTGCCAATATCTTATTATCCAAAGTCTGGTTAACAACTTTATAGAAATTTTCGGTATACGTAACCGGGTTGGTAGCGTCAGTCTGGGGATAATAAGCCTGCGAACGCATTTTGCCATGCATATCATTTAGCTCTACTTTGAATCCCTGAGATACAGCCATAAAATATTTTGCATTAACCCTTAAGAAATTTGCAAGCCCGGGCTTATATCGCTTTTGTGTCTCATTATTTAACATCGTGTGATCTGTACAGATTGGAAAGTCGTAGGCGGTGTAAAATTTGCTTACTTCATACCCGTTTGCAGATTTATTATTAGCATAATGAATTGTTCTTGTCGTAACCTGGCTGTAACCAATATTAGCGGAAGGGAAAAGAGCCTCGCCCAATGGCTCTTCGGTATAGCCAAGCGTGACCGGGCCAAGCGGCGCTATACTCTGTACATATTCCAGCGGCAGGTGAAATGGATTTTCTTCATTACCTATAGCTGGCTCATAACTTGCAACCCCGCTGCTGATCGTGGTCATTGTTCCGTTAATTTCCTGCTGGGTAGTGTAAATATATTCCTGCCCGTAGGTGGCAGAATTATGCCCGGTCATGTGGTTCCAGTTGTCAAACACAGTCACTCTTTTTACACGATGGCCACCCCCAAATTTTTTATAACTGGGATTATCCAGCCTTATAAGTGTCCTGCTGGTGTCAAATAAATAAGCCCAGCCGTTACTCCTCGCGGTACTGTCGAAAGAACTGAATGAAGCCTTAATATTGTCAGTTAAATTTCCAATCATTTTTATCGCAGTGCTTATATCCAGATTATCTCCCACTTCGGATCCCGGGTATGCCTTGGAAGGAAGATTTAACCGCAGAAATTGTATTGCAGCTTTTGCAAGCGGACTATAAGAACCGGGACCTGTACCCGGAAGAGAAATCCCTGACATTTTGATCCATATAATGTTATTGCTGATACGCCCATACCCGCGTCCGTTAGTCGTATCAATATTTGCATAACACGGTATGTATTCGCTACCGGTGCCATATTGATCGTCCGGCATTTTCACAAATAATTTGAAATATAATTTCCGGACACCAGACAGGTATTTTTGCAATACATCCGGGATGTTTGATACCGCAGTTGGGACGGATGCAAACACATACAAATTATCGGAATGCTGCGGGGTATAGAGGTTATTTACAGAATGGCTATAAACAGTGTCCGGGCTCATCCCGAGTATTTTGAACATTTGCATGGCACGCTGATTTTGAACATAGGTATAATCATCGCTTTCGTAATCGACTTTTATGGCGCCCCCTGATGGCAGAAACACAGAATCAAGTGACCAGGCTGCCGCATTATAAGCAGCGAGTGTACTGTCCTGTACTGAATAAGGATAGTCCGAGTTTGTTATCACATTAGTAGCCGTCGAACCGGGATTTTGACTAGGATCCTTATAGCTTCCCCATCTGTCATAAGATTTCAGGTTAAATGAGGGATTGTTAACATGATAATGAAAAATATAAGGGTTTTGCTTGCCTTTATTATTTCCATTATAGGTAAACCAAATACGTTTGAGCGTCAATTTTCCAGAGTCTGTCAATGGAAGGTTTACGCCTGTGCATAATTCATAATCATATTCAAAATGCACCGTTTTGATGGGTATAGCTGTAGATGGATTTTTGAGATAATCTGCTTTATTGTATAAATCAATTTCTTTCAGGCATTTTGCTGAACTGTCAGCAATTTTATTACCACCCTCATCAATCGCATATAAGTCATTTCTGTTTTGAAGAACAAAATTAGCCACCATGGTTTTAGATTCAATCGAATGCATATACCACATTTCTTTTTCACCGTATATGTAGCTCCCTTTATCATCGCGCGAATCTGTCCGGAGCCCGGGATTGAATGTGACACTATCTTTGACATAAGGTGTTCTCCATTTATATGGATTGCTTTTGCCACATACTTTAGAATAATTAAATTTTACTGCGTCCCCCTGATCATCATCACTGATACCGTTTCCTGTAACATCAACATAGTCCGGCGAAAGAATTCCTGTCAACAGAAAAGAATGTGCATAGGCCGGCATTTTCTCATAGCTCACATAATTATCTGTTCCATTCTGGTTGCCGGCAACTGTATTATCAATTCCATTCGTATACCCCGTCAAGCCCGTCTGAAGATTACCATGCAGGGCACCGTTGATAGCAAAGGTGGCTTCTTTCTGCATGAAATTATAAACAGGGATTCCGTACACATATCTTCTGCCGTCGGTATTGAGCACATCTATTTCAGAAATATGATTTGATTTTCTGAAAGAATTAATTCTGTTCTCATATACCAGATTGCTGCTGATAATTGTAGAATCGATTGGTGGTGGATACAGATAAGCAAGTGGCACCGCTTTCGTGGTTTGACCGGTATAAGACCATAATAATTGCATAATGCCCGGGCCTCCGGCATTATAATAATCAATTCGGATTTTGTAGAATTGTCCTGCTATCAAATTTATTTTAACACTATCCGCCGTTTTGGAATGCTGATTATTGTGATTGATAATTAAAGAATCATTCATCCAGAAGTCCACTCCATCATCTGTTACGGTAGTAAAATGATATGATCCGGTAACGGGTGCGAGTACCCTGCCTGTATAACGCACCGAAAAATGTTGTTTCGGATATGCTGTTGCCGGAAAATTATTGTTGTCGATTGCCAAATCATTTTTCCAGTAATAAGTCTGGCCCCAGGAATGATTGACCCAGTCTGATGTATCAATTTGACCTCCTTGAAAATTTTGTGAATAAAAATACTGGGCAAAAAGACCAGTACCGAGGGGAGGTATACTAGCTGCATTCGAGGAACAATTGCTCAATCCGAAATTATTAACAGTATAATTTTCAATATACTTTGAAAGTCCTACTGTACTAGCTTCTTGCGCAGTGAGGTAAGTAATTACCTGCGACCTTTTATCGCGGCTTGTTTTTATTGCATTGGCAGAGGTCAGCAAGCTCTGTCCCACGGGTTGTTTATTCCGGTAGACATTAAGATAGTTGGTAGCCATCAATACTGAACTGCTAGGCCCTGACTGAAACAAATTAACGGTAACAAGATTATCTCCTCCAATTGCATTGTAAAACGCCTGAGAATTAATAGATTTTTCGCCAGGGTTGCGGAAATAGGAAGCTTCAAAACTTCCGTTATTTTTTTGAAATGCTGTCACCGTCCTCAAAGAATTTTGATCCATCCAGGGACCATTCTGGGTAAAGGCTCGGTTGACATTTAAATCAACCCCCAAATGTATTAGTTCAGGAATGCCTAAATCAACGCTTGCCCTATCGCTTCCGTCTTTAGTTCTTATCTGATGATCATATACAAATCCTATATCCCCTCTGTAAGCACGGAACATTCCCCCTGTTCCTTCGCCCGTGATGGAAAAAGCGTCATATGTATAAATGGGTACTGCTATATTGGGGACAGCCGGGTTATCCCGGTAAGGGATATCCTTTTCTCTGTTGAAATCAAGCAGGCCTGACGGGTTGTTGCGGGCATCTTCATAATGCATATAGCCGTATGAAGGCAGCGATAAAAGGGTATCTGCAGAGGCTATATTTTGCTTGGATACATACCCGCTTAAATAAATGTTGGGGTCGAAGCCTTCAACGGCGATACCTAGTTTTGCCGTAAAAGAATATTGGCTAGTTGTCAATGGCATTGTAATAGTAGGTGTAACCGACGGGTTAACAAATGAAATTACGGGACTGACACCGGCACCCAATGAATATCTATGGTTACCAATATTAATATCATCCTGCCTTACACCAGCTGACATTTGCAAACTTCGCAAGCCTGCACGTGTATTGTAGGGAGCAGAAATTGAAAAGGTTCCAGAGAATCCAGCATTGTCTTCAGCCGCTTGTTGTCCCAGTTTCAAAGAGAGCGATGGCGCGAGAGTCAGGCCTTCCTGGTTATTATTTGTTAGAGATAATCCCAGCCCCCCCTGTCAGGTTACCGGAAGATCCCAGTCCTGCGCTCAGGCTCACATTCACCCCAGTCTCGAGACCCCAGCCTTTATAATTATTATGAAATACTCCAAGGCTTGCTCCTACATTGATGGGAAGGCCAATAACTTCAATATTTCCACCTAATGTACCGCCGATAGTCTTGTTTGGCTTGATGCTTGTAACTTTTTTTTATAGAATCTGTTCCATTAAAATCATCAGGGATGCCTCTCATATTCCTCGTAACACTTCCCGGATTCACATTCCAACCGAGCCCTGTCCAGCTTGCTTCCTGATCCATAGAAATTCCACTGCGGTACGCGAGATTTACCGGATACCCGCCTACATCTAGTAACGGTATATTATAAGAGAAATCCCCGGAAAACAAATCAACCATATTATTGGAATTAACTGAATGAAAAGCCTGCATTTCCGGCTGCGTGGGACCACCCCCGAAATCTTTATTTTTTTCAGTCACTTTATCGCTATGTAAAAAATTTGAGTGGTTCTTTTTTTGCGCTGGTTGCTTATCAGGATCGCTGTTAATATGTAAATCATTATCAACAGGAGATGAGCCTGTGAAGCTTAGATTTTTTGCACTCAAGTTATTTTTGAAAACTTTCTTGACAGAAAAATCAGGAGTATATGCGCCTGCCCAAACCCTTACAGTAAATAAAAGATTCATATAAAACATGGCGAAAAAGAAACACGCTATCTTTTTCTGATGATTGATGAAAATTGGTAGAAACATTTCTTTAGTTTATTTCGGTTTTTGCAAATCAGTTGTTTGGTTTGATGTACTGGAATTTCAGGTACCAATGTTCATTTTTCTGGTTAATCAGGTCAAGCAGGTAAATATGATTATTGATAAGTACATTCGTGCCCGTCAAATCAAGGGTCAGGTAATTCTGTCCATAGGTAATATTGACATAAGAAGAATCGAGCTGCACAGGCGAACTTACTGACGAAGTAATATCTGATATTCCAATATTCACATTCGGGTCGTTTTGTTCGTTGTAATAGGCATATTTAAGGGTACCGTTCATCAATGTATAACTGGCATCATTAACCATTCTTAATTTTGCGTAATAATCATTTACTACAGATTTAGTGGTGTCTGCACTTAATTTTTTCACTGTAAAAGTCCAGATATCACTACTTGAAACGGGGACACCATTATTCGTTGCCAAAACCTGCCATGCATAAAATTTCCCGGTATCCAGTTCAGGTAGCGACATGGGGTATTGCAGATCAATGATTGCAAGATTAGCCTGTGTTTGCAAAGGCATATTTTGCTGGATGGCGTCTGATGCACTTTGTGAAGGTTGTATTTCAACGAGCGTGAATGTATAAGTTAAATTGGAAAATAAATTGTACGGTGCGGGCGGCAGCCATGTAAATAAAGGCCTTGTAATATCAATGGCATCACTATCCTGCGGGGTAATTAGGGTAGGGGGACTTATCGGTGAAATTTCAACCGTTTCGCACTCTTCCGTCAGTGTTGAAGAACCCTCTGACCCAACCTGGTTTATAGTGTAGCAAACATTAAAAATTCCAAAAGGAAGAAAGCCATCCGGGCTGGTATCGACACTATACCCGGACGCAAGCACATTATAAACCACCGGAGAAACTGAATTGGAATTTATTAGGAGAGCACCCTTTGGTAACGAAATTGTATTGGTGGTGCCGGAAAAAACATTCAAGTTATTGGATGCATCAGTAACCATCATCTGTATCTGAATATTAATACTGCTGTTCCCGGCATTGATAAGTGACAAATTCCACAACTGACTTTTTAACACAAGACCCATACCGGGCACCTGTGGGTTTACGATGACCTGTGCACGGGCAACAGATAATGCCAGAGAAATGAATAGTATGAATGATATTTTTTTCATATAGTTAAAATGTCTTTGTATAACTAATGGTTCCTATAAAATTTTTGACTAACCTGTTACCATTACCGGGAAGAAATCCGTTATCGGCCTGTATGTTTACAATGTCTTTTCCCCCAAGCCTGATATGTGCAGTCACATATTCCCCGATTTCAATTTCCTGTTTATTGAGGTCATTAATTTTTACACCGCCTCCTATCGTACCAGCTTTTGAAATCTGGAAAGTAAAATTTTCATCCATCACATCATATCTGTAACTGTTATTGCTGCTATGTGAAATGGCAATTCCTGCTGTAATTTTTTTAAAAAATAAGGTATGAGTCAGGAAAAAATTGGTCGAATTATAATATATAAATCCCGTGTCGGCTGAGGAATTAAAAAATCTTGTGTAAACGAGATTGGTAGCCACCTGCTGTAACCCTATTTTATAAAAATGGGTAATGCTTGCATTCAGCATTTGGAATTCATTTTGCACGATTTGCGTACCTACAACTGTGAGCTGTGACATCGGCATATAGCCTGCGCTTAATGAAGGAATTCCTTTCTCGCGGTAGGCCAGGCTAATGCTTTTCAAAACTGAATTGGCTTTATAATCCTGGATAATATAGGGGTTGGAATAATCCTGTGTGCGTAAAGAAACAAGCAGGTGCAGTTTCTTTTTCAATAAACTTTGATCAGCTTTAACATACCATGAAACCAATTGGGCATTCGTTTGAAAACTATTAAAGGCCTGAAAATTCGCTCCCATAAACTTATACAAGCCTTCAATTTTTGTTTGAGTTTCGGGGATATAGGAATAAAGCTTAAAGGATAAAGCTTTATTTGATTTATCGCTTAAACTCCAGCTGGATTTTATTTCAGGGGCGGCAAGTACATCAGGCGAAAAGGATTGAGCGGCTTCGCCAATAATATAGCTGTTGCGGTTCATTTGCCATTTGGTCGCCAAACTAAAACCAGTGATGGATATTGATGATATCTGGCTGCCATTTACAGTTCCAAAAAATAATTGTTTCTGCCCATGATATCCTGTAACAATCAAATAATTTTTTTCAAGACGACCAATTCCGAGGCGCACTACATAGAGATACTGGCGGGGTACATGTACAGGGCTGGCTATAAAATCAGTGAACCTGTAATCAACTGAGCCTGCAGCAAGCGCAACATAATATTTTGAATTATACTCAGCATTGACGCCGGTTAGACTGAGATTTTTTACAGTTAGTTCAGAATAATTTACTGTACTTCTTCCAACACTGAAATGCCGGATTCCAAGAAGAAATTTCTCTGTTGGCGTTAGCCCGGATTCTTTTGATGAATTTTGCTGTAAATTATCTGACCATGATTTATAGGAAGAAGCGTTGGGAAGGTTACCGTTCAATAATTTTTGAAGTTGTCCGTATTTCTGCTCTGAATTTCTTACTTCTTTGGCAAGAGAATCCTTGTCCTTTAAAAGCATTACGTACTGGCCATATGTTTCCTCATACAATTTTATAAAAAGCTTAGCAGCCTGCTGAAGGGAATCACTGTGCTTTTTATTTGTACTGTCAGGTAATCCTGGTTCATACCCTTTTTGGGGGACATTTACAATTTCATGCGCATCGATTAGTTTATCCTTATTTCCAAGATTGTTCAGCCATTGAAGCAAGTTTGCTGATTTTAATTTTGAAATAGAATACAAATTTTTGGTCAGTGAATCGCCTGCACCGGTAAGGAGTCTTTCACGGAGGTTCGACTGCAGGATACTACGGTATGCAGGCACATCGAATAAAACCTGTATATCTGTAATCGGGGCAAAAAAAGGTGAATTGGTTCTTCGTATAAAAGAGTTAACCACAAGTGGTAGTTTTCCCATCACAGCTATATGCACGGATGAATTTATCTGATGTTGTTCCAGGTTTTTTTCTACAAAAGGAGTATCCGTATTCGAGCGGTAACTGAAACCATAACTTATATACCCACCGTTAAAACTTAAAAACGGTGCCTTTTTAAAAACAAGATATTGTGAACCGGGAAGATTTTTCCTTCTTGCACTGTCCCCTTTTCGTAAGCTGTCTTTGTGTAATCCCATCTGAGTTGAAATCAGGGATTCCCATTTATTCCTGACAACTGTTTTAGCTGAGTTTACTATTGAAGAATCAGAAAATTTGAGAGCCGAGTCCCGTTTAAAGCCGGGAATCGAAAAATTCTTTGTAAGATTGTTTTTATGAAGGGAATCGTATAATGACTTTTTTAAACTGTCGGGGCTTGCAGTAGTATCTTTTTTAAAATGAAATATTTTGGCAATTGATTTTTTTTCATTCTGTACATTTTTTTTGAAAGTTTGTATGACAGAATCAGGATGATGGCCGATTGAATCTTTTTTTTGAATCCTGACAGCATATGAAGATGTATCCTTTGCTTTGTGAAATACTTTATCAAATACATTTTTCTTTTGACTGATATATTTTTTTAAAATATTGTGGGATGTGTCTTTGACGTTATGTACTGAATCTTTATTTCTCAGGCTAACCGAAACGGAACTGTCCCCTCTTGCAGAGGTATTTTGCTGGGCGTAAGCCGCACTGGCAATAAGTATTAAAGAAAGCAAAGGCATAGCAATCTTTAACACCGCAATAATGCAATGGAAGGAGCAGAACATTTTCTACAGTCAGTTTAAGTAACTTATTTTGGGGGTTGCTTTGTTAAAAAAAAGCTAACTTTTTAATTCTGCCAATTCTCTAAAAAAGAACGGTCTAAGTATTAATATTTACCTAACTTAAATGATATATAGATTTGAAAATATGATGTTTATTTATCGTCAATGGATTAGAGTAAAAAAAACAAGGTGTAACTTCTTTTTTTATTTTTTTAAAACAAATGATTGCACTTACGGGAAGTGTAGAAAATATTTAATGTATTTTGCTGAAAGCAATCACTAATAATGTATGCTTAATTCTACACGGCGATTTTTGGCTTTTCCTGATTTCGTTTTATTGTCAGAAACGGGCATCATCATCCCGTAACCTTTCGCAGTAAGCCTTTCTTTATTTATTCCTTTTTGGACAAAATAATTTAATACTGCAGTTGCACGGTTATCACTCAATATTTGATTTTTTTCAACTCCCCCTACATTATCAGTGTACCCTGAAATAGCTATTTTTAAATTTCCGTCTACCTTAAGATAGGCGACAACACTGTCCAGTCCTCTAAATGATGGCAGAAGAATAACGTATTTATTAGTTTCAAATAAAATGTTTTTTGCTGCATTATTTACCATGGCAATGATGCTGGCTGTAATAACCGGACAACCATGATTGCTTTCAATGCCTGGCTGATCGGGGCAAAGATCGTTTTCATCGTTAATACCATCCCCATCCCTGTCTGGTATTGGGCATCCGTGATACTTTGCGTATCCGGCTATGTGCGGGCATGAATCCTCTTCATCATTCAGACCATCCCCATCGCTATCCGGGATCGGACAACCTTTATAGCGTTCATATCCTTTAACCAGCGGACAAGCGTCTGCACTGTCAGGAATTCCATCACCATCTGAATCCCTGGGTAATAATTTTGCTGGTGGTCGCCTGATAGTTTCAACAGGTTTAATGATTTTCTTCTTTTTAATTTTTCCGATGGTGCCCGCAATTCCAATACTGTAATAAAAATGATTGTCCTGAGTCGTTACCAGTGGCAGCCTGTATTGTGCGTCGGCTAATAAAAAAGCCTCCTCAATAATTCGTACACGAACACCAATGCCTGTGGGAAAATATAATCCGTAATAATTACTGTATCCTGAAAAGCCAATACCAGCCTGTATGTAAGGGGAAATTTTTTGCAAATCGGACAGAAAACGATATCTCATATCAGCGTCAGTTTCAGTTAGCAGGTTATTACTTCCATTTCCATAAGTTCCGCCATTTTTTTTTGGAAAATCAACAAATGATGCTGACAATGTTCCTGTAAAATCAAAATGTGTGGTCATACTATGCATGTAACTAACCGCAAGTCCCGGTTTAAAATCTTTATATTTTTTATTGGAAAAAGAATCTGTGTATCTGAATTGGTTCACAAAAAAGTGAGCCCCCAGGGTTGAATAAGGCTGAAATGTTTTTGTTTGCGCTGATATAGACATTGAAGTAAAAAAAACTAACGCAACAACAAGCAATATTTTATTCATAAGAATAATTGAGGTGGCGCAAAGTAATAAAAATTGCCTGATTCTTGCAGCAGGAATACACTTATCACATATACCGGCTTTGAGTCGTTAGACAAATCTTATATTACTTATAGATAAACTTACTTTAGATTTAAAAGTCGAATTTGCTGAATTTGCTAAGAGGTTTACCTGTTATAGATAAGTATTGGACATAATTAATTATAGATGTGTTATGTCGTCATTTATTTACTATACAAATTTAATAGAATTTACCTCTTTCATTTTATAAATGTTGGAGCTTTTATCTGAAGAATCATAAATGAATAAATATTTTTTTGTCATGCCTACAAAATACTTGTCATGATTACTGATAATTTTACTGTCTGAAAAAATAATTATTATTCCTTTATAATAATTTTCCTTTTTAACTTTTCTTGCTTCATTAAAAGCAGACATAACGGAGTAACCAAAAAGCACAGCTGCAATACCGATAAAATATAATGTTGAAAAACGAATTTGTAAGTTGTAGGAATTATTTAATGTTCGCTTTGCAAGGATAAATAAATAGGGGAATAAAAAATAATAAATTGCAAATAAAATTATTATGAAAATAAATTCTTTGCATGAAACTTTTCTGGATAAAATATAAAAAGTTGAAGCTCCCATTACGCTTACCATAAAGGAAATTACTATCAACAGCCACTGCGCAATAATTATCTGAAATACTGTATAACTATCATCTGTAATTTGTTCATGTATATTTTCATGCAAGAAAAAAAAGAAAAAAGATGCTGTCACTATGACAGCAATATATGCAAGCAGGTTGTCTATAAAAAGCATCAGGACTTCCTGCAAATCCATAAACCGAACTATAGAAATATTAAAACATTTATAGTAAATATAAAATTTCATAATCCCGCAGAGTACTAAAAAAGATCCCAATAAACCGGTGTAATGCAGAAGTGAATTCATATCAATATTCTGAATGGTGAATTTTTTTAAATGGTTTTGATGAATTTATAATATTGCTTGAATCTTCCAAGTCTGCTTTACAAATTGGCTTTTTCACCTGGTAGGCTGTAAGTAATTTTTTGCTTACCATTCTTCCTATTATCGTATCGATTCCTCCAAGCCCTATTGAAACTGGAAATAACCCTGCGAGGATTTTTTTAGCTCCTTCTTGAGAAACAAGATAAGCATATTGGCCGCAACGCGGATAGTTTGGAGTAAATAACATGCTTTCGTTATTGCAAAGGCCATCGTTTAAAAGATATAATATTTCGGTATCCTCCGGGATGCTGCTTAATATTTCTTCTAACCCGGTTTTAAAATTATCATCCGTTAAAATGTCATCCTCAAAAATTAGTGCGTATGGAAAAGAATTTTCAACAACTAAAGCTAGCGTTTTGGCATGTGATAAAATACAACCCCGGCTCCCAGCAGATAAATATTTGATTGATGATTTCGTAAAATATTTCTTTAAGTACCCGTAAGCTAAATGTCTTCCATGAACTCCTTTAACAAATGAACAGGAAAGACCAGATGATTGAAACAGCTGAGTCATTTTATCTCTTCTGTCTTTTCTGCATGGCAAAGTAATTATGAAAATTGGCAGGGATTTTAAATCAATAAACCTTACTTTCTTAATATTTACTTTGGAATATTTACCGGAAAGAATAAAAAAATGAATGAGTTCTTTAAAAGAATATTTAAGTGAAATCCCATTATGAACCCTCAGAACTATTTTATAAATGATTGTCAGAACGACATTAAAATTTACTTGATAAAGTTGGGTACTTCTATGATTAAAGTAATTAAATATCCTGTCCCTGTAAAGAAAAAGCCACCTTACAGGTGGCTTAACAATATATATTTTTTTCAGGAGGTCCATTTCAATTTAGAAACTACTTTATTTGCTTCCTTTAATTTCTCAGGAAACAAAACCTTTCCGGAAAGTTTATCAAGGGTTTTATCCCTCTTGACTGTAACTCCTAAAGAAGAAGCTCCTTTTAAATCTTTCTTGACTTTCATGATTGTAAAATTAAACAAATTTTCTTTTAACAAGAAATCCAATATAATCTTTTCCTTTTTGAAAAACTTCAGGATAATAATATTCATTCTCAGAATTTACGCCAAAGATTTCGAAGTCTTTCGTAAGTTCTGAGAGGTTTGTTGTTATAGCCATTCTGTATAGCCTCGTCCTATCAGATGTACTGCCTGTGAAAAAAACAAATTTCTCCGGATATCTCGCAGTAAATTCATACACTGCCGCAGCTACTGTCGCCAATATTTTGTTCCTGTCTTTGTTGTCATTTTTGATATGGTCGTCAACACGGCCATCTGGCAAAAGATCACCGAATGCAAGATTATAAATTTCAATATTATCAGTTTCCGCAAACTGTACCACCTTAGTAATTTCGCCTTTCGGGCCTGTACTCTTGAAAGTAAATTCAAGCAGGTTGGAAGAAAATAAAAGCGGATCATACCTTTCGTAATTCATTAAATCAAAAATACACTCGTTAAATTATTTTTTAAATATTAAAACGGGGTTCAATGGCTTTCATTATAGGAATGAATGGAGAGTGCTGGGTTCACTTCTATCATAAACGCTGACAGCATCCCTTCTTTTTTTTCACTATCAGAAAGAAGTAAACAGGAACCAAAATTAGAGAGTAATTTATATGGTTTTGAGATAAAAAATAATGCAAGCTTTTGGGCTTCTACATCATTCGCATTTGTATCGTAAATCTCGGCCTCGACATTTATAAATGACAGAAAATTCCTGCCTGGCATGTCCTGAACAACGGGTCTGTAGGATCTGAGAATTTGGTTTGAATAGCTTGTAATTTCATCATCAACTTGTTTAACAATTGTTACATGCTTTTCTTTGAATTCTTTCCAGGATTTTAGATTGCTTTGCGGCAACATCCCGAAAATCCGGCTTTCCCGAACGCTGGTTAAACTCGACTTTAAAAGAGTTGAAAAATGATTCAGCAAATTGCTGCTGTCAATTATTAATTGATGTTGCAAAATAATAGTAGGCATATTTTCTATATATTGTTACATAATGCCGACACTTTCCAGCCATTCGTTCCAGATAATATCAGCTATTTCCCGTGAACTAATTTCTTTTTTGTTTCTTGAACCCGTATAAAAAATGTTCTCTGACCAGAACAAATGGTATTGATCAAAACCCAATGAAAAACCTTTGCTTGCGTTGCGGTTGTTAAAATTTATCGAATAAGTAATCTGTTTTTCAGATGAGCTGAATACGCTCATCAAAGGTTGCCTTTCAGATGCAATTGAAATTTTTAATTCCGACTCAGTAGCAATTTTATTCCGGTTTACCAGAAAACATTCAAAAGTATTTTTATCTTCTGATAATATTCTTGCTTTAATATTTTCAATTTGAAGAATTTCCTCCATATATCTTTTTATAAATTCTTTTACTTCATGAAATGTCTTTTCAATAAATTCCATTTTCTCTATGGAATCAAAATCTTTTTGTACTCGATAATTTCTTGAAGGCGAATCTTCTGTGAGGTTTGATTTTTTTTGTGCTGGTAAACTCGGCTCTGGCGAATTTATTAGCCTTCTGATATTTTGTATTACATCCAGAAAAGCAGTATGTATGTTCTCCCAGTCGCTAATAGGTTTACCATCTTTTGGCAGCGCTTTAAAATCTTTAAAAGGGGTATTTAACCAATCGCATGGTTCAATAATCACCGGGACGATAATCAGATTTCCATCATGTTGCATTTCCAAAGCCTTATTAAACTCCGTTTCATAACAGTAATTTGAAGCAATATAGTCAGGGCTTAGCAATGCAATAAATATATCGGCCGTGGCTAAAGCAGAGGAAATATTTTTATCCACTTTTCCGCCGGCCAGTATTTGCTGATCTGCCCATGTCGTTAAAATGCCATCGCGTTTTAAAAGCGCTAAATGTTTATGAAAAATATCAAGTGAAACAGTATTAGAATGGCTGTAAGAAATAAATGCTTTCATTGATTATTGAATAAATTTCAAACAGCAAATTTACACAAATGATTCTGTGGAAGTGGTTATACTGCTGTTTTCCTGAGGGCTTTATATTCTTTCCGTATTACTACACTATCCAATAAGTAGTAGTACGGAATTTTTTATGTGGGTATAAACTGAACTTCCGGTGATATTCTTTAACCTTAAAACAATTTTATGAGCAGCCCCCACGACATCACACTTCAACAGGCAATTACAATGACGCAAACGTTCAGAAACAACAAAGAACAAATCTTACAGCCCCAGTTCCAGGGTAAAAACATTTTGGTAATCTGCGAGTCATTTTCCAGGGATATTTTTGATGAAATTCTTTCCGTTCCAGGCTGTGCGGGAGTACGGATCTATTTCGGGATGAATGAAGATTTGACTGTACGTGCTGTGATGGTTGCAACCGACGCCAATAGTGCAGATATACTTCCTGCAACTGGTGGTGTTATTGGTGAAGTTGGTTTACCTTGTCCGCCGATATGTCCTCCCCCTTCGGCGTTAAACGGATTTTGACCTGATGATAAATTATTATTTTTTTGTTGCTATAAGCTATAGTATCGGACTGGCCGCGTTAATTGGGATAATACGGTTTAAGAAAATCCTTAAAGCGTATTATCCTTTTGTATATGTTACTTGCCTTGCTTTTATTACAGAAATTATAAGCACTGTTTGCACGCTCATTTTTAAGACTAGTATAATTGTTACAAATAATTATGTATTAATTGAAGCATTGCTATACGTATGGCTTTTTCATAACTGGGGCGCACTGCAATCCCGCAAATGGCATTACCCCGCAATGATCATTTCATTGATCCTTGTATGGGTTTATGATATCATTTTCTGGCATCGTTTTGTATCGTTAGCTTCCTTTTTTCACGTTTGCTATTCATTCGCGCTGATTTTCCTCGCAATAGCGCAAATCAATAAAATGATTGTGCGCGAACGGGGTAATATTTTAAAAGCCTCAGCCTTTCTTATTTCCGCAGGAATTATAATTTTTTATACCTATGATGCCACTATTGAAGTTTTTTTTCTTTTTCAATTAAAGGTTAGTGATAACTTTTACAGAAACGTTTACCTCATTATGGAATTCATTAATTTTTTTGCTAACTTGATTTTTGCACTTGCAGCCTTATGGATACCAACGAGACAAAAATTTACAATGTCATCCTGATTGCCTCAATTATATTGGGTGCCATCATTGGGTATTTTATTTACACCATTGTAAAAAATCAACGCCTGAACCTCGTGTTGCATAAAAACAAACTGGAGGCAGAAATTACCACATTGGAAAACGAAAGAAAAAGGATCGCAGCTGATTTGCATGACGAACTTGGTACGGTACTTTCAACTGTCAAGCTTCAAATCAATTGTCTGGACACTACAAGCCACACTGACAAAGATATTATCAATAAAGCCAGTAATCATTTAGATAATATCGTAAGCCGTATAAGGGAAATTTCAAATAACCTGATGCCCCAGGCACTCTTAAGAAAAGGCTTACAGACAGCCATCAATGAATTTATTGATAATCTTCAACAGGTGTATTCATTACAAATCATATTTTTATTCGCGGACAATATTATTTTACCTGCGGATTCGGAAATTCATTTGTACCGTATCATGCTGGAAATTATTCAGAACACGATTAAACATGCAATGGCAACTGAATTAAAAATTGAATTCAAAAAAGACAAAAAAAACCTGGTGATTATTGTTACAGATAACGGAATCGGATTTGACACATCCGGGGTATTTAAAAATAAAACTGGTTTGGGATTAAGGAATATTATAAGCAGGGTTGAAATTCTGAAAGGGACAATATATTTAAACAGTTTACAAGGCAAGGGTACAGAATATTTAATTGAGATACCTGATTAATCATCTTAAAAAAATTGTAATTGTCAATACGTTTAATAATCGCAGACGATCATGAAATCTATCGGGATGGCCTTAAATTTATGCTAAAAAAAGAAACCGAATTTGAAGTAGTCGGCGAAGCAGCGAATGGAAAAAGCCTGATAAGTATCTCACAACAATTGGAACCTGATGTCATACTAACTGACATTATCATGCCGGTTATCGATGGTATCGCAGCTACAAAAATTATTACACAAAATCAGCCGGCGGTAAATATTATCGCTTTGTCAATGCTTGAACAGGACAATCTCATAGTTGATATGCTTGAAGCCGGCGCCAAAGGCTATCTCATAAAAAATGCAGATAAGGAAGAAATAAGAGAAGCTATCAAATCTGTTTACAAAAACATACCCTACTACTGCAGAAGCACTTCACACAAACTTGCAGGACTAATTGCAAAAAGTAAATTTACTCCCTCAAAAAAAAATAACAAACCAATCTTTTCTGAAAAGGAAACAGAAATTATAAAACTTATATGCCTGGAACTAACCAATAAAGAAATCGGTCAGAAGTTATTTCTCGGAACACGCACAGTTGAAGGATACCGCCTTAAGATTATTGAAAAAATGAACGTAAAAAATACCGCTGGTATCGTTATTTATGCAATCAGAAATGGCATCTACAGCCCGCGCTCATAACAAATATCTTTCGTTTTCCAAAAAGCAAAATTTTATCAATTTAGTACTATGATTAATACGGTAAAACACCCCGTATAAATCCGGTATTTTAATGAAATACCTTTCAACTACAATAAATAAGCAAACTAATTCTCAAATTTGATCAGAAAACTGCTACCCCTGCTTACCAACAAAAGTTACCTCTTTTAATTTTTTCAATTTGTTTATAACTGGTTTTATCTGCCGGAAAGGTTGAAATATTACTTGTGTATTAATGTCTGTGATGTCAGCTTTCCTCCTGTTGAATCAGTGCTAATAATAAACGCAATTTTATTTTTTCATTTTGACCTTAAACTTTTAAATCATGCAAACTACCACATCATTTCGCGCCAGCTTGCCGGCCAGTGATTCCCTTCAGCCCTTAGGCCCCTTGCAAGACCTGCCCGGTACATGGATGGGAAAAGGATTAAACGTCGTGTTATTACCGGATTTCGCAGACGGACAAATTTTTCGCGCGAAAATAAACACGACAATGGAAACGCTCAACTTTAATAAAATTGGCGCGCCCATTCCAAACAGGGGTTCAGTACAAAATGATATTGAATTTCTTGGATTACACTATCTGCAACAGGTAAATGATTTACAGGACAGTTCAGCCCTTCATCTCGAACCGGGGATATGGTTGAATGTACCAGCAACAGCAAATCCAGCGGTCGAACCCACAGTTGTTCGAATGGCAAGCATACCACACGGAGATTCAGTAATGGCACAGGGAAATTTTTTAACTGTTGCTGGCGGCCCGTTAATTGCAGATGTTGATACCACTCCTCTAAGAGGAGGAGTCGTTATACCTGCAACTGATCCTTATCTCGCACCACTAAAAAATGCGGTTCTCCCTCCCGGTATCACCCCCGCAATGGTTATCAATCCAAATTTATTTTTGAGCCAGGCGATTGCACACCAAAATATTAAAGAAACAGTTGTTATGATTATTGCCACAACTCCGCCGGCAGCAGGTGCCCCTCCGGGCGGTCCCACTGGGAGCGGAATCTTAAACACCCCCTTCGTTACGACTAATGCAAACGCAGTACGTATGAATGCAATTTTCTGGATTGAAAAAGTTATGGGTCCGGATGGAAAAATATTTATGCAGTTGCAATATACCCAGACCGTGATCCTGAATTTTAAAGGGGTTGACTGGCCGCATATCTCTGTTGCTACGCTGATCAAGCGCTAATCACAAACTTAATAAAACAACACATAAAAATAAATTTATGGAAACATTAAAAGTAAATATCATTGACACAGTCAAATTACAAATTATCAAAATTAATCCCCCTTCCCTGTTAATAAAGGTAAAGGGAGAAAATGAAAACAATAATTTTACCAATATAAGGCTGGAACCTTTTGTGTATATAACACCACCGGCTGATGGGATATGGGAATTTTCAATGGTAGGGGATGCACCGGAGTTCGTTGACCATATTCATACTTTTGTAGAGGCTGAGTATACATGGCAGAATTTTCCTTCTGGCGTTAAAGGCATCAAAGTTTACGGCGCCACAAATAGTGTGACCACTTCACTTACGGACAAAACTGCTCACAATATCCCTGGCCCGGATGACATCCGTATCATAAAAGCGGATGCATGGGTTGACACACAACCTGTACAACCAACTTCCGGGGGAACGCTTGTAGTAGATTTAATTTACAATTCCAATGACCGTGGTTTCCATACGCTGAAACCCGCCATTCCGCAGGGTATCAATCCTAAAATACTTATACTGGAAATTACACATTCCAACGAATTGATTTTTATTGTTAATCCAAGACATAATAATTATTCGCAGGGCCTCCAAGAACAAAGTCAATATTCATCTATAGAATTTGTTTACAAGGGAAAAACCGTAGGCGCAATCAACAATATTAGAATTATTAAATAATATTTTAGAAAGAAAAATTTTCGTTGCGAAAATTTTTTCCGTTGGCTGTATATGTTAATTTACTTTTTGAGGCATAACTGTTTGTTGAAAATAATTTTCTATTACTAATTCACTTTTGAGAAAATAACGCAATTGAAATTAAGAAATACGAACTATACTGAACTTGAAATTTCTAACAGTAGTTATACTAACGTAAGGAAAACATTTGAATGGATTGGATAAATAGAAAGCAGTTGTAACAATGTCAAGCATCAGGATTTTTTTAATTTAAGTATCTATATGCAGGCAAATAAACAGCAAACGCTAACAATGGTATTAGAGTAATTATTTTTAAAAAGCAGTATTGTCTTCGATAGGAAAACCATTCGGTAGAAGGCCATGTAAGACTTTATTTAAACATAACAAATTCAAATTAACTTTTAATTTTATGACATGCTAGTAAGTCAGCATTATGACACTCAAGAAGAAATTATTTCTTACCAAAAGCTCAGAACTTTTATTGGGATCACTGGAATTCTTCTTCCTGTTATTACTGTATTGGGATCCTATTTTTTTGGGGCGGGAAATTATTCCTGGCAGCATTCAATTAGCCATTTTTACTATGGTAAAATGCATATTTTATTTGTAGGTACACTTTGTGTATTAGGCGGTTTCTTGATTACATACAGAGGCAAAATCAATAGGAATGGCAATTCGTGGGAAAGCAGAACTTCAAATGTTGCAGGTTTTTGCGCCTTTGGAATAGCCTCCTTTCCAACGTGCTTCAAAGGATTTCGGCCGCCTACTGGCGGCAGTAACCAATACATTCACCTCTCTTCTTCACCAAACGAATTTTGGGGTGGATTACATTTTGCCTTAGCAGGCATGTTGTTTTTCTGCTTTATTCTTTTTTGCCTTTACTTTTTTCAAAAACCCGACGCAGTTTATACTGGGAAAGCAGCGGCCAAGTGGCTCCGCAGAAAAATATTTTATAAACTTTGTGGATGGGGCATTGCAGTTAGTATCATATTAATTGCTCTGTTTAATTTTATTATTCAACCGACCGAAGGTGTATTTGTTTACAGTACATTTATTTTTGAGACAACATCCTTATGGTTTTTTGGAAGTGCATGGTTAGTTAAAGGATCTGCAGCTTGGTGCCATTTGCCTTTAATTAAAAAAATTATAGAACCACTGCGATAGCCCATTCCATTTTAGCAAGATTGAAAAAATCATCTAAAAAATAAATCCATTCATGGTTCTTTTCACAGCTCAATTAATTTTTTCATTTAAAATAATCATATGGCTATTCACTTTGTAACTGCTAATTCAGACAAGTTGTTAAAAGCATTTAAAAACGCGATTGATCAGGGACATATAACAACTTGGTCTTACGATGAAGCAGGAGACTTTACTCATACTGCGAAACAATGGAAGGGCGAAGCCTGGCTTCGACCAAAATCTGAAGATGGAAAATTGGCTTTTTATATTTTACCTTATGATTCAAAGATTATAACATCGGAGATATATGGCATATACCATGGTCGATTTGTGGAGTCAATGATTATTCATTGCACTAACTTATTTTCATCAGGAACTGCGACCTCGCTGCCAACAGCCAAGGATTCATTAAAGGGTTCAAAAGCCTGAAGCGAGATTTTGAATTTGAAAACTGCTTAGCAATTCCATCACAGATATTGTCGTAAGCTGCGAATATTCCCTGAAACGCTGGATAAAAAATAAACATTCGGTAACTGGAAATAGAAAAGACACCCTCAGCTAATGCAATGTCTTACGGTATTAAAACTTTTGGCTCCTTCATTTGCCGAAGTTTAACCAAACTCCGTCTTGCTTACAGATACGTATGAGAGGTCACCGTAGTAGATCAAGTGCAAATTACGTTAAAAAAGAGTCAATCATATGCTAAGCGTTTGATTTATTCAAATTCAATTATATGTTATTTTATGTTTTCCATATACTTATTAGTATTCAGGGTTGAACAACGTTAAAATTTCCAGTATAAACTTTCACGTCGTTTTGTTTGCCTTCCGTCTAACGCTAATCGCAAATCATAATCGGAATAGTCTTATAATTTTAATCAGTTATTCTAGTACGATTATTTACATTGCTTTCTTAGCTTTGATTGGAATAAAGTAAAGCGCCTTTCTTTTCTGAGAAATTCATAATGACTGAGTCTGATTCAGTATTATCAAGTCTACATTGATTTAATTCTCAAGTTAGCTTATCATCACATTGAAAAACCATTTCACACTGCCTCTAAATATTTTGCCTACATTTTAAAAGACAGCAAAGATTGTAATATAGGTTATTAAAAAAACATTTGCTTTGTCTACCGCTTTATTCTTAAAACTGTTTTAATGCAAGTCAGAGATACTAATAAATCTGTATAACGAAAGCCGCAAACAGTTTGTAAAAAACCGGCAAAAGCGAAAGCAAAGTTAGCGTCTCCTTCCCGCAACCAAAACGTTCGGCATAAACACAAAACCTCCCGCACAAACCCATCATTTATTCCACGTTCCTTTTGGTGTCTTGCCCACGCATGGTCGCTGTAACTGTGCTTTCTTTTTTCCGGTTTTTCTTTTACAAACATTTCAATTAAAAAATCATTTATGAATCAAAAAAAATTATCACGCCTCATGAGCATGAGTTGGGAAATTCAAAAGCGCAGGAAAACAAACCGCTCCAAATCTTTATTCGCCGCTTGGGCAATTTTTCTCAATGAAGATGTGACCGTGTTTCATCTCGTGCGCAAGCACAGCCATGAAAAGTATGCGAATAAAGTGCAATCCGAAACGCTTACCCTATTTCATCAGTAACCAATTATTCATTTATAAAAATTAAAACTATGCAAGTATTAACAGGACGTATCACAGCTAATGCAAAAGTATCAACATTAAAAAATGACAGAAAAGTCATAAATTTTTATATTGCTATCAATGACAGTTACAAAACAAAAGGCAGCGAAGCCGTTACAAAAATTGTAACCTACTTCAATTGCTCTTATTGGAGAAATGAAATCATCGCGCAGTATTTACTCAAAGGAACAATCGTTGAATTGTGCGGGCGCATTAGTGTAACCGCATGGGTCAACAATGACGGCGAACCAAAAGCGGGTTTGAATTTTCATACTACGGAAATCAAACTACTTGGTAAATCAAATCCACACGAAACAAATGCAAAAGAAATTGTGCAGCCTACTGCAAATAATGGTGAACCTGAAATCAAAGACGATTTACCATTTTAAAAAATCTCCTTGCCGCCGGGAGTATAAACAATGACGGCAATTAAAAACAACAGGAAGGAATTAAAATTAGTAACGGATTAAATCAACAGCATCATGAAAAAATTAAATGAACAGGCAACAAAAATATTTTGCCAGCTATTAAAAAAATTAGGTAATAACAGCTATATCAAAATTAATAATGAAGGATATATGCCATTAACGATTGAATGTATAGAAGAGCAAATAAACACACCGTGGGGTTTTGCAAAACTGTACAGCGTTTCACACAGCTATGTACAAAATGGCGATTTGATGCGCGATCCTGAAATGGTTTTTATTGTTTGTGATAACCGCGCACATGAAAAAGATTTTGATAACATTCTTATCTATACGCAAATGTTCCAACAGGACAATCTGGGTTTGTATGAAGAAAGTGTTCGCATTGAAAACAACCACATCAAAACTTTTATCAAAACATGGCAGCATGGTCATTGCAGTTTTGCAAATACGTGGTTAAGAAATATTAAGCAGCAGGGATTTTTAAAACAGGAAGGAATTAATATCACCAGAAAAAATTAATGAATCATGAAACAGGAAATAAATCAAACGGGATTTTTAAATAACGTAGCTGAAATAGAACTCACCTACAAATCAAAAGTAAAAGCATCCGATCTCGCTACCATCAAATGTTCCGCTGATGCATTTAAAATCTTTATGGAGTTTTGGGATAAAAATAAAATAGAACTGGTTGAACAATTTAATGTTATGTTTTTAAACCGTGCTAATAAAGTACTGGGCATCTACCAACTGTCAAGCGGCGGATTAACCGGAACTGTTGCAGATCCCAGATTGCTTTTTATAGCAGGCTTAAAGATCGGCGCAAGTAACTGCATCATTGCGCACAACCATCCAAGCTGCAACACAAAACCAAGTTCAGCAGATACAGAACTTACAAAAAAAATAAAAGAAGGCGGCAAAATACTTGATATCCAATTACTCGATCATTTAATTATTACAGCAGAGCAGGAATATAAATCTATGGCTGATGAAGGATTGATGTAAACATAAAAAATACAATCTGATTAAGCGGCACCGCACAGCGGCAGCCGCTTTTCTTTTTCATGCGCAAAAAAGAAAAGCGGGCAAAAGAAAATGCTATAATAAAATGGAATAATAATAACTTCTGAAAAATTAAAAAGAATTGTACGAGAATTAAAATTGTGCAGAATAATATTTCGTACCGGGCTATTCTTCTTTGATATTCTTTTTTATCAATCCCTTTGCAATCAGTTCTTTCTTTACCTCTTCTTCAAGATTTTTCTTTCTTTCCTTTTCAAGTAATTTTTTTCTGATTTCCTCTTTTTCTAAAAATAATTTTTCATCCTCCTGCTGTAACTGATATTGCATTCTTTTACTTTCAATTTCAACTTTATTTTGTTCATAGAAATGATCTAGCCATGTGTCATAAGGCAACCGTCCAGTCTTTAAAAAAACATTTAAATCATTTTCATTTTTAATCAATACGTCACGGCTTTTACTGCCTTGATTCAAACCTACAATTCCGAAAACTTCCATCTGATCCATTAATCTACCTGCTCGGAGATACCCTAATTTTAAACGGCGCTGCAATAATGAAGTAGAACCAATCTGATTCTGGACAATTAACCGGGCAGCTTCCTCAAACAATTTATCAATTCCTGAAAATCTGTCAGAATCTGTTGCAAACTCATCTCTTGCAAACTTTTCTATAAGATCCTCTTTTTCTGATTCCGTAATTATTTTCTTTTCTGCAACATTAGTTTTATTAACTGGCGATTTTTCTTCTATGCCTTTTTCTGGTTCCACAGATTTGTCAAGTGTCTCTGCAGCATTATTTAAATCCTTTTCAGGAGATTCATATTTTTTATCAGTATTGAAAATCCTTTTAAAAAAGTTCATACTTTATATTTTTAATCATCATTTAAATATACAACCCAATTATATAGATTGGTAAAGTTGTTTCCTTTTCTTTCATATAACATATCTTGAAAGTCTTAGAAAAAAGTCATACTGGGATGAAGTTTGTTAAATGAACATCTTGTTTTGCATTTCTGCGACCATTAATTTTGCAATTGTAAAGAATATATGAGCAGGATAAAAGTGTGGTATGCCAATTAAAAACAGTCTAATAAGTATTCAAATTTCAGTACATCGTTTAATTGCCCTTTCATGGCTTTTGAATGTCACTTCTCACTGTTTATTTTGTTATTCTTTTCTCTTTGATCATTCAGGAAGCCCTCCTCTATTTTACTAAAAATTTTTAAGGACTTTTCATATGTTGTTTCACAAGGCAACTTTGATAAGGCGCTTAATTACCCTTTTGGTAATGGTGAAATGTACGGTTGTGATACAACCGGAATTTCACTCCCTGTGGCTCCGGGGTCGCCGGGAGGTTTTTAGAAGATGTTTTGAAAACGTATTTTGTATAACTGTGTAAATGATTTGTGATGAGTGAAACAAAAAATAACCGCAACGAGTGGTTGCATATACGGCTGACAGAAGCTGAGCTTGAAAAATTAAATACAGGATTTGAAAAATCTACATCAAGAAAATTGAGTGAGTATGCGCGCCGCATTTTATTAGAGAAGCCCATCACCTACTACCAGCGCAATCAATCCATCGATGACTTTGTAACTGAAATGATTTTGCTCCGCAATGAACTCTCTGCCATTGGAAATAATTTCAACCAGACTGTAAAAAAACTACACACACTTGATGACGTTGCTGAAATAAAAACATGGGCTATCAATAATGAATACCTCAAAGAAAAATTTATGCAAAAGATAGAAGAGATTAAAAATCACATCAATCAATTTTCAGATCAATGGTCGCAAGAATAAATACAGGAAAAAAAATTTCCATGGCGATCAATTACAACGAGCATAAATTAAAACAGGGAATCGCTGAATTGCTCTCTGCACAAAACTTTATGAAGGATGCTGAACATTTAAATTTTTATGACAAGTTGCACCATTTTCAAAAAATGACTTCACTCAATGAAAAAGCAAAAACAAATACACTGCATGTTTCTTTAAACTTTGATCCGTCTGAAAAATTATCGAATGAAAAAATGAAAATCATTGCTGACAGGTACATGCAAAAAATTGGTTTCAGCAATCAGCCTTACCTCGTGTATCGCCACAATGATAGCGCCCATCCGCACTTACATATTGTTAGTACAAACATCCAGCGTGATGGCAGCCGCATCTCCATGCATAACCTTGGAAAAAATCAATCTGAAACCGCACGCAAAGAAATTGAAACAGAATTTGATTTGGTAAAAGCAGAAAATAAAAAATTAAAATCATCCCTTCAATTACACCCTGTTAATGCAGAAAAAATCAACTATGGAAAACTCGAAACCAAACGTGCCATATCAAATGTGCTGGCTGTCGTTGTCAACCAATATAAATACACTTCTCTTGCAGAATTAAATGCTGTGCTGTCATTATACAACGTGAAAGCAGATCGTGGCGAGGAGGGTTCGCGCATATATCAAAACAAGGGTTTGAATTACCGAGTCCTTGATGAGTACGGAGAAAAAATCGGTATGCCGATTAAAGCAAGTTCAATTTATTTTAAACCCACACTAGAATACCTCGAAAATAAAATGGGGCAAAATGAATCGCAGCGCGAGCAGCATAAAAAGAGAATAAAACTGGCCATTGACTGGACACTCAAAAAGAATATGAAAGACCTGCCTGAATTTATCAGGACACTTGAAAAGGAAAAAATCAGTACGGTGCTAAGACAAAATAAAACCGGACAGGTGTATGGGGTCACTTTTGTTGATCACGTTGGGAAAACTGTTTTTAATGGCAGCGACATTGGACGCGAATACAGCATAAAAAATATTGAAGCAAAATTAACTCCCGCTGAAAATTTAAAAGCACATCAATCACTTTCTCTCCGCCAAAATAAGAACCAGTCTGTTGCCAGTAATGAAAAGGTTTTGTCAACTACTGAAACAAGCGAAACAGTTTCACAAAACCAACATGAAAAATCTGCCCTTGAAATAATGATGGCATCAACACAAACAAATGATTTCACACCCTATCAGTTGAAAAAATCAAAACGAAAAAGAAAACGGTTAAGACAAAAACAATAATATTTTTTAAAATTAAAATCAATTTTTATGTCAGTAAATACTGGAGAGAACGAACAGGGGTTACGGAAAATACTGGAAATGACACGCATGATAAGCATTGTTATTTTACTCTTGCATTTTTATCACACATGCTATGATGCATTTTATGCATGGAAGTACACTTCGAAACTATCAGATCGGATTTTGATCAACTTGGTTCATACAGGATTATT
Source organism: Bacteroidota bacterium (assembly GCA_013288945.1). Taxonomy (GTDB): domain Bacteria; phylum Bacteroidota; class Bacteroidia; order Chitinophagales; family Chitinophagaceae; genus Puia. The sequence continues at coordinate 17,137 of JABDAZ010000013.1, read as the reverse complement.
TAAAACTATAAATAATTCCAAACTGATTGCCCTTGGATTTTTAGTGATCTCATTATTGGGTGCGCGTGGTAAGAAAAATGAAAAGCTAAATTATCAAACGGCTTTTTTATATCTGGGTACAGGATTACTTTTTTACATGGCGAGTTATTATTTATTAAAACTAAGCATAGACTTAAAAACTGTTACAATAATTTATATCAGTGTTACTTCACTTGGATATATATTGATTTTAACGGGAGGTACACTCCTATCAAGAGTTATATGGTTTCAGTTTAACCGGAAAGATATTTTCAATAAAGAAAATGAAACCTTCCCGCAGGAAGAACGCTTATTGCAAAACGAATATTCCGTAAACCTTCCTGCAGAATATTTTTTAAAAAATAAAATACGCAAAAGCTGGATAAATATTATTAATCCTTTTCGGGGTTTATTGGTTGTTGGTTCACCAGGTTCCGGCAAATCTTATTTCATTATCCAGCATATCATCAAACAGCATATTGAAAAAGGTTTTGCGATGTTTATATATGATTTCAAGTTCGACGATCTTTCTGTTATCGCTTATAATCATTTACAAAAACATGCAGATAAATATAAAATCAAACCTTCCTTTTATATCATCAATTTTGATGACCTTTCAAGGACGCACCGTTGCAATCCGCTTGACCCTGCAACAATGTTCGATATCACTGACGCTGCAGAATCCGCACGTTCAGTACTGATTTCAATCAACAAAGAATGGATAAAAAAGCAGGGAGATTTTTTTGTCGAATCACCTATCAATTTTTTAGTTGCAATTATCTGGTACCTGCGTAAATACCAAGACGGAGAATTTTGCACGCTGCCTCATGTTATAGAACTCATGCAGGTTGACTATGAAAAACTATTTTCTGTATTACAAACACAACCTGAAATACAAGTACTGGTAAGCCCGTTTATTAGCGCGTATGTAAATGATGTAATGGATCAATTGGAAGGACAGGTCGGCGCTGCAAAAATTGCAATGAGTAAACTCTCCTCCCCTCATTTGTATTATGTCTTATCCGGAAATGATTTTACACTTAATTTAAATAACCCGCTGGCACCAAAAATAATTTGCGCCGGAAATAATCCGCAAAAGCAATCTGTATATGGACCAATATTATCATTGTATATAGCACGCCTAATCAAACTTGTCAATAAGAAAGGCAAACAAAAAAGCAGTTTAATATTTGATGAATTTCCAACAGTATATTTAAATCATATGGATGGATTGATAGCTACTGCACGATCAAATAAAGTAGCAACAACAATAGCTGTACAGGATTTTAGCCAGTTGAAGAAAGATTATGGAAAAGACAATGCTGATGTAATTATGAACATTACTGGAAATGTAATCTGCGGTCAGGTAACCGGTGAAACTGCCAAGCAATTATCAGAACGTTTTGGAAAAATCATGCAGGACAAAGAGAGTTTTTCCATCAACAGTTCGGATGTTTCTATCAGCAGATCAAAACAGCTTGATGTTGCTATACCACCATCAAAGATTGCCGGCTTGTCGTCCGGTGAATTTGTCGGCATGGTGGCAGATAATCCTGACGCTCCTGTAGAATTAAAATCATTTCATTGCAAAATTATCAATGACCATGATGCATTAAAAAAAGAACAGGATGGTTATATGCCGATACCTGTATTAAGAAAAATAGATGATGCAACTGTACAACTGATTTATTTGCAGATAAAATTAGATATCCAAAATATTATAAATTCTGAAATGGAACGTATCGTAAAAGATGACAGTTTATTAGTTATTCATAAACGTTCATAAAATTATTATTGTCATATTAAAATGTAAGAAGTAACTCTTATAATTTAAAAAAAGAATCTTGGAAAGCAGTTATAGCTGTCGTGTTTAGATTAATAGTATCATATTTGTGCACCCAACTTATTGCTATGCCAAAAAGAATCAGAATAGATCTTTCTACCATCGTTATCGAAAATGTAATTGTACACGATATCCCACAGCATAAAAAACTGGATTATACAATTGAACCAAGCTACAGCGAACTTGAAAGCACTTTGTCAGACGGTCTCAAACTTTTCTTTAAAGACAAAGTAGTTCAGGCACTTGGAAGTGATAAATCTTTTAAAATTTGTTTTGATGCTGATAATACATCCCCCGCCCCCTGGTTGCTTCAGGAGTTGCTGAACTCGGACGGTAAAAATTTTGTTGGCAGCTCGAAAAGCCTTGCCAAACATTTGTATGAAACACAAATTGGAAGCAATACTGCAGGTATACTTGTTATCATTTTTGGAAAAATAAACGACCTGAATACCTGTATAATTCTTAAACTGGAAAGAGATAAAGGAGCTCAGTTGACACTGGATCCTGAAACCAAATCTTATAATATTAATGAAGTGCAAGATCTAATGCTTACACAAAAAACAAAAATCTTTAAAGTTGCTTTGTTCATCTTTAAAGATCATTTTTCTGAAAAATTTGATGGCCTGTTGATGGATTACCAGATCAATATCAAAGCAAAGAATGAAATTGTAACCTTTTTTATTGATAAGTTTTTGGGTTGCAAAGCATTTGAAGATCCTAAAGTAGCGACACAAAATTTCTATAAACATACCAGAGGTTTTATTAATACAATTGATGACCAGATATTAAAAGTAAAATATTTGCAGGATCTTAATTCCTATATGCAAAAGAATTCAAACATGCTTAATCCAAGGGAATTTGCCGATGATTACATTAAAACTCCCGAAGAAAAAAACAGCTATAAAAATTATCTTGTATCAAAAAAAGTAAAGTTCAGTGCCTTTCCAAAAGACGTTTATCTGGTAGAAAATAAATTTAAAAAAATAACCGTCTCGTTTGAAAATGAAATTACAATTACCGGCAATAAAGGAACCTTTGATAACAAAGTTAAATTGACAAAGCTTAGGAACGGACAGCACCATGCAGAAATAACTTCAAAAATCAAGAGCATAAATTAATGGCAGTTAATATTCAGGAAATAGCCGGCCTGTGGGCAAATGATGAACCTCAATATAAACAACTTGGGAAAATTGTATCTGATTATATCAAATCAGGCTTGCCTCATTATGAGATTTTACCCGAGATATCTTCCAGGACAAAAGATTTGCTGAGTATTGTCAAAAAAATAAAAAAAAAGCAAAGAGAAAAACAATATGATTATTCCAGTTTGTGGGATAAACTGGGCATCCGTATTATCTGTACTTTTCAGGAAGACTTAGACAAAGTAGATACATTTTTAAAGGATAATTTTGTTATTAAAAAAGCCGAACTTAAAAGGGAAAGTATAAATTTTGACAGGCTGGATTATACTTCCAATCACTATGATGTAACAATAAACACCGAGTTAAAAGGTTTTGAAAATTATTCAAAATATAAAGATTATGGATTTGAGATCCAGGTAAGAACAATTAATCAGCATGCATGGTCAAATACGGCCCATTCATTATCTTATAAACAGGAAGCTGAATTACAGCATTCCTTAAAAAGGAGGGTTTACCGGCTTCTTTCACTATATGAAATTGCTGATGATGAATTCTCCCACGTAAACAAAGTATTGCTAGATCAGCCTGATACAAAAGTTTATTGGTTACTGCGTAAACTGGAAGGTAAGATTTATAAATATGCACAGATGGATTTTGACAGAGATATTTCATTGCATGCCATAAAAATTTTGATGAGTTTTTTTTCCGAAGAAAATCAAAAAATTCTTTTTTCACAAATCGATACCTTCATAGAAGAAAACGAATCAAAAATTATTAGAATCTTTTCAGAAAACAGGAATCGTTTTTATGAGTTCCCGTTCCTGACCCAACCTGAAATTTTTATCGTATGGTTCGGGCTTGAAAAATTTCAGTTTTCGATTGATGATAACTGGAATAATGAATTTGACAGTGAGGAATTAGTACAAATAACATCCCTTTGGGGTAAAATAATTAATTAGATGTTAGACTATACAAACTGCAACATTGATAAAGTATCTGTACATCATGTGGGAAACAAAACAAACGGCGAAGAAATCTTATTATCAAAAAAAACACTGGATATCTCCGATTCAAAATTGAGAGAGCTTTTATTCCAATATTTTTTATATCCCTTTCCGGGCAATGAATTTTTTTCTTTCACATTTACCAATCAGGATTTTTTATTGAATGCATTATATAATTACAGCTCAGACATTTTTGACAACCCAAAATCGTTTCATAAAAACAGTGAAAATATAGCCATGCATTTATTTGAGGTATCTGTTCATCCGCAAATAAAATCAGGAGACTTATTCATTACCTATTTTTCAAACCTGTCAATTGATGACAAATCCTCCGATGCAATCGGTATTTTCAAATCGGAAAAAAGGCAGGAATTTTTAAAACTTGAACCACGCGCCAATGATTTTTCCTTGAAATATGATGACGGCATCGGTATTGATAAACTTGATAAAGGGTGTTTGATATTTAATATAGAAAAGGAAAAGGGATTTAAGGTTTGCATCTTAGATAAATCAAATAAATCTGCAGAGGCACAGTTCTGGAAAGATAATTTTCTGATGATTATCCCGGCCAATGACGGTTATCACAATACAAGAGAATTTTTAACTATCGCTAAAAATTATATCACAAAACAATTTGCAGAAGATTTTGACATCAGTAAAACAGATCAGATCGATTTACTGAATCGCTCAGTTGATTATTTTAAAAACCATGATTCGTTTGAAAAGGATGATTTCGAAAAAGAAGTCTTTTATCATCCGCAAACAATAAAATCATTCAGAGAATTTGATGAAAAATACAGGGCGCAAAATGAGATGCAGATTAGTGATAATTTCGAAATTTCATCGGCAGCAGTTAAAAAGCAGTCAAGGATTTTTAAAAGCGTTTTAAAGCTTGATAAAAATTTTCATATCTATATTCATGGGAACAAAGAGTTAATTGAGCAAGGCATAGAAAAAGATGGCAGAAAGTATTATAAAATTTATTATCAGCAAGAATCTTAAACTTATATGAACCTTAAAATTTATAATGACAATAATTATAAAATTTGGATAATTGGTCTTAAGGAAAAAATCAGAGTTACTCAAATAAAGGCTGCTTTAAAAGTAAATACCGAGTTGCTAAATCTTTACTGCCAGATAGGCCAGGATATTGTTGAAAAACAGCAACAATCAAATTGGGGAGATGCGCTCATAGATCAATTGGCTATGGATTTATCATCAGAATTTCCTGAAATTAAAGGTTTTTCAAGAACTAACTTATTTTATATACGTAGATGGTTTTTGTTTTATAACGGCCAATTTGAAAAAGTACCACAACTTGTGGAACAATTACAAAGACTCGATCCTTTCCAGTTTGTGCCACAACTTGTGGCACAAATACCTTGGGGACACAATCGGGAAATAATTACAAAAACTGCGGATATTAACGAGGCGTTATTTTATGTACAGGAAACTTTAAGAAACAATTGGTCACGTAGCGTATTGCTGGCGCAAATTGAAACAGGTCTGTACCAAAGAAAAGGTAAAAGTATTAACAATTTTGAAGTCACATTACCAAAATCACAAGCAGATCTTGCAAGGGAAACTTTAAAAAATCCATATAATTTTGATTTTCTTACCTTGGGTAGAGTGGCCCAAGAAAGAGACCTTGAATCAGCATTGACAGATCAGATAACAAAATTCCTTCTTGAGCTGGGACAGGGATTTGCATATAAAGGAAAACTATACCATCTTAATATTGCAAGCGCCGGACAGGTTTGACCACATCCGCCAATTTGCACTGACCATAGTTCGCCGAAATAATTTGACCATGATAAAGCATTGTGTAACAAAATGTTTTTTCGGAACTTAGAAAATAATTTTGGTGATCTATCCGCTCCGGCGTTAGGTGGTCAATGTCATCGGCTCATCCATACTGGACAATGAGTTTGAAGAAACAAATTGAATTAGTTGATTATGATTCTATGACGTGATTAGTCTTTTTTGTTTTTTTCCATTAATACGTTTTTTAAGAATAGAAATTTAATAATTTAAATATTTCAATTTATGAAAGATACGATTGATACAATTTTAAAAGCAAATTCTAATTTACTTTTTAAAAAAAGCACATCAATCTATTTTGAAAAGGATTTTGAAGGGAAAGGACTATTAAATAAAGAAATATCAAAATTTTATAGTAAAAATATAACCATTTCAAGCCAAGAATTTGTTGAAATAATTATCAATTGCCATGTAATAATTGAAAAAATGCGCAAGTTGAAAAAATGTAGTTGGAGTATTTCAGAATTGCAATCTCAATTAGAGTCTGGAGTTTATAATTATCAAATTCAAAAAGAAAAATTAAAACAAATAAATGCCACTACAATAGGGAAACATTTTAATATTTCTTCCCAAAGATTAAATCTAATCTTGTCTGAACTTGGTTGGATTGAAAAAAATATATCTGGTTGGATTATAACTAAACTTGGTAAAACACTCGGTGGTATCCAATATGAACATGATACTTCCGGTGGAAGTTATGTCTTATGGCCTGACTACGTATTGGAAAACAAAAATCTTAAAAATATATTTAAAGAATTTCCATCTTCGGTTGAACAACAAAAAGAAAATAAAGAAAAGGAAACTATAATAATTAGTTCACAGTCAGAAAACTTTAGAGAAAAATTTCCCGCAACCTTTAGAACGAAAGATGGACACTGGGTTCGTTCAAGAGCTGAAGTAATTATTGACAATGCTTTATATGATTATAAGCTTGCTCATGCTTATGAGAGAAAGCTTCCAATAGAAGAAGAGTTGTATTCCGACTTCTTTATTCCTACAGAAAATGTTTATATAGAATTTTGGGGAATGGAAGATGATCCAAAATATGCTGAAAGAAAAAAGACAAAAATTGCTATTTATGCAAAGTATGATTTTAAATTAATTGAATTAACAGATCAAGATATTTTTAATCTTGATGATCATTTGCCTAAGAAGCTTTTAAAATTTGGAATTAAAGTTTATTAAATAAGCACTATGATAGAAGATGATTTAACAATAGATAAAATTCGTGATAATATAATAAAATTTAAAAATGATACTGATTTTCAAAAATTAGAAAGCTATTATTATTCAAAATCATACTCTGAAATTTTAGGTGTTAGCAGAAGAGAGATTAGCCATAGCGGTTTTATCACATGGTTACTTGATAATTCTGAAAGCCATAATTTAGGTACATATTCTATAAAACGCTTTTTAGATATTTTATTAATTGCAAGCAATCAATTACAAAAAGAAGAATATAAAATCCTTTTTAATTCTTTTGTGACAGACGACTATACAATAGAAAATCTGTTAATTAAAAAAGAACATGTAATAAAATATGTTGGCAGAGTTGATATATATATATAGAAGCCATTTTGCTGATTTCTGGTAAAGAGAAAAAAATAAAAATAATTATTGAAAATAAAGTTGAGAGTAAAGAAAACAATGATCAAACAAATAATTATTTTAATCACTTTGAAAAACTTAAATCGTCTGGTGAACAAATCATTTATGTATATTTAACTCCGATATCAGCTTCTCAGTTGATGGATCTTACAGAACCAGAGTGTAATTGCAAAAATTATATTCATATTAATTATCAATACTTAGTTGATTACTTATTAGAACCAGCTTTAGATCAAAATATCTCTTCCAAAACAAAAAACATTATAACTGAATATTTAAAATCGTTAAGTCAACTGTCAATTAATGATGATATTGAAGAACATAAACAAGAACTAATTATGGCATTAGGAAATGAAGAAAGAATACTTCTTTCAAACTTTTGGCAAAAAAATCAAAAACTTATAATGTCGGCTTTATATGCGATTAGCTCCGATCCTTCTCAGGATCAGGAAACGCGAGATAGTATAAGCACAGCATTAAATAATTTATCGCAGGAGAAGGATTACAGCACATATAAAATATTTTATGATGATATTTTATATGTGAAGGATATAAAAAAATCGGACATCGGATTCCAAACAGTAAGACTACTTAAAGAAAATGGTTTGATAAATAATGAAACATTTGAATTTCTAAAACAAGATAAAAGTTGCAGTTTTCCTTTGCTTAAAAAGAAAGAAGATTTTACTGATACAGAAATAAAATACAGGAAATACAAGACAAATAGCGACCCTGAGTTAATTTACAACGCTGAAAAATTTTATGTTGCAAGAAATTGGGGCAAAGAAAATACTGAAAAATTCATAGCTAAATTTTCTAATAAATTCCCTGGTTTGAAATATGAATAAATTATCGTCCATATATCAACTTTTTTCTTCAAAATATTTTTGCAACTAATTTACAGCTATGATTAAAAATAATATTGGTTCGTATTAGAGTAAATGGGATTTACATGTTCATACTCCTGCTTCTATTATTGAAAATTATGGGAGGGGAAAAGAGAATATTTGGGAAGACTATATTAAAGACTTAAATAGTCTTCCGGAAAGTATTAATGTATTAGGCATAAATGACTATTTATTTTTAGATGGTTATGAAATTGTAAAGAAATATTTTGATGAAGGAAAATTGCCCAAAATAAAAAAGATATTTCCTGTGATTGAATTGCGGTTAAAAATATTTGGAAGTCAAAGTAAAACAGATGCTTGGCATCGAATAAACTTTCATGTAATATTTTCTGATGATTTAAGTGTCGAAACTATTAGATCGCAATTTATATCTGGCTTATCTTCTAATTATAATTTATTGCCAGAAAATCAATCATTTTGGAACGGGGTATTAACAAAAGATAGTTTAGAAAATTTTGGTAAGTTAATAATCCAGAATGCAAGCGCTGAAATTAAACAAAGCCCACTGGAAGTAGGCTTTAACTCACTAAATTTTACGGAAGAAGGAGTATTAACCCTTTTAAAAAAGAACCATTTTTTTAAAGAAAAATATTTAACGGCAATTGGAAAAACAGAATGGGAAAAATTGAGATGGGACGCTTCAATAGGGGAAAAACTTAATATTATTAATTCTGTTGACTTTGTATTTACAGCTTCAGAAAGTGTTGATGCGTTCTCAAAATCTCAAAGAGCGTTGGAAAGTCAATTAAAGAATTTTGTTCTGTTGGATTGTAGCGATGCGCATACTTTTAGCACTTCGAAAGAGAAAGACAGACTTGGTAATTGCAATTTGTGGGTTAAAGCTGAACCAATTTTTGAAGGTTTGAAACAATTAAAATATGAATCTCAATATCGAAAACAAATATCTATTAGCGAACCTAAAAAACCTTTTCGAATAATTGAAAGTATAACATTTGATTTTCCAAAAAATACCAAGCTCAAAAATGATCAAACAAATACAGAACAATCATTTTGTTTAAGCGAATTAAAAAACGAGATATTCTTTAGTCCATATTTCACTTGTATTATTGGCGGTAGAGGAGCAGGTAAAAGCACTATAATAAACATTATTGCAGAAAAGCTTGGTGAAAAAACTGATTTCTTTTCCCACAATAAAATTATAATTGACGATAATACAGACGTTCTTAAAAATTATGCTAATACCTGCATACAAATAAAAGGAACGAACGAAATAGAATTTATAAGTCAGGGAAGGGTTGAGAAGCTTGCAGATAGCAATCACTTAACTGATTTAATTTTTAATGAAAGGATTAGAGCTATCGGAAATGAGTACGAAGAGAAAGAAAAATTACTATTACTTAAATTTCAAATTATAAATGATAGTATCAAAATCATTTCCGAATTAGAAAGTTTAAATAATATTCTTTCTTCAAAAAGAAATTCGTTGGATAATGATAAGAAAATCATTGCGTCCATTGAAAATGAATCTTACAAAGAACTCTCAAAAAAAATTGAAGCTGTTTCAAATGAGGTTGAACAATTAAATAATGGCAAAAATCAATATAATCAGTTTTTGAATAATTTGATTTACTTAATGGCTGAATCTGAAATTAAGGTTGCAGTTGATGAATATTCATTACGACTTAATAGTATAATATATGAAATTGAAAAAATTGAAGAAATTAGCAAAATAGAAAGTGGTTATTCATACAGGGCTAAATCTTTTCCAGCTACAGACAAAAAAACATCTGACAAATTGCTTGAACTTGCCTCACTAAAAAAACAAATAATTGATTATTTCACATCTATTGGAAGTACGCCTGATAGTATTGCAGATGTAGGAAGAGCTACTTCCAATATATTTATTATCGCAAATGAAATTGTTGATTTAGAAAATAAGATTCTGAACAAAAAAAATCAATTACTGATATTTCAGAATCAAATTGCAGATCTAAAAGATTTGGCTTCCCAATGTCAAACTATAATTACAACAAGACTTCAAAAAATAAATAGAGATTTGGATATTGAAAATGAAAATGTTGAAAAGATAAAATTTGAATATTATTTTAATTTCAAAAGTTTCCAAAGTGAATTACACAAACAATTTTATGAATATTTCAAAACATATCATAAACCAAGTGTTTCATGGGATAATGTTTATTGGTGCTTAAATTTAATTGAACAAAATGAAGAATTTTTAAATCTAACTTATGATCAGTTTATCGATCTTATAAATACAAAGTCTTTTGATAGAAATACATTGTATAGTAAAGTCTTCTTAGAAATATTTGAAAAAAAATCAAATTTTGAAATTTATCAATTACTCGTCAAAAAGCAGATTTACAATATCTCTGGGAATGTTGAAATTATCGGATCTTATGGAAATTCTCCATTGACATCCTGTTCATTTGGACAACGTTGTACAGCCGTTGTTGTAACCTTATTAATGACCGGAATGAAACCTCTTTTGATTGATGAACCTGAAGCACATTTAGATAACAGGCTAATAGCGGAATATTTAGTGGATTTAATCAAACAAAAAAAGAATGAAAGACAAATTATTTTTGCAACACACAATGCCAATTTTGTTGTTAATGGTGATGCCGAATTGATTCATATTCTTGAAGTACCCAAAGGAAAAATTTATACCGAAATAACATCCACTACAATTGAGAATTTAAACTACCGCAAAAGTCTATTAAAATTAGAGGGTGGAGAAGATGCCTTTAAAAAACGTGACAAAAAATTACTATCAAGTATATCTTTGGGTTAGGTAACTGTATATACAATAATTGATCATTTGAAATAAAAAGTTAATAATAACAAATTGCATTTTATTTATTAGTCTGAATATTTTTTAGAAGAAAGAAGATTTAATGTATCATTTCATAAATGGGAATCCAATAAAGCTTTGCAGTATTCACCTACAAGTAAGATATATTTATGGATGGCTTTGAAAACATAGATACTAATATTTATAAAGTTTATCAAAAAAAGTATTTGCCTGCAAAAATAAAATATTTATTTGTTGCAGAATCTCCACCAGCTTTTAAGGGGCATACACCAACCGCTTATTTTTATTTTGACAATATCCCAAAAGCTGATCTTTTATTTTATACGCTTATGAAGGCTCTTTATAAAGAATACGGGTTTGTAATTTTCGTTATTAACTTTTCAGGTTAATTGCATATTTGCTTACCCCGGCAAACACAATTTTAAACATTTTATAAAAACAACCTGCCTATCCTGCCTTTATGCCTTATGCAGAATTTTAAAACTATTATCTTCAATAATAAAATTTGACAGTGAACAAAGTGGAAATAAAAGAAGATGAGTAAACAACATATAAAAGAACACTCTGATGAAGCATTTCAAAAAAATTTCAGTTGTAATTTTTTTATTAACAGGTGTAATCTTGACAAATGCACAAGACAATCCGATTGCTGGTTTAAAAAATAAATTAAGCAATACAAATAGCGATACAGCCAAAGCATATATTCTCGACAGCCTTTCGATGTATTATATGTTTTATAGCAATAATTATGATAGTTCGTTTTATTATGCCAATCAATCTGTTAATAATGCATTTTTAATAAACGATAAAAAGTATCTGGTACTTGCATACGCACGTATTGGATTTTATTATTTTAACAGGTCGCAGTATAACGCAGGCCTTAATATTTCTTTAAAAGGTTTGCAGCTCGCGGAGCAATATAAAATCACTGATTTTAATGCTACTCTGTACTATAATATTTCGTTTATTTATAACAACCTGAATGATTCTGCGCTGAGTATGCAAAATGCTTTCAAAGGCCTTGAGTTTATTAGTGATAATAAAGATCTTTTTTTCGATATACCGTTGCACCTGTTCCAGCTTATTAATAATAATTATTCTGATGGCGGAAATTTTGATTCTGCTTTGCTGTTCCTGCACAAGATGGATTCTGTAGTAACTAGTTCAAAAGAGCGTGCTGCAAAAGATATATCTTATTACTGCTGGTCAGAATTTTACTTAGATAAAATGGATTATCACGGGGCTGATTCAGTAACTGCTCTTGGAATAGCGAGCTGTAAACAAAACGGTGATTTTTTAATAAAAACATTTTACACATACCAAGCCATTTCGTATTTCAATCAGCGCCGGTATAAGGAAACGATAACCGCTGCAAAATCTGTATTGGAAGTGAATGGTATATACATCGCAGGCGAAGCCACCGCACTTGAGTATATACAGGCCAGCTATAATAAATTGGGCAATATTGACAGCGCATATTTTTATCTGAAAGCTGCTGATAGTGTAAGAAACGTGGTGCAAAATCAAAGTAATATTCAGGAAACGCAACAGCAGGTATTTAGTGCTGAGCTTTCAAAAAAAGAAGCAGATGCAAATATTGTATTGGAAAAAGAAAAAAGCAGAAGTAAACTGATAACGTATATTTTTTTAACTGCATTGATATTTTTTCTGCTGTTCGGTTTTATACAATGGCGGAATAATTTGCAAAAGAAAAAAGCAAATGTTTTATTAATGAGCGAAAAAGAAAAGGTAGAAACTACATTGTCAGAACTGAAATCAACACAAGCACAATTAATACAATCAGAAAAAATGGCAAGCCTTGGTGAACTTACCGCAGGAATAGCACATGAAATTCAAAACCCTTTAAACTTTGTAAATAATTTTAGTGAAGTAAATAAAGAAATGATCACTGAACTGAAAGAAGAAATTGATAAGGGCAATTATGATGAAGCAAAAATTATAGCAAATGATATAGAAGTAAATGAAGAAAAGATAAATCATCATGGTAAAAGGGCTGATAGCATAGTAAAAGGAATGTTACAGCATACAAGGTCCAGCAGTGGAAAGAAAGAATTAACTGACATTAATAAATTAGCAGATGAATATTTAAAATTTGCTTATCATGGATTACGGGCAAAGGATAAGTCTTTTAATGCTGCATTAATGACAAACTATGATGAATCAGTTGGCAATATTAATTTTGTTTCCGAGGATATATCAAGAGTATTATTAAATATTTACAACAATGCTTTTTATGCAGTGAATGAAAAAGCGAAACAGCAAATCGCAAATTATGAACCTGCAATAACGGTTACAACAAAAAAGATAAATGATAAAGTTGAAATAAGTATAAGAGATAATGGTAATGGAATTCCACAGAAAGTAGTTGATAAAATATTTCAGCCTTTCTATACTACAAAACCTACTGGACAAGGAACAGGATTGGGATTATCATTAAGTTATGATATTATTAAAGCGCACGGCGGACAGATAAAAGTGAATACAAAAGAAGGCGATTTTACTGAATTTTTGATCACAATTTGAAGCGAAATACAAAAAGGAAGATTATCTTATAAAATAATTCATTAAGCGCATTAAAAAAATATTAAACTTCTATAAACTCCAAGAGAAAGAATTGTTTGTAAGATTTGAAAAATAAAACTTCCTGACTGGCCAAAACATACATCTGTTAAATCTTTACAAAATGTTTGCAGCATTAAAAGTAACTTTAAAATACGAAAACATTTTTTCAATGATAATAAATTTCCTTTAGGCATGTATTTGTGCTCAACAGATATTATTAAAATCGAGAAATTGGAATTGCTAGGAAGGAGAAATTATAGGAATCAACTTGATAAATTACTCAAGAGATAATGCATAAAATAAAATGGTGACTATCGTAAAAACAAGATGCCTGTGGACCGACTCAATTCCCATGAGTTATTGTTTATTACCTATGAATCTAGACAATCATATTGTAAACATTTAACTGAATAGCAAATATTTTAATAGCTGCTAGTTTGATGTGGCATGCTATTCAATATTTGTTGCCCGGATATTTTTCGCCGGCACCAAAAAACACTTCAATAGATTTTATTTTGCTTGAAGTGTTGAAATTGAAAACATCCACGTTGCGGATGGTCTTGTTATCAGAAGTATATATCTCCACCAGTAACATTAAAATATCCCCTTTTTCAATCATTTTAATATATTTCACCTTCTTAATAAATCCGGCAGTCGGCCAGCACTTTTGCTTAAACTGTTGTACATTAATATGATCGTCATTATTGGGACTTGTAAAAGTAAAGTCATCAGCAAATTGAGCGGCTACGGAATCCCAGATGTTTTTTTCAAATCCTGCATAATAAGCCATAGCCACTTTTTCTTTAAGTGTTGATTGAGCATAGGAAGTCATAACAGAACTAATAAAAAAGATACATATCATTAAACGTATCATACAATGCTAATTTAACTGTTAGTTTGTCCTAAAGTTAATTATAAATTCATTGCTTTGCTTCTAAGATATTTGTTTGAAAAGTTCCATTTTTATTGTTATAATATTTTATTGCTTAATGTATATGAGTATAAGCGCCGGACAGGTTTGACCACATGCGCCAATAAGCCGGAGCAACATATCTCCACATATTCAGATCACATCCAAAGCCATGAGCAAACATGATAACCGTAGAACCTTTGCCCCGAACTATTACATTATTTCGTTTAAGGACACTCACTATGCCGCCTAATTTTATTTGCCATTATTAAAAAAACATCATAAAAGAAAATGCCTCAAAGGTATTGCAATCAAAATGACTTTACATCAATCATTAGCTTTGAAGATATTTATGGGATTTGAGAAATATACGGCTATCACAAGTTGATGAAAGTAATTTACAGGACTAAATATTACAACATTTTTCTTGAATTGTATATCAGATTATACCTATAGTTACCGGGCAGCGAACCAAAGGTTGCATGATTACTCTACTGAAAATCATGTATGATATTGATTTGAAAATTAAAAAAATAAAAAGCGATAAAATTTTATACTATTCAAATTATTTGGTCCCACTTGAACAATTCCCGAACCGCTTTATAGATGATTTAAAAAGGTAGGCTTCTTTAGTAGCTTGATTTGATGTCATAAAATTTCATAAAAAATTTGCAATAAAAAATAAGTGAGTCAAATTATAAAATTGAGAATATCGAAATTCTCTTCAGCCATTCATTAACGACAGCCTTTACTTTTGATGAATTTGTGACTTGAAGGTGCATGTTGCTTGTAGCCCGGCGCAATTGTTTTTAACGAATTGGTTTTAAAGTGAATGAACATTTGCAGCTTTATGCAGTGGTAAATTCGGTCGTAATTTTTTTTATTTGCTGTTAATTACAGGCCTGGTTTTTCAATAACAACCATATTCGGCATTTTATCCATTTGAAAGTTAAACCGGTTATTTAAAGCTTTAAGAATTGTTTTGGTGCGAACTAATAAATACTGGTAGATTATTTCTATAGCAAACCTATAATGCCTAATTGTTTCAATAATCCAATATTGTCCGTTATTAGCCTGTTTTCGGAAAATAACTTATTTGTGACAACATCAATTACTACTCCCCAAACTTCAACTTTTTTATTAGTTGCAGCAATTCCCATAAATCCTCCTTTGTGTGTACCTATCCAGGTAAATTTTGTTACAACTTCTTCACCTTCCGCAATTTGTTCTTGCACAGTCCATTTCATGTCGGGAAATCCGGTAAACATTGACTTTAGTGCAAATTTTAATCCTTCTCTTCCTGGCCCTTGCCCCGGAAGCGGTACGTGTTCAGTAAAATTTTCTGATACAATATCACTGGCGGCATTTAAATTTTTATTATTTATTACCTCTTCAATAAAGTATTTCATAAATTTTTATTTTCTTCAATAGTCATGATTTATAGTTTTATTTATTAATGAACAATTTAAATATATTTTCCTAATCACTAATTGGGCTGAGTGTAATGCCCATAACAAGGTAAATGAGCCATGCGAGTGCAGTAAGGCTTACTGCTATTATTGGAAACCAAAATGCAAGTACGCACATGACAATATTAAATAACACGGTAAAAGATATATTCTTTCTGAGCCCAGCAATATATTTTGACTTTGCTTCATTTTTCGCCAAATTAACCGGTTGCAGTGCAGCATGACAAATAATCACCCAGCTTGCTGCATGAACAGTGTTCATAATGCAGTAAATAAGCACGGGAAATCTGAGGAATGGTGTGTTGAGGTATTCAGCAAGCAACGAAGTGGTAAAAGGATATATAATGAGTGTTAGTACAAAAAGCCCATGCGCATACATAAAAACATTTGATGTTTTTTCAGGGCTTATCTGTTTCATAAAATGGTGATGGTTCACCCACGCGATGAACATGGAAATAAAACTTAGCAAAAAAGCAAACCACGATGGCCAATCAGCTAATAAGTGATGATCTACATCCGCAGATGAATGTATGGATTCAATCGATGGTACTTTTATTTCTAAGACGAGCAGGGTTATTGCTATCGCAAAAATTCCATCGCAAAAATTCCATCGCAAAAAGTTTCCAGCCTTTCATTCATGATTAGGTATCAGTTAGTTTATTTTGGGCAGTGCCAATGTATGTTATATTAAATTATAATCCAAAATGGCTAAAAACAAAATGGGGATTCGATATCAATTATGATTTTTGTTTAGCAGGAAAATCTAACACAATTGTAATGCCGTAAACTCACAATAATACAATTATTAAATATTTAAATTGAATTAGATTTTGACAGGTCAAGCCGTAGCAAATCTTGTATATAAAAAGTCCAATAATTTCATACAACCTTTCACACTGTCATTATGCAAATACTCAGTTCGTCTTTTTGTATTTCGCTTCAAATTGTAATCAAAAATTCAGTAAATTCGCCTTCTTTTGTATTCACTTTTATTTCACCGCTATGCGCTTTAATAATATCATAGCTTAATGATAATC
>JABDAZ010000012.1 GCA_013288945.1 Bacteroidota bacterium | reverse complement strand
CAAAATGTGCACATCAAATAATCGCAAACAGTTCCTTTTCCTGGTGGGCAGCATGGTTAAACCAAAACCCGGACAAAATAGTTATACGCCCCCAATCCCCATTTGCAAATAGTGCTTTAATGTATGAATCCTATTATCCGGAAACGTGGACAACTGCGAGCAATTATATTAACTGAATTAATTTTCCAATAAATGAAACAATTTCAACCTGTAAAATATGTTCATGAAGCTTCTGAGCATAACCTGCAATCTCCTGAAGTAATAGTTCCTTTTTTAATGGAAAATTTCAAACCAAATTCAGTTGCGGACGTTGGTTGCGGCATTGGCACATTTTTGCATGAATTTAAAAAAAACGGGGTTACTGATATTGTTGGTTTAGATGGCAAATGGGTTGACAGAAAAAAGTTATTAATAAGCGAAAATGAATTCATTGAGACGGATTTAGAAACGCCAATAAAATTGAATAAAACATACGATTTGGTTTTGTGCCTGGAAGTTGCTGAACATCTTGCGACAAGTTCTGCAGATATTATTGCAGATAGTCTGACTCGTTTAGGCAAAACGATTGTTTTTTCTGCAGCTACAACAGACCAAGGTGGCCAAAACCACATTAATGAACAGGAATTCAGTTACTGGAAGCAAAAATTTGAATCGCGCGGATATGTAATTATAGATTTTTTTCGTCCCGTTTTCTGGAATGAAAAAAAAGTACAATGGTGGTATAAACAAAATATGTTTTTAATCATTCACAACTCTTTGGACACAAGTAAATATCAGTCTCAGAAAAAAGATTTTTCAGCAGATAACTTGCTTATTCATCCGGAATTATATTATGAACGAATTCGCGAGTATGAAAATTTGTGTACCGAACTGGATAAATTACGAACCGGCGAAGGCGGAAATATTAACCTGTATATTGGGTTGCTTTTAGATAAAATTACAGGCAAAAAAAAGAAGCAACAATAACCGCGTTTGTGTCAATTAAAAACGATTTTTTAATTTCAGTTATAATTCCTGCATATAACGCTGAGGTATTTATTAATGAAACACTTTCATCCGTAAAAAATCAAACATACACCAATTGGGAATGTATTATTATAGATGATGGATCAACTGATAATACGGGAACAATTGCAAAAGAATATATCGGTGCTGATAAAAGATTTCATTACATTTTTCAAAGCAATAAAGGATTATCAGCCGCAAGAAATGCCGGCCTGCAGTTGGCAACAGGAAACCTGATTCAATTTTTGGATGCAGATGATGTACTGTTACCATTAAAATTTGAAAAGCAATTAATTCATTTTGAATACAATGTTTTGAACACGGTTTCATTTACAGATTATATATCAGGTTCGTCGGAAAATATTTACATTCCGGCTGCATATTATGTATCATCTGCATTTGTTACAAAAAATTATATTTCAGAATTGATTACACGCTGGGAAGCCACGTTAACTATTCCGCCGCATTGTTTTTTGTTCAGTGCAAATTTTTTTAAACAAGAAAAAATTCACTTCGATCCGTTATTAAAAAACCATGAAGATTTTGATTGCTGGTTAGATATATTGTTGTTATTGCCACAAGTAAAATATCTGGATGAGAAATTATGTATTTACCGCTTAACAACAGGATCGATGTCGAAAAACATGAAATTAATGGGTGAAGGTTTTTTACATGCCTTAGATAAACACCTCGCATCAAAAAAACTTTCAAAAAATGAAAAAAAATTAATAATCAGAAAAAAAAGATCTGTATTAGCAAGCTACAGAAGATTTGATTTGATGAATTATAAAGACAAATTTTTTTCTATTGATAAACTCTGGAAATATTATTCAACACGTATTTTACAAAAAACAGGTATTTCAAAATAAACCGATAGTATAAATTTGACAAGCGCGATACCTGTAAACAAAAAATTGCATCATCTACCTGAGCTGGATTCTCTAAGAACTTTTGCGGTTATAATGACGTTGCTTGCTCATTTTTCCCCAATTGAAATTCCATATATGTGGTATGGTGTTCAGGTTTTTTTTACCATATCAGGTTTTTTAATTACCGTAATTTTAATTAAAAGCCTGAATAATAAACAAAGGCAATCAAAGCTCACAATTATAAAAAATTTTATGATACGCAGGGCTTTCAGATTATTTCCGGTTTATTATTTGTTTCTTCTTTTTTTCTGGCTTGCAAAAAAATATATGGGATTGTATTTATGGAAAGATGAATTTACTCCATGGTTTTTTACATATACGCCAAACTTTCTTATACATAAAATAGGATCTGGAAATGCACTGTGTTTTGCCCATTTATGGTCTTTAGGAGTTGAGGAACAATTTTATCTTTTTTGGCCATGGCTGATGTTGTTTATTGCGCCAAAATTTAGAATGGTTGTCATTACAATCATGATATCAATTTCACTTGTCTATATTTTTTTTAATAGTAATGATCCATATCTGGGGGCACTAACATTTACAAATTTTCATACGTTGGGTGCAGGCGCAATTTTAGCATGCTTTTATACAAGTCATGCTGCGGCGATAAACTGGCTGAAAAATAACAGGCATTTGTTATTTACAATTGCTTTTATTCATTTGCTTATTGTTCTTATTTTTTATCAAACAGGTTCTCCGTATTGGTTATTATACAGGGAAATAAGTTTATGTATGTGTACATTTTCAATTGTGCTTGTAAGTATCTACGGTTGGAATGGTTTGATAGGTTATATTACGCGTAATAAACAGGTTCAATATATCGGTACAATAAGTTACGGCATATATTTATTTCACATGCCAGTACCTTATGTATACAGGGCAATGAATGCAAAATTTTTCCCTTCTTTTCACTTGGATCAGGTTTCTTTTTTATTAATGTGTTTTGCAGTCACTTTTTTATTGTCAGCGCTTTCTTTTAAATATATAGAAACTCCTTTTTTAAAATTAAAGGAACGCTTTGCCTGAGTTCATTTTTTAACAACACAAAACTTGGACAAAGAAATTTTATTTTCAATTATTATTCCTGTTAAAAATGGTGATCAGTGGCTAGATAATTTGTTTAATAAATTATTCCAGCAAACACTAATTACAAAAACAGAAATAATTGTAATAGATTCCGGAAGCACAGATAATTCGCTAACTATTATTAATAATTATCCCGTAAAATTAATACAGATTCCGGCGGCAACATTTAATCATGGAGAAACGAGAAATCTCGGCGTTAAAGCTGCTAAAGGAAAATATGTTGTATTGACCGTTCAGGATGCAGTTCCGGCTTCTGATTTATGGCTTCAATATCTTTTGGATGGTTTTGTGAGTGAAGATATTGCTGCAGTTTGTGGCCAGCAAATTGTGCCTCATGATAATGATAAAAATCCGGTATTATGGTTTCGTTTTTTTTCTGAGCCACAAATCACTTTTCGATATTTTAAAAACCCTGCAGATTTTTTAAAATTAAGCCCTCAGGATCAACGAAACATTGCAGGATGGGACAATGTAAATGCAGCGTATAACCGCGAAATTTTATTATTAAACCCTTTTGCAAAAATTGATTTTGCAGAAGATATGAACTGGGCAAAAGAAATGCTGTTGCAAAAATATACTTTGGCATTTGTTGATAAAGCAAGGGTGTTTCATTACCATCATCACAAAGCTGAATTTATATTGCCAAGATATTTTTCAGTTTTTTATTTTGAATATAAAATTTTCAAATTAAAACCATCTCAAAGCAACATTTTAAAATCTGGTTTGAGTAATTTTAAAACGTTGGTGAATATGCAGGCAATTTCATTGAAAGAGAAATACAACTGGTTACTTTTTAATATCAGGTATAGAATAGAGTTAAATAAAACGATTTTACTTTTTAATAATACGTTGGAAAAAGGAGAGGATTTTTTGGACAACCAGTATAAAATTATTTGCAAAAAAATGCCACAGGCACCGAAGTATTAATCAAACGTTATAAAGTTAAAGGCTTGCTTAAAACTGCAATAAAATTTAAATCATTATCAAACAATAGCAAATGAAAGTTGTAATTCTTGCCGGTGGCTTGGGCAGCAGGCTTAGCGAAGAAACAGTTATTAAGCCTAAGCCAATGGTTGATATTGGTGATTATCCGATTCTATGGCATATTATGAAAACCTATTCTTTTTATGGGTTTAATGAATTTATAATTTTGCTTGGTTATAAAGGATACTATATTAAAGAATATTTCTCTAATTATTTTTTGCATAATAACGATGTTACTATAGACCTTGCCAATAACAGCATGGAAATTCACAATAACTTTGCCGAGCCATGGAAAGTTACTTTATTAGATACAGGCGCTGATACGATGACCGGAGGCAGAATTAGACAAGTTAAACCTTACACAAACGGCAAACCTTTTTTTTTAACCTATGGCGATGGCGTGTGCGATGTAAACATTAATACATTACTTGAATACCATAAACAAAATAAAAAATCAATGACAGTTACTGCCATTCAGCCGGAAGGCAGATTTGGTGTACTGGACATTAATGAACATAAAAGCGTAGAACGATTTTACGAAAAGCCACATGGTGAAGGCGGATGGATTAACGCTGGATACTTTGTTTGCGAACAAGACGTTTTTGAATATATACCGGAAGACAGGCAATGTATTTTTGAAAAAGAGCCCATGGAAAACCTAGCTAAAGATGAGCAATTGGTTGCTTATCAGCACAATGGTTTTTGGAAGTGTATGGATACATTAAGAGATAAAATAAGGCTTAATGAATTATGGAATAATAATGAAGCAAAATGGAAAATCTGGAAATAGAAAATCAGTTTAATAAAGTATATAAAAATAAAAAAGTAATAGTAACCGGAAATACTGGTTTTAAAGGATCGTGGCTATGCGCATGGTTATTAGAGTTGGGTGCAAATGTAATTGGTATTTCAAATGGAATTCCTACAAAACCATTTTCGCTTTTTGAAGAGCTGGAATTAGAAAAAAAAATTCAATATTTTGAAGAAGACATCAGGAATGCTGATGCAATGAAAAATATTTTTAATCAGGTAAAACCTGATTTTATTTTTCATTTAGCCGCACAGCCAATTGTTATTACGTCGTATAATGATCCCTATGAAACAATGACAACAAATATTATTGGTACTGTAAATATTTTGGAAGCATTAAGAGGATTGCAAAATGAATGTATCGCAATAATGATAACAAGCGATAAATGCTACGATAATGTAGAGTGGTTGTGGGGATATAAAGAAACAGATATACTTGGCGGTAAAGATCCTTATTCGGCTTCCAAAGGCGGCGCAGAATTAATGATTAAAACATATTATCATTCTTATTTTTCCAAATCGGAAAGTAAAATTAAAATTACTTCTGTACGTGCTGGTAATGTAATTGGTGGCGGTGACTGGGCAGAAAGCCGAATAGTTCCAGATTGTATTAAAGCGTGGATTAATAAAGATGTTGTAGAAATCAGGAGCCCACAATCAACGCGTCCATGGCAACATGTTTTAGAACCCTTGAGTGGTTATTTGCTAGTTGGTAAATGCTTATTTGAAAACAAAAAATTAAATGGCGAAGCGTTTAACTTCGGTCCAAATTCGGATCAAAATAAAACGGTGTTGGAATTAATTGATGCATTGGCAAATGTTTGGGGCGGTAAAAGCGAAGAGCTTTTTAAAGTTATTCCACCGCCATCATTTCATGAAGCCGGATTATTAAAATTGAATTGTGATAAAGCTTTGCAGTTACTCGAATGGAAACCGGTATTAAATTTTAAAGAAACCACAGCATTAACAACTGAATGGTATATGATTTTTCATGCAAAAAGTAAAAAATTGCATGCGTACACAGTTGATCAGATAAAGCAATATTCTTTATACGCAAGCGAAAGAGAATTAATATGGGCCAAAGCCTGAACGATAATATTACACTCACGCCTTTGCAAAGAATATTTAACGAAAAAGGCGATATTCTGAAAGGCTTAAAATGCAGTGACAATGGATATGCAGGCTTTGGCGAAGCTTATTTTTCTTTTATAAAAAAAGGTTTTATAAAAGGTTGGAAAAAGCATACAAAAATGCAATTGAATATTATTGTTCCATCAGGGCAAATTAAATTTTATCTGCTTGATGAAGCAACCAAAGAAAATAAAATAATTATTATTGGAAACGAAGATTACAGCAGGCTAACAGTAAAGCCAGGCGTATGGATGGCTTTTGAAGGATTGGATGAACAAAACATGTTGTTGAATATTGCTTCCATCGAACATGATCCTTTAGAAGCAGTTAATGAACCCCTCGAAAAATTTTTACATTATTTCTAATAGGATATAGTTATTAATGCAAGAAAAAAAAAAAATATTAATAACAGGCGGGCTTGGTTATGTTGGCGGAAGAATTGTTAAGGCACTACTTGATACTGGTGAGTTCATAATTTATATTGCAACAAGAAAAAATACTATAGAAGGATTTTTTGAAAAAAATGAACTGCTGAAAATAATAAATTCAAAGGAAGTTTTTTCTTTTGATCATTCGTTTGAACATACTTTTGAATGTATCATACATTTAGCTGCATTCAACGAAATTGATTGCGTAAAACATCCTGTAGAAGCAGCGGAATTTAATATAATATCTTCATTAATACTTTTGCAAAAAGCAATACAATCAAAAAGCAAACACTTTATTTATTTTTCAACCGCGCACGTATACGGCTCACCATTACAGGGAAAAATTGATGAAAATGTATTACCGCGGCCAGTGCATCCATATTCAATAACACATAAAGCATTCGAAGATTATTTGCTTGCTGCGCGTGATAAAAATGAGATTAACGGAATTGTTTTCCGGCTTTCAAATTCATTTGGTGTTCCCATTAATAAGGATGTAAACAGGTGGACATTATTGATTAATGATTTATGTAAACAAGCCGCACTCGGAAATCAATTGAAATTAAATAGTTCAGGGTTACAGCAAAGAGATTTTATTACATTAACAGATGTTGTTAATGCAGTACTTTTTATTATTAATTTGAATAAAGAAGAAACAAAAGATGGCCTGTTTAATCTTGGCGGGAATTATACAAAAAGCATTATTGAAATAACAAATTTGGTAAGCGAAAGAGCTCAAATCATATTAAAAAAAGAAATGCAAATTGTATTACCAGCTATTAAAGAAACGCCTACAGAAAATTTAAAACCATTACAATTTTCTTCAGAAAAATTAAAAAGTATTGGCTTTAAATGGACAAACGATATCAATGAAGAAATTGATCACCTTTTGGTTTTTTGTAACGAACAATTTACGATATGAGCGAACCAATAGTAAGCGTTTTAATCACTTCTTATAATAGAGCAAAGTATATTGAGTTTGCCATAGAAAGCGTATTAAAACAAACCTTCCAGGATTTTGAAATTGTAATATCAGATAATTGTTCCACTGATAATACAATGGAAATTTTAAAAAAATATACTGATAATCCTAAAATCAGAATTTATCAGACTAAAGAAAATATTGGCCAGTTTCCCAATAGAAATTATGCAGCAAGTTTAGCAAAAGGTAAATATTTAAAGTATGTAGACAGCGACGATTATATTTATCCCACGGGCCTTGAAGTGTTGGTAAATATGATGGAATCTTTTCCGGAAGCAGGTTGGGGGCTTTGCTCATTAGGTCAGGTAAAAGAAAAGCCATACCCTATATTGCTATCTCCGCATGAGGCCTACAAACACAATTTTTTTGGACCAGGTTTATTTCATAAAGCACCACTTTCATCTATTATAAAAAAATTAGTCTTTGAAGAGGTGCGAGGATTTAAACCAGGTAAAATGGTTGGTGATTATGAAATGTGGTTAAGGCTTGGACAAACTTATCCGGTATTATTAATGCCAGACGGAATTGTTTGGTACAGGGAACATGAAGGCCAGGAGTTTGTTTTTGTAAAAGATTATTTGAGCATCTATCAAAAAATAAAGATTTTCTATTTAACACACCCAGCGTGCCCGTTGAATAAAAAAGAAATTGAGATGGTTTTTAAAAACGAAAATGCAACGTATAAAACAGGTTTAATTAAATCGTTAATTACATTTAATAAACCTAAAATGCTTGAAAATTATCATTACTTAAAACTCAATAAAAATCCAATTCATACAAATTATCCCGTACATTAATAAGTTTGGTATTAATAATGAAGCAGGCTTATAATGGTAAATAAAATTAAATATTTTTTAAGACATCCATTGCAATTGCCAATTGTAATGGTTACCAAAATCTTCCCCACTTTTAATTTTATTTATGATACAACTGATTACCAGAATCATGTGTCATTTGAATTTTGGTTTAAACAAAAAATATTAAATCGCGGAGGCAATAAAAAAGCGTATTGGCCGGTTCATTATACAAGTAAAGTGCATGATGTTGAAAATATAATTGTAGGCGTTGATGCTTATCCTGGAATTATGGGCGGTTGTTATATAACTGGAAGAGGTGGGTTGACAATTGGAGATTATACGCAAATTGCACCAAATGTGATAATCGTAACTGCAAACCACGACGTTTACGATTCGAGAAAACATATTACGGCTCCTGTAAAAATTGGTAAATATTGTTGGATAGGCGGAGGCGCCAAAATAATGCCTGGTGTTGAATTAGGGGATTGGACAATTGTAGGTGCAGGTGCTGTGGTCACCAAATCTTTTGCGGATGGTTATTGTGTATTGGGTGGTGTGCCTGCAAAAAAAATTAACGAGCTTGATAAAAGCAAGTGTATTCCTTTTAAAAATAAGATTGAATATAATGGCTATATAAAATCAGATAAGTTTGAAGAATACAGAAAAAAAAATCTTAATGGCTAAGCATGAAAGGCCATACCAACAATGCGCCATTTCCGTAATGGATACTATTGCCGATCCTGACATTTCATTTGATGAAAAAGGAATCAGTAATTACTATTACGAATATAAAAGAGCATCAGCTTCGTTACATACAGGTAACGAAGGTTGGGAAATGCTGGAAAAAATTGCATCAGAAATTAAGAATGCCGGTAAAAATCAACCATATGATTGCATTATGGGATTAAGTGGTGGTGTTGACAGCACCTACGTTGCCTACCTGGCAAAAAAATTGGAATTAAGGCCTCTTGCAGTTCATTTTGATAATGGCTGGAACTCTGAACTTGCTGTAATGAATATTGAAAACATCATTACCAAACTTGGCTTTGATTTATTTACTTATGTAATTAACTGGGATGAATTTAAAGATCTTCAAATTGCCTATCTTAAAGCTTCTGTGGTTGATATTGAAGCGATAACTGACCATGCAATCTTTGCATCTCTTTATAAGTTGGCCGGGGAAAGAAAAATAAAATACATTTTAAGTGGAACCAATATTCAAACAGAAAATACATTGCCTAAAAGTTGGATTCATCCCAAAGGTGATCACATCAATATACAATCTATACACAAAGCTTATGGAACCATTGCCTTAAAAACGTTTCCTTTTTCAGATGCAAAAGTGAAAAGGTATTATCAACAAGTGATGGGTGTAAAGTCTGTTTCTGTTATTAATTATGTTGATTATAATAAGCAAAAAATAAAAACATTAATAGAAAAAGAATTAGGCTGGAGGGACTATGGCGGCAAACATTATGAAAGTATCTGGACACGTTTTTACCAAGGATATATTTTACCAAATAAATTTAAAATTGATAAGCGTAAAGCACATTTGTCTGATTTGATTTTTAACGGGCAAATTACTAAAGAAGAAGCTTTAAAAGAATTGGCAAAGCCAGTTTACGATGAAAAGCAATTTAAAATTGATTACGATTTTGTATTAAAAAAGTTGGGCCTTTCGAAAGAAGAGTTTGAATCTATCATGCAATCATCTCCGCGCAGCCATTACGATTTTGATTTTGAAAAACCAATTGATGAGAGATACCCTGTTCTCGGGCCTGTAAAAAAAATATACAGAAAAATTTTCCCTGTTAAAAAATGATAGCAATTATTAATTATGGATTGGGCAACCTTACTTCAATCCTCAACATGCATAAGCGCTTGGGAATTGATGCTATTATAACAAACGATTTTGATGACATATCAAACGCAGATAAACTGATTTTGCCAGGCGTTGGTCATTTTAAAAAAGGCATGGAAAACTTGCATCAAAGCGGCTTAAAATCATTGCTTGATGATTTGGTACTTGTTCAAAAAAAACCTGTACTGGGTATTTGTTTAGGTGCTCAATTATTAACAAGCCACAGCGAAGAAGGCGATGTGGAAGGATTGCGATGGGTTGATGGATCAACTATAAAATTTGATGCTGCAAAACTCGATAAAGAAAAAATACCGCACATGGGCTGGCGGGATATTATTATTAAAAATGAAAACCCATTATGGAATAACCTTCCTGCAAATCCGCGTTTTTATTTTGTGCATTCTTATCATTTTAAATTCACCCAACCCCCAGAAGTGAGCGCTACTGCTTTATATGGTTATGAATTTGCCTGTGCTTTTAAAAAGAATAATATTTATGGCACCCAATTTCACCCTGAAAAAAGCCATAAGTTTGGAATGAAAATATTGGAAAATTTTTCGAAAATTTAATATGAGCAGAGTTCGCATCATTCCGGTTGTATTATTAAAAAATGGTGGTTTATATAAGACTATTGGTTTTAAAAATGCAAAGTATGTTGGCGATCCCATTAATACTGTAAAAATATTTAATGAAAAAGAAGCTGATGAATTGGTTGTGTTGGATTTCAATGCATCGCTGGAAAAACGCGGTATAAATTTTAATAAGATTGCTGAGATTGCTGGCGAAGCATTTATGCCGATGGGATATGGCGGTGGAATAAAAACATTGGACGATGCAAAAAAAGTTTTTGATTCGGGATATGAAAAAGTTGTTATTAATTCCGTGTTGTTTGATGAGATATCTCTGGTGGAAAAAATCGGAAATATTTATGGTGCACAGGCAGTTGTTTGTGCAATAGATGTAAAAAAGAATTTGTTTGGCAAGTATAAAGTGTATTCGCATTCAGGCACAAAAAATACAAACTATTCACCCGACGATTGGGCGCGTAAACTGGAAAAAGCCGGTGCCGGTGAAATTTTGTTGAATAATATAACAAACGATGGAACTTGGAATGGATATGATTTAGAACTTATTAAATCAACAGCGGATTCTGTTGCAGTTCCACTGATCGCTTGCGGAGGCGCGTCAAATATTGATGACTTTAAAAAAGCGGTACGTGCGGGTGCTTCTGCAGTAGCGGCGGGCAGCATGTTTGTATATCAGAAAAAAGGAATGGGCGTATTAATAAATTTTCCTTCGGGAAGCGTAAACGCTTAAGTAATTATTATGGATAAATTAAAATTCGGAATTATTGGTTGCGGCCGCATTGCACAACGGCATGCAGAACATATTCAAAAAATAGGAACGCTCGTTGCAACTTGTGATATTATTCTTGATAAGGCAAAAGAATTGGCTGATAAATACAACGCAAAAGCATATCAATCTGAAAACGATTTATTAAAAGCACATCCTGAAATTAACGTGATTGCGATTTGTTCGCCAAATGGCTTGCATGCTGCTCACAGCATTGCCGCATTAAAAACCGGCTTTCATGTGTTGTGTGAAAAGCCAATGGCACTAAGCGTGCAGGATTGCGGGGAAATGATTAATGCTGCAGAAAAAGCGAACAGGCGTTTATTTATTGTGAAACAAAACCGGTTTAATCCGCCTGTGGCGGCGGTTAAAAAAATTATTGAAGAAGGAAAGCTCGGCAAAATATTCAGCGCGCAATTAAGTTGTTTCTGGAACCGTAATAACGAATATTATTCTAATTCCTGGAAGGGAACAAAAGATTTAGACGGCGGAACATTATACACGCAATTCAGCCATTTTATTGATTTATTATATTGGATAATCGGCGATGTAAAAGAAGTTCAGTCATACGCGGGCAATTTCAATCACCAAGGCATTATTGAGTTTGAAGATACTGGTGTAATCGCCTTAAAATTTTATAACGGCGCAATTGGGACTATCAACTATTCCGTAAATAGTTTTGATAAAAATATGGAGGGTTCCCTTACAATTTTTGGTGAAAAAGGAACTGTAAAAATAGGTGGCCAATATTTGAATGAACTCGAATATCAGCACATTGATAATTATGAAATAAAAGATTTGCCGGCCGGCAACCCACCAAATAATTATGGAAAATATTTTGGTTCGATGAGTAATCATGATAAAGTTTATGCAAACGTGGTTGATGTGCTTACCAAAAAAGGTGTAATTGCAACCAACGGTTTTGAAGGATTAAAAACAGTGGAAATAATTGATAAAATATACAGCTCCGTTAAATAGAAACAAAGAAAATATTAATGAATAAACCTGTTCTGTTTAATTCGATAATAAAAGATGATGTAATTTTTGGAGAGCATGTAAAAATTGTTCAACCAGTAAATTTATATGGCTGTAAAATTGGTAACAATTGTTTCATCGGTCCATTTACCGAAATTCAAAAAGATGTTGTTATTGGCAACAATTGTAAAATTCAATCACATTCATTTATCTGTGAACTGGTAAGTATTGGAAACAATTGTTTTATCGGCCACGGTGTAGTTTTTATTAATGATTTATTTTCCGATGGCGGCCCAGCCGGTGGCGATAAAGCAAAATGGAAAAATACAAATATTGGAAATAATGTTTCTATAGGTTCTAATGCAACTATTCTTCCTGTATCCATTTGTGATAATGCAGTTATTGGAGCAGGATCTGTGGTAACAAAAAACATAACTTCTCCCGGTGTTTATGCCGGAAACCCGGCAAAAAAACTTCTTCCAAATAAAACGAAGTAATGCTTTTTAACTCTGTAGAATTTGCGATTTTTTTTCCGGTAGTAACTATTTTATTTTTTTTGATTCCTCACCGGTTTCGTTGGTTTTTATTATTAATAGCCAGTTGTTTTTTTTATATGTTTTTTAAACCTGTATATATATTAATACTTTTATTTACAATCATCATAGATTATTTTGCTGGCATTTGGATTGCGCAACAACAAGACAAAAGAAAAAAAAAATACCTTCTTACCTTAAGTATTATTGCAAATGTTGGAGTGCTGGCAGTATTCAAATACTATAATTTTATTACTATTAATATCAATACTATTTTTGAGAAGTTGCATTATAATGATATCATTCCATTATTAAATATTTTACTTCCAATCGGCTTGTCGTTTCACACTTTCCAGGCAATGAGCTATACTATTGAAGTTTATCGCGGCCATCAACAGCCAGAGAAACACTTTGGCATATATGCACTATATGTTATGTTTTACCCACAATTGGTTGCTGGCCCTATTGAACGCTCACAAAATATTCTTCATCAATTTCACGAAGTAAAAACTTTTGAATATGCAAATGTTCGAAGCGGACTAATACAAATGGCGTGGGGGCTGTTTAAAAAAGTAGTAATTGCAGATCGGTTATCATTGTTTGTAAATAATGTTTATACAAATCCATTAAATTATAAAGGGTTGCCACTTTTAACTGCAACTGTATTTTTTGCTATCCAAATTTATTGTGATTTTTCAGGTTATTCTGATATTGCAATTGGCTCTGCAAAATGTATGGGATATAAATTAATGGTCAATTTTAATAAACCATACTCCGCAACAAGTATTGGAGAATTTTGGCAAAAATGGCACATCTCTTTATCAACCTGGTTTCGCGATTATGTATATGTTCCTTTGGGTGGCAACCGCGTATCAACGTTAAAATGGTACCGGAATATAATGATAGTATTTTTATTAAGTGGGATTTGGCATGGCGCAAACTGGACCTTTCTTTTTTGGGGATTTTTACATGGTATATATTTACTTATTGAAACCACGACCAACAA
The DNA here is from genome assembly GCA_013288945.1 of Bacteroidota bacterium. Taxonomy (GTDB): domain Bacteria; phylum Bacteroidota; class Bacteroidia; order Chitinophagales; family Chitinophagaceae; genus Puia. Next base: position 51,697 of record JABDAZ010000012.1, on the reverse strand, counting down.
AAAAGCACGTATTTCAGATACCAGTACAAAAAGCTTAATAATTATTTTCAAACAATTGCGCGTTTTTATTCTCGTTTGCTTTGCCTGGATTTTTTTCAGGGCCCAAAATATATCTCAGGGGTTTTATGTTGTAAGAAATTTATTATCAGGTTTGCCGCACCAATTTGGTGAAATAATATCTAACCGGCATTTTGCCAGGTTAAATCTTTTATATCTTAACCAATCTGCAAATGAATTTATTATTGCCATAATTGTAGTTATTTTTTTATTCATTGTTCAACGTTGGCAAAAAAAATCCACAATAGATGTGTGGCTCACAAGCAAACCTGTTTTTGTAAGGTGGAGTTTTTATTATGTGATTATAATCGCGTTTATATCTCTGGGTATATTTAACCGGTCTGAATTTATTTATTTTCAATTTTGATACGAATTTTCTTTTTAAAATTGTCAGCAATAGTTTTACCAATTGCTTTATTGGTTGTTTTTACAAACTATTATATTGATCCGGCAAATTTATTTTCATCCAAACAATATGTAAGTGGCATTGCAGATATACTTGCAAAAGGCCATAACGTAAACAACATTGCAAATTATGATGAACGTCTTTTCCAGGAACAAATGATTACAAAAATTGGTTATAAACCAGATATTGTAATACTGGGATCGAGCCGAATTATGGAAATCGGGACAGATTTTTTTACCAATAAAAAAGTATTAAACTGTGGCGTATCACACGGAAATATTAATGACGTTGTTGCGATAATGGGAGTGTTAGATAGTGTTGGTAAGCTACCCAAAAAAGTAATAATAAATGTAGATCCTTTTCTCATTTGCAAAGGCGGAAGCATAGAATGGCAAACGTTGTATGCTTATTACACTTCTTTAATTAATAAAATTGATATTAATAATAAAAAAATTGCCCGCGTGCAAAGCGACAAATTCTATTCACTTATTTCATTTGATTATTTTGAAAAATCTTTAAAATTTAAGATAGACGGGAATAATAAAAAATATGAAGATGCTGGTCAGCAAAAGCCATCAAAATACGGACGTTATTCAGATGGGTCAATTTGTTATCCTGATTCATACACACATGCTGATACAATAAAAGTGTCGCTGGATGCAAAAGATGCAGCCATAAGAGATCAAACAGAATTTGATACAAGCAGGTTAGTGTTGCTTAATAATCTACTGGATTTTTTAAATAAAAATAAAGTAGATGCGGAATTTGTTATGCTCCCATTTCAGCACGAATACTATACTATAAGAAGCCAGTTAACAGAAAACGCCTTGGAGTTCTATAAAAATATTTTTATAGAACTTGGTAAAAAAAGGAATATAAATATCATAGGCGATTTTGATCCGCTAAAAACTGGTGTTACTAAATCTCAGTTTTACGACACTTATCATTGTTCGAGAGAAGCGATAAAAAAAATATTTACAACTCCAATTTTATGACAATACCCTTTGCAGATTTGTATGCGCAATACTTAAGCATTAAAAGTGAAATTGATACAGCAATTGAAACAACCATTAAAAATTCAGCTTACATCGGCGGCGAAGTTGTAAAAAATTTCGAAAATGCTTTTGCTGATTATATAGGTATTGAACATGTAATCGCTTGCGCAAACGGCACAGACTCTATTGAAATACTTTTAAAAGCTTTCGGTATAAAAGAAGGCGACGAAGTAATTGTTCCTGCGATTTCATGGATATCAACTTCTGAAGCAGTAAGCGCTGTTGGCGCTACGCCAGTGTTTGTAGATATTGAAAAAGACTTTTTTACAATTGATGTAAACTTGATCGAACAAGCAATAACAAAAAAAACAAAAGCGATAATCCCTGTTCATTTATATGGGCATCCTGCTGATATACCGGTAATAATGAAGATAGCTTCAAAAAATAATTTGATAGTAATTGAAGATTGTGCGCAGTCGCATGGCGCAAAAATAAATGGCCAAATTGTTGGTACATTTGGGCACGCATCAAGTTTTAGTTTTTACCCGGGAAAAAATTTGGGCGCTTACGGCGATGCAGGTTGCATGGCAACGAATGATGCAGCAATCGCAGAAACAGTAAGAATGATTGCAAACCATGGCCAAAAAGGAAAGCACAATCATTTAATGGAAGGCCGCAACAGCAGGCTGGACGGGCTTCATGCGGCAGTGCTATTAGCAAAATTGCCTCATTTGGAAAAATGGACAGAAGCAAGAATTAAAAATGCTTCTTCCTACCATAATCTTTTGCAGAAAAGCGACATTGAGTTGCCATTAATAAAAGATAACTACCGCCACGTTTTTCATTTATATGTAGTGCGTGTTGCTGATAGAAAATCAATACAAAAAAAACTATCCTCTGCAGGTATTGAAACTGCCATTCATTATCCAACTGCGTTACCATTCTTGCCTTGTTATGCAGAAAAAAAAAACAGTCATTCTGATTTTCCTGTTGCTTATTTATACCAGGATAAGATACTTTCCTTACCAATGTTTCCCGAAATGAGTAATGAACAAATTGAGTATGTTTCAAAATCACTTCTTTCCTGAAAATGATTTTCAAAAATAAAAATATCATAATTGTTTGTCAGCAGGATTGGGGAGAAATGTTTGTTTCAAAACATCATTATGCTGTTGAGCTGGCGAAGCTTGATAACAATGTATATTTTTTAAATGGCCCCGACCAGCGTAAAATTTTAAAAAAAGGGGAAGTACAAATCAACGAGAGTAAATATAAAAATCTGTTTATTGTAACTCATAATCTTTCTTTTCCTTATATTTTAAAATTCAAGGCAAGGTGGTTGTATAATTTTTTTATTAAAAAGCATATTAATAAAATTTTAAAAAAAATAGATCAGGATATCGACCTTATCTGGTCTTTTGATCTGTCAGATACTATTCCGCTTAGGTATTTTTCAGGCAGTTATAAAAAGATATTTATGCCTGTTGATGAACCACAGGATAAAACCGCGATTGCAGCTGCTAAAAGTGCAGATATTATTTTATCTGTTACGAATGAAATTATTGAAAAATATGCAACTTATAATATCCCAAAATTTTCTATAAACCATGGTGTTGCTGAAATATTTATTAATAAAAATATCAGCGAAAATACTAATAATCCAATTCGTGTTGGTTTATCAGGAAATTTTTTAAGGCCAGACATTGATCGTGAAACATTATTAAAAATAATCGAATCAAATCCCAATGTAATGTTCGAATGCTGGGGCCCGATAGACAATACCAAATCAAACCTGATGATAACGACAGACTCAGGCACATTAAATTTTACGGGCAAATTAAAAAGCCTGTCAAATGTAATTGCACAAGGCGTTGTAGGCAGTAATATATTAAGCGAAAAAATTAAACAGGTTGATTGTTTTCTTATTTGTTATGATATAAATAAAGATCAGAGCAAAGGAACCAATTACCATAAAATTTTAGAATATCTTGCTTCAGGAAAAGTAGTTGTTTCAAATAATGTTACAGCTTATAAAGAAGATCCTGATTTGGTTTCAATGCCTTTAAACAGAAATAATAATTATGAGCTTCCGTCTTTATTTCTTAGTGTTATAAAAAATATTGAAAAGAATAATAGTATTCAAAAACAAGCATACAGAATTGATTTTGCAAAAAATCATTTGTACAGCATGCAAATAAAAAAAATTCAAACATTATTAAGCTCTTCTCTTATTAAAGAAGCTGATTTTCATTTGGTATAATGAGTTCATCAGCAAAACATGTTTTATTAATAACAAGCACCAACCTTGCATGCAACCCACGTTGTTTAAAAGAAGTAAGATTATTAAATGCTCTTCATTTCAAAATAACAGTTGTTGCTTTCAATTTACATAATTGGACAACCGAGAAAGAAACAATCATTAATAAAGAACTAAGCAACGTAGAATTTATTTATTTAGAAACAACAAAGCATGATTTTTTTGGCTGGATATCTTCTTCACTAATTGAAAAAATCAGTGGAGCATTTTCTTCTTTATTAAAATCAAATACTTTTTTGTCTGCAGTGTCAATCAGCAAGCGGACCTGGATATTATTAAAGTGGTCAAAAAAATGGAAAGGCAAAACAGATTTTATTATTGCGCATAATCCGCCGGCATTTTATGTTGCGGCTGAACTGGCAAAATCGTTAAACGTCTCTTTCGCAATTGATGTGGAAGATTATCATCCAGGCGAAGGAAACAATGAAAATCAAAAAAAGAATATGATTTTTTTGATGCAGCAAACGATTGCACAAACTGGATATACAAGTTATGCGGCGCCACTTATAAAAAAATATACAGAAGCATTGTTACCAAAAAATAAATTGAACGGAATAGTTATTAATAACAATTTTTCGCAATCAGAATTTTTAGAACCGGTTCAAAGGAACACATCAAATCCGAAATTAAAATTTGTATGGTTTTCTCAATTTATTGATTATCGGAGAGGGCTTGAAAAAGTGCTTCCTGCGCTTGATGATTTTGCTGATTTAATTGAACTGACATTAATAGGAAATTTGCGTGAGCATTTCTATAACGCAGAATTGAAACAAAGAAAATACATTAAAATAATATCATCCCTTTCTCAAAAAGACTTAAATAATGAATTGGCAAATTATGATTTTGGTTTAGCGCTGGAAGATAAAGAAGCCGACACGAACCGTAATATTTGTTTGACAAATAAAATATGGTCTTATTTTCAGGCGGGACTTTTTATCATTGCATCGGATACAGAAGCGCAACAGGATTTTATTTTGCAACATCAAAATCATGGATTAATAATTTCATTTGAATCTGATGATATTGTGCAAAAAATAAAAATGCTTATTTATCAATTGCCAGAAATCTGTTCAAAAAAAACAAGTCGATTTGAAGATGCAAAAAAAGAAAACTGGGAAAATGAATCATTATTATTAATCAATAAATGGAATAGTTTACTGAATCGAGGTTGAAAAAAATTCTTATTATATCACCTCATTTTCCACCATCAAATTTGGCTGCTGTTCATCGTTCAAGATTGTTTGCACAACATCTTCCGGATTTTGGTTGGGAGCCGGTAATATTAACTGTTGATGAAAAATTTTATGAAGAAAAATTAGATTATAATCTTGAAAAATTATTACCAGAAAATTTAAGAGTTGAAAAAGTAAAAGCTTTTGGCGTAACAAAACCGCGTTTGGTTGGCGACATTGGATTGAGAGGTTTTTTTCAGTTATATAAAAAAGCAAAGCAATTAATTATACAAGAACAATTTGATTTTTTATACATTCCGATACCTTCTTTTTATGTTGCTTTAATAGGAAGATGGTTAAATAAATCAACCGGTATAAAATACGGAATCGATTATATAGATCCGTGGGTGCATAATTTTCCGGGCAGTGAAAAAATATTGTCGCGGCATTGGCTAAGTAAAAAATTTGCAGAAATTTTAGAACCAATTGCTATTAAAAAAGCATCACTAATAACCGGCGTTGCAGAAGGATATTACAATGGTGTAATTGAACGAAATAAAAAAATATCAAAAAATTTTGTATTTGGTGCAATGCCTTATGGTGGTGAAAAAACAGATCACGATAAAATAAAAGAATTAGATACCAAGCCATATTTATTTACAAAGCAAACAGGAAAAATTCAGCTGGTTTATGCAGGCGCAATGTTGCCAAAAGCATACACAGTTTTAGAAGCTATTTTTCAATCAATTACTGAAAATGTAGCAATGTATAAAAATGTAGAATTTCATTTTATTGGAACAGGCAAAACGCCGAATGATCCAGTTGGATATAATATAAAAGGCCTGGCAGAAAAATATGGATTGTGGCAAACTGTTATTTTCGAATATCCACAACGCATTCCATATTTAGATGTACTTATTCATTTGAATAATGCTGATGGTGTTTTTATTTTGGGAAGTACTGAACCGCATTATACGCCTTCAAAAGTTTATCAGGGAATATTATCCGGCAAACCAATTTTTGCAGTTTTACATAAAAACAGTTCAGCTGTAAAAGTTTTAAAAGAATCAGGCGGCGGCATTGTATTGGATTTTAATGGTGAAAATGAAATTGATTTGATAAAAAATACTTTTTCCCTGACGTTTAATAATTATCTAACGTTCATTAATACGTTTGATAAAAACAAAATCAATACAAAAATATTTGAGCAATACTCAGCAAAAAATATTACTGAAAAACTGGCTTTGCTTATAAATTCTTTTATAGATTAATAATTTTATTACAGGCGTTTGATGATGTTTATCGTATCCTATTTAATTATTTTATATTTTTTTTAAAAGATTCTTTTACAATGCAATCAAGATGATAATTCACTTAGTGAGAAAATTTAAAATATAATAGATGAATCGACTTTGGGCAACTATAAAGTTTATCTGGAAACACCCTTTAGCAAAAAATAAAAGAATTGTCGCGTATAAAAATTTTTTTAAATGGCAACTAACACAAAAAATATGGCCAAAACCAGTTATTTATCCTTTAGTTGAAGATAGCGTGCTGATGATTGAAAAAGGTATGACAGGCGCAACAGGAAATATATATACAGGCCTCCTCGAGTTTGAGGATATGGCATTTGTGCTGCATGTTTTACGGCCCGGAGATTTATTTGGAGATGTAGGCGCAAATATTGGCGTGTACACAATTTTGGCCTCTAAAAACGCAGCAGCTTCAGTGATTTCAATTGAACCAATTCCTTCAACCCTTGAAAAAATTAAACAAAATGTATTGCTTAATAATGTTTCAGAACTTGTAACAATACTGCCTTATGTAGTAGGCAGCGGAAATGAAAAACAGTCATCTGTATGGTTTACACAAAATCTGGATACCATTAATCACGTTGTTGGTTTTGAAGAATTAATTGACAAGAAAATGATGATTGAAATACCAGTTAAAACACTCGACGAATTATTTGCCGAAAAAGAACCTGTAATAATGAAAATGGATATCGAAGGTTTTGAGTGGCCTGCATTAAACGGTGCAAAAAAAATATTAAATTCTAGCTATATAAAAGCGCTAGTTATTGAATTAAACGGTTCTGGAAACAGATATGGATTTTCTGATGATGAAATACACAAATTGTTATTATCTTATAATTTTAAACCGTTTCGTTACGACCCTTTTTCAAGACAACTCTTACCTCTTTTTCGATTTGGAAATATGAATACAATTTATATCAAAGATGTTAATTGGGTTAATGATCGGATTAAAACAGCCAAGGAATTTCGCGTATTAAAACAAAATGTATAAGCTTTTTAATTCAAGATCTAAATCTAAATTCTACTACAAAATCTGTTAAAAACAATTGAAAAAATTAGCAATTGTTACCACGCACCCGATCCAATATTATGCACCAATTTTCAAATTATTGGCGCAAAGAAATATTATTCAGGTTAGAGTTTTTTATACTTGGGAACAATCGCAAAATGGTGAAAAATATGATCCCGGTTTTGGTAAAAAAATAGAATGGGATATTCCTTTACTTGAAGATTATGATTATACTTTTGTAAAAAACATTTCAACGAATCCTGGCACACATCATTTTAAAGGAATTATAAATCCATCATTAATAAAAGAAATTCAAGAGTATAATCCAGCCGCGATATTAACTTTTGGATGGAATTTTGACAGTCATTTAAAATGCATTCGATTCTTTCATAAAAAAATTCCTGTACTATTTCGCGGTGACTCAACTTTACTTGATGAGAAAAAAGGATTTTCAATAAAAAAAATCGCAAGACGTATTTTTTTAAAATGGATTTACAAACATGTTGATATAGCTTTTTATACAGGCATTAATAATAAACAATATTTTTCTGTTCTTGGCTTAAAAGATAATCAACTTGTTTTTGCGCCGCACGCAATTGATAATAATCGTTTTGGAAATGAAAAAGAAAATTATGCACAACAGGCGCTGGCGCAAAGACAAAAATTAGGTATTAAAAATGATGAACTTGTAATTTTATTTGCTGGCAAATTTGAACCAAAAAAAGATCCTGCAATTATTTTGCAATTGGCAAAAAAGCTTAGAAAGGAAAAAATTAAATTTCTTTTGGTAGGAAATGGAATTCTTGAAAAAGATTTGAAAGCTGCAGCTTTCAATAATCAAAAAATACATTTTCTTGACTTTCAAAACCAGCAATTAATGCCTGTGATTTATCGGTTAGGAGATGTTTTTTTATTGCCCTCAAAAGGGCCGGGCGAAACCTGGGGTTTAGCGGTAAATGAATCTATGGCTTCCGGAAAGCCCATATTAATAAGTAACAAATGTGGTTGTGCCGCAGATTTAGTAATAAATGGTAAAACAGGTTATATTTTTTCAGCAACAAACGAATCCGATCTCTTAGAAAAATTTCAATTAATGAATAACAAAGATCTATTAATTGAATTGGGGAATGCTTCTAAAGAACTGATTCAAGAATATTCTTTTGAAAAAATAGTTAGTGCTATTGAAAGTTCAATAACAATATAATAAATGAAAAAAAAGATATTGGTTTTCATTGGTGCCTCTTATGTATCAGGTCTAGAAATAGTAACTCTTCATTTAATCAATGAATTAATTTTATCAGGTTATGATGTCAGATGTATTATTAATGGGTGGAATGATGGAGTTTTTAAAGAAAAGCTTAGGGAAAAAAACATATTTTGGTATGAAGTTAAATTGGGATGGATTCACTTAAGAAAACCTCTGTGGACCGTAGATACTTTGATCCATTGGCCAGCCGCATACTTAAAATGTAAAAAAATTTTAAAAAATTTCAAACCCGACATTTGTCATTTTTGCGGATATACTCAAATTATAATGATATCAGGCTTACTAAAAAATTTAAATTGCGTATACAACCTGCAGGAACCACATATTGCTACAAAAAAACATCTTTTTATATATAAACATTTAAATAAAAGGATAAAGATTTTTGTTGGAGTTTCTGATTACATTGGAAAAGTATTATCTGATTTACAAATTCCATCAAAAAAAATAAAAATAATTTATAATGGAATTCCTGAATTAACAATCTTACCACAAACAAATCGAGAAAATGAGTTGAGTACTGTTCTTGGTATAATTGGACAGGTTGCAGCCTGGAAAGGTCATGAAACATTAATTAATGCTGTAGAATTATTATCTAAAAACACCAAACAAAAGTTTATAGTTTATATTTTCGGCGATCAGGAAAATTATTATGCAAACACTTTGAAAAAAAAGATAAAAGATAAAAAAATAGAGCAGTATTTTGAATGGAAAGGTTTTGTAAAAAGCCAAGATAATATCTATAAGGATGTTGATATAATAATTGTCCCAAGCTTATCACAAGAACCTTGTTCCATCACAATTATTGAATCTATGATGCGAGAAAAAATACTTGTTGTTTCCGACAGAGGAGGTAATATTGAATTAGTAGATAACAATAAAACAGGTTTTGTTTTTGAAGCCAATGACCCGATAGCGCTTTCAAATTGTATTTTAAATGCAATTATAGATCCCATTTCTGCATCATTATTAGCTTCCAACGCACGTAAAAAGGCTCTTCTTAATTATACTTCAAAAAGAATGGAAATCGATTATGTTCATATATACTCATCATTATATTAAAAAAGCACTAGATGCCTTCAAATAATAATAAGATAAATTTTTCGGGATTAATTATTCTTTGTGTTCTTTTCAGCTGCATAGGGATCGCTTTTTTAAATAATGGTGTGTATTTGCTTTTTTGCCTAATAACGTTTTATGGGATTCTTTTTATTTTATGGAGAAATAATAGACCAGGTATAATTGTGTTTGCTTTTTTAATGCAATGGATACAGATAGTTTCATTTGTGATATGGATGAACAACAATAGTTGGGATATAGATCATTTATCAACACATGGAGGAGTGGCTGTTTCTCTTTCCTGTCTTGGATTAATTATTATGTGCTCAATTGTCGCAAAAGGAATTAAAAATTTGCCGGTGCCAACCAAAGAATATCTTAATAGTCAGGCAAAATTAATTAATGAAAAAAAGATATTTATATTATATATATCATCAACTTTTTTTTTAGGATCAATAGGGTTTGCTTTTGGACAAACTAGTGGATTTGCTCAGATTGTTTTAACGCTTGAATCAGTTAAATGGATTTTTTTTCTAACATATGGTTATGTTGCATGGATAAATAAAAAGAATAGAATCACTTTAATGCTGATGATTTTATTTGAGTTTGGTTCAGGCTTGTATTCTTATTTTTCAACGTTTAAAGAGGTTATTTTTATGACGATTATTTTAGCGCTTACCTTTATCAGTGCAATAAATTTTCGTCAGTTTATAAACGTCTTTCTAATGGGTTTAATAATAGGATTTTTATTATTAACATGGACGTCTATCAAAGGAAATTATAGAACATTTTTAAATCAGGGAAAAAGACAACAAGTCGTCGATGTATCACGAAGCGAAGCATTTGATAAAATGTCAGAAGAAATAAGCGCCTTAACATGGTCTGATTATCAAAGCGCAATAAATGTTTTTCTGTATAGAGCTCAGTATATTCTCCATCTTTCAAAAACAATTGATAGAGTACCCAATGTGTTGCCTTATAAGTACGGACAATTATGGTGGGAAAATATTAGTTATGTCCTTGAACCACGTTTATTTTTTCCTGACAAACCTATTTATGATGCAACTACAAAAACAAATAAATATACAGGATATAAGTTTGCTGGAGCAAAATTAGGAGCTTCATTTAGCCTAGGATATTTTGCTGATTCTTACATTGATTTTGGATATATTGGAATGTTTATACCTTTATCTTTGATTGCTTTGTTTGTTGTTTTTATTTATACTAAAATATTTGTTTTTTATAAATTAAATATTCTTTTAAGATATTCTTTAATCAATATCGCTTTATTCGATTTTGCTTCATTCGAATCTGATGGTTTATTTCTTTTTGGCCGTTTGTTATTAATGTTCCTCGTTACCTGGTTTTTATGTAAAGTAGTTATACCGCCGTTGCAACGTTGGCTATATAAATAATTTTTTAATCAACCTTCTAAAATAATTTTTAGAATAATTTGGATACCCGAAATAAAACAGTTTGTTTATTATACCGCAACTCCGGAAGGTTTTTTAGTATTGAGCGCATTTTTAATCAGCTGGAAAATAAGCTCAATAAATTTGTATTAATAAATCCGTGGATGGCGCCGGAAGCACTTGCTTCGCCGGTTAGCATTTTCAAAAATATATTTGCCGCGTCAAAGACTAAAGCGAATGTTTATCATGTAACTGGCGATATACATTATGTTGTGCTTGCGTTGCCGAAAAAAAAAACTATTCTTACAATACATGATTGCATATTTCTTCACCGTTCAAAAGGTATAAAACGGGTTTTATTAAAATGGTTATTTCTAAAATTACCAATAAGCAGATCTCAAATAGTTACCACAATTTCGGAAGCTACAAAACAAGATATTTTAAACAATATCAATTGCAAGCCTGAAAAAATTGTGGTCATTCCTAACCCGGTTGATGATAAAATATTTTTTACGCCTGCAGTGTTTCGTGCAAATAAACCTGTTATTTTATTCATAGGAAATACAACACACAAAAATCTTGCACGCGCTATTCCTGCATTGCAAAATATACATTGTACAATAAATATTATTGGCAAACTTGCTGATGATATGATAGCATTGCTTAAACAATATCAAATTGAGTTTATTAATGAATACAATCTTTCAGATGAAGAAATGGCTTTGAGATATACAACGTCTGATATGGTTCTTTTTCCGTCAACCTTCGAAGGTTTTGGGCTGCCGGTTATTGAATCGCAAAAAGCAGGAAGGCCTGTTATCACAAGCAATATTAGCCCACTGAAAGAAGTTGCCGGCGGCGCGGCTTGCCTGGTTGATCCTCTGGATATTAATTCTATCAGAAATGGCGTTCTTAAAATTATTAATGATAAAGATTACAGGAACAAATTAGTGGAGGATGGTTTTAAAAACGCGTCGCTATATTCTGCCGATAATATTGCATTGCAATATCTCGATTGTTATAAAAAAATATTGAAAAATTAATGTGCGGAATCGCCGGAATAATAAGTTTTAAAAATCAGCAAATTGATGCGTCGCTCATTCAGCAAATGACGGATGCAATGGCGCATCGCGGCCCTGATGCAGATTCTTTTTTTGTTGGAGATGTAGTTGCACTTGGCCATCGCCGGTTATCGATTATAGATTTATCAACCGCTGCCAATCAACCTTTTTGGGACAATTCAAAACGCTATGTAATTGTTTTTAACGGAGAAATTTATAATTACCAGGAAGTTAAAAACATTATTAATGATTATGAATTTCATACAACAAGCGATACTGAAGTATTAATCGCAGCTTATACAAAATGGGGTGCGGATTGTATAAAATATTTGCGCGGCATGTTTGCTTTTGCAATATGGGATACGCAGGAAAAAGATTTATTTATCGTCCGCGATCGTATGGGCGTTAAACCCTTGTATTATTATATTGATGATGCTGGAATGTGCTTCGCATCTGAGGTTCGTTCGATTCTTATTAATAAAAAAATAAAAAGAAAAATTAATGAAGATGCTTTACTGGAATATTTCAGTTACCAATCTATAAGTTATCCGCATTCGATTATTGAAGGCATTAATCAGTTGGAAGCTGGTTGCTGGATGAAAATAAAAAATGGAAAAGTTGAAAAGAAAAGATATTGGGATGTAACAAATTTTTCACCGGATTTTGATTTTTCAAGCAAGCAAAAAACAGAGCAGCGTATTAAAGATTTGATGTTGCAATCTGTAAAAAGAAGATTAATAAGTGATGTGCCTGTTGGTGCATTTTTATCAGGCGGAATAGATTCAAGTGCGGTTGTCGGTTTGATGGCCGAAGCAAGCGATGCAAAACCAAATACATTTAATATTTGTTTTGAAGAAAGTGATTTTGATGAATCGCAATATGCAGAAATGGTTGCGAAAAAATTCGATACAAACCATACACGCATTTTATTAAAGCCAACTATTTTTTTAGATGAATTACAAAACGCACTTGATGCAATGGATACGCCGAGCGGCGATGGCATTAATACGTATGTTGTTTCAAAAGCAATTCGTGCGCATGGAATGACTGTTGCATTATCAGGAATTGGCGGTGATGAATTGTTTGCAGGTTATCCTATCTTTTCTCAATACCAACAACTGCAACAAAAAAAATGGTTATGGAAATTGCCTGCATCGTTTCGTGATGCAGTTGCTTCCTCATTTTTTTCAGGATCTGATAATGGAAAAAAAAGCAGGATACAACAAATGCTCCGTGCAAAAAATTGTTCTATAGAAAATATGTATCCAATTTTCCGGCAGATTTTTTCGCAAAGGCAAATTCATAATTTCACAAATATCAATAGCAATAAAAATTTTATTACTGCTGTACAAAAAGAATTAATTGATCGGAAAGAAAATATTAATAAACTTCCATTGTTAAGCCAGGTGTCGGTTTCGGAATATCTCGGTTACACGCAACATACTTTATTAAAAGATACAGATCAAATGAGCATGGCTGCTTCACTTGAGGTTCGCGAACCTTTTTTTGATCAGGATTTGGTTGAATTTGTATTGTCGGTTCCTGATAATTTAAAGACGCCGCGTTTTGCAAAAAGTTTATTGGTTGAATCATTAAGCCCGCTGTTGCCGGATGAAATTGTGTTCAGAAAAAAACAGGGATTTTTATTTCCATGGGAAGTTTGGCTGAAGAATGATTTGCGTTCGTTTTGCGAACTGCGAATAAAAAATCTTGCACAACGATCATTTATAAATGCAGATCATTTATTGAATTACTGGAAACAATTTTTGAAAGGCGATAAAAATATTCGTTGGGTAGAAATATGGTTATTTGTTGTGCTTGAATACTGGCTCGAAAAAAATAATGTTGAATAAAAAAAAAATTCTGTTATTAACAGATTGGTATGAGCCAGGATTTAAAGCGGGCGGCCCTGTTCAATCCTGCAAAAATTTTGTAAGCGCCATGCAAGACGATTACAATTTATTTATCATTACTTCGGATAAAGATTTTGGAGATACTGAACCGTATAAAAGTATTGCTATTAATGAATGGATAAAAAAAAATGAAACTGTTCATTTGTATTATTCAGATCCAAAAAAATTGACTTCAGCAAAATTAAAAGAGCTTGTAAATTTTATTAATCCTGATTATATTTATCTCAACAGTTTATATTCCGTTCATTTTACCATTTTTCCATTATGGTTAAAAAAAATAAATTCAATTGCTGCTGAAATAATTATTTCTCCGAGAGGAATGTTGCAGCAGGGCGCGTTACAATTTAAATCAGCAAAGAAGAAATTATTTATACAATTGCTTAATCTTTCAGGCATCGCAAAGCAATTAATATTTCATGCAACAGATGAGCAGGAAAGTAAAGATGTTTTGAAATATTTTCCAACAGCAAAAAAAATAGTTGTCATACCTAATCTTCCAAAAACTGAAGTGATGGAATGGAAACAAATTTCAAAACAAAAAAATGAATTGAAATGTGTTTTCATTTCGCGTTTATCACCAAAAAAAAATTTGTTGTTTTTATTGAATGTAATCAAACAACTTCCGGCAAATATTAATCTTCAATTAAATTTATATGGCGAAGTTGAAGATGATTTATATTGGAAAAAATGTTTGGAAATTATTAATGAGTTGGATTCAAATATTTCTGTACAATATAATCACGCTGTTCCAAATAATTTGGTACCGGAAATTTTACACCAACATCATTTGTTTGTTTTGCCAACACTTGGAGAAAATTTTGGCCACGCAATTTTTGAAGCGTTGCTTGCAGGAAAACCTGTATTAATAAGCAACAAAACACCTTGGATAAATTTGCAGGAAAAACAAATCGGCCACGATTTACCGCTTGATGACATTGCTTTTAAACACGCATTAATATTTTATGCAGACATGAATCAATCAGCATATGATGAATGGTCAAAAAATGCTTTTGAATTTTCACAAAATTATATTGCAACTTCAGATACGGTTAAAAAGTACAAAGAATTATTTTCATGAAAGAAGTATCGAACGCAAAATATAATAATGAATGGTTTAAAAAAGAGATCAATGCTTCGCGGATTAAACAAATGATGTGGTATTTTATTAATGTAATTTTTTTTATTTCTCCAATCATTCCAAGTTCTTCAGTAAAAAAAATGTTGCTTCGTTTGTTTGGTGCAAAAATCGGAACGGGCGTTATTTTTAAACCGGGCATTAATATAAAATATCCATGGAAATTAATTATTGGAGATTACTCTTGGATTGGCGAAAAAGTTTGGATAGATAATTTAGCAACTGTTGAAATAGGAAAGAACGTTTGCATTTCACAAGGCGCCATGTTGCTTACGGGAAATCATAATTTTTCTTCAACAACTTTTGATTTGATAATAAAAAAAATAATACTTGAAGATGGCGTTTGGATTGGCGCGCAATCAATAGTTTGCCCCGGAATAATTTGCGGAACACATGCTGTATTATCAGTTAATTCTGTTGCAACAAAAAATTTGGAAGCATATAGAATTTACCAGGGAAACCCTGCAGTTTTTATTAAAGAAAGAATAATAGAATAGCAAATATATTAGATGAAAGTTTCCATCATCACAGCAACATATAATAGTGCAGCAACAATAAGAGATACATTAATTGCTGTGAAACAACAATGTTATACTGACATTGAACATATTATTATTGATGGAAATTCTGCAGACAATACTTTAAAAATTGTATCCGAGTTTTTACATGTTTCAAAAATAATTTGTGAAAAAGATAAAGGCATTTATGACGCAATGAATAAAGGCATTGCACATGCAAATGGAGATGTGATTGGCATTTTAAATTCAGATGATATTTATGTTGATGAAAATGTAATTGCAACCGTTGTAAAACAATTTGAAGATCCAACCGTGCAGGCAACTTATGCAGATTTACAATACGTGCAGCAAAATGATTTGAATAAAATTGTACGTACTTGGAAGACTGGCGTTTTTAGCAAACGAAATTTTTATTACGGATGGATGCCGCCGCACCCAACTTTTTTTGTGCGCAAAGAAGTATATGATAAAGTTGGATTGTTTGATATTTCTTTGCGTTCCGCAGCAGATTATGAAATGATGTTGCGCATATTATTAAAGCATGAAATGCATACAAAATATATTCCCGAAGTGATTGTAAAAATGCGTTCTGGCGGAATTAGCAATGCTTCTTTTAAAAACAGGATTAAAGCAAATAAAGAAGACAGGCTTGCATGGAAAATGAATGGATTGAATCCTTATTTTTTTACGTTATATGCAAAACCAATCCGGAAAATTTCTCAATTTTTAATAAAATAATTATGGCAAAAGTTGCATTGGTAACAGGTGTTACCGGACAAGATGGTGCTTATTTAAGTGAATTGTTATTACAAAAAGGCTATATTGTTCATGGGATAAAAAGAAGGACTTCTTTATTTAATACAGATCGCATTGATCATTTGTACCAGGATCCGCATGAATCAAATGTGCATTTTCATCTACATTATGGAGACCTTACTGACTCAACAAATTTGATAAGAATAATACAGGAAACGCAACCGGATGAAATTTATAACCTTGCTGCAATGAGCCATGTGCACGTAAGTTTTGAAACGCCTGAATATACTGCCAATGCAGATGGCATCGGCACATTAAGAATACTTGAAGCTGTAAGATTATTGGGCCTTACAAAAAAAACAAAAATATATCAGGCATCAACTTCGGAATTATATGGATTGGTACAGGCTGTTCCGCAAAGTGAATCAACACCGTTTTATCCGCGCTCGCCATATGCTGTTGCAAAATTATATGCATACTGGATAACAGTAAATTATCGGGAAGCGTATAAAATGTTTGCAACAAACGGAATTCTTTTTAATCATGAATCGCCATTGCGTGGTGAAACTTTTGTAACAAGAAAAATAACGCGCGGCGTTGCAAAAATTGCATTGGGTTTGCAGGATAAAATTTTTCTAGGCAACATAGATTCAAAAAGAGATTGGGGGCATGCAAAAGATTATGTAGAAGCAATGTGGTTAATTTTGCAACAAGATGAACCGGAAGATTATGTAATCGCAACCGGCATCACAACTTCTATCAGGGATTTTGTGCACATGGCGTTTAATGAAGTTGGCATTGAAATTGAATTTAAAGGTTCCGCAGAAAATGAGGTTGGTGTGGTGAAAAGCACTGCCAATCCGGATTACGCAATAATGCTTGGTAAAGAAGTAATAGCAGTTGATAAAAAATATTATCGCCCGACAGAAGTGGATTTATTAATAGGCGACGCAACAAAAGCGTACACAAAATTAAAATGGAAGCCAAAATATGATTTGGCAATGCTGGTAAAAGAAATGGTAAATGCAGATGTTGATTTTTTTAAAAAAGAAAAATTATTAAAAGAATCAGGATTTAATATTAAAAATCAGTTTGAATAAATTATTAATAAGGTTATGAATATTGACGATAAAATTTATGTGGCTGGGCATCGCGGAATGGTTGGTTCTGCCATTGTTAGAAAATTGAAACAGCAGGGCTTTAATAATTTATTATTAAAAACTTCTTCAGAATTGGATTTAAGAAATCAAACTGATGTTAATGATTTTTTTAAAAATGAAAAACCGGTTTATGTTTTTTTAGCTGCTGCAAAAGTGGGCGGCATTCTTGCAAATAATATTTACCGCGCAGATTTTTTGTATGAAAACCTGATGATTCAAAATAACGTTATTCATGCTGCG
This sequence comes from Bacteroidota bacterium, assembly GCA_013288945.1. Classification (GTDB taxonomy): domain Bacteria; phylum Bacteroidota; class Bacteroidia; order Chitinophagales; family Chitinophagaceae; genus Puia. The sequence continues at coordinate 33,910 of JABDAZ010000012.1, read as the reverse complement.
TATGAAAATGCAGTTAGTAAATTAATGTTTCTCGGTTCATCATGCATCTATCCTAAAATGGCGCCGCAACCATTAAAAGAAGAATATTTATTAACAGGTTTATTAGAGCAAACCAACGAACCATATGCTATCGCAAAAATTGCAGGCATTAAATTGTGTGATGCATATCGTTCGCAATACAATTGCAATTTTATTTCTGTAATGCCAACAAATTTATATGGGCCGAATGATAATTATGATTTGAATAATTCGCATGTGTTGCCAGCTTTTATAAGAAAATTTCATGAAGCAAAATTGAGTGGCGAAAATTCTGTAACCATTTGGGGTTCTGGCAAACCGCGCCGCGAATTTTTGCATGCAGAAGATTTAGCTGATGCCTGCTTTTTTTTAATGCAGAACTATAATGATGCAGGTTTCGTAAATATTGGTACAGGTGATGATATTGAAATAAAAGAACTGGCTTTATTAATAAAAAAAATTGCCGGTTACAAAGGAGATATTATTCATGATTTGACAAAGCCTGACGGAACGCCACGCAAATTAATGGACGTTACTAAATTGAAAGCAATGGGCTGGCAGGCAAAAATTTCTTTGGAAGAAGGCATTGAGCGCGTATACAATGATTTTGAAAAGATATCAGAAAAATAACTAATTTAGAAGTTTAGCCTTATCATGTTTTCAATCTTTCGTAAAAAAAATAATGAAATAAAAGATTACAGTGCACTGCATTGTGATATGCATTCTCACCTCATTCCAAAGGTTGATGACGGTTCTCCTGATGTAGATACAAGCATAAAATTAATCCAGGGAATGATGAACCTGGGTTATAAAAAAATTATTACCACACCCCATGTTATGTGGGACATGTATAAAAATACCAATGAAATTATTCTTGCCGGTTATAAAAAAGTAAAAGCAGAATTAGAGCTGAAAAAAATTGATGTAGAATTTTCGGCCGCGGCTGAATATTATATGGACGATCATTTTTCTCAACTGCTTGATGATAATACGCCACTTTTAACTTTAAAAGACAACTTGGTGCTGGTTGAACTTTCTTTTATTAAAGCGCCAATAGATTTTAAGCAAATGCTTTTTAACATGCAAATCAAGGGATATCTTCCCGTAATTGCACATCCTGAAAGGTATTTATATTTCAATGCAAATAAAGAGTGGTATGAAGATTTAAAAGATACTGGTTGTCTTTTTCAGCTTAACCTGCTTTCGCTAAGCGGCTTTTATGGAAAAGGCCCCATTGAACTTGCTCAATATCTTATCAAACAAAAATATGTAAACCTGCTCGGCACTGATTTACACAGTGCGCGCCATATCCAGGCGCTTGGAAATTCTTCTCTTGATACTGTAAAAAAATTATTGGATACCGGTATGATCTTAAACCCGGAATTTTAGTTTTCCTTTCACAGTTAACTTCTCGCTTTTAATTTCAATTTAATTCTTTCCTGTTTGTAATTCTCTCTTTTTAAAATCTTATTTTATTAATAAAAAAGTTTAAAATTTGATATCGGCGGATTAAACAAATTTTAATATTGCTTGTAATTATTACATGAATACGTTTACCATAAAAGACTTAGAAAACCTTTCGGGAATAAAAGCCCATACTATTCGTATTTGGGAACAGAGGTATTCTTTTTTAAAACCCGAAAGAACAGAAACCAACATTCGTTATTATAGCAACCAGGAATTAAAAACTATTCTCAGTATTGCGTTGCTTAATAAGTATGGTTTCAAAATTTCGCACATTAATAAGATGAATGAGACGGAATTGCAGAACAAAATAACTGCACTTTCCAATGCCGAAGCCTGCCGCGAAAGAATTGTAAACGACCTTATTAATTGCATGATTGATTTGGATAACGAAGGTTTTGAAAGCCTGCTTGATAATTACATTTTTACCAAAGGAATTGATAAAACAATTTTACAAATAATTTTTCCTTTTTTAGATAGGATCGGGATTCTCTGGCTAACCAATCATATTCATCCTGTGCAGGAGCATTTGGTGTGCAATATCATCCGCCAGAAGCTTATTGTGGGCATTGAAGGCGTAACTGCAAATACGGTTATTAATAAAAAAATTATGCTGTTTTTGCCAGAAGGCGAACATCATGAAATTGGATTATTGTACATCTATTATTTATTAAAAAAACGCGGCGCAAAAATATTTTATCTTGGTGCAAATGTGCCGGTAAAAGATATTGGTTTTGCATGCAAATACAAGCAACCCGATTATATTTATACGCATTTAACATGCATGACGAGCAGCTTTAGTTTTCAAAAATTTATTGCTCAAAAAAATTTATACATCAAAGATTTCCCGCTGGTTATTTCCGGGCGAATTGCGCAAACGCAGGCAAAAAAAAGTATTTCTGATATTCACTTCAAACGCTCTTTGCCGGAAGTTTTAGAATATGTTGCTTCCTTATAAACCTTTACTGCTTTTTTCTCGTACTTATTAATGCAGGTTTTCCAATTCATTTTATTGTTTCATTATTTTAATAAAACTTTAAACAAAAATTGCATTTGGTAACCTGAATAATGTTTAAATTTACAAGGTAATTAGTTAAACACTTTTTTATGTCAACCTTAGAATTTAATCAACTCTTAGTAAACAACGCAGAATTTCTGAAACCTTTTGCAATCACACTTACAAAAGACTCAGAAGCAGCCAAAGATCTGTTTCAGGAAACTTTGTTTCGTGCGCTGGCAAATAAGGATAAATACAATGTTGGAACCAACATTAAAGCATGGTTGTATACCATCATGCGCAATATTTTTATTAATAACTACCGCAGAAAGGTAAAACAGAATACCATTTTTGATACCACGCCAAATGAGTTTTTATTAAACCATAATCAGGCAGTAATTCCGAATGCGGCGGAAGGAAATTTGCGCATAAAAGATATCCAGCTTGCTATCCATAATTTGCCGGAAATTTTCCGTAACCCGTTTTTATTATATTTTGACGGTTTCAAGTATCATGAAATTGCAGACATGCTATCTGAGCCTTTAGGAACTATCAAAAGCCGCATCCATTTTGCCCGTAAATTGCTGAAAGCGCAAATCCTTGCGTTTTAATATTTATTAATGTCGAAAAAATTTTTTAAGTTTAGTCGAATTTAATAATAAAATATGCTTCAGGAAGTGGTTTTGGTGAATGAAAGAGACGAACAGGTTGGCATTATGGAAAAAATGGAAGCTCATCGAAAAGCCCTTTTACACAGGGCTTTTAGCGTTTTTATATTTAATGCAAAAGGCGAAATGCTGTTGCAGCGAAGGGCGTTAAATAAATACCACAGTGCTGGTTTATGGACAAACGCCTGCTGCAGCCATCCAATGCCAGGCGAAGACACCGAAAAAGCAGCTTTGCGCCGGCTTAATGAAGAATTGGGATTTTCGACTTCTATTAATAAAATTTTTGATTTTGTATATAAATCCGGATTTGATAACGGATTAACTGAACATGAATTTGATCACGTTTTTGTTGGAAATTACGACGGAAGTATTAAGCCCGATAAAAGCGAAGTTTCAGATTATTGTTTTATGAGTTTACCTGAAATAGAAAATTCATTACAATTAAAACCTGCAAACTTTACGGCATGGTTTCACATCGCTTTACCTAAAGTAAAAAGCTGGAAAGAAAAAGCTGCGTGAAATTTTACACAACTCCGATAAATAGAAATACCGCGCCGGCAATCGTTAATAATAATCCAGCATACCACATTACTCTTTTTCGGGTTAAAATGGAGATGGCAGAAATGGCAATGGCGATTTGGAAAATAGTAACCGCTTTCGATAAAGTTACATGCCTTTTTAAATGTTCTTCCGAAGTTTTTTCGTGTTCTTCAGCCTGAGTTTTTATATCTTCTTTTTCTTTTTCATACCGATCCAATTTTTCTTTATTATCAGCTGGAATTATCGTTTTGCCTGGCAAAGCCTGCAAAATTTTATCGGTTGAAGATGCAATTTCTGCCTTAATACTTTTTGATTGGTAAAACGCCCATTGGTCAGACGATTTAATTTGGTCAATCAAAGCTTCATTAACATGATGGCCGCCCAATAAACCGGCAATAGCCGCCAGCACAGCCATTACAGCCGTTGAAAGCGCAACAAACAAAACCCATTTTTCTTTTTCTTCTTCTGCTTTTTCGTGAATTGCTTCCTGCAAATGCTCCGTAGGAATTTCCATTTCTTCCATAAAAAAAATTTTTGTTTTTAAAGATTGTATTGAAAGGTAAGTTTTATCTTAATTGATATTAATAACATTTGGTAACATAACATCTTATTAATGAGAAGCTCATGCAATACTTAACCAGCAGTTTATTCACACCGTGTTGATATATTAATGAGTATATCTTTAGTTTATCTGTGAATCTTTGATTATTTGAATCTTATTATTATTTTGTGTAAAAGTATTTACGTACTTTTTTTACCAAAAATAATAAAGAGTTCAATATCTTTTTTGAATAAATCCCGCAATTTTTTTATTCAACTCAACTCAAAACTCAGCTTACTTATGCAAAGTATTTTACAAAAATCATTTTCCAAACCTTCATCTTTTTTAAAGAAGAAATACTTTTTTTTAGGCGCATTTACGCTGCTGTTAATAACCATTCCAAATGTATTAAAGCAATATTTTAATAATTCGAAAAAGCAGGCAATTTCTTGCGGTAAAATTTATATGCCTTTGGCAAATGGGTTATCTCCATTCATAAAAAAAACGGATAATAAAAATATTGGCGTGCAGCCAAAATCTACAATTATTGATACAACACAAATTAAAAAAAGCGATTGGTTTACATCTGTAAAAAAAGATTTAAACAAACGCATGTATTATGTAAATGCTGCAGGTGATAATAAAAGTTATAACAGTATTAATGCTTCGCAAGGATTGAAAACAACATTCAATACAAATGGTTTTACACTGTATTCCATACCAGATTTTAATTTGCCGGAAGCTAAGATTACAAAGAAAGCTTCCGTTAAAAACAATTGGAATTTAAAGATTGATGTGAAAGGTTTGTATGCAGATGATAAATTGATTCAGCCGCAACAGGAACAAACAATAAACACTGCCAACAATGTTGAATACAGTTTTGGAAATGCTTATTCCATACAATATCATAATGATGAAAAAGGCATTCGCCAAAATTTTATTATTAAACAAGCGCCCGCTAAAAATACAAAGGAGTTAAAAATAAAATTACATGCGGATGGAAATTGGGTTGTAAATAAAGTGCATGATAAAGAATTGCATTTTGCAAAACACAACAATAACCACGGGCTTGATAATAAAGTTATTTACAACGATCTTAAAGTGTGGGATGCAAACGGCAAAACACTTGCTGCAAAAATGATTGTTGGCAACGATAATAATTTTGAAATAGTTGCAGATGCCGCTGGCGCTGCATATCCTGTTACGATTGATCCATTGAGTACAACGCCATCGGCAACATTAACGGGCGTTGTCGGAAATTTTGGTTTTAGCGTAGCAAGTGCGGGCGACATTAACGGCGACGGATATAGTGATGTAATTGTTGGTAGTGATAACGGAACCGTTTCTATTTATTTGGGAAGCATGACCGGTGTATCTACAACTGCCGCAACAACAATAACTGGCGGTGTTACATTTGGCGCTGCTGTTGCTTCTGCAGGCGATATTAACAAAGATGGATTTAGCGATATTATCATCGGAGATGCAGCAGGTAATGCCTATATTTTTACAGGTAGCTCAACAGGAATAGCAGCAACAACAAGTGCTGCAGCAACTACAACATTAACAGGCGTTGCAAGATTTGGAGCAAGTGTAGCGAATGCAGGTGATATAAATGGAGATGGTTACAGCGATGTAATTATTGGCGATGCAGGCGGCAATGCTTTTATTTTTAATGGTAGCGCAGCAGGAATTATATCAGGAGCGAGCGTAACAGCAAGTACAACATTAACAAGTATATCTGGTCCGTCTTTTTTTGGCGTTACTGTTGCAAGTGCGGGAGATATAAATGCAGACGGGTTTAGTGATGTTATAATCGGCAATGGTGGTGGCGGCGCATTTATTTTTACAGGCAGTGCATTAGGAATAGCAAGCGGCACAACCGCCGGAGCGATAACTTTATCTGGCGGAACAGGATCATTTTTCGGTGCAACTGTGTCAAGCGCAGGCGATGTAAATGGTGATGGTTACAGTGACGTAGTTGTTGGAAATGCTGCAAGCCACGCATTTGTTTACCTAAGTGCTGGCAGCAGTATTAATGGTTCAACTCTACCAACCGTATTATCAGGCGGAACTAATTTTGGGTTTAGCGTGGCAGGCGCAGGCGATGTAAATGGCGATGCATTTGGTGATATCATAATAGGAGATGAAAATGGAAATGCTGCTATTTATTATGGAAGCGCTGCAGGCGTTCCCGCAACTGCAAGTATTACATTAACAGGTACAAATAATTTTGGAAACAGCGTTGCAAGCGCTGGTGATATTAATGGCGATGGATACAGTGATGTAATTGTTGGTTCAACCGGAAGCGGATCTGCTTTTACTTACCAGGGAAGCCCGGCAACTTCTACAAATATTGCAACGGCTGTTTTAAATGGCCAGAATGCAGGTGATCAATTTGGTTACAGCGTGGCAAGTGCCGGCGATGTAAACGGCGATGGATATAATGACGTAATAATTGGCGCTAATGGTTATATAGGCGGTTATGCAAATCGTTTTTCGGCAACTGGAAACTTGGGGGCATTTTATATTTATCTTGGCAGTGCATCAGGTTTATCAACAACTCCCGAAGCTGGAACGCCGTTTATTGGCCCGCGGCCGGGACAAGGTGCAAACGATGGCAATTTTGGTTTTACAGTTTCCAGCGCTGGTGATGTTAATGGCGATGGTTATGGTGATGTGGTTATTGGTGGCATTGGTTATAATAGTGGTGCAGATACTTATGAAGGCATAGTTTATTTATTATACGGTAGCGCAGGCGGTTTGCAAACCGGCAGCCCGCTTATTATTACTGATCCTCCACCGTTAGCTTTTAATGAATTTGGTTCAAGTGTTGCAAGTGCCGGTGATGTAAACGGCGACGGCTACGGTGATGTAATAATCGGTGCTCAGAATATAGATCTTACAGTTTCAAATCAGGGAGCTGCATATATTTATCTTGGCAGTGCAACGGGATTAATAACTGCTAACCCACCACGGTTAACATTTCCAAATCCAACTATGTCATCATTGTTTTTTGGAACAAGTGTGGCTGGTGCCGGCGATGTAAATGGCGATGGTTTTGGTGATGTAATTGTAGGAACAGGCCCTAATGGCAACGAAGCATTTATATTTTTCGGAAGCCCAACCGGTATTGCTGACAATGCAAGTCCTGATGTAACGCTCGTTGGTAATACTCCTTTTTCTGGTGGCGGTTTTGGCACATCTGTTTCAAGTGCCGGTGATGTTAATGGTGATGGTTTTAGCGATGTACTTGTTGGTGCGCCAGGCGGTTATTTTGGTACAACAGGATATGCAGCTTTATTTTTGGGTACTTCTTCAGGAACTGCAACTGTGCCGCAAACGATATTATACGGTGTAAATTCAAATGATCAATTTGGCGTGGCTGTGGCAAGTGCCGGTGATGTAAATGGAGATGGATATAGTGATATCATTGTAAAATCTGCAAGAGGGCCGGTTTATTTATTCCAGGGCGGGGCAACTGTGTTTCCTGCAACGGTAAGTGCAACTGCTGCAAATCAGGTTTATACTGATGCTGCGGATGGCGTAACTGCTCCTAATGGCGAATCTGAATTTAATAACCATTTAAGCATCGCTTCTGCCGGTGACGTAAATGGAGATGGTTATAGTGATATCGTCGTTGGTTCTTTCCAAAATCCTTCTTTCACACAAGTTGGAAGTGTATTTGTTTATTATGGAAACAATGACGTTGGCCATAATTCCAGCAACATTCTTCGTTTATACGAAACAAATTTGGCCAGCAATTTAAGGGCTGATAATGTTCATTCAACGCAATTTGGTTTAGGCTTAACGGTACAATCTCCATTTGGACATGTGAATGGAAGATTGGTATGGGAAGTTGTTCCTAACGGAATTCCATTTAGCGGAAACCCAATTACAAATAGTGTGATTACAACCGGCCAGCAAACGGCTTATGCAACCATCGCGCCGGGTGGAACTGAATTTAAAAGTTTAGTAAACAAAGCTATTGCCAAAGCAACTAAAGTAAGAGCAAGAATTCAGTATGCATCAACAGCCGTAACGTTTGGGCAAACATACAGCCCGTGGATTTATTCACAAGTTTATTTAACCACAGGTTCATCTAATGTATTGCCGCTTAATTTGATCAGTTTAACTGCAACTCCGTTGGATCAAAACATTGTATTGAACTGGAAAACGGCGCAGGAACAAAACACTAAATCATTTATTATTGAACATAGTCTGGATGCGCAAAATTTTACAGCGCTAGACAGTGTTAATGCAAAAGGAAATACGACCAGCACTACAAGTTATAATTACACTCATTATCATCCTGCGGTTGGTATTCATTATTATCGTTTGAAAGAAGAAGATTTAAATGGGCGTTTTACATATAGTAAAATTGTTTCTGCAACTATTCTTGCAAATGGCCCGCAATTCAGTATTTATCCAAACCCAACTTCTGATCAATTGGTTATTACTTACTCGGGTATTAACCAAAGTAATGTTGTAAGAATAATGGATGGCGCAGGAAATATTGTACGTCAATATTCATTAAACCAAAATGGTATACAGACAACTGTTTCCTTAAAAGGAATTGCAAAAGGAACTTATTTTGTTCAGGTTGTTAACAGCGGATTTGCGCCGAAACAAGTATCTGTTCAATAAAAAATATTAATAGATAAATTCAAAATAACAAAACCATTCTTCATTTTGGAGAATGGTTTTTTTTATTAATAAAGAAGAAATGTTTTTCAAAAAATTATTCTACATGATCATTAGTTTGCGGTTGAGGATTTTGTTTTTCAAAATGCGCACGAATGATTTTTGCTTTTGATAAACCAATTAATGCAGCCAATTCTTCTTCGCTTAATTTTTTTATATTATTAACCGAACGGAATTTTTTTAATAATTGATCCGTTGTATTTTTTCCAATTCCTTTAATCGTTTCCAGTTCATTATTAAATGCGCCTTTGCTTCTTTTTTGTCGATGAAAAGTAATTCCGAAACGATGCACTTCATCACGGATTCTTCTTATCAAATTTAAACTTTCACTATTATACGGCAGCTTGATAGATTCTTTATCTCCGGGAAAAAATAATTCTTCCACATTTTTTGCAAGGCCCATTACAGTCATTTTTCCTATTAATCCAAGTTCAGCAATACTTTCCATGGCAGCGCTTAACTGTCCTTTGCCGCCATCGATAATAACCAGTTGTGGCAAAGGTTGCGCTTCATCTGTTAATCGTTTATATCTTCTGTAAACAACTTCTTTCATCGTTGCAAAATCATTAATGCCTTCAACAGTTTTTACATTAAAATGGCGATAATCTTTTTTACTTTCAATACCATTTTTAAAACTCACCATGGCAGAAACAGGAAAACTTCCCTGGAAATTTGAGTTGTCAAAACATTCAATATTTACAGGCAACGCCGGCAATTGCAAATCATCCATCAATTGCTGAAGCATTTTATTATTATCATCTTCCGTATTTGTTTTTATATAAAGATTTTTTTTCTTCTTTAATTCTTCCACAAAATATTCAACATTTTTTTCAGAAAGTTCAAGCAACTTTTTCTTATCACCAGCTTTCGGAACAGTAACAATAATTCCTTCCTGCGGATAAGTTATTTCAAACGGAACAATCAATTCCGTTCCATCACTGTTAAAGCGCTCGCGCAATTGTGCAATGGCAATCGCAAGCACTTCTTCATTTGTTTCTTCAAGATGGGTTTCAATTTGGTTGTTGTGCGTTTGCACAATCGTTCCGTTTTCAATCATTAAATAATTTACAAAAGCAGCATCGCCATTTCTTATTAATGAAAAAACATCAGCGTTGGTAACGTGCTTGTTTACGATAACGGAACGCGCCTGGTAACTTTCTAAATGCGCAACTTTTTTGCGGATGATTTCTGCTTTTTCAAATTGCATTTTTTCAGCAACGTCTTTCATTTCTTTTTTAAACTGCTGTATTAATGGCCCGAGATTTCCTTTCAAAACATTTTTCATTTGCAACAATCCTTCGTGATAATCTTCAGCAGTTTGTAAACCTTCGCAAGGCCCTTTGCAATTGCCCAAATGATATTCTAAACAAACTTTAAATTTCCCTTTTTTTATGTTTGATTCTGTAAGGTTCAATTTACAATTGCGCAACTGAATGTTTGCGCGTACAAAATCGAGCAACTCGCGAACGCGGCCAACAGAAGTAAATGGGCCGAGATATTCTGAACCATCATTTATTTTTCTGCGCGTTAAAAATAATCTTGGAAAAGATTCATTTTTAATAACGATGTAAGGATAAGATTTATCATCCTTCAGATTAATGTTGAACCTTGGCTGAAATTGTTTTATTAATGAATTCTCCAGCAAAAAAGCATCCTGCTCAGAATTTACAATCGTAAATTCTATATGATGGATGCGCTGAACAAGCTCGTGCGTTTTGTATGTTGTAAATGTTTTTGAAAAATAAGATGCAACACGTTTGCGCAAATTTTTTGCTTTGCCAACGTAAAGCAGTTTATTGCTTTCATCAAAATATTTATAGATGCCCGGCTGGTTGGGAATGGTAGATGCAATATGTTGAAATGCTTGCTGTGTCATGGTTTTGGGTTAATCTCTGTCGTCCCAAACTATTTTTGTTTGATTAATAACAGCCTTCTGTCCTAAAGGTTGAATGCTTGTAATAATGGTTAAATTTCTGCGCGCTTTCCAAATCATTTTTTTAATAATAAGCGTATCATTTTTATTAATGATTTTTTCCATGTAAATACTTTTTACTTTATTTAAACCTGGCGTTGGTTTTACAAGTACATCAACATGCCTTAATTCTCCAATGTTTTTTTTGGCGGAATAAGTAAAAGTTACGGATTGCGTTGCTTCATCCATAAAAGAATTTTCTGTAAAATTTTCTTCAAACGATGGGCTTATTAATGCATCGGAAATAAACGCTTGCGCAATGATATTAAATGCTGGTGGTTTTATAAAAACAGAATCTGTTTTATTATTGTCGATGTTGTATTTAATAATTGCAAGCGGCAAAGAATCAACATAACCTATTTCACTTTTTATAAAATCATTAACCCGGAAAAAATTTTTTTTCACGGTAATTTTTTCTTCTTCATTATTATTTTTTGGATGATTGTTGCACGCTGATAATACTATAGAAAAGAGAAAAGCAACTACAAACTGTTTTTTCATTTTTTAAAATTACGCATTACTGAATTGTGGTAAAAAAGAAAGCTGCGATTTTTAAAATCGCAGCTTATAATAGTATTAATAATTTTTTTACCAGATAGTTTTGCTTACACCAATTTTTAATCCGTAAGCTTTTAAATTTTCTTTAATCGGATATTGATCCGTATAAGTAGATAGCAATTGATAACGCAATTGCGGACCGATTTGCCAGCGGAAACCACCGATTTTATAAGAGATAAATAATTCTGCGCCGCCATTAAAATTCCATCTTCTGTAAAGTGATGGCGCTTTTGTATAATCAGAATAATCTGTTGTTAATAAATAAGAATTTCGGTTTATTAAATAAGTGGGCTGAACATTTGCGGCGATATTTAACTGCAGTTTTTCATTGCCCAAGATTCTCAATTCAAAACCAACGGGAATTGAAATTTGATAATAATGATTGTATAAATTTTTCTGTGAATTGCCGCCAAAATTTTGAATATTACTATAAGCCGTAATGATGTTTGAATTATATCCGTAAAAAGAATTTAATGCAATAGTGGCCTGTTGCGAGTTTGCAGATGTGTACGCTTTAATACTGTAACGCGTGTAATTAAATTGTAAACCTGTTTTAAAAGTAAGGTTGCGCGTAAGCCTGTACAAAATACTTCCGCCAACTTCATAACCGATGGAAGGTTTTTGATTTACATAATCATTCGGGCTTCCATAATGCGTTAATGCAATCGGCACATATTGCAAGCCGGTTTTAGGAACAGAATAAGGATCGCCGCCGGAAAGCGTTCTGTAATTAACCGTTGGCGATGCATAAACCTGCCAGTTCCATTTGCCTCTTTTCACCGTATTTTTTAACTCGTAAGAAGCAGTGTGCTGCAACCACGTATTATCATTTTTATCTTCAGAATTGCTTTCTTTAATTACCGGGTTTTCTGCAGAAACTTCTTTTGTTTCTTCAGCAACAGGTTCTGTTGTGTTGTGGATTATTGATTTTGAAACATCATCTTTGTTATTATCAACCGTAAAATCTGCGATAATGTTTTTTGTATTTTCAGCAATAATTTCATGTTTAGCAACCGATATATCATTGGCAATATTTGTTGCTGTATAAATAGAAATTACCGGTGCAAGATTTAATGGAACATCAGAAAAATCATCTTCCGGTTCATTGATAACTAATTTTTTTTCTGTGGCCGATAATAACCTGCGCGGAGTTGCCGGCGCTTTCATTGCAGAAAAAACTGCAGCGATGGAAGCAGATAAAACGGAATCAGGTGTTTCGTTATCTTCTTTTTTATTAGATGAAATATTTTCTGAAATTAATTTGGAAGATGCAGGATGATTTGGCTGAAGCAATAATTCTTTACCTGCTATAAATAAAATTCCGGTTATTAATAAAGACATTCCGGCAATAAACCTTCTTTTGCGTGTGTGCACTGAATTGTAAATATTGTTCCAGGCTTTGTCGGAAGGATACATTTTGTATTGATCCGATTTTTCGCGGAGCAAGTCTTCAAAATCATCATTATAAAAATCGCTTTCCTTCATTGTCAGTAGTTTTTAGGGCAGGATCTTAACAGGATAAGAAATTAATATTATCGTACAGCACTTAACCACGGAAGTTTTTCTTTTGGTTTTTGAATAATTTTTTTTCTTATTAATATCTCTTCAAGCATTTGTTTCGCTCTTGTATATTGGGAGCGGCTCGTGCTTTCTTCAATATCCAGCATTTCTGCAATTTCCTTGTGCGAATAACCCTCAATCGCATAAAGGTTTAAAACTGTACGGTAACCAAGCGGCAACATTCTTATACACTCAACAACCTGTTTTGCCTGCACAATCGATGGAACACTTTCTTCACGAACCTGGATACTGCTTGCGTATGCGATATCTACACTTTCATTAAACCGTTTATTTTTTTTCAGGTTATTAATACATGTGTGCACCATTATGCGCCGCACCCAGCCCTCAAAAGCGCCTTTGTTTTGAAACGTATGAATTTGCGAAAACACTTTTATAAAACCTTCCTGCAACATATCTTCCGCATCTTCGCGTTTGTGCGCAAAGCGATAACAAACCGCCAGCATTTTAGGACTGTATTTATTATACAGTTCCCGCTGCGCTGCGGAGTTATTATTTAAACATCCCTGAAAAATGGCTTCTTCTGTCATGTATAACTTTAGTTGCCATGTAATTTAGACAATTTTTATAAGTTAAAGCTGCTTTGTTTAAAAAAATTTATCGATTTATAAAATAAAAAAAGACAGCACAAAATGCTGTCTTTAAAAGAAATTTAATATAGTTTTTTACCTCTTTAAATTAAAATATTCCCCGTCATTTCTTTTGGGATTTCCAACTTCATTAATGATAAAATAGTTGGTGCAACATCACCCAGTTTGCCTGGTTTTATATTTCCTTTCCATTCTTTATCAATTATAAAAAAAGGAACGAGGTTTAATGAATGCGCAGTGTTTGGCGAACCATCTTCATTAACCATAAAATCTGCATTGCCATGATCTGCCAACAAAAAAACTGCATAATCATTTTGCAAAGCTACGGTTACTACTTTTTCAACACATTTGTCAACGGTTTCGGCAGCTTTAATAACTGCGCTCCATACGCCGGTGTGGCCAACCATATCTGTGTTTGCAAAATTTAAACAAATAAAATCAGCAGATTTATTTTCTATCTCCGGAACAATTTTTTCTGCCAGTTCATACGCGCTCATTTCTGGTTGCAAATCATACGTTGCAACTTTTGGCGATTGCGCCATTATTCTTTTTTCACCATCAAAAGGAAGTTCTCTTCCGCCACTGAAAAAGAAAGTTACATGCGGGTATTTTTCTGTTTCCGCAATGCGGATTTGTTTTAGTCCATGCTTCGCAATTATTTCTCCCAATGTATTTTTCAAATCATCATTTTCAAAAACAACATGCACGTTTTTAAAACTTTCATCATACTTCGTCATCGTTGTATAATTCAACGATAATTTTTTCATGCCTTGTTCCGGAAAATCTTTTTGCGTTAATACTTCCGTTATTTCCCTGCAACGATCGGTGCGGAAATTAAAACAGATAACCACATCATCATTTTTTATAACAGCAACTGGTTTTCCATTTTCAATAATAACCGTTGGTTTTATAAATTCATCCGTAATATTATTTGCATAATTATTTTCAACAGCATTAATAGCGTTTGTTGCCTGCGGTCCTTCAGCATTCACCAATGCATCATATGCAAGCTTCACACGTTCCCATCTTTTATCACGATCCATTGCATAATAACGGCCGCTTACCGTTGCAATTTTTCCTGTTGATATATTAAGATGGTTTTGCAATTCTTTAATAAAACCCAAACCACTTTTTGGATCAGTATCACGGCCATCAGTAAATGCATGAATAAAAACCTGTTCAAGATTTTCATTTTTACATAAATCAACCAAAGCTTTTACATGATTAATATGTGAGTGGACGCCACCATCACTTACAAGCCCAATAAGGTGTAAAGGTTTGTTATTATTTTTTGCAAAACGAATGGCTTTTAACAACACGTCATTCTTTAAAAAAGATCCATCACGAATGGCAACATTAATGCGCTGCAATTCCTGGTAAACAATTCTTCCGGCGCCTAAATTTAAATGGCCAACTTCCGAATTTCCCATTTGGCCTTCGGGCAATCCAACATCTTCACCGCATGTTATTAATGTGCTGTTTGGATATTTTTTATATAAAGAATTTACAAAAGGAACCTGCGCATGTTGGATCGCGTCGGCTTCTTTTACCTGTCCGAGTCCCCAGCCGTCCATTATTATTAATATCGTTTTTTTATTTTCCATAATCTATTAATCAACCTTTTAAAACAGTTTTTAAACACAATAAAGGTAGTAAGTATTACGCTTTCTGATAGTATTTTTCCACCTTAGAAACACTTTGGCATATTTTTGGAGTTATGGTGAATTGAAAAACCATTTACAATGAATAAGTTTATAGGATTAACGATTATTGCCGCTTCGTTTATCCTTATTTCTTTCAAGCCTTTTTTTAATATTGATGATGTGGCTGTTGCCATGCGTTCCGGAAATATTTCTCAGCTTTCTGGTTATTTAGATTCAAGAGTTGACATTTCATTGCCCGACAAAAGCGATACATATAGTAAGAGCCAGGCCGAAATGATTATCCGCGATTTTTTTATTACTAACCCGGTTCAAAATTTCCAGGTAAAACACAAAGGAGAAAATGGCGGATCGCAATTTTGTATTGGCATTTTAAAAACAAGCTCCGGCGATTTTAGGACTACATTATTTATGAAGATAAAAGGCGACAGGCAAATGCTTCAGGAATTACGTTTTCAACCAGTTGAATAAATGATTGTTCCTCTAAAAAACCACAGACCCAGAAGTTTTGCTGGGTTTTTTTTTTGCGCAGCCACAAGCGTTGGTTGATGATTGATGGCCGTTGGCCGATTTTTTTCTTGATAAAAAATGAAGATCATTAATGATTAATATTGATCGTTTTATTAATCATTAATAAAATAAAATTCTCTCAACTGTCATCCATCATCTGTTAACTCATTTCTATAATCGGCCAACGATCATCGAACAACGATGCTGCTCTCTCAACAATTTCATAAATTCGCGAATGAACTACGATGAACATTTATCAATTTTAGTTGACGCCGCATTTAAAGAAGATGTTGGCGACGGCGATCATTCAACATTATCATGCATTTCTGCAGATGCCAAAGGCAAGGCAATTTTAAAAATAAAACAGGATGGAATTTTAGCAGGTGTTGATGTTGCAAAAAAAATTTTTCTTATTAAAGAACCTTCATCAAAATTTACTCTATTTAAAAAAGATGGCGACCAAATGAAGTTTGGTGAAAGCGCTTTTGAAGTAGAAGCATCTGTTTATACCATTCTTCAAAGCGAAAGATTAGTATTGAATTGCATGCAGCGAATGAGTGGCATTGCAACATTAACGCATCAGTATGCTGATAAAATAAAAGATTATAAAACAAAAATTCTTGACACAAGAAAAACAACGCCAAATTTTCGCTTGCTCGAAAAAGAAGCCGTAAAAATTGGCGGCGGAATGAACCATCGTTTTGGTTTGTACGATATGATAATGCTGAAAGATAACCACATTGATTATTGCGGCGGAATGGAAAAAGCGATTAATAAAGCATACGATTACGTGCAAACAAAAAAACCAGGATTAAAAATTGAAGTAGAAACAAGAAGTATTGATGATGTAAAAAAAGTAATAGCTGTTGGAAAAGTTGATCGCATTATGCTCGATAATTTTTCGCCCGAACAAATTACGGAAGCACTAAAAATTATTAATAACAAATATGAAACTGAAGCCAGCGGCGGCATTAACTTAGAAAATATTATTGCTTACGCAAAAACCGGCGTTGATTATATCAGCATCGGCGCATTAATACATCAGGCAAAGAGTTTGGATTTGAGTTTGAAAGCTGTATTAATGTGAAAATTTGAAAATGGCTCAATGTGAAAATGAATTTAAATGTTTGAGGGATTATTAATAACATTGAATTTTATATTTTGAACAATCAAAATAAACGGGATGTCTAAAAAGAAAATTAATAATAACAACGGATTAGTTTTTTCCACCGATCCAAATTTTAAGTTGGAAGAAGAAGAACAAATTCAGGATGAAACATTATTGCCAAAACAACAAAAATTAAAAATCCGGCTCGACACGAAACAGCGCGCTGGCAAAGCTGTTACGCTTGTTCAATATTTTGTTGGTAAAGAAAATGATTTGGAAGATTTGGGAAAAAAATTAAAAGCCTTTTGCGGCACCGGTGGTTCTGTTAAAGATGGCGAAATAATTATACAAGGCGATCAGCGCGATAAAGTTGTGCAGTGGTTAATAAAGAATGGATACACTTCTACTAAAAAAATCTGATTTGCTTTTTCACACTTTAGTTGCCATTTTTATATTAACAGGAATAGTTTCTGTAATCACTTTTGTTTTATACGTGCTTGCAAGAATGCATGAACAAGAACAAAAAGAAAAACGATATCAATCCATTCATTATCTGTCTTTATTCTTTTTCGTTTTTCTCGGCGTGATGATATTAATAATGGTTTCTAATATGAACTTGTAAATTTATTAATAATAATCACATCAGTCCAATCATAAAAAAATCTGCGTTCCATTTAAAAAAATAGCACGCAGATTTATTATGATTATTATGATAGAAATAAGATCGGTCATCTGCCAACGTTCAACAAACAACGTTTACTGTCCCTGTGCCAACGAATACGCTTTCTTATCTCCCCAAAGATTTAATAATTCTAAAGAGCAAATTTTAAAATCACCACTTAAACTCACATACAAACCAATAATGTCTTGCTGGTTTAATTCTCCATCAATACTTTCGAAACGAACATTGTATTCATTAACCAGGTTTGTATAAATAGAACCTGTTGGCCAAACCTGTGTGCCGCGATTGCTGATGCTTACCAAATTAAATTTTACACCAGCATGCCGCTGGCATTTTTTGGCAATAAATTCCGGCTGTTCGCCGCTTGCAATAAACATATCAACGCCATTAATTTTTTCATGCTGCAGCTCTTTTGAAACCATCATGGAATTGTGATCCAACTTAAATAATGTTGGTGTAACAGGCATGTTTGGCAACAAAGGCTTAGCACCATGCTCAGGCGTTTTTCCAAAATTATTAATGATGGCTTCGGAGAATTCTGTTGTGTTTGCTGCAGGAATTTTCTTATCACCAAAATCGCCTGTGTGCACGCCGCTTTCTAAAGTAAACAACAATGCATTTTCTATTATCGCCGCATTTTCCATTAATCCCAAATGGCGCAGCATCGCAATGCCGCTTAATAATAATGCAGTTGGATTGGCAATATTTTTTCCGGCAATATCCGGCGCAGTTCCATGCACCGCTTCAAAAATAGAAATGTGATCACCAATGTTTGCAGACGGCGCAAACCCAAGCCCACCAACCAATCCGGCGCATAAGTCAGAAACAATATCACCTTGTAAATTCGTTAATACAACCACATCAAATAAATCGGGGCGCGTAACCAGCTTCATACATAAATCATCCACAATCACATCATCCGATTTTATTTCCGGATATTCTTTTGCCACTTCATTAAAACATTCTAAAAACAAACCATCGGTTAGTTTCATAATGTTTGCTTTATGTCCGCAGGTAATTCTTTTCGTACCTTTTTTCTTCGCCATTTCAAAGGCGTACTTAATAACCTGCAAACTTCCCGGGCGTGTAATAAACCTTCTGCTTAATGCAACATCATGCGTTGGCATATGCTCGATGCCACCATATGTATCTTCAATATTTTCACGCACAATTGTTATATCAATCGGAATCCCTGCTTTTGAAAAAACAGTATCAACACCATGCAATGTTTGAAACACTCTTTTGTTTGCATAGGTATTCCATGTTTTGCGCGCAGTTACATTAATACTTTTTACGCCTTTGCCTTTTGGCGTTTCCATTGGCCCTTTAAATAATAATCCGAGTTCTTCTATCGTATGTTGCGCTTCCGGCGTCATGCCGTTTGAAAAACCTTTATCAAAAACCCATTTGCCCATATCTACAAATTCATATTCAAGCGGCACTTTGTTGGCATCAAATATTTTTAAAACGGCGGCCATAATTTCTGGCCCGATTCCATCTCCTTTTGCAACTGCTATTTTCATAAATTAAATATTGTATTTTGATTGTAGCTTGAACGCTTATTAATAATAAATCTTGTAAAAATCATTAATAATTTAATGCGGGTAAAAATAAGCCAGAAACATGATTGTGTGTATTATTCTTAAATAATCCTTTTATGCACGCGCGATTTTGTTTAATTTTATAAAAATTTGTTTTCCATGGCAAATATAATTTCAGAAGGAATTGAAGTAAGCGTGGAAACGTTTTACCAGCCAGATTATAGCAATCCTGTTTCCGGCGAATACATGTTTGCTTATAAAATTACTATCGACAACCACAATAATTTTCCTGTAAAATTACATAGCCGCCACTGGCATATTTTAGACAGCAACGGCACCCACCGTGAAGTAGAAGGCGAAGGCGTTGTTGGCATGCAACCTGTGTTAAATACCGGCGAGCGTTATCAATATGTGAGCGGCTGCAACCTCAATACAGAGATGGGAAAAATGTATGGCACCTACAACATGGAAAACCTGAACAACAAAGAAATTTTTAAAGTAAACATTCCCATCTTCGAAATGATTGTGCCTTTTAAAATGAACTGATTATTTCCAAAAAACTTTTTATTTCATTTTATTAATCCACTTATCTGCGACAAAAATTATTTGAAAGATTCACAAATTTTTTAACCACGCAGTTGAATTTCTATTAAGCTTCATTGGCGTCGCACTCTTGTAAATTAGTTCTTTATTTGGCTATTAATAACCTTAAAACTTAAACCAAAGCAAAATAATAAAACACACCACAAGTGTAATTGCCGCAAGTATAGAAACAATAACAAACGGATGCATCGCAATATTTGATTTCACCGCTTTGCTTCTTCTTCTGATAAAAAAATTTTTCACAAGATTGTTTTATTAACAGATGAAATTGTAAGCAAATTCCACAGCAAATTTTTTATTAATCTTTTTTTATTGCCTCATGTTCCTGTTTCCAGATTTCCTTAAAATCCTTTCCCCAGTCTGCAATAAATTTATAGTATTCATAATCCGTTTCACAGCTTTGTATAAATTCATAACTCGGCCTGTATTGAACCATGAACGTATCAAGCGCCGGAGGCTCAAGCCCGGTAATTCTTTTTACCAATGCTTTTGTAAAACGGTGCTCAACATATTTATCTTTTTCTTCCTGCTCCAGCCGTTTTTGAAAAGCCATTATACGGCGGTTTTTCTTTCCGTCGAACAACATGTCAAAGTCAATACCAACGCCCATTCCGCGGCCGCGGTTAGATTTCATGCTTGTAACGTAATCTTTGCCGAAATTAAAAATTTTTTCATATTCAATCCTGTTTTCCAATGAATCTTGGCGGTAAATTTTTGGATTAACGACAACCGTTTGCAAAGCCTCAACGGCAACTTCCAAACTAATATCAAATGGTTGATCAGCCGGAATATCTTTTACCGGGTATTTATCTGTTGGTTTATTTAAGTATGAAAAATAAATGGAATCGCCCGCGCGCAATTTTATACTATAATTTCCAAGGGAATCTGTTATCGTTCCGCCGCCGGAAGTGCCGATAACACTCACGCCCGGCATCGGGTACCGCTGCGAGCGATCGTACACCGTTCCATTAATCTGCACCTGCGCAATCAATATTTGATTGAAGAATATTAATGCAGATATTAATAAACAAGCCGGTAAAAGTTTTGGAATTTTCATTACAGCCGAAAGCTAAAACACTATCAGAATATATCATGAAAACCATTTGTTAAATAATGATTTGTTGATGGAGATTCACCGAATATATTTTTTTCTAATAAAATATAGAATGAATTAATTGCGCAAACTTATTTATTAATAAGCCATTTTATAAAATAAGTTTCATCATGCAAACGCTGTTTTCAACGCCTGCATATTGTCCGTAATTTTCAATTATTTTATAGCCTGCTTTTTCATATAAACGGATTGCTTCCGGTTGTTTTTTTCCGGTTTCCAAAACGCAAGTTGTATAATGTAATTCCGCGGCCCACAATTCCAATTCCTTCAAAACCTTGTGCCCGATTGACTTTCCGCGATATTCAGGCAACGTAAACATTCTTTTTATTTCCACTTGTGCATCATCATATTTTTTAAAAGCTCCACACGCAATAGCTTTATCATCCACATAACAAACAATTACGTTTGCAATATTTTGTATTTTATTAAACTGGTTATAAAACGTATGTTCATCACCATCGCGAATTGCCAATTCTTCATCAAGCAACACAACCAGTTGCTGAAAATCCGCATCATCCGAATTTGTTCTTTTGAAAGTTGTCATAAAAAAATCAGCACATTAATAATTTAAAATTTCAATTTCTATTAAGTGAACATTTGTTCATTAATAAGCATTCGTTGCGCCGCACACTTGTACGATTTGTTATTTATTCGGCAATAGTTTCATTCTCACACCGCCTGCATCATCCTTTGCAATTTCTTGGTAACTAAAAATAATATTAATGATGCTGTGCCTGCCATAAAAACAAACAGCATAAAAAAATCGTAAAGGTTATTAATGTGATAGCCTAAAAATGTTTTAAACGTATAAGGGATTTCCAGGTTGTGCAGTTGCTTAATTTGATCAGCGCTTGGAACAATATGATTGTATAAAATACTTCCTAAATCAATACCATTTTCTTTTGCTTTTTTTATTTCTGCAACGCCCGGCGGATATACGCTGCTTAATACACCAGCGAGTTTATTTCCAAATGCATTTGCCGTAAACCAAATGGCCATTAATAACGATAAAAATTTTGCAGGTGATAATTTATTAACGAGCGACATACCAATCGGCGACAAACACAACTCGCCAGAAGTGTGCAGCGCATACATTCCTGTAAGCCAAATCATGCTCACTTTTACGCCGGGTTGTATATTGTCAACGCCATGTGCAATCCATAAATAACCAAGTGCGAGCAATAATAAACCGAGCGCCATTTTTGTTGGTGATGATGGTTCTTTGCTTCCAAGTTTTAACCAAAACCATGCAAAAAATGGCGCGAATAAAACAACAAATGCAGAGTTCAAAGATTGAAACCAGCTTGCAGGTACTGTGAATTTTCCGACCTGCCTTTGCGTTTGTTCATCTGCAAAAAATGATAATGATGCGCCTGCCTGTTCAAAAGCGCCCCAGAAAAAAATCACAAAAAAACATACAACAAATATTACTGCAACTTTCTTTTTTTCTGCGGCAGTTAATGATTTATCAAAAAATATAATGGTTGGAATAATTACAATACAAGCTGTAAGCAAATAAAATAAATAATTATAAATCGAATCAAGATAAAAAAGATAAATCATAATTACTGCAAGTACCATTAATGCAGGAATAATTATGGCAACGGAACCAAAAGCTTTCGGGCTGTTTGCAGGAACGGTGCCCAGCATTTTTTTATCAGGATCTACAACATATTTTTTTTGAAACAATTTTTGAATGATAACACTAATGCACATACCAACTCCGCCTGCTAAAAATGCCCATCTGAAATCTGCAGGGTCGTTTCTTCTTTGTGCTAAATAACCACAAACAAATGGGCCCAACATTCCGCCAACATTAATGCCCATATAAAAAATAGTATAAGCTGCATCTTTCCTGTGATCATCTTTTGGATATAATTGTCCTACTAATGAAGATATATTTGGTTTAAAAAAACCGTTGCCTGTAATCATCATACCAAGCCCTGCAAAAAGTAATAACGAAGCCAATTGCGGAGCGGAATGATAAAAAGTACTGCAAAAGAAAAGCGTCAATTCTCCAAGTGCCATTACAATACCGCCAACAATAATTGATCGGTTGTTTCCCCAATATCTGTCTGCAATGTAACCGCCGATTAATGGTGTGAGATAAATAAGGCTTAAATAACTGCCATATAAATTAGAAGCAGATTCATGATTAAACAACAATGCCTGCGTCATAAAATAGATCAAAATTGATCGCATGCCGTAGAAGTTGAAGCGCTCCCACATTTCTGTTGCAAACAAAACATATAATCCTTTAGGATGGCTTTTTTTTACAGGTTGTGCGGTCATGCATTAGTTTTAAGTATTGATTATTATTTATAAACTCAGTTACGTAAAATACAGAATCGGAACAGATAATTATAAAATTATTTTTATTAATTACCATTTATAAAATTCTTTTTCTAATATGCTTCTGAATAAGGAATTTCGGTGCATAATTAACGATGTGCTTTGCCTTTTAAAAATTAATTGCTGATGAATATTTTGCTATTAGGATCTGGCGGTAGAGAACATGCACTTGCATGGAAACTGAATCAAAGTGTATGGACAAACCCATTGTACATCGCGCCGGGTAATGCAGGCACAGCGCAGTGCGGCATTAATGTAAATTTAGATTTGAACGACTTTGATGCAATCGGAAAATTTTGCGAAGATAAAAAAGTAGAGATGGTTGTTGTTGGCCCGGAAGAGCCATTGGTAAAAGGTTTGGGAGATTATTTCAAATCAAAACCATCACTGTCAAAAATTTTTTTTATTGGCCCTTCCAAAGAAGCGGCGCAACTGGAAGGCAGCAAAGCTTTTGCAAAATCGTTTATGCAACGGCATAATATTCCCACTGCTGCTTATAAAGAATTTACTATTGAGACGTATAAAGAAGGCGTTGCTTATTTACAGCAGCATGCATTGCCAATAGTTTTAAAAGCAGATGGATTGGCTGCAGGAAAAGGCGTTGTAATTTGCCAGAACCATGTAGAAGCGATGGCTGAATTTGAATTGATGATACAACAATCAAAATTTGGCGATGCAGGAAAAAAAGTTGTGGTAGAAGAATTTTTAGAAGGCATTGAGTTAAGTGTGTTCGTTCTTACCGACGGAAAAAATTATTTATTATTACCCGAAGCAAAAGATTATAAAAGAATCGGCGAAGGCGATACCGGCCCAAACACAGGCGGAATGGGCGCTGTAAGTCCTGTACCTTTTGCAACGCATTCTTTTATGTATGCAGTTGAAGAAGAAATTATTAAACCAACAATTGAAGGCTTGCAGAAAGATAATATCGATTACCGAGGTTTTATTTTTATTGGTGTGATAAGTGTTAATGGAAAACCTTTTGTAATTGAATACAATTGCCGCCTCGGCGATCCGGAAACGGAGGTGATTATTCCGCGTTTGGAAAATGATATTGTTGGTTTATTTATCAGCGTTTGCAACCAGGAGTTGGATACGGTAAAAATAAAAGTTGATCCGCGCACTGCCATTACAATTGTTGCAGTGAGCCGCGCATATCCCGGAAGTTATGAAAAAGGATATGTGATTGACGGGCTTGATTATAAATTTGATAATGACAGCATCGTGTTCCACTCAGGAACAATTGAAAAAGATAAACAAATAGTTACCAATGGCGGCCGCGTTTTATGTGTTACGTCATTTGCCGATACTGTTTATGAAGCAACAGAAAAGTCAAAAGACGTACTTGATTTAATTGACTACGATGGCATTTATTATCGGAGAGATATTGGGTATGAGTTTTTGTAAATAAGAAATACAAAATAAGAAGTACGAAATACGAAATTGTTTTTTTCCTTTTAATAAATTTTCAATCATATTTCGTAATCCTTATTTTGTATTTTAAAACCTTCATTAATAATTTCTTCATTAATATTTCGTATTTCTAACTTCGTATTTCGAATTACATCTTACATCAAAAATCTAACATTGCTTTATGCCTGATGAAGTTCATTACAGCGATTATTTGCAATTGGATAAAATATTGCACGCACAATTTCCTGAAAGTGAAAAATTAAATCAGCCTGCGCATGATGAAATGTTGTTTATTATTATTCATCAAACGTATGAATTGTGGTTTAAACAATTGTTGTTTGAAGTTGATTCTGTAACTGCCATCATGCAATTGCCTTCGCTAAATGATAATTCTCCCGAATTGCAAACTGTTGTTCACCGATTATCAAGATGTACTACAATTATTAAAGTGTTAGTTCATCAAATTGATATTATGGAAACCATGACGCCAATGGATTTCCTCGATTTTCGTGATATGCTTCGTCCTGCATCTGGTTTTCAAAGCTGGCAATTTAAAACGCTGGAAGCAAAATTGGGCTTGAAATATGAACACCGTTTTGGTCAGCAATATTATACTTCTCAATTAAAGCGGGAACAAATTGGTATTATAAAAAAAGCCGAACACGAAAAATCATTATTACAATCTGTAAATACATGGCTGGAAAGAATGCCTTTTTTTTATGAAGAAGCAAACTGGAGAAATTTTTCTTCTGTTAATGATGATAACAGTTTACATCCTTTCTGGTCAGAATATAGAAAACGTTATCATGAAAGTTTGGCCAATGCAGAAAAAATAAATGAAGGTTTGTTTGATGAAGTTTTCATAAAAAATAATATTAATGATGAAAATTCAAAAATGAACGAACGTTCATTATCAATTGAAGCTTGCCGCGCAGCAATGTTTATCATGTTGTATCGCGGTTACCCGATTTTGCAATTGCCATTTCAGTTATTAAATCAATTACTTGAAATTGATGAACAATTAAGTACGTGGCGCTACCGGCACATGAGCATGGTCCATCGTGTAATCGGAACAAGAATCGGAACCGGCGGAAGTACGGGAAAAGATTATTTAAAAGCAGCACTTGATAAACATTATATTTTTAAAGACCTTGCGCAACTCACCAGTTTTTTAATTGAAAGAAAAAAATTGCCACAACTAAGTAATGAAATGGAAAAGCGTTTGGGATTTGCAGGATAATTTTTTAGTCAACGATTATTAATAGTCACAAAAAAATTTTTTATTAATGCCAAATTCAAACCCAATTTATTGTGCAGATAAGAAATTGCTGATTTGTTCGTTTAATGCTTAATTTCCGCAATTCATTAAAAAAATCAAAAAGAAACTTAATTGAATTCCGGAGATTTTCATTTTCCGGAAAATACTTGTAAATCAGGCATTTTCGCTTTGTTTATTCAAATTATTTGCATCAATTTTGCTTGCATTAAAGCTGAACCTAAAAAATCTGATCGTACTACATGGGATTATTCAATTTCCTCACACAAGAGATAGCAATGGACTTGGGTACTGCAAATACCCTCATTATACATAACGACGAAATAGTTGTAAACGAACCGAGCATTGTTGCGCTCGACCGCAACAATCCCAAAACCGTGCTGGCAGTGGGTAAGCGCGCATTAATGATGCACGAAAAAACACACGAAAGCATACGAACAGTTCGCCCGCTAAAAGATGGTGTTATCGCCGATTTTAATGCCGCAGAATTAATGATAAGGGAAATGATCAAAATGATCTATCCAAAAAAACCATTATTTCCACCAAGCTGGAGGATGATGATTTGCATTCCTTCAAGTATTACGGAAGTAGAAAAAAGAGCCGTTCGCGACAGCGCTGAACAAGCTGGCGCCAAAGAAGTATATCTTATTCACGAACCAATGGCTGCCGCATTGGGTATTGGAATTGATGTGGAAGAGCCAGTTGGAAATATGATTATTGATATCGGCGGCGGAACAACCGGCATTACTGTAATTGCACTCGCAGGTATCGTTTGTGATCAATCCATCCGTATTGCGGGCGATGAATTTACTGCAGATATTATGGAAGCGCTTCGCCGATACCACAGTTTATTAATAGGTGAAAGAACTTCTGAACAGATAAAAATACAAATAGGCGCAGCCATGAAAGATTTGGAAAACCCGCCGGATGACATGCCTGTTAATGGCCGTGATTTGGTAACTGGAATTCCAAAACAAATTATGGTAAGCTATCAGGAAATTGCGGAAGCGCTTGATAAAAGTATTTTTAAAATTGAAGAAGCCATATTAAAAGCATTGGAAACAACACCGCCGGAACTGGCTGGTGATATTTATCGCCGCGGTTTATATTTAACTGGTGGCGGTGCATTATTGCGCGGACTTGATAAACGATTGAGCCAGAAAATAAAATTGCCTGTTCACATTGCAGACGATCCTTTAAAAAGTGTTGTACGCGGCACAGGTATTTCTTTAAAAAATTATGCGCGCTATCCTTTTGTGATGCGTTAATAATATTAATAAAATCCAAAAAACAAATTCCAATATCCAAAAATTTAATTCCGATTTTTTCTTGGTCATTGGAATTTGGATTTTGGGTTTTGGCTTGTAAGAAAGTTTTTGGGTTTTTAAATCATTTACTTCTGTGCGTAACGTTTTCCTTTTTATAAGAAGGTATTTTAATTTTCTTTTTTTCCTCGTGCTGCAGGTTGTGGCACTTTCTTTTTTATTTCGCTATAATAAATTTCATGAAGCTGCATTTCTTACCGTTGCCACCGAAGTAACGGGTGGCTTTAATAAGAAATACAATAATGTTGAATATTATTTTCAACTAAAAAAAACAAACGATTCTCTTGCGAAAGACAATGTGCGCATGCACCAGTTATTAAAAGAAAATTATGAAGCGCCGGGCAATGAAAAAAAATTAATTGTTGATACAGTTAAAATAGATTCGTTAAAAAAAATTCAGAAGTATTATTTTATGGATGCTAAAGTTGTGGGAAGCACAACAGCTTTGCAAACAAATTATATAACCATTCATCGTGGCGCTGCGCAAAATGTAAAACCGAATATGGGCGTTGTTAGTTCACAGGGAATTGTTGGAACGGTTGTTAATGTGAGCCAGAATTATGCAACGGTAATGAGTTTATTGCATCGCCAATACAAAGTAGTTGTTAAGTTAAAAAACAATAATGATCGCGGCACAATTGAATGGGACGGATTAAGCCCGTTGTTTGTAACATTAAAAGATATTCCAAAAAGTGTGAAGGTTACAAAAGGCGATACCGTATTAACAAGCCCAACGTCTTCACTTTTTCCTGCAAACATTATGGTGGGAACTGTTTATGAAGTTGTGGATGATAAAACGAGTAATTTTTATACGCTGAAGATTAGGCCATCAACAAATTTTTTCAACCTCGAATATGTGTATGTAATCGAGAACCAGCAATACGATGAGCAAAAAAAATTAGAAGATTCAACCCGTAAAAAATTTCAATGAGTGTGTTGCTGAAAAATATTATCCGCTTTGCATTGTTTATATTAATACAGGTTTTTGTATTATTTAAAGTGCCACCATTGCACCGGTTCATCACACCGTATTTATATTTTTTATTTATACTTTGGCTGCCATTTAATTTGCCACGTTTTTCATTAACAACTATTGGTTTTTTATTTGGTTTATCGCTCGATTATTTTACAAACACGCCAGGCTTGCATGCCGCAGCGTGCACATTAATAGCATATGTGCGCCCGTTTATCATCAACTTATTAATATCGCAGGAAGGGTCAGATAAAAATTATACATCGCCATCCATTACAAGTATGGGCTGGGCGCCGTATGCAACGTATGTTGTAGTGCTCACGTTTTTGCACCATTCTTATTTGGTTTTTTTGGAGTGGATGAGTTTTGGTTCGTTCTGGTATTTTTTAGGAAAAGTAATTGCAACAACAGCCGTGAGTTTATTGTTAATATTAGTAACAGAATTGTTGTTTTACCGCAATGAAAAATTCCGGACAAATACTGTTTAATAAAATTTTATTAATAGAATTATTTGCGATAAAATTTTGCTTTGTTTTCATTTAATTAAGAAAAAAATAAAAGCATTCAAGCTTGTATAATTTTTTCAAGACATTATTATTAATCGAACATTTATTACAATAAAAATATTACTGATTATAGTTTCTGTCATTTATAATCTGTAGTTTGTAAATTGCGCCTCGTACACTTTTATGCCTGTATTCAATCAATCTCGCAGCAATATTATTCGCCTCATTTTCGGTGCATTATTTCTTGTTATCACCGCGCAGCTTTTCAACCTGCAAATTGTTTCCAATAAATATAAAAGGCAAGCGCAGGAAAATGCCTTGTTTCAAAAAAGAATTTATCCAAACCGCGGAATTATTTATGATAGAAAAGGAAAAGCAATTTTAAACAATGCTATTTTATATGATTTGGTTGTAACGCCATCTCAGGTAAAAAATATTGATACGTCATATTTTTGTCAATTGCTTGATATTGATACTGCAGAATTTCGCGATAGGATTTTAGATGCAAAATTTAAAAACGGCCCTTTCCGCCCAACTATTTTTGAAGATTTATTGCCACCGGATTTATATGCCAAATTTGAAGAAAATATCTGGAAATTTCCCGGCTTCAATTTGCAGGAAAGGCCGATAAGGATTTATCCTTTTAATGCAGCCGCGCACATTATGGGTTATGTTGGTGAAGTAGATTCAACGATTTTAAAAAGATCAAACTATAGTTATCAACTCGGCGATTATGTTGGCCGCAGCGGATTGGAACAGTATTATGAAAAACAATTAATGGGCCAGCGCGGTATTGAATTTTGGATAAAAGATAATAAGAACCGGTTGGTTGGCCATTATGAAAACAAAGCTTTAGATACA
Organism: Bacteroidota bacterium; assembly: GCA_013288945.1. Taxonomy (GTDB): domain Bacteria; phylum Bacteroidota; class Bacteroidia; order Chitinophagales; family Chitinophagaceae; genus Puia. Next base: position 4,358 of record JABDAZ010000012.1, on the reverse strand, counting down.
GCGCCTGTTGCAGGCAAAAACCTGCGAACCTACATGGATATTGATTTGCAACAGATGGCAGAAAAATTATTAGGAAATAAAGTTGGTGCCATAGTAGCCATCGAACCAAAAACCGGCGGCATTATTGCCATGGCATCAAGCCCGGATTTTGATCCGAATTTATTAACAGGTTCAGATAAACAGAAAAATTTTGCGAAGCTTAATTTAGATGTGAGATCTCCATTATTAAACCGCGCCATTAAAGGGCAATACCCAGCAGGTTCAACATACAAACCATTGGGCGCATTAATCGGATTGGATGAAGGCGTAATAACACCAGCGAGCGGATATGATTGCCGCGGTTATTATTATGCATGCAGCCATCCTGTAAAATGCGACGAAAAAAATGCAGGCCATGCCGCAACTTTGCGTTTGGCCATTGCGCACTCATGCAATTCTTTTTTCTGCAATACATTTCGTCAAACGCTCGACAATCCTGCACTGCACAGTGCGCGCAAAGGATTAATGAAATGGAAAGAATATGTAAATGCGTTTGGCCTCGGCCACCGCATTGGTGTTGATTTGCCAAGTGAAGATGGTGGTAATATTCCGGACACAACGTCTTATGATAAAGATTATAACCATTCATGGAATTCGTGCACAATGGTTACGATGGGAATTGGGCAGGATAAAATGTTGGTTACTCCTTTGCAAATGGCCAACTCCATGTGCATTGTTGCAAACAAAGGATACTATTATGTTCCGCATTTTGTTGAAAAAGTTGATGGAGAAACAAACGTTGATACATTATTAAACAGGTACAAAACAAAACATGAAGTGCTTACACATATTCCGGAAGATGTGTATGATGTTGTAATCAGCGGCATGCAGGATGTAACAGAAATCGGTACAGCAAAAGCTGTAAGAATTCCCGGCATTAATATGTGTGCAAAAACAGGAACTGCAGAAAATTATTTGGTGATAGAACACCGGCGAACAAAACTAAAAAACAACGCAATGTTTGTTTGTTTTGCGCCGAGGGAAAATCCAAAAGTTTGTATTGCAGTGGTTGTACAAAATGCTGGTTATGGTGCAGCATGGGCAGCGCCAATCGGTTCTTTATTAATAGAAAAATATTTGAACGATACATTAAGTGCAACAAGTGCAAAAAAAATGGAACAGATTTCCAATACCAATTTGTTGCCTAAATATTTGGTGCGCTTACAGTTTGTTGCAGATTCATCACGCGCGGCAATACGTGCGATGCAACGCCACGACAGTACAAACTATATGAAATATATTAATCCATCTACAAGGGCAATGATGCTTGATACATTGGGAAGATTTAAAAATGGCGTTCCCGTTCCGCCTGTTAATCCGATGCTGAAGCCAAAAACAAAAATTAAAATCAAAGAAGAAGATCCTTCTACAAGATAATGAACCAAAAAAATGCAGCTATATCAAAAGGTGTCGATTGGTCCATTGTGTGGATATGGTTTGTGCTTTGCGGCATTGGCGTTACAAGTATTTTCGCTGCCACTTATCATGAAGGCGATAATATTTTTCAAAGTTTTGTTTCCTTAAAAAATGATTACAGCCACCAGTTGTTATTTTTTATTTTCGGCGGCATCATCGGCACATTTATTTTATTAACCGATAGTAAATTTTTTACAGCAACTGCAAATCTTTTATATGCTTTTGGTATTTTATTAATGCTTCTTGTATTTCCATTTCACACACGCGTGATGGGAACAGAATCTATCATTCGTTTTGGAAATGCATTTCAATTACAACCTGCAGATTTATGTAAGCTGTTTGTAAATTTATCGCTCGCAAAATATTTATCAAGAGTTGATACTGATTTTTCAAAAACACGATCACAATTAATTGCAACATGCATTGCGTTGGCGCCTGCAGTATTATCAGTTATGCAACATGAACTTGGTTTGGCACTTGTTTATTTTTCTTTTTTTATAGTAATGTTTCGCGAAGGCTTGCCCGCAAATGTATTAATCATTGGTTTTTCATTTGCTGTATTAGTAGTTGCTACTTTGGTGTTGGATAAAAATGTGCTTGCATTAATACTCACTGGCATCGCAGGTTTGGCGATTTATATTTTACGCAGGCAAGTAAAAAGAAACCGTGGTATTTTAATTTTTATTGTTGGCATTTGGTTTACGTGTGTTGGCATCCAGCGTTTCGTTGTGCCATTTATTTTTGATCATGTATTTCAGGCTTACCAGGTAAAACGTATTTATGATGCCATCGGAAAAGATTATGTTCCGAAAGATGAAAAAGCCGCGCTTGAAATAGAACAAAAAAGCAAAGGTGGAAAAAAAGATGGCAACTATAATGTAAAACAAAGTAAGATAGCAATCGGCAGCGGCGGGTTAATCGGCAAAGGTTTATTGAAAGGAACACAAACACGTTATGCATTTGTTCCGGAGCAGGCAACAGATTTTATTTTTTGTACAATAGGTGAAGGCTTTGGATTTGTTGGCAGCATGGTATTAATGGGCATTTATTTTTTATTATTAATGCGCATCGTTACAATCGCCGAGCGACAGCGAAGTGTATTCAGCAGATGTTACGCATATGGTGTTGCATCAGTTTTCTTTTTCCATCTTGCAGTAAATGTTTGCATGACGATTGGCCTTGCGCCGGTTGTTGGTATATCATTGCCATTTATAAGTTATGGTGGCACATCATTAATAACGTTTACCATTATGCTTTTTATTTTAGTAAGATTGGATGCAGACAGGCAAATGGTATTGAGGTAAGTAATAATTTAGAAGACAGGAGATAGAAGATAGAATACAGAAAATGGAATTCAGGAATACGTTTTTTTTATTATCAAATCACTACTTCTATATTCTTCCTCCTATATTCTATCTTCTTCTTCAAAATTTTAATTATGAAAATAATTCCACTTTCAGAAGGTGCATTTACCATCGATAAAAGCAAACTCTTTGTTCCGTTTGATACAAATAAAGATGATTTGCAACAACGCGCAACAGGAAGTTTGCTGGTAGAAGTTCAACCATTTTTGATTATCACATCAGAAGATATTTTATTGCTTGATACTGGTTTGGGTTTTGCAAAAAATGGCGAATTACAAATTCATAAAAACATTATTAATGCAGGAATTAATCCTTCAGAAATTACAAAAGTATTAATGAGCCATTTGCATAAAGATCATGCAGGTGGAATAAGCAAACTCAATACTGCAACGGGTTTGAAGGAACTTGCATTTCCCAATGCAACTTATTATGTGCAAAAAGAAGAATTGGAATTTGCTTGCGAAAAAAATTTTCCATCTTATATAACGGAAGAATTGGAATGTTTAAAAAATTCACCTCACGTAAATTTTTTAGATGGAAACGGCGTGATTGATGGGTATATAAAATATGAAGTTACCGGTGCGCATTGTCCGTATCATCAAATATTTTGGATTGTTGATAGTGGTGAAACAGTTTTTTTTGGCGCTGATGATGCACCGCAATTGCAGCAAATGAAAAGCCGTTTTGTAGCCAAGTATGATTATGATGGAAAAAAATGTATGGAACTACGCAAACAATGGTGGCAGGAAGGCGAAGAAAAAAAATGGACGTTTTTATTTTATCATGATATCAAAACGCCAGTGTTTAATTTTTAATTGAACAGAAAAACTCTCCGTATTTATTAATGATTACGTGTTCATTAATAGTTTCAAAAAAAATATTTCATTTACAAAATCGTATAAAAAAAAGAGGCCTGCCCTGAAAAGAGCTGGCCGTTGCTAACCTATGAAAAACACCAGATTCAAATATCGCACATTGGATATTTGCAAATAAAATTATTCGGTAAATTGGCAAAATGTCGGGGCATATTTATTGGCGGAGCAGCTGGCGCCTTTGCTGAACGCGTTGTTGCCTGCGTTCGTTCAAGGTTTTTTGAACGATTGAGCCAAACTCTTTTTCTGAGCGAAAGAATAAATTTACTTTGGATGGCGATAATGCTTTATTAAAATCAGTGCTGTATTTTTTGCGGATGTTGAGGGTTGTTTCTTCCAGTTTTAATTCGTCTTTATCTGACTGGTAACTTTGCCGCGCTCCACGAATTTCTTCCATGTATTTATTATATACAGGCCAGAATTTTTCCGCTTCTTCAGTAGTTAAATTTAATTTTTGCGTGATGTAGGCAATCTTCAACGTTTCTATCCTGCTGCCATCTGCTTTTTGTACTTCAGTATTATCCTGCGCAAAACCGGATAATACGATTGAGCAAATAAAAACAGCGGTTAATAAAAACTTTTTCATTGCGGTTTAATTAATTTATCAAAACTTTTGAACTTACATCCTGGTCGGCATATTCCTGCAATTCATCATCAGGAATATCAC
>JABDAZ010000011.1 GCA_013288945.1 Bacteroidota bacterium | reverse complement strand
GTGAAATAATTCACGCCTTTTCATTTTTAATTTTGTTAGTAAGTTATTTACGAGCAGCCTTTTTGTTCCCGGATACGTCTATATTTCATCAGTAATTCTGTTTAACTTTAAGCAAAATCGGGAATTTAAAAAACCTGTTAAAAACATCTTCGCGTTTGCCATATAGCTTGCTACATATATTTCGTCCGGATAAACCACGATCCGGATTACAAGCAATGCTTTTGCTTTTAATATTATTTTTTTTACAGAACGATGGATATAGCCAATGTAAAAACCACTTTACATTAAAAACAAATCACATCTGCAACGGAGCTGATACTTTACATATAAGCAGTTTTGACACACTTTCACAAATACAATGGTTTACAGGCACCACTTTAGATACGACCGTTAATGCTGTTTCAATACCATCTGTTTTAGACGTGAAAACTGTTGCTGGTGGTAATGGAAAAGGAATTGGGTTGAACCAGTTTAATAATCCTTTTGGAATATTTATAGACAAATCCGGCTATCTGTATGTTGTTGATCAAAATAATAACCGGATTGTAAAATATCCTCCGGGATCTACTTCGCTCACCAACGGAGTTGTAGTTGCAGGAAGCAATCCAAACGGTGGAAGCGGGCCTTCCGAATTTAATTTTCCCATGTCGGTTTTTGTTGACGATGCAGGTAATATCTATGTTGCCGATTTCAACAATGGAAGGATACAAAAATTCCCTCCGAATTCTACAGCTACCACGCCTGGCGTAACTGTTGCCAAGTATGGGCTTGATGGGCCGTCATATGTTGCAATGGATGCTTCCGGAAATTTATTTGTTGCAGATGAAGCAGAAGAAGATATTTTAAAATACCCGCCAAACTCAACTCCAACAACTGTTCCCGATACGTTAGCGACAGCGCTTGGTTATGAGATATCATTATTTGTCGCTCCCAACGGGGATTTATATGCTGCACTTGCAGATTATAGTTGTGTAATAAAATTTCCTGCAGGATCTTCTAATGCAGTACTTGTTGCTGGCGGCAATGGAAATGGAAACGCATTAAATCAATTGCCTGCGCCAACTTCATGCTATGTTGATGCAGCCGGTTATTTGTACGTTTTAGATGGTGTTACCTGCATCACGTTGAAATTTCCACCAAACTCAAATGGTAATTCTTATGGAATAATCGTTGCAGGAGGTAATGGCGTTAGAGGCGGGCCTGCCGCCAATGCATTGCAAAACCCAAGTTCATTATTTCTTGATAATGCAGGAAATATTTATGTTGCAGACGATGGAAATAATCGTGTGGTTCAATATTTTAAAGATGGCCCCAGAACAACTTTTATTGATTCCGTTTATGTACCTCAAACGCCGGGACTTCAAAATCCTGTTTCGTATTATGCAGTTGTAACAAATAATAAAGGTTGCACAGATACTACAAACGTTATTACAATTTTTCCCACACATTTGCCAAGCATTATTATTAATAGCAATGCAACAGATCCAAATCTTTGCGGCAATTTTACAGAGCCGCTTACTTTTACTGCATCCATTGCAAATGGCGGAACAGCACCAATGTTTTTATGGCATTTAAATGGCTTACCGGTTGGCTCCAATAGCCCAACATATTCTGGCGTTTTTTCAAATGGTGATGTTGTGAATTGTGAACTTACAAGTAATGTAAGCTGTGTAGTTGTCCCAACAATTGTATCATCAGATTTTATTATTCATTTTCATACACCACCATCTGCATCGCTTAGTTTGCAAGCTGGCAATTGCCCTGCAAATGATAGTTTAATTATTAATCCGGATATTAATAGCATAAGCACTGTTAATTGGATAAAAGATGGAAACATAGATACCATATTTACATCTTACCAGGTTTTAGATACCGGAATAAGAAGCGTTGGAATAACTGTTGCAGGTGGAAATGGTGCGGGCAATTCAAACAATCAATTAAATGAACCTTCGGCTGTTTGCGTTGATGCAAATGGCAATATATATGTTGCAGATACTCATAATAACAGGATATTGTTTTTTCCAAAAGGCTCAAACAATTTTACAAACGGAATTGTAGTTGCAGGCGGAAATGGAAATGGTTTTAATGCAAATCAATTATCATCGCCAACGAGTGTGTGTGTAGATGCCCAGGGAAATTTATATGTTGCGGATGCAGAGAACTACCGCATACAAAAATTTCCGCCAGGATCAAACAGTTCTACTAATGGTATTACTGTTGCTGGCGGCAATAGTATCGGCACAGCTTTAAATCAAATTTCAGATCCTGTGTCAGTTGGAGTTGATGGCGCAGGAAATATTTTTGTTTGCGATGCCTTAAACAATCGCGTGGTGGAATTTCCACCAAATTCTACCAATCAAAATTTTGGTTCATTAATAGGCACAGTGACGAATGCGTTTTCAATGTATGTAACTTCGAGCGGAAGTGTTTATGTATCGGATTTTCAAAATGATAAAATAATACTTTTACCCGGAAACACAACTGTTCTTGACGGAAGCCAAACTTCGCCACCGTTTGTTCCTTACGGCGTGTTTGTTGATAATCATAATAATATTTTTATTGCTGATGGAAGAAATGATCAGGTACTTGAGTTTATTGGCGGATCAACAAAAGGCACTGTTGTAGCAGGAGCAAATGGAAAAGGAAACGCAAACAACCAATTGAATGAACCTTATTCAATTTGTGTTGACGACAGTAGCAATTTATTTATTGCCGATTTTGCAAATAACAGGGTTGAAAAATATAAGCACTTTATTACTGTCATTGATACCGTGTTTTATCCAAAAACAGCAGGAATTTATTATGCAGTGCTTACGGATACTTCGGGATGTACTTTTAATACGGATACAATTACTATTTCAAATCCATTTGTTTCAAAAGTAAAAATTACAACGCCGGCTGATACCGTTTGCGCAGGAACGCCGGTTATATTTTCTGCAATTGTTGCAGACTCTACAAGCCCGCTTAATTTTTTATGGAAAGTAAATAATGATTCTGTTGGAACCAATAGTAATAAATACATTACCAAATCATTGGTAACAGGAGATTCCGTGCTATGTATTATTTCAACCATTAGTGGATGTATATCGGCTTCGGATACATCTAATATCATTTCATTAATAGTAAAACCAATTCCGATATTGGGCCCGGCAGATTCAATTATTACAATACAATTTGGAGCGAGCACACCGCTTACAATTCCTGTGCAAGGCGATGTATCTTCTTATACCTGGACGCCAGATTATTATTTATCTGCTGACAATATTCCATCTGTAATTGCATCGCCGCACAGAAGTACAGTTTATTATTTAACGGTTGTTTCTTCAACTGATGGTTGCCCCGCAACCGATTCTGTAACTGTAAATGTGATATCAAAAATTCATATTCCAAATGCATTTAGCCCGAATGGCGATGGCAAAAATGATGTGTTTTATATTATGGGCGGATTGCCTGGCGATATTATAAAAGACTTCACCATTTATGATCGTTGGGGTTATAAAGTTTTTCAAAATCAAAATGGAATACCGAATTATACAAACTATGGTTGGGATGGAAATATAAAAGGCGCTGCTGCGCCAACTGGCTCTTATGTTTATGTTGTTACCATAAAATCTTTAAGTGGAGAACAGGCAGTTTATAAAGGAACAATAGTATTAATAAGATGATCTTTATTATTTATTAATACAATTTTTTCTTCATCTTACTTTTTAAATTGAATAATCATTGTACTATCATTATTTCTTGCCAATATAAATGCTTCTTTTTTTGCGATATTTATTTTGCTGATGTGCCGAACCTGTCCTTTTATTTGTAAGCCATTAATACTTTCTACGGTAAAATTTCCTTGTCCTTTATTAACCAGCATGGTTCCAAAATCTGCATCATATCTTCCCATCTGGATGTTGTTTTCATAATAATTTCCTACCAATAAAATATCAGGCAAACTATCATCATTTGCATTTACAATAACCGCATCTTTATATGGAGATAATTGCGCTTCCCACGGCAAAGCTTTTACTGTAAAATTTAAATTGCCATCATTTATTAATACTGCATTGCTGAAATAATTTGCTGTTAATACATCTGCCTTATCCAGTTTTGATGAAGAGAAAAGATCCTGCAATGTTGCTTTGGCAAAATCTTCTGCATATAAAAATTTCTTTTTCATTGCAGGCATTTGTTTTTCCAATTCATCTTTATTTGCAAATGGCAATTCGCGGCCTTTTAAATAATAAGTAAGTACTTGTTCTTTGGTTCCGTTTCCATCAAAATCATAATAATATAATTTCACCGGTTCTTTATCAGAAGCTTTTAAACGGCTGTTCAACCCGAGGTTTCCCGCAATCAAATCTATATTTCCATCGTGGTTTAAATCAACAGGCAATATAAAATTCCACCAGCCTTTTTTATCTGTTAATATTTTTTTTGTAAACGATCCATTGTTATTAATAAACGCAACAATGCCGCCCCATTCCAATGAAATTATTAAATCTTTTTTTCCATCTTTATTAATATCAAACCACAAAGCTTTTGTAACAAAACCAATATTCGATAACTCTTTATTATACTTTTCTGTTACATCCGAAAAATGGCCGGTGCCATCATTTTGTAAGAGATATGATTTAGGAATTTGCCCGTAATTAAATGGAACAGATCTTCCACCAATAAATAAATCAGGATAACCATCATTATTAAAATCAAAAGGAACAACACATGATGCATTAATAAACAAACTATCAAAAGCATGCTCGCGTTTTTTAAAATTTCCTTTGCCATCATTTAGATAAACACGTGGAGTAAGGTTTTGATCAGGCCCATAAAATTCATTACCTCCACTTGCAATTATCAAATCATTATTTCCATCATGGTTAACATCTGCAATGCATGCATCAACATCTTCTTTTGTACTGTCGTTCTCAATATCTGGCTGATTTGTTTTTATAAATTTTCCATCTTTATCCTGCAAAAAGATTACACTTTTTTTCCATTTTGATGAACCAATAAAAACATCATCCAAACCATCTTTATTGAAATCGCCAACAACAAGCGCCGGGCCTTCTGTTGAAAGCATATGTGGTATTAATGGTTCGCGATCAAACTCATGAAAATCATTTTCTTCATGCTTGTGCAACAAGTTTGTTTGCGCAGTAATATCCTTCATTGGCTTTGTTGGATTTTTCCAATGCTCTGTGATATTTTTATAATTAAATTTTGGAAGATTTTTTTGATAACTGATCGTCACCCACGGATTATTGGCTGCTAATTTTATGGGTTGAAAAGTATTATCTGGCCATATTAAAAATGCAGAATCAATTGTTGTTTTATTCAAACCAACATGAATGGGAATTTCTGCACTTGATAAAAAACCGCGCACAGGATATTTTTCATATGTGCGTATGCCGCCATTTGCATACATAATTATTTTTGCGCCGAGCGCATTAATATTTTGCGAAGGCCCTTTTAATTTTATTTCAACAAAAGCTTTGTCTTTTTTATCGTTGCTTTTATTTTCATACAACATCGCAGGATCATCAATGTTATTTACAAGCACATCTAAATCTCCGTCATTATCAAAGTCGGCATATACAGCACCGTTTGAATAGGTATGTTTTGCATTGCCAACCTGGTTTTCTAAATCAGTAAATTGTAAGTTGCCATTATTTTTAAAAAATTTACTCGGCAATTTTATCTGCGGAAATTTATCAATCAGGTCAAGGTCGCGCTGGCCAAGGCTTTCAGACTTCATTTTTTGTTGTATCTCCGCATTCTCCACAAAGTTGATGTAATCAATATCATTTAATCTTTTAGGAATTCCGTTTGATATAAATAAATCTTTCAAACCATCATTATCAAAATCAAACCACAATGGCGACCACGACCAATCGGTTGCATACACGCCTGCATACAAACCAACTTCACTAAACATTCCATTGCGGCGGTTGTATTGTAAATTATTTCTCGTGTACTGGTAATTATATCCGAAGCCAATTTTAAGATTAAAAATATCCAGCTCATCATCACCTTCTGATCGTTTTAAAATATATGGATCAGATGGCAACATATCCATTGTCATAATTTCCGGATAGCCATCGTTGGTTGCATCGGCCACATCAACACCCATTGAAAACTGGCTCGTGTGCATTATGCGATCTGTCAATTCATCTTTAAATGTTCCATCGTGCTGGTTAATATACATGTAATCATTTTCATGAAAATCATTACCAACATACAAATCAGGATAACCGTCAAAATTAATATCAGCAGCTGCAATACCAAGCCCATAGCCAATTATAGAGCTATTAATACCTGATTGTTTTGTTACGTCAGTAAATTTTTTACCACCATCGTTTCTGTATAAACGATCGCCAGTGAGTGGATTAAAGACTTTTAATTTTTCTTTGCGTGGCCCATAATTTCTGTTTTGATGCGTGGAGTGATTTAGTAAATACATATCCAAATCACCATCCATATCGTAATCAAAAAAAACAGCTTGCGTACTGAAACCGGAAAAATCTAAACCATATTCTTTTGCTTCATCTTTATAAAACGGAACACCGTTTTTATCAATGCCCTGGCATATTAATAATTGATTATGGCTTTGTAAAACTTCAAAATTTCCAACGCGGCAAATATAAATATCAAGCAAGCCATCATTATTAATATCAACAACAGAAACGCCGGTTGACCATCCACCATCTTCAGGAATTTTTGCTTCTGCAGTTACATCTTTAAATTGTAATGAACCATTGTTCAGGAATAATTTATTATTGCCCTGGTTGGCTGCAAAAAATAAATCAATCTTTCCATCATTATTAAAATCGCCAGCGCCAACGCCGCCGCCATTATAATAATACATGTATTTAAAAACATTAAATTCCTGTGTTGGAGTTAGTTTATTAATAAAATTTATCCCGGTTTTTGTACTGTCTAATAATTCAAAAACCGATGGTTCTTTTTTTGTTGAAGAAAGACATCCCGTTAAATAAATGATGCAGGCAATTACAGCAACACAAGTAAAAATTTTCCTCAAAAACCGAATCATAAACAAGCCATTAATATGATGTTGCTTTTCAATTGAAAAGATGAAAATGAAAAATACGATATTTTAAAATACGCAAAAATGAATTAATTTTTTGTGTGCTTATTAATGTTGTACAACACAGGATATTCATCGTTGCGCAGAAATAATAAATAGAATTTGTCTTTACTTTTTATTTCAGCAATATCCCTTATTTGCTCAGGCAATTGCAGGCCCGAATGTTTTGGATTAACCCATGTAAAATTTCCTTTTCCGTCGTTTAATAATACATGCCCAAAACTTCCATCAAGCCTGCCGAATTGTGGTAAAAAACCAAATTCATTTCCACCCAAAATTAAATCGGGAGAACCATCTCCATTAATATCAGCACATTTAATTGCATTTACAGAAGACAGTTGTACCATAACAGGCAATTTTTGAATAGTAAAATTTCCATTGCCATTATTAATCGCAATGACAGAACTGGTATAATTAAATTGTTTTACCAAAGTATTTTTAATAACCTGCTCTGGAAACAAATCTTCAATAGATTTTTTTGCAAACTCGCCATGTTTTAAATTTTGTTTTTTTAATGATGGAATTTGTTCTTCCATTTCATGTTTTAAAAAAACAGGCATGTCTTTTCCATCAACCGTTCTTGTCATAATATTATCCTTCGTTCCATTCTGATCAAAATCATTAACCCATAATTTTACAGGATTTAAAGAATCTGGATGCAGATAAAAATTATCGCCAATATTTCCCAATATTAAATCCATTTTTCCATCACCATTTACATCTGCAACAGCAACGCTTTGCCACCAGCCAAATTTATTGGTAAGATTGGTTTTCACTTCTTCAAAATGATCTTTATTAAAAGAAAAAATCCTCGGGCTCATCCATTCTCCAACTATAATTAACTCTTTTTCTTTATCGCCTGTAACGTCGGCCCATACTGCGTTTGTAACCATTCCAATATTTGCAATGTCAAGATTTTTTGTTTTGGCAATATCAGTAAAATGCCCTTTTCCATCATTAATAAATAAATAACTGCGCGGCGATGATCCATATTCGCGCGGTTCGCTTCTTCCACCAACAAAAAGATCCAATGAACCATCATGATTAAAATCGTAAGCAATCGCAACTGCTGTATTCACTCCATTGTTTGTTGGTTGAAATGCTTCGCCAAATAAAGTAAAATTTCCTTTACCATCATTTTTAAATAAACGGTTTTGCATTTGCCTGCTGTTTGGCGGATGATTATTTCCACCGGGGCCAACATATAAATCCAAATTGCCATCGTCATCTGCATCAAAAAATAAAACGGCTTCATCTTCAAAATCCATAAACTGATCAAATGCAGGCTCGGGTTTTTTTACAAATGTTCCGGATGATGTTTGTATATACAACTGTCCGGGATGATTAACTGTTCCACCAATATAAACATCATCTAAACCATCACCATTTACATCGCCAACAGCAGCTTTCGGGCCTTCGCGCGAAAGCATTTTTGGTAAATTTCTTTCATAATAAAAATCTACATTTTCATCTTCTATATGTTTTTCAAAATTGCTTTTTACAATATTTAATAACATGGATGATGAATCAATTTTTACTAATGGATTACTATTAATTTTTTCTGTGCTATCTGTTTGTTGAATGATGTGTACTTTATTAATTGCAGGATAATTTATTTTTGTGGATGATCTGTCTGGCCATGTAATAATCATGGAATCAACTTGCGTAATTTTTCCTAAACCGATTATTTGTTTATAATCTACAGAAGATTGAAAGCCGCGGCTGGGCACAACTTCACGATAAAATATTTGATTGTCTTTATAAATTTTTATTTTGCTGCCGATGGCAAATGTGTTTTTATTTTTTCCTTTTAATAATATGCCGATGAAATTATTTTTATTTATTTCGCGAGCATTATTTTTATAAATAAATGCCGGGCCGTTTTCATTATTAATAATTAAATCCAAATCACCATCGTTGTCTAAATCTCCATAAGCCGCGCCGTTAGAAAAAGATGCATCAGTAAAACCCCAAATTTTTCCTTCATCTGCAAATTGTAAGTTGCCATTGTTTTTATATGCTTTATGCAACATCGGATGGATGGGAACCTTTTTTAAAATTTCTTCTGTCTTATCTTTTCTGCCCGTTAATACCATTTTTTGAATAACATCATTGGCGAAAAAATCCATGAAATCTAAATTGGTAACATCTTTATTTACACCGTTGCAAACAAAAATATCATTCAATCCATCGTTGTCCATATCAAACATTAAAGCGCCCCAACTCCAGTCGGTTGCAGATACGCCGCTGTAATTTGCAACGTCGCAAAATTTTCCATTTTGATTATTAAACTGCAAACAATTTTTCATGTATTGGTGGTAAAAACCTGCTTTCAGTTTTGCATTGTATAAATCTATATTATCAAAAGCGCCCAATGTTTTCAAACGATAATCATCTTCCGGCAACATATCTGTCGTAAAAATTTCCGGATAACCATCGTTATTAATGTCTGCAAGATCTGCACCCATTGAAGAAAAGCTTGTATGCCCAAACCAATCTTCCATTTGATCTTTAAACGTTCCGTCTTTTTGATTGATGTATAAATAATCACGTTCGTAAGAATCATTGGAAACAAAAATATCAGGATAGCCATCGCCATTAATATCGCCAACAGAAACACCTAAACCAAAACTTATCAAGCTGCCGTGAATGCCAGCCTGCTTGGTTACTTCAGTAAAATGCCCGTTATCATTTCTAAATAAATGATCGCCGCCGCCTTTTAAAAAATTTGCAACAGGCCACTCTGCATCAGGCAAATCGCGCCTGTTAGAGTTATTTAATGTATTAACAGGAATGGGGCTGTTATTAATCATGAAGCAATCTAAATCGCCATCATTATCATAATCAAAAAAAGAAACTTGAGTAGTGTAGGCAGAAATATCGAGGCCATATTTTGCTGCAGATTCAGTAAAAGTGAGATCGTGGTTATTAATGTATAATTTATTTTTCCGGTTTCCATTACTCATGTTCCCGGAATTGCAAACGTAAATATCTAGCCAGCCATCGTTATTAATATCAACAAGTACAACGCCGGTGCTCCACATGCTGTCTTGTTTAAAACCGGCCTTGTCTGTAATATCATCAAACTTAAAATTGCCTTTATTAAGGTATAATTTATTGCTGCCCATGTTTGACGTTAAGAAAACATCTGTGAGGCCATCATTATTAATATCGCCAATTGCTACGCCGCCGCCGTTGTAAAAATTACGGAATAGAAAACTATTATCAAGCCTGCCGTCAACTACGTTATTATTAAAATTAATCCCTGTGTTTTCCTGCAGCTCAAATAATTTTTTTTCATTTTTATTTTTGCAGGAAATAACAAATACCAGAATAGTTATTATCAAATATTTGAAAAGAGAATTCATTAATGGCTAGCTAATTTGATATGACGAGAGTTAAGCAAAAAGCTAAAGGTCATTTTTCAATGACCTTTAGCGAATATAAATTAAATATAAAATGAAATATTGCTTTTATTAATAACCAGGATTCTGTTTTAAATTTGGATTGGCGATTAACTGTGTTGCTGGAATAGGGAACAACAAATATTTAGGATCATCTGCTGTTTTTAATGCCCAAGGCAACAAGAAAGCGCCGAAACGGATCAAATCCTGTCTCCTCCAGCTTTCAAAATATAATTCTTTTTGTCTTTCTGCAATTAAGGTTGTAGGATCATAAAGGTTAGATGTATTAACCAAAGTTATTGTTGCCAAAGGTGCTGCACCTCGTGCCAAATGCACTTGATTTACTAAAGTCAACGCATCGCCGCTTCCTCCGCTTGCACCTCTCAAATCTGCTTCTGCCATCATTAAAATTACATCTGCATAACGGAAAAAGGCTAGCTGGTTAGAAGCTGTACTTGTATAATGCGCATAATCAGGATAATATTTCATAACCCTAATTCCGTCTCCTTCAAGTGTTGCAACATTTGTTTCTGTAAGAGCAACAGTTGGTGCAAAAACCAAAGGATTTCCTTTTCTGTCCTTTATTATAGTATCTCTCTCGTTAAACTGCTGGCCTTCAGCTAAACCAACGTTTAATCCTGAAACAGGTGACACCCCTACTGCGTTTGGTGCAGGATAAGGAACATTTCCTTTTCTAGTATCCGTAGCATCAAATGCATTATAAAGGTCGGCGATTGTGCTAAAACCATTCCAACCGGCACTACCATAAGTATTATTCTGA
Source organism: Bacteroidota bacterium (assembly GCA_013288945.1). Lineage (GTDB taxonomy): Bacteria > Bacteroidota > Bacteroidia > Chitinophagales > Chitinophagaceae > Puia. The sequence goes on along the minus strand of JABDAZ010000011.1, from coordinate 54,952 downwards.
TCCCATGAATTATAGTGAAGGCCCATCATCCAACGCGCATCAATACCACCATTTGAAGTACCGTTTGCATTTGTTGCAGTGCCATTATTTGGATAAGCGAAGATTAATTCTGTAGATACACCTCCAGTATTTGGACCTCCAAAACTACCATTATTAGGGCCAAAATTGTCAAAATAATTAGTAGTCAAAGTGTATCCTGTAATTGCAGCGCCCAAAGCATAAACTTGTGCCATATCAGAAGGGTCCGCAGCCGCAGGAGTAGCCCTGTTTAAAAATGCTTGTTTATTTAATAAAACTTTCATTAATAAAAACCTTGCAGCATTTGGTGAAGCTTGATAATTTTGATTTGACGAAGAAAGTGTCGGAATAATTCCTGTCAGATTTGCAATTAAGGTATCAACAGCTTGCGCAGCAGTCATTACCGGTGCCGCATCTATACCGTTAAATCCTGCAATTGTTCTATATGGAACTTGACCATATAAATCCAAATAATAAAATTGTGCTAAAGATCTCAAAAAAGTAGCTTCTGCAGCTTGCTCAGGAGTCGGACTTGATGCCAGAACTGTTGTTGCATCTGCTTCTAAAGCTCCTAAATTATTGAATACACTTGCAGATTGACCATGTGTTGCATCCCATGAGTGTGCGTGTAGTACACGCCAAACACCATTGTCATCCCAGTCACCACCGCGGGTCGGAACTAGGCATTCATCTGTTGTATTTTCTTCTAAAGAGAACAATTGATCCTGCCCGTGAAAAACACCATTTAAATCACCATAAGCAGATATCAAGACACCTGCTGCATTTGATGATCCGCCTGTGGCGTTATACACAAACGAATTACTATTTCCTAATCCTTCATTTAATTTGGTACAACCGGCAGAAACTGCGATTACCAACATTAAAACACTTAATTTATTTTTATAAAGTTTCATATCAATAATTGTTGTAATGATGATTAATATAATGAGAAGTTTACCCCAAATGTAATTTGTCTCGCAGTCGGATAACCAATATAATCCATGCCTAACGAAGGTATTCCGGCATTATTATGATCTTGGTTTACTTCTGCATCAAATCCAGTGTATTTAGTAATTTCAAACAAATTTGAACCAGTTATAAATATTCTAGAACCTTTTATTATATTACCAAAGCTTCCCAAATTATATGATAATGTTGCGTTTCCTAACTTCATATAGTTACCGCTTTGTAAAAAGCGTGTAGATGCAGAAACAGGATTAGCAAGACTTTCTTGAGTACCAATTAATGTTTTAGATATATTTTTTCCATTAGCAATGTTTCCAAGATTAGTAACACTTACTAGAGTATTATTGAAAATTTTGTTTCCAAAGGTTCCATGGGTATTAATTTGTAAACTTAATTTTTTATAATTCACATCTGTATTAAAACCAAGAATAACATGTGGATTTGGATCTCCTACATAATGAGATGCCTGACCGTTAGTTACAGCAATCCCATTTTGATCAAATTTTTGAAATTCTCTTAAATAAAATACATCAATAGGCTGGTTATTTGCAATGGCTTGTGCATATGCAGAAGAAACACCTTGTCCATCAACACCACCAGTTAATTGCAATGGAGAACCTCCTAAAGCTGGAAAAACAAATTTATTTTTCACATACTCAACATTAAGATTTACATTCCATGTAACATCTTTATTTCTGATTATTGCAACTCCTATTGAAAATTCAAACCCTTTGTTTGTTACATATCCGGGTAAGTTTTTCCAAATAGTTGCTCCCGCTCCTGACTGAGGTTCTGATAATGTTCCAGGAAATAAAGGATTAGTGGTTTTCTTCGAAAAGACATCTAAATAACCAAATACTCTATTATTTAAAAACCCATAATCAATTCCGGCATTTGCAGAAGTTAGAGTTTCCCATTTTAAATCAGAATTAGCCACATGTGCACGACTAACACCACCTGCAGTGGTAGGTGTTGCGAGGATTTGTGAATATCCTGCTGCTAAACCATCCTGGCCACCAACTTGTCCCCATCCAACGCGTAAATCCAAGGTACTGAAAAGTGTATTTTTCTTCATGAAGCTTTCATTAAGAACGCTCCATCCGGCGCCGAAGGAAGGAAAATAACCATACCTGTTATCAGTTCCAAATTTTGTTGATCCATCTGCCCTTATAGTAGCAGTCAAGTGATAGCGATCTTTGTAATTAACTTCGCCTCTGGCAAAATAAGATTGTAGTTGGCTTTTTGGCGGTGCTACAGAATTTGTGGCTAAAGTGGCCTGATTACCAGCTCCCATGTCATTATAATAAGCAATATTTGGATAAGAAGCTCCGCCAGTAGTATTAAATTTAAAACCTGTAATAGTTGTAGTGTTATATTTTAAATTAGACGTTTGATAAAATTCATAACCTGCCAAAATCCTAAAACTAAGCCCATTGTCTAAATGCTTGTCATAAGTAAGGGTATGTGTAATTGTTTGGGTTGAAAGCCTTGCTTCACTCGTTTGCCCTCCGCCACCAACCGGGGCACCTGTACCAAGAACATATCCCTGTAATTGTGCATCTCGTGATGCGGCGGCGGTAGAAATACCAAACAAGAAATTATATGTAAGATCTTTAAATATTTTAAAACTAACGCCGCCAATACCTAATAATTGGGTAACATTAGAGTAATCATCAGAATAAGCTGATAATGCGAGAGGATTAATTTGACCTGAAGGATTTGCTTGATTATAAACTCCATTTTCCACCAGAGCAAGTGTTGGGTTCCAGTTCATAGCAGCACTTATTAAATTACCGTTACTTCCTGCATCGTTGCTTATTGGCGCAGATTGCAAAGTATAATTCGAGCCAATAAATTGAAAATTAACTTTAAGCCTTTTATCAAGAAAAGAATGTTCACCACTAAAAGAAGCGTTATATTGAGTTAATCCGCTTTTTAAAATAATGCCTTGCTTATCACTTGCTGAAAAAGATGCACGAAATTTACCATTTTCACTACCACCACTTAATGCAACACTGTAAACAGTTGAAGGTTTATTTTGTAAAATTTGTTTAAATGGATTTAAACTTAAACCTGAATCAGATTTTTGACCATAAACTGCTAATTCAGACCTATATTGACTTGCAGATAATATATCTGGCTGCCTCATTAGACCTGCATATGTGCTATAGTTTACACCAGCATCAACATTCATTTTACCATTTCCTTTATTAAGAGTAATTAAAACAACACCATTTTCGCCTCTTGCACCATAAATAGCAGACGAAGATGCATCTTTTAATACGGTGATTTCTGATATATCACCGGGATTAAGAAATAGCAATGGATTATTAGACGGCGACGTACCTATGGCCGAAATTAAATTTGGTGGCAATGGAGAAGTAGCATCAATAGGCACACCATCAATAACGTATAATGGATTATTTCCACTTACAATGGAATTATTACCTCTAATTTTTGTTATGGTCGTGCCACCAGGTTGGCCGCTATTATTAGCAATCTGAACGCCTGCAACTTTACCTATTAATAATTCTTCAGGAGACACAACCCCTTTATCAAAATCTTTAGATCTTACAGATGCAATGGCACCAGTTACATCTCTTCTTTGCGAAGTTCCATAACCAATTACTACTACATCGTTTAAAGATTGCGATGATGGCACTAATGAAACATTTACAGATGTTTTATCCGTAATACTAATTTCCTGTTGCCCAAAACCAACGGAACTGACAACAATAGTTCTTGCAGTAGCAGCAACATTTAGCGAAAAAGATCCGCTTGCATCTGTAGAAGTTCCTGATTTAGAACCTTTAGCAGTTACGGTTGCGCCTTGTACAGGACTTCCTTTGTCATCTAAAACTTTTCCGGTAATTACTTTTGTTTGGGAGAATGCGATTTGTGTGAAGAGTACACAAAGTAAAAGCAATGCAAATTTTGCAAGCAATCGGGTGATGGTCATAAATCAAATGGTTTAAGCAATTATTAACTAATCGAAACTATGAAAAAAAAACTAATCTCAAAAAAAAGTTTAATGTTTTGTTATTATTTTATATTTAGACAGCAATTTTTTAAGTAATGCTGCTTAGCTTATTAAATTAAAAATAATTTTTTTTAATGGTAAATATAACCTGATAATACGCAAAAAAAATTTTTATTCCCTGTTTAAATGGGAGTATTTAAATATGCGGCGGTAAAATTGAATTTAAAAAAATACAATTCTATCATCTCAGTTTGCTTTTTCTTATACTGTATTCGCATTTTTAACATTAATTTTAGGCTAAAAGCATTATACAATGAAAATTGAGTTCGAAGTTATCCATCCTGATGAGGGCAGCTCATTCCGGATTTTACATAATAAAACAAATGCAGAAGACCATCCCTGGTTTTATCATTATCACCCGGAATACGAAATTGTTTGCGTGCTTTTTGGAAACGGCACCCGACATGTTGGAAACCATTTAGATTATTATCAAAATGGCGACCTGGTTTTTATGGGCCCGAATTTGCCGCATGCCGGTTTTGGTCTCAAAGGGCACGGGCCGCATGAAGAAATTGTTATCCAAGTTAAAGAAAGCGTTTTTAAACAATCGATTTTATTAAGCCCGGAAATGACTGCAATTCACGCCTTGCTTGAAAAATCAAAATATGGGATTTGTTTTAGCGGCGAAGCGAAAGAAAAAATCACCAAAAAATTGATGAAATTATTAAAGCTTGAACCATTCGAAAAGTTTATCGAATTTCTGTCCATCTTACAAATAATGGCAACGACTGCTGATTATAAATTGCTAAATCCGCAAACCATTTTTTCATCTGCGATTGTAAAAAATAATATCCGCCTCCAAAATATTTTCAATTATGTTGAACAACATTTCCAGGAAGAAATTGATATTAAAAAAGTTGCTTCAATTGCCAACCTTTCCATTTCTTCTTTTTGTACTTATTTTAAAAAAATAATGAATACAAACTTTACCGATTTTTTAAATCATTACCGGATTCAACAGGCTTGTTTAATGCTTCAGCAGGAAAAAACGATTTCAGAAACCTGTTTTGAATGCGGCTTTAATAATGTGCCTTACTTTAATAAAGTATTTAAAGCCATCACAAAAAAAACACCATCTGAATTTAAAAAAGAAAAAATGAAAGCTGACTTTTTTCCATCTTCAAAAGAAATACTTACGATGGCACATTTTTAATAAAATTTTACAGAAATTTTATTAGCGATTTTCTTATTAATAAATTATAAAAATTTTTTACAAAGAATTGAAACCGTTTATTAATAAACACTACATAAATTCTTCAGCAGGATCCCAAAATAATTTTTCGAAATCAACAACAGTATCATCTTTTACTTTTATTCCTTCTTTTTCTAACAGTTGTTGCATCAATTCTTCAGTCGCAAAATGATGTTTGCCAGTCAGCATTCCGTTTCTATTTACAACGCGATGTGCCGGAACTTTTGGTTTTACTTTTCCTGCGCCATTCATTGCCCAGCCAACCATGCGCGCAGAAAGTTTTGTTCCCAAACATGCAGCAATTGCGCCATAAGAAGTAACGCGCCCTTTCGGGATTTGCCTTGCAACTTCAAACACCAGTTCAAAAAAAGATTCTTCTTTTTTGCCAGATGGATTAACCGTTGCTAATTTCTGTTTGGTTGATTTTATCTTTTTTTGCGCAGGCATATTATTTTTTATTCATCATTAATGCAGACCGTTTTGGCTCAGGAACATTTTCATAATTATACGGACAATGTTTGCAACCATTACCACAACAAAACCCTTTTTCAAGATGATATTTTTCTGTTAATACAATATAACCTTCTTCGTTATAATAAAAATCAATTCCTTCAATCAACTGCGCTTTCATTTAATTTTAATCTTTGTTGTAAAACTTCATCGATGTCAGTTAACGGTTTTGCAGGTAAAGAAAAACAAAGATAATGTATGCGTTTGCTTTGTGCAATGTCGAGTTTTTCGTAATGTGTTTTAATTTTTAATGCTTCTTTTATTTCTGTTTGTGCATAAACATCAGATGAGTTTTCGTGCATTTGTAAATTATACATTTCAATTACTAAAAGTGTAAACGCATATAAGTCCGGCGAGTCTGTTTTTAAATGTATTAATCCGCCATCAATTAATATTTGCTGGTATAAACGAAGAAATTTTGGATGCGTTAATCGCTTCTTTGCTTTTGAAGTTCGCAATTGCGGATCAGGAAATGTGATCCAGATTTCTTTCACTTCATTCTTAATAAAATAATAATCTATCTTATCAATTTGTATGCGCAAAAAAGCAGCATTAATAAGTTTTTCTTCAATACATTTTTTTGCGCCGGTATAAATGCGGTTGCCTTTTAAATCAATTCCAATAAAATTTTTTTCAGCAAACATTTTTGCAAGGCCAACAGTATATTCGCCACGCCCGCAAGCAAGTTCTATCGTGATTGGATTATTATTTTTAAAAAAATTATTCCATTTTCCGGCAATGCCTTCGGGATATTGCAGCACGTTGCTGAACGATTTAATCGCTTCAAACCTTAATAATTTTTTTTGCGCCATTGCGCGCAAAAGTAAAGTTTGTTTGTAAAATGAAATGATGAAACGAGAGAATATTAATAATAAAAAAGCCCTTTCAAAAAATGAAAGGGCTTGAAAAAAATTGCTGTAGAGGGAGGGATCGAACCTCCACGGAGCAGTTAGCTGTAGCGCAATGTGTGGTGGTCAACCCCAGTCGAACCAATTGCTTGATCCGGCACTACACTACGTTTATCCTGTTATCTCCACCCCCGAGACAAGAGGGCATGTCTGCCAAAATTCCATCACTCCACAGTGTTTGAATTGTTTTAAAGAACTTGATGATGCAATATTAAATAATAATCTCAATTTATTAAAATATTTTCAACAAAAATTTTGAATATTTAGAGATAATTCAAATATTTGCATACAATCATGAATAAAAGCTAAAAATAATTATTATTATGAGCAGTAAATTAAATCTTGACAAATTGGATTTGCAAATTATTCAGGAAATGATTGAAACTGCTGAAATATCCTACGCAGAACTCGGTAAAAAATTATTTGTATCCGGCGGGACAATTCATGTGCGCATAAAAAAATTGCAGGAATCTGGCGTTGTTAAAGGCACAAAATTACATGTTGATTTAAAACAGTTGGGTTATGATGTAATTGCTTTTATCGGAATTTATTTGGAAAAAAGTTCTTTGTATGATTCCGTTGCAAAAGAGCTCCGTAGAATTCCTGAAATTGTTCGCTTAAATTATACAACCGGCAACTACAGCATGTTTGCAGAAATTGTTTGTAAAGATATTAACCAGCTTCGTTTTGTTTTACATGATGAGTTGCAAAAAATAAAAGGCATCGAACGCACAGAAACTTTTATATCTCTCGAAGAAAGTTTTGACAGGAACGTGCAAATTTTTAAAGAATAATAATCGCTGAAAATTATTTTTCTATTTTTCTTTCTTTCCATTTATAACTTCCAAACTTGCCAAGCCAGCCAATGGAAATTGTATATAAAATATGCAATGGCTGAAAAAACGGAAAGTATATTAATAACTTTTTTTGATCAAAAAAACCAGCAACAGATTTTACAAATGGAAATTCTATTAATGTTTTTAACATCAATAGAATGATTAGTGAAAAAAAATAAATGCGGTTAAAAAAAGACAGAATAAATAACACAAAAAACAGCACATTAATAAAATATACCAATAACAAAACGCGAAAAATTCTTTTATCATCATACTTGTCTGCCTTGCTCGCCCAGCGTATGCGTTGATTAATAAATCCTTTAAAATTTGTTTCTGGTTTTGTAGAAACGACGGCGTTTTTATTTTTTAAAAAGAAAACCGCTGCAGGATATTTTTTATACATTTTATGCATCAGCAACATATCATCGCCGGAAGGAATATTATCTATATCACGAAAGCCATCAACTTGATAAAAAACTTTTTTTTCATAAGCAAGGTTTGCGCCATTGCACATGGAATGTATTTTTTTAAAAACAGAAGCGCCGGTTATTCCCTGCAACGTTATAAAATCAAGCGTTTGAAAAATTGATAATAAAGAATTGTTTGCATCAATCTTTACAGGCGAGGCAATAAATTTTGCATTGGTGGAAATATAAAAATCTGCAATTGTTTGCAACCAGTTTTTATTAAAGCTGCAATCCGCGTCGGTAGTAATTATCAGCGTTCCGGTTGACTTATTAATACCGGTTTCAATTGCAAATTTTTTATACGCTTTTATATTTTCGTTTGTATAATCAGAAAGTTTTAATGGAACAATTTTTATTGCATCATTAATAGAAGTGGTTAATAAATTCCATGTTTCATCTGTTGAATGATCATCAACAATAATTACTTCAAAAAGTGATGATGGATAATTTTGTTTTGCTAAAGAACGAATACAATTCAAAATATTTTTCTCTTCATTTCTTACAGGAATAATAATAGAAATTTTTACAGTTGGAGTTTGTGAAATATTATTATTAAAATCAGGAATTGATTTCCATGCGCGGTGATAATACATTATTAATAATGCATAAACTAAAAAAAGTAAACATGTAATTGCAATAATTAAATACATCTGCGCAAATATTATGAACTAATCTTTTAATAAACTAATGATGAGTTCAATATGTTTTTCCTGCAAAATCTGGTGGCCGGTTGGCAACATTTGCAAACTGCAATATTGCTCTATTCCTTTTACAAATTTTTTTCCGCCATCAATAAAAATAATTTGATCATATTCTCCGTAAACCAATTTTACATGAATTTTATTTGCAGCAATTAATGCTTTTATTTTTTTTAAATCAGGTGTAAATTTTCTTAAAACCGTCCAGCGTTTATACAATTGAATGCGCACTTCTTTATTATTAATAAAATGATGAATGAATTTATAAACGCTTTGGTTCATCAATTTTATTTTTTTTGCAACGTTCATAACTATTGAAAAATATTCCGGCTTGTTCATTGCAATGCTAAAAATTTTATTGCCCGCAAAAGTTTGCGTCGCAAACCAGTAAGCAGCCGTCATACTTAAACCATCGGGCGCAAGCAATATTATTTTTTTTGTTTGATTTATTAATAAAGGAAAAACGGCAAGCGCAGTTCTTCCGCCCATACTAAAACCAAGCAAATAAATTTCGTTCTCAACTAAAGAAAATTTATTAAGAATTGATTGAATAATTCCTGTAAAATCCTGCGGCGTAAAATTTAATTTTTCATTCCATTCTGTTTGCCCGTGAAAAGGCAAATCAACAGCTATTATTATAAAATCATCTGCAATATATTTTTCCAAAAAGCTGAATGATCCCGCAGCTTCTGCATAACCCTGGAAACAAAGGAGCAAAGGTTTTTTATTATTGTTAGAAACAGATTTATAATAATGAATTTGTGATGATTTATATTTTTCAAAAAAAGATTCCATGCATTTTATTAATAGGCATTAAAACTACTGAATCGTTTTTTGTTATTGTTCAACAGAAAAAAAACAATGCATTTTTATTAATAAAAATTACAGTATAAAATTTTGCAGTATTAAAAAATAATAACTAAGTTTGATTAGTTGTTTAACTAACTATATGCCAAACAACCAATTTAAAAAAGGCGAATTATACAGTTTTATTACAGGCAAAGCGTCTATCGCCATTGCGCGCCGGTTGCAAAAAAAATTTAATAATGCCGGGTTAAATTTAACCATCGAACAATGGAGCGTACTCTATCATTTGTGGAAAGAAGACGGGAAAAGCCAGCAGGAATTATGCAACGCAACTTTTCGCGATAAACCAAGTATAACAAGATTGGTAGACAACCTTGAAAAACTGCAATTGGTAAAACGCGTTGCTTCAGAAAATGATCGCAGGATTAATAAAATTTACTTAACAAAGCAAGCTTTAAAATTACAGGAGCAATCAATGGGTTTGGCAGAAGAAACCTTAAACGATGCGCTGGCGGGCGTTCCGGCGGATCAAATAAATTTATGTAAAGAGGTTTTGCAAAGAGTGTACGACAACTTAAAATAATTTTTATCACTATAAAATATTTTTTATGAGTGCTTCTACAGAAACAAAAAATAGTTTAAAAGGTGGCGAATGGCTGATTAAAGAAAGTTCTCCGTTCGATACTTTTATTCCTTCCGATTATAATGAAGAGCAGCAAATGGTGAAAGATATGTGCGCTTCTTTTTTAGATACAGAAGTGTTGCCGGTTATTGAACGCATTGATAAAATGGAACCAGGATTAATGCCTTCATTAATGGTAAAAGCCGGCGAACAAGGTTTGCTTGGCGTTTCCATTCCTGAAGAATTTGGCGGGCTTGGAAAAGATTTTATAACATCAACTTTAGTGAATGAAGGATTGGGTGGTGGGTTTTCTTTTTCCGTTGCAGTGGCCGCCCACACTGGCATTGGCACACTTCCAATTTTATATTTTGGAACAGAAGCGCAGAAACAAAAATATATTCCAAAGCTTACAAGCGGCGAGTGGAAAGGTTCGTACGGATTAACAGAACCAAATAGTGGCAGTGATGCGCTCGGCGCAAAAACAACTGCGAAACTTTCTGCCGATGGAAAATATTATTTATTAAACGGGCAAAAATGCTGGATAACAAACGGCGGCTTTGCAGACGTGTATACAGTCTTCGCAAAAATTGATGGCGATAAATTTTCTGCATTTATAGTTGAAAGAGGTTATGAAGGTTTTACGCAAGGCCCGGAAGAACATAAGATGGGCATTAAAGGATCATCAACTGTGCAATTATATTTTCAGGATTGTAAAGTGCCTGTTGAAAATTTATTGGGAGAAATTGGTAAGGGCCACATCATTGCATTTAATATTTTAAATATTGGAAGGTTGAAATTATGTGCCGCTGCAATGGGCGGTGCAAAAAGAGCGGCAACAATTTCTATTCAATATGCAAATACGCGCGAACAATTTAAAACTGCGATTGCAAATTTTGGCGCTATAAAAAATAAGCTGGCGCAGATGGCGATTAAAATTTGGGTTTGCGAAAGCGCATTATACAGAACTGCAAAATGGATTGATGATAAAGAAATGGAACTCATCGCCGCAGGCAAACCTTTTAATGAAGCCTTGCTTGGCGCTGCAGAAGAATATGCAATTGAGTGTGCAATGCTGAAAGTTTTTGGCAGTGAAATTTTAGATTACGTTGTTGATGAAGGTGTACAAGTCCATGGTGGCAACGGTTTCAGCGATGAGTATATAATTTCAAAAGGTTATCGCGATAGCCGCATTAACAGGATTTATGAAGGCACAAATGAAATCAATCGGCTATTAACTGTTGATATGGTTTTAAAACGCACCATGAAAGGAAGGCTTGATATTATGAATGCGGCGATGAATGTTTCAAAAGAATTAATGAGCATCCCTGATTTTGGCAGCAGTGATGATGCACCATTTGCAAAAGAAAAAAAGGTGATTGCCAATTTTAAAAAAGCGATATTAATGACAGCAGGCGCAGCCGTGCAAAAATTAATGATGAAGGTTGAAAGCGAACAGGAAATATTAATGAACATTGCTGATATGGCGATTGAAACTTTTAATGCAGAAAGCGCTTTATTAAGAGTTATGAAAATGACTGATCAGCATGGAGAAACTGCTTGCCAATTTGAATTGGATATAACGCGCACGTATATTTATGATGTTGCCGACAGTATTAATAAAGCTGGCAAAGATGCCATTAATGCATTTGCCGATGGGGATGAACAACGCATGATGTTGCTGGGTTTAAAACGTTTTACCAAAGCAGATTCTTTCAACAGCAAAGAAGCGAAACGAAGAATTGCGGCGAGGCTGATTAGTGATAATAAATATCCGCTTTAATAAGTATGAACTATGAAGTATGAATTTTATTGAGTAATTATTCACTGATATAAATTCATACTTCTTTTTTATTAAATCTTGTTACTCCGTTCCTGTACCTTGTTTTTTTTCTTGTTTCTTGTGCCTTGTTTTTTTGTATTTTGGACATTGGATTTTCTCACTTCTTGAGTCCTGAACATTGTTTCCTTATTCCTGCTATCTTTATAAAAATTTATTAATGCAGCGAATAATTTTTTTTATTCTTCTTTTATTGAATGGCAGTTTTTCATTTTCGCAAGACAGTGTTTGGAATGCAAGAACAACCGGTAAACTTCCTTTTATTGAATATGGAATTGGTGACGACAGGCTTGGCGGCGCAAAAATGTTGTATATCGATTCAAACGTTTTATTGAAGATTGTTGATAGTTTTAAAACAGATTATAAAGTTCAGCTTTCAAAATTTCATTCAGGATATATTGCGAAAGAAAGTGTTGTGCTTATTAATAAACAATTCAATAAACCAATTATTCATAACACACACCTGAGCGGCAACTGGCGCGTGTTTGGTGATAATGAGTTTGATTATGTAACGATTAATCTTGATGAACACCTTCCTTATCACAGCATGCAAATGATTAATCCTTCGCGGCTTGCGATTGATATTTTTGGCGTCACTTCAAACACCAACTGGATCACACAATTGCGTACTGCAAAAGAAGTGAAAAACGCATGGTACGAACAAACAGAAGATGATGTGATGCGCGTGTTTATAGAATTAAAACATGCGCAACATTGGGGAAGCCGCATTAATTATGATAGCATTGGAAACAAATTAATCGTGCGCATCAAACGCCAGCCTGCGGTGCTGGACATCCGCAAATTAAAAATTGCAATTGATCCCGGACACGGCGGAGACAACAGCGGCGCAGAAGGCATTACAAGTAAAGTGCTTGAAAAAAATTATACTTTATTAATCGCAAAACAATTGCAGGCAACATTAAAAAAAGCTGGTGTAAAACAAATTTTTATGACGCGCGAAAAAGATACTTCATTAAGTATTCCGGAACGCGTGTTGATGCTTAAAGAATTCAATCCTGATTTATTAATAAGTATTCATTTAAATTCTGCAAGCCTTGATACGGTGCAGGGAACGAGTACCTATTATCGTTACATCGGTTTTCGTCCATTAAGTGTTGCGATATTAAACCAAATGCTTACACTTGGTTTAAAAGAATATGGCAATGTTGGAAATTTTAATTTCGGATTAAATGGCCCAACTGATTATCCGAATGCGTTGGTGGAAGTTGCTTTTTTAAGTAATAAAGAAGATGAGAAAAAAATATTAAATCCGAAGTTTCATAAAGCTGTTGCCCAAAAAATATATTTAGGAATTTTGGATTGGTTAAAACAATCGAAGTAATGAATGGCTTCTTAATGCAAAAGCAAAATTTTATTGCAGGCGAAGACTTTTTTATAGAAAGCTTTTCGCCTGAAAACAGCTATGGCGTTGTGTTTGAAGATGATGGCGATACCGCTTATTTTTATGCGGTTGAAAAAAATCCTTCAACCAAAGAACAAAAAATTTTAGATGCTTTGCATATTTATGAAAAAGAAAATATTAATAATGATGAAGAAAAAAAGCAATCAACATTATTAATCATTTGGTCGAAGGATTGGATGAAGTGCGCGCTGGTAATTGATAATTTTTGCAACGCAATTTTTGATTTTGAAAAACAAGGCGGATATAACATTAATGAATTTCCGCCACCAAATGATTTCTGGACAAAACAGGATAGAAAATTAACCAACGAAATTATTAATCAACTTTTTTAATATAATAATTATGCAACTGCAAAACATTTTTATACATCACGTTTATTTCTGGTTAAAAAATCCGGATAGCAAAGAAGATTATAATTCGCTTATTGAAGGACTGAAAAAGTTATCATCCGTTAAAACAATCAAACAATTTCATATCGGCAAAGCTGCTGATACAAACCGCGGCGTGATTGATAATTCATACAGCGCATCATGGATGCTTATTTTTGAAAATGCCGATGACCAGGCGAGTTACCAGGTTGATCCAATTCATTTAAAATTTGTAGAAGAGTGTTCGCATCTCTGGACAAAAGTGATCGTGTACGATTCTGTTGACGTTTAATCATTTTAATAATGAAGTTGCTGCTTTGTCTGTAAACCAATGCAGCTCGCCGTGTAAAGGCGCTATAACTTGCGACGGATATAAATCAGGATTAAATTCTCCTTCCAAAACTTCTTTTAACGCATGCGCTTTATTTGCGCCTGTTGTTAAAAAAGCAATGCGTGAAGATTGGTTGACGATGTGTTTTGTTAGTGTGATGCGTGACATTTCCTGCGCTTTTAAAAAGTAAGATTTTACCCACGCACTTTCTTCGTGAATCACATCTGTTCCTGGAAATAATGATAATGTATGCCCGTCATCGCCCATTCCTAATAATACCAGATCAAATGTGGGGTGTGGGGAATCATAAGTTGTGTGCGGAAAATAATCAAGCAAGATTTTTTCGTATTCAGCAGCAGATTTTTTAGGCAAAATATCTGTGCGCATTACATGAATTTGCGAAGCAGGAACTGAAACATGATTTAATAATGTTTCATAAACCATCTTTGCATTGTTGCGTTCATCTTCAAACGGAACGGCTCTTTCATCGCCCCAAAAAATATGCAATTTGCTCCAGTCAATTTTATTTTTATAAGCCGCAGAAGCCAGCAATTCATACAAAGCCTTCGGCGTGTTTCCGCCGGATAAAACCCAGGTAAAACGATCCTGCTTTTTTAAAGTATCATTAATCTGTTTAATAATCCATTCAGCAATTGTATGGTTGAATTCCTTGCTGTCCTTAAGAATATGAAGCTCCATTTTTGTTAATCATTAATTGTTTAAAAAAACTAAATCCTAAAGCAAGAAACAAGGTTCAAGAAACAAGGCACAAGTTATATTTTAATTTCTTGTGCCTTGCTTCTTGAACCTTGTTTCTTTTTATTGTGTAGCAAACGTCGCCCAATTATTTCCATCTCTTGCTATCAATGCTTCTGCATCTTCCGGCCCCCAACTGTCAGGCGCATAATTTGGAAAATCAATTGGCAATCTTGTTTGCCATGCTTCCAATATTGGCATAATAATTTTCCATGCAGCTTCTACTTGATCGCTGCGCATAAATAATGTTGCGTTGCCTTCCATCACATCTAATAATAAAGTTTCGTATGCTTCGGGTTCATCACCATTGTAAGCTTCTTTATAACTAAATTTCATATCAACCGGATTCAATGTCATCGATTGTCCAGGCCGTTTTGCCTGGAAGCGTAAACGGATATCCATTTCCGGTTGAATGCTGATCGTTAATTTATTTGGCCTCCATGTTTCTGCAGCTTCCGGTGGAAATGCATAATGCGGCGCCGGGCGAAACTGAATAGTAATCGTTGTTGTTTTATCATGCAGCCTTTTTCCTGTGCGCACATAAAACGGAACATTTTGCCAGCGCCAGTTATCAATATAAAATTTCACCGCAGCAAACGTGTCAATATTTGAATCTGGCGAAACACTTTTTTCCTGTCTATAACCCGGAACTTTTTCACCTTTCATCCAGCCTTCACCATATTGCCCGCGCACTGCAAACTGGTGCACTTCTTCATGCGTAATTTTTCTGATCGCATTTAATACATCCACTTTTTTATTTCGTATTTCATCTGCATCAAAACTTACCGGGGCTTCCATCGCAATCATGCACATCAGTTGCAAAATATGATTTTGAACCATATCGCGCAACGCGCCAGACGTTTCATAATAACCGCCGCGGCCTTCTACACCAACAGTTTCAGCGGCTGTAATTTGAACATGATCAATATAATTTCTGTTCCAAATCGGTTCAAACAATGCATTGGCAAAACGCAGCGCCAATAAATTCTGAACCGTTTCTTTTCCGAGATAATGATCAATCCTGTAAATCTGTTTTTCATCAAACATAGATGCAAGCAATGCATTTAAATCGTGCGCACTTTGCAAATCGTGGCCAAAAGGTTTTTCAACAACAATGCGCGTGCATTTTGTATCCGAACAAATATTTAACGGCCCCAATTTTTTTGCAATATCAGGAACCAATTGCGGCGCAACGGCCATGTAAAAAATTACATTCGGATGCTCGCCAAATTCCTGTTCTTTCTTTTTTACAATCGATGCAATTTTTTTATACTCTGCATCTTTTTCCGCATCCATTTGCAGGTAAGAAATTCCTTTCGAAAATTCTTTCCACTTGCCATTCTGCTCATCTTTTCTGCGCGAAAATTGTTTAATGCCATCCAGCAAATGTTTGCGGTAGTCGTCGTCAGAATATTTGCTGCGGCCAATTCCAACGATGCTGAATTTCTCCGGCATCCATTCATCAATAAATAAATTATATAATGCGGGCGATAATTTCCTGAAATTCAAATCGCCGCTTCCACCAAAAATAAATATCAAAGAAGCCGGCGGACGTTTATGATTTTGCATACGCTTTATTAATAAGTTTTTAAAAATCTTTTGTACTGAACATTTGTTCATTAACGATCTTCACAGGCGTCGCACTCTTGTACTGTTGGTCTTTATTGAGCGGTTAATAAATCAGTCAAACATTTTTATTAATGATTTTGTTTTTCTTTTTTATTAATAAATATTTTCAGAAAAATACATTAATAAGTTAATCAACGGTTTTCCATTCTGTATGGAAAGCTCCCGGCATATCAATGCGCTGGTAAGTGTGCGCACCAAAATTATCACGCTGCGCCTGTATTAAATTTGTTGGCAGGCGTTCAGTTCTGTATGCATCAAAATAACTTAATGCCGCCGCCAAACCTGCAACCGGATAACCCGTTTGCGTTGCATGAATAATTACGTTGCGCAGATGTTTCACTTTGCCTTGCAATAAATGTGCAACAGAATTATCTAATAATAAATTCGGCAACTGCGGATTTGTTTGAAATGCTTTGTAAAAATCTTCCAGCGACACAGAACGGATGATGCAACCACCGCGCCAAACGCGCACTACTTCTGGAACAGGAATTTCCATATCCAGTTCTTTAGAAGCAACATGCAACATGGCTAAACCTTGCGCATAACAAATAATAGTTGCGAAGTATAATGCATCTTCCAATTGTTGTATAAACACTTCACGCGGAACTTCAATTTTCATCGCAGTGCTTTTATATAAAGCTGCAGCTTGCGCACGTTCTTCTTTATACGTTGATAATTCCCTTGACGCAACCGCCATATCAATTACAGGAATTGGAACTGGTAAATCCATTGCATCCTGCGAAGTCCATTTGCCAGTGCCTTTAGAGCCTGCTTTATCTGAAATCATATCAACCAAACGGTTGCTGGTTTTATCATCCTGTTGCAGAAAAATATCTTTTGTAATCTCTACTAAAAAAGATTTCAAATCACCATCGTTCCAACTTTTATATACTTTACTTAATTCATCATTATTCAATCCCAAACCATGATGCAATAATTCATACGTTTCACTTATCAATTGCATAATCGCATACTCAATTCCATTGTGCACCATTTTTACATAATGTCCGGCCGCACCCTTTCCAAGATGCGCAACACATGCACTGCCATTTACTTTTGCAGCAACAGCTTCCAAAATTGGTTTCACAAATTCATATGCTTCAGGATCGCCGCCAGGCATAATACTTGGACCAGTTCGCGCACCATGCTCACCGCCGGAAATACCAACGCCCATAAAATGAATTTCTTTCTCGTGCAAATAATTTACGCGGCGAAGCGTATCCGTATAATGTGAGTTGCCACCATCAATAACAATGTCTCCTTTTTCTAGCAAAGGAATTAAATCTGCAATTACATCATCAACCGGTTTGCCTGCGGGAACAAGCATCATTAATTTACGCGGGCTTTTGAGTTGATCAATCATCTCCTTTAATGTGCCAACGCCTTTTACAGTTGTGCCGGCAGTTGCAGAAGACTCAAGTGCAGCGCCTTTTTGCGTGTCTTTATCAAAGCCAATTGCGGAAAAACCGTGATCAGCCATGTTTAATAAAAGGTTGCGCCCCATTACACCCAAACCTATCATTCCAAAATCGAATATTTGATTTGCCATATTTTTTAATTGAATAATTAGGCAGCAAATTTAGGTGTTTTACATTGTAGCAAAATATTAAACCTCAGTGAAGCGAATCACTGAGGTTTAATTATGGATGATGTTAAATAAGTTATTAATGTATGTTTTACTTTTTCATTTCGCCCGCGTTTTCCGGTTGCGGGTTTCCATGATGGCAAGTGATACAAGTTACAGCAAGTGACTTGTCGCCTTTATCTTTATCACTTTTATCAAAATGAAAATATTTTTTATTGATTTTCGCTGTCATGCGCATCATGTTGCGTGCAATATCTTTCTCCGGTTTTTCATCACTTGCAAAATCCAAATGATGGCTTGTGCTGTCTTTTGAATGTGCATGGCAAAAGTCGCAATGCACGCCCAGCGCGGCTTTATATTCATCCATAATTTTATCCAAATCTTCGTGGCTGATATCTTTTGGAAGTACTTTTAAATTTTTCGCATGTTCCTCAGGCGGGTTTGTTGCAGCAATTCCTGCAGTAATAAAAATAATAAATGCGGCTGCGACAGATAGTTTTTTAAAATGAATTTTCATATTAATATCAATTTGATAATTGAATGTAGATAAATCTTTTTAAATGAGAAATTCTAAATACGAAATAAGAAGTAGTAAATACATGTTTATAATAAATTATATTGGCTTCTGTTTATTAATATTTATTGTTCCTGATTTCTTATTTCATTTCTCATTTAGTACTTCTCATTTCGTATTTTATTCTGGTAACTTGCAATAAAATTATTTATTAATGAATCAAAAAATCCGTTGGGGAATATTGGGCTGCGGCCGCATTGCGCGCAAGTTTGCGGCAGATTTAAAATTGGTTAATGATGCAGAATTAATTGCTGTTGCTTCGCGAAGCCAGAATTCAGCAGATGAATTTGCCAAAGAATTTCCGGCAAAATTCCGTCATAATAATTATGAAGATTTAGCAATAAATAATGAAGTAGATGTTATTTACATCGCCTCGCCACATGCTTTGCATTATGAACATGTAATGCTTTGTTTGAAACATAAAAAAGCGATCCTTTGCGAAAAAGCATTTGCGATTAATAGCAAGCAGGCAAATGAAATGATTGCTTTTGCAAAAACACAAAATGTTTTTTTAATGGAAGCATTATGGACAAAATTTTTGCCGCATTATAACGTCGTTCAAAAAATGCTTCGCGAACAAAAATTGGGAACTATAAAAAGCATGCAAAGTAATTTTGGTTTTATTCCGCAAGCGCCAATTCCACAGCGTTTGTTTGATCCAAAACTTGGCGGCGGTGCATTGCTTGACATTGGTATTTATAATGTTTTTATTACATTATCAGTTCTTGGAAAACCAGATAGTATTGAAGCAACGATGACACCAGCAAGCACAGGCGTTGATGAACAATGCGCTGTTTTATTTAAATATAACAATGGCGCGTTGGCACAATTGCTTTTTACATTCTCTTCAAATCTCGCAACAGAAGCAGACATTAATGGCGATAAAGGAAGAATAAGATTAACATCGCGTTTTTATGAACCATCAGCAACGATTGAATATTATCCCGAAAAAATCGACAGCAAACAAATAATTCCTTTCGATAAAGAAGGTGGTTTTGGTTATCAATATGAAGCGCGCCATGTTGTGGAATGTTTACAAAAAGGATTAACAGAAAGCCCGGTGATGACACACAACGACACGTTATTATTAATGGAAACGCTTGATAAAATCCGCGCAGTTGCAGGCATTCATTATGATGTAGATTGAAGTTCGCAAATTGTCAATGGTGAATGTTCAATAATTCAGCGTATCATTTTCATTATCGCAAATTTTATTCACGATTCACCATTCACCATTGACCATTCCCGTTCGTTATCTTTGCCGATTAATAAACACACATTGGAGAAATCAAACTTTGTAGATCAGATTCGTATATTTTGCAGGAGCGGGCATGGCGGCGCGGGCATCAAACATTTTATGCGCACAAAATTTAATGCGCTTGCCGGGCCGGATGGCGGCAATGGTGGCCGCGGCGGGCACATTATTTTGCGCGGCAATAAAAATTTGTGGACGTTATTACACCTTCGTTATTATAAAAATGTATTGGCTGAAGATGGAGAAAACGGAAGTGGCAACAACAGCACCGGCCGTTTTGGAAAAGATATTATTATTGATGTTCCGTTGGGAACAATTGCGCGCGATGAAGAAACGGGAGAAAAGGAAGTAGAAATTTTAGAAGATAACCAGGAATTTATTTGGATAAAAGGTGGCCGCGGCGGATTGGGAAATGCAAATTTTGCAACGCCAACCAACCAGGCGCCGGAACATTCTCAACCGGGCGAAGATGGCATTGAAGGCTGGAAAGTACTTGAGCTGAAAGTGCTTGCCGACGTGGGTTTGGTGGGTTTTCCGAATGCGGGCAAATCAACATTATTATCTGTAATGACGGCGGCAAAACCAAAAATTGCCGATTATGCTTTCACCACATTAACGCCGCAACTCGGCATGGTTGAATACCGCGATGGAAAATCTTTTTGCATTGCAGATTTGCCCGGCATTATTGGAGGCGCTGCAGAAGGCAAAGGTTTGGGCGATCGTTTTTTGCGGCATATCGAACGCAACCCTGTTTTGCTTTTTTTAATTCCTGCCGATAGTGCTGATCACAAAAAAGAATTTGATATATTGGTAAATGAACTGGAACAGCACAACCCGGAATCTTTGCACAAACAATTTATTATCGCCATCAGCAAAAGCGATATGCTTGATGATGAATTGAAAAAAGATATCAGCAAAGAATTGCCAAAAAACATTCCGCATCTTTTTATTTCATCCATCACCAACCAAGGAATAACTGAGCTGAAAGATTTGCTCTGGAATATTTTAAATGAACAAGCAAAAGATTAATTTTTTTTCCATTAATAAAACAAAAAAACCCGGCATTAATAATGCCGGGTTTTTTATTGATAAAGATTTTACTAATAAACAATTAATTCGTTTTTGATCCGGTTATGCCGAAGGTTTTTTTAACCTGCGCATACGTCATTGCTTTTAATTGTGCTTTTGTATAAACAGTTCCGTTGAAGCCAGTAGTTAACGTTGAACTTGGAATCAATACATAGCGAAATAATTCTCCTGAATAGTCTGCGCCGCCGTATAATTCTATTAGTTGCGGAGATAAATCCTGGGTTAAATATGCGCCTGTATAAGTTGTAGCATCAGAAAGATTTACCACTGTTGTATCGCTGCTTCCTGATGAAGGCAAAAATGCGATATACGATAAAACAACACCTGAATTTAAAATGTCAGAACTCAAACCTGACGCAGTAATTTGTTGAAAATAAAAAGTGTCATTGTTGTTATCAACCTGCGGTGTCATTGCAAGGGTTATCCATGCAGAATGCAATACACTGTCGGAACCTGAAGCGCCAGCCGCGCCCGTTGCACCAGCAGGGCCTGCAGGGCCAGTATCGCCTTTTTTACTGCAACCCACTATTGCAAAAGCTGCAAATACGCACAGTATCGAAAACAGTTTCAGATTTTTCATAATTTTTTTAGTTTTAAATTAATAATGTTTATTGTTTGCTAAATTGATTACGTAATTTTTTGTTAATGGGGTTGCCTTAGTTTTAATTAAATTATTTTATTAATATAATTAAAACCCACTTGAACAAAAGTAAAAAACTATATCTGATTATGATGATTAATGTGAAAGATATTATCAACCTAAATCACTTGTTTTCCAAATGGCATTAATGAAAGTTCCATCAGTTTGAGATGCTGCCTCGCAAATGGAATTCCGATGATAGTAATAAATAAAATAGCTGCAAAAACAAGATGAATACATGCAGTATAAAATCCACCGCAAAGCAGCCAGATAATATTAAACAATACAGACACACAACCCATCCCTGAATTTGACGGCACCACACGTTTTCCAAAAGGCCAAAGCACCAGGCCGGCAATTTTAAAACACTGCATTCCCCACGGAATACCAACAATAGTGATACACAAAATAAACCCACCAAACACATAACCCATCGCTGCCAAAAAACCACCAAATATTAACCAGATAATATTGCCGATGAAATTCATTAATCGAAAATAATGATTTTGCCGAAACGATGATTGAGAAATGATGGCCGATGATCGTTAGGCGATTCCGCATTAATAAAAAGAAATCTTGAATATTCATTCGGCCAACGGCAATCTAAAAACAATCATCGCTTATCATCCCGCACTTTAGCGCACAAAAAAAGAGAGCCACTTTTCAGAACTCTCTTATAATAGAATGTCGGTTTTGCAAAATTTGCTTAGTACCTGCTATTGCTATAGTTGCCTTTCTTTTGAAAAGAACCACCAGAACCGCCACGGTTTCCGCCGCCACCTGTTCTTTCTTCTTTTGGCCTTGCAACAGCTACACCAATAGTACGTCCGTCAACAGATGCGCCATCCAATTCCTGGATTGCTTTTTTTGCAGCCTCATCATCAGGCATTTCTACAAAGGCAAACCCACGTGATTTGTTGGTGAATTTGTCTGTAATTACTTTTGCAGAAGAAACTTCTCCGTATTCTGCAAAATACTCTTGTAAGTCTTCGTCTTTGACGTTAAAACTCAAATTTGAAACGTAAATGTTCATACTTAAATAACTGGTTAAAAATTATAAATAACAAGCCGGATAAAGCGCAATGTAAAGAAGACTGACTATTACGGGGGAATATGTAGCAGAAATGTTCGTTCACTTACTAAATGCTGTCTCAGCTTAATGAGATACAAAGATACTCATTTAAATCCGTATATAGCAATTGCTTTATTAATAATTTGTAAAGATAGTGCGCGCGATCAATTATAATAAATCCTTTTTTGTTTTATAGCAAGTGCCTTTAAGCAGCGCGACCAACTCATTATCCTGGTTTTTTACTTCTATTAAATACAAGCCCGTGCGTTTTGTTTTATTAATCAATTTTGCTTCGGCAAATAATACATCATTTTCCATCACAGCTTTCGGAAAAGAAATAGAAATATCCAGCGCCAGCGCCACTTTTCCATCGCTGTTGCAGGCAAAAGCAAACGCAGTATCTGCAAAAGAAAAAGTAACGCCGCCATGCGCAATCCCAAACCCATTCAGCATTTCCGCACGCACAGGCATTTTAATTTTGCTGTAACCGTCTTTTATTTCAATCACTTCCACGCCCATCCATTTGCTGAAATTATCAAGCTCCATTATCTTATTAACCACTTTATTGGCCAGTAAATCGGCATCATTCATAAACTGATTTTTATTTTCCTTTATTAATAAACAATCATGATTTTATTTATCAAACAATTCATCAGCTTGGCAATTATCGCTTACAAAAATTGCGCAGCCATTAATCTATAATTTTATTTTTTTTTGAACCCGGCATTTGAATTACTACTCATCTTCATTGGCGTCGCACTCTTGTACTTTTTGTTCTTTATTCAGCAAATGCAAAAAATTATTAATCGCCAATTACAAGGTAACATTAATGAAATAATATAAAATCAAAACCCGCTTCTTTACCAGTCATTAATAACAAATTCCATATTCGTTGTTTTGAAAAGTATTGAATAGTTTTACTGTCCGAAAATAAACGCATTTATTTTAAACGATTATTGAAATATGAAAACATACAACACAATCACCGGCAAATTCTTTTTGAGTTCATTAATACTATTCTCATTATTTCTTTTTTCCTGCTCAAAAAAATCAACCAGCGGAACGGTGCCACCAATCACGCCGCCCGCAACCACGGGAACAAACGATGTTGCTTTCTGGCTAACCACAAGCGATCAATTATCATTATTAAAAAAACAATCAACCGTACTTTCATTTGGCACCACAAGTAATTCAAACGCATTTATTGATGTTGATACCACGCAAATTTTACAAACCATTGATGGCTTTGGATACACATTTACCGGCGGCGGCGCTTATGTAATTGATCAAATGAATACAACTGCAAAAGCAAGTTTGCTTAAAGAATTATTTGGCAGCGACAGCACTTCCATCGGCGTAAGTTATTTGCGTTTAAGCATTGGCGCTTCGGATATGGATGCAACCGTTTTCAGTTATGATGATGTTGCCGGCGATACGACATTGTCTCAATTTAATTTTGGTGTCGACAGTATTGATTTAATTCCGTTGCTTAAACAAATTGTTGCTATTAATCCATCAATAAAAATTATTGCAACACCATGGAGCCCGCCATTATGGATGAAGAGCAACAACAGTTCTGTTGGCGGAAAATTATTAACGAACTACTACAGTATTTACGCAAATTATTTTGTAAAATATATTCAGCAGATGAAGGCAAATGGTATTACTATTGATGCCGTAACGCCGCAAAATGAACCATTAAACCCCGCCAATAACCCAAGCCTTTCTATGAGTGCGTCGGAAGAAACAAATTTTATTAAGAACAGCCTTGGGCCTGCGTTTCAAACTGCGGGATTAACAACAAAAATTATAGTGTATGATCACAATTGCGATCAACCTTCATATCCTGATTCTGTTTTGAGCGATGCAGCCGCAAATGCTTTTGTAAACGGTTCTGCGTTTCATTTATATGCTGGCGATATCAGCGCATTGTCGCAGGTGCACACTGCTTTTCCTGATAAGCAATTGTATTTTACAGAACAATACACTGCAACAACAGGAAATTTTGGTGGCGATTTAGACTGGCATTTAAAAAATGTAATTATCGGCTCAACCCGCAATTGGAGCCGCAATGCGCTGGAATGGAATATGGCAACCAACACATCTTTTGGTCCAAATACGCCCGGCGGCTGCACAACTTGTAAAGGCGCAATAACGGTTAATGGATCTTCTGTTACAAGAAATGTTTCTTACTATATTGTTGCGCATGCTTCTAAATTTGTGCCTGCCGGTTCGGTGCGCATTGCAAGTAATATTTCCGGAAGTTTAAATAATGTTGCATTCAAAACACCAACGGGACAAAAAGTTTTGATTGTAGAAAATGATGGAATAACAACAGCTTCGTTTAATATACGCATTAATGGCAAATGGGTTTCTCCATCGTTAAATGCAGGTGCCGTTGGTACGTTTATCTGGAATTAATTTTTATTAATGTGCGCTACTTTTTAAAATTTTGGCGCACATTAATAACATTAAAAAGTAAAAAAATAAAAGTAAAAATTATAAACATTAATCGCTCAATAAAGAATCAACTGTACAAGAGTGCGACGCCAATGAAGATGAATAAAGATTTATAGTTGGGTTAATAATAAAAAAATTTTTTAAAAAAAACTGCTATATGAAAAAAACAATTCTCGCATTAATAACCATTGCTGCATTTGCATGCAACCAGCCGGCAGATAAAACTCCGTCAACAAGTAAAAACGCCAATTCATTTTCTGTCGATGGAAAAAAAGGCATTGTTTATACAACGGCCGACAGCAGCAATCTTCGCTTAACTGTTACTGATAGTTTATCGTTTAAAGATTTGCCGCAACCTTTGGAAACAGATGTTTGTGTGTTTGTTGACCCGACAAAAACATTTCAAACCATACTTGGAATTGGTGGCGCATTAACGGATGCATCGGCAGAAACTTTTGCCAAATTATCAAAAGAAAAACAGCAGGAATTTTTGAGCGCTTACTACGATACGCAAAAAGGAATTGGCTATACGCTTGCAAGAACACAAATTCATAGTTGCGATTTTAGCAGCGATACATACACTTATGTGAAGGATAATGATTCGTCATTAAACAGTTTTAATATTGATCATGATAGGAAATTCCGCATTCCATTTATTAAGCAAGCTATTGCTGCAGCTGGTGGCAAGCTCACGATGTTTTGCAGTCCGTGGAGCCCGCCAGCGTGGATGAAAACCAACAATGATATTTTGCATGGTGGCAAATTGAAACCAGATTATTATCAAACATGGGCAAATTATTATGTGAAATTTATTAAAGCTTATGAAGCAGAAGGAATGCCGATTTGGGGAACAACAATTCAGAACGAACCTATGGCTACGCAAAAATGGGAATCGTGTGTGTACAGTGCAGATGATGAAAGAAATTTTTTGAAAAATAATTTGGGGCCGACATTACAAAAAGAAGGTTTGGGTGATAAAAAAATAATTGTGTGGGATCATAACCGCGATTTAATATTTCAGCAGGCGAGCACTATTTTGAATGATCCTGATGCTGCGAAATATGCATGGGGCGTGGGTTTTCATTGGTATGAAGATTGGAGCGGCGGCACGCAGGTGTTTGAAAATGTTGGAAAAGTGCATGAAAGTTTTCCTGATAAAAATTTAATTTTTACAGAAGGTTGTAATGATCATTTCAAATTTGACAGCATAAAAAACTGGCGCCTTGGCGAAAGATATGGCCGCTCTATGATTAATGATTTTAATAATGGAACTGTTGGCTGGACGGATTGGAATGTGTTACTTGATGAAACCGGCGGGCCAAACCATGTTGGCAATTTTTGCTATGCGCCAATACATACTGATACCAAAACAGGACAGTTGATTTATACAAATTCATATTATTATATCGGGCATTTTTCAAAATTTATTCGCCCGGGTGCAAAGCGTGTTATCAGCGCTGCAAGCCGTAGCCCTTTTTTAACAACAGCATTTATTAATGAAGATGGAAAATTGGTTGTGGTTGTAATGAACCAGACAGAAAAAAAGATTGCATATAAATTATGGATTGCAGGCAAAGCAGCAGATGTAACTGCGCTGCCACATTCGATAGCAACGTTCGTTTTGTAATAATTTTTTTATTAATATTTTTTATAGCATGCATATTTTATTAATGTGCATGCTATTTTTTTGAGAAGAAAAATACCGTGCATTGGGTATTGTTTGCAAGGCATAATAATTAAAACTTTATGCCTTCAATTCTATTCAACTCAATAAAAAGATTTATGAAAAAGTTAATCATCCTTTCTGCATTATCAATTATTTTTTGCGGCGCAAATGCGCAATTTTCTTTCGGACCAAAAGCTGGTTTGAATATTGCCAAACTTAAAATTTCCAACACTGCTGATTACTCATATGGTTCAGTGGTTCGCTTTAATGCGGGTGCTTTTGCAAACTATAAAATATCCGATCAGTTTGCTGCTCAAATTGAAGTTTTATATTCTGCCGAAGGCGAAAAAGGAAAAATTTTGAGTTCTGATTCTTACGATAATATTAAAACAGATTTTTTAAATGTTCCTGTATTATTTCAATACATAAGCCCGGTTAAAATTTATGCAGAAACCGGCCCTCAGGTTGGCTTTTTGCTGTCTATTACAGAAGCTGCACAAGGTTATCCTTCTGAAAGTATTAAGCAATATTATAAATCTGTAGATTTTAGCTGGGATTTTGGCCTCGGTTATAAACTGGAAAAATATGTGCCGGGACTCGGCATTAATGCACGTTACGCATTGGGATTAGGAGCTATTAATAATAAAGATATTTCCGGCGGAACATTAAAAAACAGGGTGTTTACTGTTGGTTTGTTTTATGCATTTCAAATGAAATAATATTTTGCTAGTTATTAATGATTTAATGGTTGATGGTTCTTAGTTAACGGCTCATAAATTTTTTTGTTGAATAATGAACCATCAACTTTTTTTTATTAATATTTTAAAATCATTTTTTCAATCCTTCAATCAAATACTTAACCATGCTGGCTTCCAGCGTTTCGGCGCTGGTTGTTTTGCGGGAGCGTTGCCAGGATTCTATTCCGCTGATTGCAGAAAGAATGGTTAATACCGCAACGTATGGTTCAATGTTTTTCATTTCATTTTTGGCAATTCCTTGTTCAATAATATCGCTTAAACGTTTGCGGTAACTTCTACGCTGGTTTAAAAAATTTGATAAATAAGGTTCTGGCAAATGGCGCCATTCGTGATCAGAAATATAAACATATTCATATTGTTCCAGCATCATCTTAATGTGAAAACGGATAATGATTTCCATTTTTTTTAAAGTAGAATCATTGCTTCTTTCTACAGCTTCCAGGTGAGAAATAAATTCATTGGCAACCTTAAAACATATCGCCTGTAAAATTTCTGATTTGGATTGGATGTGGTTATATAAACTCGCAGCTTCCACGCCAACCACTTCCGCCAAATCCCGCATAGAAGCGGCACCAAAGCCTTTCTCCCGAAACAGCTTTGCGGCTTTTTCTATAATAACTTCTTTTTTTGTAGTATTTTTTTTAATGCGGATTTTTGCCATAACGGGCAACAAAAATAATCAAAACTAACAACTGTTAGATAGCGATGTTTGCAATTATAAAGTATTAGGGACAAAAAGTACAAATACATATTTTTATGTTTCCTAAATTATCCAAATTATGTATTTATCTTATTTTGATGAAAGTGGTGATGATGGCTATCCTCTGACATCTTCTAATTTTTTTGTATTAACAAGTTTATATTTTCATGAATCAGTTTGGAAAGAGAACTATACGAAAATAGTTAATCACAGAAAATACATTAAAGAAAAATATAACTTTCCAATTAAATTTGAAATGCATTCAAAAGAATTTGTTTCAGATAAAAATCCTTTTCACGGTATGTTTACACCTTACCAAAGAAGGCAAATTATTTATTCATTTTGTGTCTTGTTGAGCAGTTTAGATCTAAAAGCAATTAATGTCGTTATTAATAAAAAAAATATCAACAGAGATTCTTATGATGTTTTAAAAAATGCACTTACTTATAATGTGCAGAGGATTGAGAATGATTTAAACTATCTAAGAGCAGATGCTAAATTTATGATAATTACAGACGAAGGCCGAATCTCAAAAATGCGACAAACAACTCGGATGATTCAAAAAATAAATTATATACCATCACAATTTTCTAATGATAGCTATCGAAAAGAAATAAAAAACTTAATTGAAGATCCTATGCCAAAAAAATCATCAGAATCTTATTTTATACAATTAGCAGATATGTTATGTTTTATAATCAGCTTATATGCTAAACGCAATCTTTGTAGTCCCAATGATACATGGAATAAACGAATATTAAACGTTTTGAATTATGGGGATGAAATTAAGTTGTTGGATAAATTGAAACCAATTTTAAATCTTAAAGCAAGCAGAAAAAACGCATACGGTATTGTTTGTTACCCATAAAAAAACCGCTATATAAATATAGCGGTCATAATATTATATACTTGGTTAACCACCAGCTACAATCCATTCGGATGTTTACTGGTTCGGTGCAAATATATATCTATTTGAGTAAAATAGCTACGAATTTTACAAAAAAAAGTGCTAAATTTTTTATCAATTAAACTTGAATTTTTATCGGTCTTAATTTTATTATTTTTTAGCCGAAGGACAAGGCAGTTATACATTAATTCAAATCTTTCATAATCTTGATATTTTTCAAATTGAATAAGAGTTTTGCATCCGTTAAAATTCATGTACGTTTGTGCGGTTTTATAAAAAAATATTTACACTATGTCTTTAATTGTAGTTGGCTCAATGGCGTTTGATGATATTGAAACGCCTTTTGGAAAAAGCGATAAAATAGTTGGCGGCGCAGCGACGTACATTGCCTGGTGCGCAAGTAATTTTACCCCGGTAAAACAAATTTCAGTAGTTGGCGGAGATTTTCCGCAGGAAGAACTAAATGCATTATCCGCGCGTGGCGTGGCTTTGGAAGGCGTGCAGATAAAGAAAGATGAAAAATCTTTTTATTGGAGCGGCCGTTATCATATGGATATGAATACGCGCGATACATTAATAACAGAATTAAATGTGTTGGGAACATTTGAACCAGTTGTTCCGGAAAGTTACCAGGATTGTGAGTTTTTAATGTTGGGAAATTTAGCGCCATCAGTTCAGCTGAGTGTAATTGATCAGTTAAAGAAAAAACCAAAACTAATTGCAATGGATACGATGAATTTTTGGATGGATATTGCATTGGATGATTTGAAAAAAGTAATTGCAAAAGTTGATGTGTTGTTGGTAAACGATAGCGAAGCAAGGCAATTAAGCGGCGAATATTCGTTGGTAAAAGCTGCTGCTGCCATCTCAAAAATGGGCCCGAAATATTTAATAATAAAGAAGGGCGAACACGGCGCATTATTGTTTCATGATAAAGAAGTTTTCTTTGCGCCAGCATTGCCGTTGGAAGAAGTTTTTGATCCAACCGGCGCGGGCGATACTTTTGCTGGTGGCTTTATTGGGCATCTTGCAAAAACAAAAGACATCTCTTTTAATAATATGAAAACAGCCATTATTGTTGGTTCTGCCATGGCAAGTTTTTGTGTTGAAAAATTCGGAACGCAACGATTAAGAGAAATAAAAAAACAGGATATTGATATAAGAATAAAAGAGTTTGTTGACCTTGTAAATTTTGATATCGCACTGGCATAACTGACGCCGATTAATAATTTTATTCTTATCATTTATTAATAATCAATCATTACCTTTTATAAAAAACTTCCCGCAACCATGGGAAGTTTTTTTATATTCATTCCTCAAAAAACTAAAACTGCTATTATGAAAAAAAATACCTTTTATTTTTTTGCGGTATCTGTTGCCTTAATATTTACAACGGCCTGCAACACGCACGCAAAAAATGCTAACGAAAAATTTTTGGATGTTTCTGCAATGGATTCGTCTGTAAAACCAGGCGATAATTTTTATTTATATGTAAACGGAACCTGGATTAAAAACTCACAAATCCCATCTTCACAATCGAGCATTGGTGGCTTTACTGATTTATATTATAGCACGCAGGATAAATTGCATGCGTTGCTCGACAGCATTTCAAAAACAAATAATGCTGCCGGAAGCATTGAGCAAAAAGTAGCTGATTTTTATGCATCGGGAATGGATTCAACAACCATTGATAAATGCGGCTACGAACCATTGAAACCTTACTTTCAAAAAATTGCTGCAATTAAAAACACAGCTGAAGTGTTGAATTATATTACCGATTTACAAAAAGAAAATAAAGCAATTTTATTTAACGCAGGCGTTAATGCAGATGATAAAAACAGCGCGATGAATATCGTTGCTTTTTCGCAAGGCGGTTTGGGTTTGCCAGACAGGGATTATTATTTTAAAAAAGATACGGCTGCATTAAAAATTATCAGTGCTTATCAAACCTATATTCAAAAACTGTTTACATTAACGGGCGATGATTCTATTAATGCATCAAAAAAAATGATGGTAATTTATAACCTTGAAAAAGATATTGCCACAAGCCACAGCACAAATGTTGAGCTGCGTGATCCACAAAGCAATTATCATAAAATAGCAGTTGCAGAGTTAGAAAAACAAATGCCGGTTTTTGCTTGGAAAACAACTTTGGCTGCAATGGACTTGCATCCGGATTCTGTAAATGTTCAGCAACCAAAATTCTACAAAAAAATAAATGAACTTTTAAAAAGTACACCAGTTGATACCTGGAAAACTTATTTACAATTTTATACTATTAATACTAATGTTGGTGGGTTAAGTAATGATTTTGTTAATGCATCATTCAATTACGAAAAAGCATTAAGCGGACAGCAAGTGATGAAACCAAGGTGGAACCGCATTGTAGCCGCAACAGACGGGCGTTTGGGCGATGCATTGGGACAGGTTTATGTAAAAGAATACTTTACGGATTCTGCTAAAAAAAGAATGCTTGAACTTGTAAATAATTTGCAAACTGCTTTTGATGCGCGCATTAATAAACTGGATTGGATGAGTGACAGCACCAAAACAAAATCGAAAGAAAAGCTGCATGTGTTTTTGAAAAAAATCGGGTACACAGACAAGTGGAAAGATTACAGCAAAGTAATTATTAATAAAAATACATACTTCGAAAACAGGATTGCATGCGATCAAAATGAATACCAGATTAATATTAAAAAAGCTGGCAAACCTGTTGACAGAAGCGAATGGGGAATGACGCCGCCAACTATTAATGCCTATTACAATCCAACCAATAATGAAATTGTTTTTCCTGCAGGAATTTTGCAACCGCCATTTTTTAATATTGATGCAGATGATGCTG
Source organism: Bacteroidota bacterium (assembly GCA_013288945.1). Classification (GTDB taxonomy): domain Bacteria; phylum Bacteroidota; class Bacteroidia; order Chitinophagales; family Chitinophagaceae; genus Puia. Next base: position 22,993 of record JABDAZ010000011.1, on the reverse strand, counting down.
TTAATTACGGCGCAATCGGAATGGTTATCGGCCATGAAATGACGCATGGTTTTGATGATCAGGGTGCGCAATATGATAAAGATGGTAACCTTAAAAATTGGTGGAGCAAAGAAGACAGCTTGAAGTTTGTTGCCAAAACAAAATTGGTTATTAATCAATACAACAGCTTTGTTGCGATAGATACATTTCATATAAATGGTGCATTAACTAATGGCGAAAACATTGCAGATCTTGGCGGCATTACCATTGCATACGATGCTTTTAAATTAACCAAAGAAGGAAAGGATACTACAAAAATTGACGGCTTAACGCCCGACCAGCGATTCTTTTTATCATTTGCAGAAATGTGGAGAAGCAAGTATAAGGATGAAATGGCAAAGCAATTAATAAACCTCGATCCGCATTCGCCGGATATGTTCCGCGTGCTTGGCCCGCTGGAAAATTTCGGCCCGTTTTATAATGCTTATAATATTAAAGAAGGCGATAAAATGTTTAAGCCAGATAGTACAAGAATAAAAATCTGGTAAAAATTTATTAATAAAAAAGAAGTTGGGTTTAAAACCTGACTTCTTTTTTTATGCATAAATTAATTTGCCCTTTGGTTCTGGAATAATTTTGCCAATTGATTTTGCTGTTTCAAGCCATTCTGCAATGATTATTTCCACGTTTTGCAAAGCTTCTATATAAGATGCGCCGTCTGCCATGCAGCCTGCTAATTCAGGCACTTCAGCAATAAATGCGTCATCTTCCTTACTCCAATAAATTATTATTTCGTATTTGCTATTCATTATTAAAAGAAATTAATTTGTATTTTATAATAAGCTCTCTTACTTGTTTTACCTGATAAGGTTTTGCTTTCTGCTGATTAGGTTGAATATTAATAATTTCTTTAACCTCGTCTTTATAATAAATGTGATGGCTGCCTCTTATTCTTTCCTGAAAATTCAATGACAATATTAGTTTTCTAAGTTCATCAAATTCAATATTTCTATCAAATTCGCCTGATAAAATTTTTTGTTTTAGCTTCTCAAATTTACTCATTTTATCTCATTTTTATAGTTCGGTAGTTGCATTTATAAATTGAAATTTTTCAACCGAAAATTATTTTACATTCTTCTCGCAAGCGTTACAACATTTTTAAATTGTTTTGTTTTTCCGGTGAGATCAAAAATTTGTGTGACGATTATATAAATGCCGACTGGTAATTTTTGTTGTTTGTCATCTAATCCATCCCATCTGAATGTTCCGGTTAATGCAAGTGTTGCATTGGCTGCTATATTTCTTACAACTCTTCCGGATGCATTATAGATATTAATGTTTGCAACATAACCAGCGTTTGGAATTGTGTAGTTAATAAAACAATAGTCTTCAAAACCATCATTATCAGGAGAAAATATTTTTGGTGTAATATTTATTTCGCCTTTGGCAAATTGATTAGATTGAAATTCTGAATTTTGATATGTCGGTGTTCCATAACCCGCTGTGGATGCGGCAGACGCCCAATTGCCTGCATTTTGCGTTGGCTTATTATAATCAATTCTTTCCAATGCAATTCCCGATGCATCTGTAATGATTGCAAGTTGCCAGTTGCTATTATAATGCAATTCATCAATCAACTTTTCATTTTGATTTAGTAAAACAATTATTCCATCATCATCAGCAAATGATGGTAATGATGAAAGCTCAATCATGTTATCAGGATTTTTTACGAGGTAATTTTGTTCAACCCACAATGTATTTTCAGTAATCACATAATAATCTCCAGGAAAAAATAATAATGGCGTTGCACTTAATTGCGTGATTGATTTCAATAATCCAGTTGCGTCTCTTGTGGCAACATATAATTGTTGCATGTCGATTATTTTATTGCTTCTGTTATAAAATTCCGCATAATCATAGCCACCGGTTTTGGGGTTGAATAAAATTTCATTAATAACAATATCATTCGTGTCTGATAAAACCGGCAAACCAGCTTTTACATTATTTGATGCACTAACATTTCCAACGCAATCAGAAATATTATTTGATGTAAGATGATATATAATATTTGCAGAAAGTTTTGTTGAAAATTTTAAAATCACTTGTGTAAACAATGGCGATTGTGCAATTGCTGATGTTGGATTATTAATACCATTATCAATAAAATAATTTGAAAGAGTTGATGCGCTGTTACTATCAAGCGGTTCATTAAACACCGCAACAATTGTTACACTATCAATTGTATAAGTGCGCAATAATATTGGCGGTTGTTCATCTTTATTAATGCCATCAATGGAATTTTTTTGTCCGGGTGTGCCGCCTATTATGTTTGTACTTGCTTTCCAGTTTTCAAAACCGGTGCATGGATTTTTTGTATCAATCATTTCTAAAGACCAGCCACCAGCGCTTTTAATGTCATTCTGGTACCAACTTTTATCATACGCAATTGTATGAATTATTAATGCGTTGGGAGATTGCAAACTAATAATATCGGCATTATTATTTAACGATGGAAAATTAGAAACACCAATCGCTGCACCAAAATTTGAATACGCATTTGCAGATGATGTTGCACAGATTATTACAAAACTATCTGGCTGCAAAATAAAATTTGATTTGATTGTTGCAGTTGTTGTTCCATTAATAATTTTCCAATTTTTTAAATTAAAAGCGCTGTCGGAAACATTTTTCAATTCTATAAATTCTGCATTTGGCAATCCAACAACGGGCGTTGGGTCTGCAAGTATTTCATCAATAACAACATCGTATCGCTTGGGTGTTTGCGCGTAAGCATGCATGCAGGCGCAGCTTACGATAAGGTAACTTATCAGCAATCGAAAAGGCATAAGGTTTAATTATTAATAATAAAGGTAAAAATATTTGGGAAGAAAATATTTCATTGCTATTTTTACAAACTGTTATGAAAATGATTATAACCGATACAAAGCAAATTAAGAAACAGTTCCTGCAAGGGGAAGCTGCCTGATTGTTTTGTGTTTCAAAATAATAAAAGCCTTCCCGAATCAGGGAAGGTTTTTTTTTGACTTGATTTTTTCTTAACCGGAATTGATGAGATGAATAATGAACCGAACGTACAAGTGTGCGACGCAACGATGCTTAATTATTAATCAAATGCTAAGTACAAAAAAAAGAAAAATATAAAAATTATACGACGATAAAATTTATTAATGGTTGTATTATTTATAAATAAGTAAACAATAAATTTTTTATTATTAATTAAAAAAAACAAAATGAAAGTTGCAGTTGTAGGCGCCACAGGATTGGTTGGTACAAAAATGTTACAAGTACTTGCAGAAAGAAATTTTCCGGTTACAGAATTGTTTCCGGTTGCCTCAGAAAAATCCATCGGTAAGGAAGTTGACTACAAGGGAAAAAAATATAAAGTGATAAGCGCAGAAGATGCAATTGCCGTAAAGCCAGATGTAGCAATATTTTCAGCAGGCGGAAGTACTTCGCTTGAACTGGCGCCAAAGTTTGCTGCCGCTGGAATTACTGTAATTGACAATTCATCTGCTTGGCGAATGGATGCAACAAAAAAATTAATTGTGCCGGAAATAAATGCAGATGCATTAACGAGTGATGATAAAATTATTGCGAACCCGAATTGCTCAACGATACAAATGGTTGTTGCATTAAACCCGTTGCATAAAAAATTTATTATAAAAAGAATTGTGGTTTCAACTTACCAAAGCGTTACTGGCACTGGCGTGAAAGCGGTTGCACAATTGATGAATGAACGCAAAGGAATTGATGGCGAGATGGCTTATAAATACCAGATTGATATGAATGCGATTCCGCAGATTGATGTTTTTTTAGATAATGGTTACACGAAAGAAGAAATGAAAATGGTGAATGAAACGCGCAAAATTATGCGCGATGATTCTATTCGTGTTACGGCAACAGCGGTGCGCATTCCTGTAATGGGCGGGCATAGTGAATCTGTTAATGTTGAGTTTGAAAAAGATTTTGATTTGGCTGACATAAAAAAAATATTAAGTGAAGCGCCGGGCGTTGTTGTTGTTGATGATCCGCTTACACAAAAATATCCGATGCCAAAAGATGCGCATGAAAAAGATGATGTGTTTGTTGGACGATTAAGAAGAGATGAAACGCAACCAAACACATTAAACATGTGGATCGTGAGTGATAATTTACGCAAAGGCGCCGCAACAAACGCAGTGCAAATTGCGGAGTATTTGTTGGAGAAAGGATTGCTTTAGTATAGATGGCGGATGGGCGTTGGCCGATGATCAAGATACAAAAATTCGATCATCGGCCCACGTTCATCGTTCATCAATCTTCAATGCTTCTATTAATAAACTCCACAAATGGTTGAGCCGCTTCCATGGCTTCTAAAATATTTTTTTCAAGATCTTTTGATGTGAGATCGATATCTTTTAATGGCTTGATGGCGATAAAACTTTTCAACTTTAAATAATCTGCAGCGGGGTTATCTTTTTCAAAACCTTGCGGCACTTTTATTAACGTCGCATCTTCTCCTTTGTATAAATCTTTAAAAACAGTTTTAAATTTTTTGTTGCTGATAATCTTTTGTAAATCATCAAAATTGTAATCAATTTCCTGCCGTACTTTTTTTAATTCAGGTGGCATTGGCGCCCACAACCCGCCACAGATAAGGGATTCGCCAGACGGCTCCAATTGAAAATAATAACTTGCGAACAAAGATTTTTTTCCGCCGCGCCCTATTGATGCAGACATATTTATTTTATACGGCGTTTTATCTTTTGCAAAACGTATGTCTCGATTAATACGAAACATACATTCCTTTGCTTTCAATTCAGCAATACTTTTATCTTTTTTTCCGTGCTTATCTATTAATAATTGAATAAAAATTTCGAAATCTTTTCTTGCTTCATCGTAGCGCATTCTGTTTGCATCAAACCATGGTTTGTTATTATTCTTTTTAAGATCTTTTAAAAATTTTACAGTATTATTTTGAAGCATGATTTTATTATTTATTAATAACAATTATAACAAATAAAAAAGGAACTGGTTTAACCAATTCCTTTTTCAACATATATTTTTAAAAAAATTATTAATGAAGAATAAATTATCATCCATTAATCAATTGTAAAAATTCTTTTTCAGACAACACTTTTATAGAAGTAATTTTTTTTGCTTTTTCTAATTTTGATCCGGCATCTTCACCAACAACCAAATAATTTAATTTGCTGCTCACGCCTGATAATAATTTGCCGCCATTTTTTTCAACCATCTCTTCAGCATCACTTCTTTTTAATTGCATTAATGTGCCGGTAAATAAAAAAGTTTGTCCTTCAAGGCTGCTTCCGGCAACCATTGCAGACTTATTACTTTTTAAATTTAATCCCAATGCTTCAAGTTCGTGAAGCATTTTTATATTATCTGGCAAACGAAAAAATGTATAAATACTGCCTGCAACTTTTGGCCCGATGTCTTCCATGTTTTGCAAATCTTCTATAGAATAATTTTTAAAATTTGGAAGATAGTCGATGAACGCTGCTAAAACTTTAGCAGTTGTCTCTCCAACGAAACGTATGCCCAGCGCATATATCAGGCGGTGCAGCGGTTGTTGTTTAGAATTTTCAATCGCAGTTTTTAAATTATTAATACTCTTTTCTTTAAAGCCTTCCAGCATTGCGATTTTATCAAAAGGCAAATTATAAACGCCGGGCACATCTTTTAAAAAACCGAGATTAAAAAACTTGCGCACGTTGGCATCACCAAAACTTCTGATGTCCATCGCATCTTTACTTGCAAAATGGATGATGCGTTCAACAACCTGCGCAGGGCATTCAATATTAACGCAGCGCCACACAGCTTCTTCATCTTCCTTGGTTAATTTACTTTTACAAACCGGGCAATGTTTTGGAAAAACAATTTCCTGTTCATCGCCATCACGCAACTCCGTTAATGATTTTACAATTTGCGGAATTACATCGCCAGCACGTTCAATCAAAACACTATCACCAATTTTTAAATCTTTCTCTTTAATGTATTCTTCATTGTGCACAGAAATACTTGAAACCGTAACGCCACTTATAAATACAGGATCTAATTTTGCAACAGGAGTAACTGCGCCGGTTCTGCCAACCTGAAATTCAACAGCGCGCAATTTTGTTGTTGCTTGTCTTGCTTTAAATTTAAAAGCAATTGCCCAGCGCGGATGATGCGTTGTCATTCCCATTTTATCCTGCAACAAAAAATCGTTAACCTTAATAACCATTCCATCAATTTCATAAGGAAGATCGTCACGTTCTTTTTCAAATTGGTTGCAATAATCTATTACAGATTCAATGCCTGTTAATACTTTTTTTTCTTTTTGCGGGCTTCTGAAACCCAGGTCCCACAACATTTTCAGCGAATCACTGTGTGTTAATAAAAGATTGGCTGTTGAATGATGATCATTATTTGTTTTTATTAATCGGCCATCTGTCATCGTCCATCCATCAACGTTTGTAAAATAACTTACATGATATAAAAACGCTTCTAAATTTCTGCGGCTTACTTCTTTTGAATTTTTTATTCTTAATGATCCTGCTGCTGCATTGCGCGGGTTTGCAAGTGGCGCAAGGCTTTGTTCAACCAACTGATCATTGTATTTTTTAAAATTATTTTTGTTCATTAATACTTCACCACGAATTTCTATTTGCTGAATTCCATATTTTGAAAACGCGGCTGATAACGGAACAGATCTTATTTGTTTGATGTTGGTTGTGATATCATCGCCTGCAACGCCATCGCCACGCGTTGCGCCGCGAACAAGCAAATCATTTTCGTAGATTAATGAAATGCTTGCACCATCAAATTTTGGTTCAACGCAATATTCAACTTCTGTTAATCCTGTTAGTTCTCTTGCTTTGCGATCCCAGTCGATTAAATCTTCTGCGTCATAAGAATTTTCTAAAGACAGCATTGGCACCAAATGCTGAACAGTTGGAAAATCTTTTGTCAAGCCAATTGCAACGCGTTGTGTTGGTGAATCAGAAGTTATTAATGAAGGATTTTCTGCTTCTATTTTTTCCAGTTCTTTATATAAACTATCATATTCAAAGTCAGAAAATAACGGATCGTTTAATATGTAGTAACGGTATTCATGAAAACGCAATGCTTCGCGCAAATGGGTGATGTCACTGGCTTTCAGCGAATGTGCTTTTACTTTTTGTAAAAGATTTGTACTTAAGGTTTGCAGTTTTTGTGTATGGCTCGTTGAATACATGATCAATATTTGATAATGTAAATTTAAGCGAATGGAAATATTAAGTGGCGGGTGATTTTAAATTTCATTTTTATAAAAGAATAAAGATTAATGATTTTATTATTAATAAAATCTCAATCATTAAAATCTTGTAAAAACTTATTAATGATAATACGGGCTTATTAAAAAATACACCAGCACGCCCGTTATTGAAACATAGAACCAAATTGGCCAGGTAATGCGCGCGAGTTTTTTATGCGCTTCATATTCGCCGATTAATGCGCGGTATGCGGTAAATAAAATAAAAGGCAAAACAACAACAGCTAAAAAAATATGCGTGATTAATATAACAAAATAAAAATAACGTATCGCGCCGCTGCCTCCATATTTTGTATCGCCCGCCAATAAATGATGGCAGATATAAGAAACCAAAAACAAAATTGATAATACCATTGCGGATAACATCAACCCTTTGTGCAAAATAAATTTTTGCTGTTTAACTGCTATTAATGCAGCAAGAAGCAACACCGTTACTATTGAATTTATAACTGCATTTATTGTTGCAAAAATGTGTACGTTAAATGAAAGATTAAATTTTAATTTGATTGCTCCAAGTGTTGTTACTGCAGCAAACACAACAAAACTGAAAATACCAATTAACCATTTTGCCTGGCTATCATTTTTTTTAAGAGCGGGAACTAACATAATTTATTTTATAAAAATGAAAGAGTTTTAGAATTTCGGCTTCCTGTTGAACAGCATAAATATTATTACAGCAAAAATCACAACGATAAAAATCGGCCAGATGGCATGCATTTCTGCAAACACTTCGGGTTTTTTATGCCTGTCTTTTTCAAGCATTATAAAAACAATATCCTGCGCCAGTTTGGAAAGGCTCGCGCTGTCTAATCCATTATAATAACCTCTTACCACATGTTGTTTATCAAGCAGCGCAATTTTTTGTGTATGTATAAAATTCGAATCAACGCCTTCGCCATCCTGCAAACCCAATTTTAATTCGTTCAATGCGAAATCGTAAATCGTTTTTTTCGGGCCCGTTAATAACCACCATACATCCGGGTTTACGCCAAACCGGTCGCCATATTTTTTTAATGCAACAGATGAATCTCTTTCCGGATCTACACTAAAAGAAAGAAATTGAACGAAGGTTGTATCTAGCCTTTTCATGTTATCATTCAGCTTCAGCGACGCTTGCAATTGTTCCATATTGTGCGTGAGCTTCGGGCAAATAGTTGGGCAATGCGTAAAGAAAAAATCTGCAACAATTACTTTCCCATCTAACTGATTTAAGGAAACCTGCGCGCCAAGCTGATTGGTTAATGTAATATTATTAACGGAATGCCAGAGTGTATCGTCTACTTTTTTTCCATCCTGCATTTTGCTTTCTACAGAATCATAAAAAAATCTTTTGGGCATATCAATGGCATCATCGCTTGCGCCTTTTACGATGAAATAACTTATTAACGGGATAAATATCGCGATACCCAACGCCAGCAAAGCTTTCTTACTCACAATCCTTAAATTTATTTTAGCTGATAAAAAAACCATCCTGCAAAGCGGATGGTTTATAAATTATATTCTGTTTACAAAAATATTTTTCATTACTCCGCCATTCCCGGCTTTTTCGCTTCAGGTTCTTTTTCCTTTTGTTCTACTTTCTTTTTGCTTTGTTCAACCTGGTAAGGATCGTACGTGTTGCGTAAATTTTTATAAGAAGTTCCATCCCATAAAAAAGCAATAATAAACCACACAAATAAAAACACAGGAATGCCAAGTGTAAGAATAAGATTTTTTATTTCATGGCCAAGGTGCATAAATTCTGCAATAATATAAAACGCCTTTGTTAATGTCAGAATTACAAAAATTCCGTTCAATACATGTTTTACAAAATGCTTGTTTTGAAAATCAATTTCATAATAACCGATTGCTAAAATCAATTCAATAATGGTTATTAATAACAAAACCCTGAACGTTCTCCAGATTGCTTTTTTATCGAAAGCAGGTTCTTCACCATGCGCTATTACGGTATGTACGTTATCCATAAAATATCTTTTAAAAAATTTCTATCTTATTAAAATAAATAAAAACAAGTAAATACAAATACCCAAACCAAATCAACAAAATGCCAGTATAAACCTGCTTTTTCAATCATTAAATAATGGCCTCTTCTTTCGAAAGTACCATTTAAAGTCATTATAAGCATAATAATATTAATAACCACGCCGGAAAATACATGGAAGCCATGAAAGCCTGTTATTGTAAAAAAGAAATTTGTAAAGTTTGTTGATGATTGTGTTCCATCAATATTCATAAAAGGATTGTGGCCCCACCATGCGCCTTCTGCATGTAAATGTGTCCATTCCCAAGCCTGGCAACCTAAAAATGCAAAACCGCCAACAATCGTCCAGCCAAGCCATTTGGCAACTTCATGTTTATTATTTGCATGTCCGTTTGCAACAGCCAAAACCATGGTAACAGAACTCATGATTAATATAAAAGTCATCAAACTCACAAACGCGAGCGGAATTGCCATTTCACCAATTACCGGAAATGTTCTGAACACATGGTTCGGATCAGGCCAGCTATTGCTTGAAAAACGAATGGTTCCATAAGCAATAAGAAAGGCGCCAAAAGTAAACGCATCACTCATCAGGAAAAACCACATCATTAGTTTTCCGTATTCCACATTATAAGGGCTTTTCCCTCCGCTCCACCATTTTGTTCCGGCTGGTACTGCTTGTGACATGTTGTTGGTTTATAAGTTCACAAATTTATTTAAACAAAAATGAAAATCAATGTATCCACAAAAAGAAAATAAATAAATATATCCAGAGTGCATCTACAAAATGCCAGTATGTGCTTGCAACTTCAATCGGCACACTATTATAATTCCTGATTTTAGAATTGAAAGCCTGGAAAAAAAGAACTAATAAAGTTATTACCCCACCCAACACATGCACTGCGTGCAACCCGGCAATTATATATAAAAATTGCCCGCCACCTGCTCCGCGAAATGTAATTCCTGATTTCCAGATTTGATCAAAACCTATTAATTGCAATCCGATAAAAAGTAAACCACAAACTGCTGTGATAGAAATAAATTGCCGGTAACGCCGCATTTCTCTTTGCTTAAAAGATTTTACCGCAAACTGCATTGTTACGCTGCTTATTAATATCACCGCCGACGAATACCAGAATACAACTGGCAAATCAAAACTTGTCCATCCCGGTTGCTGGCGTTTTACAATGTATGCGCTTGTAAAGGCAGCAAACATCATAATAATGCTTCCTAAACCAACCCAAAGGGTAAATTTATGCGGATGTATTTTTTTTCTTTGGTCGCTCACGGTATCTTTTACTTCAATTGATTGTATCATTATTCTACCTAAACTTTTATTTTATCAATTAGTAAAGCCAGCAATACTATTGGTAAATAAATATAACTGCTGAACATTACGCGCCGCGCTGCCTGAACCGTCATGTCTTTATATAAACGAACGCATTGCGTTATCATTAAAACATTTGCTACCGAAACTATTATTAAACTTACCACGCCACTTATTCCCAAAAAATAAGGAAACACGCCAACAGGTAATAATAATAATGAATAAATTATTGCCTGTATCGCCGAGTATTTTGTCGGCCCCGATTCCGATGGCAACAATTTAAAACCTGCCGCAGAATAATCTTTATGTGCAATCCATGCAATGGCCCAAAAATGTGGGAACTGCCAAAAAAATTGTATCGCAAACAAAGCCCATCCACCTGCACTTAAATCATCATTTCCCGCTGCCCATCCTATTAAACAAGGCAATGCTCCGGGAATTGCGCCCACCAATACTGAAATAGAACTTACCTTTTTTAAAGGCGTATAAATAAATGAATATAAAAACAAACTGAACGCCGCCAAAGCCGCGGTTAAAAAATTAAAATGCCACAATATTAATACGCCCGCAATGCCCGAAATAATTGCAAATGCCCAGCCTTCCGTCACACTCATTCTGCCAGATGCCACCGGCCTGTTTGCCGTGCGTTTCATTATCGCATCTGTATCTTTTTCAACAACCTGGTTAATGGCATTGGCACTTCCTGTAACCAACATTCCGCCAACAAAAAAAAGTATGATGGATTTCCAGTTGAATTCCGTCACTTTCGGAGCCAGCAAATAACTTATCACTGCAGAAAAAACAACCATAAAACTCAGGTTGAATTTAATCAGCAGTTTATAGTCCTGCAACTTGCCGGCTATTTTAAAAGAACTTGATTGCTCCACAGTTTCCATCTGCATCAAAAATTAAATATTTTTTGTACCCGGCGATTGAATTTCAATTGAACTTCATTGGCGTCGCACTCTTGTACATTTTGTTCTTTATTCAGCAAATTCTTTCTACACCATTTTATTAATAAAAACAAGCACCAATCTTTTTACTTTCAATTTTACTTATTTCTTTCTAAACAAATGCCCCGATTTGCATCAGGGCATAACTTTTTTATTAATGATTGGTAGCCGCTGTTATTTCAAATAAATATTTTCTTTCCATTATTAATGGCTGCTTTCATTCGCGCCAATTGGTTCTGTTTGAGAAATAAAATCTCTTCCGTCTTTACCATAATCATATGCCCAACGGTGCACTTCAGGAATTTCACCAGGCCAGTTTCCATGTCCCGGGCGAATTGGTGTCGTCCATTCCAACGTTGTAGCACCCCACGGGTTTTCTGAAGTAACTTTTCTTCCTTTAAAAATAGAATAGAAGAAATTAAATACAAACATCAACTGAACTGCAAACACAACCATTGCTACTGTTGATATAAACCTGTTCAAGTCTCCAAACTGGTTAAAAGATGACCATCCGCTGTAATCCAAATAACGGCGTGGCATGCCGGCCAATCCTTCGTAATGCATTGGCCAGAAAATAAGATATGCGCCGATAAGTGTAATCCAGAAATGGATATATGCCATCGTGTTATTCATATAACGCCCGTACATTTTTGGGAACCAATGATACAATCCGCAAAACATACCAAAGAATGCCGAAACACCCATTACAATATGAAAATGCGCAATTACAAAATAAGTATCGTGCAAGTGAATATCAAGTGTCGAATTTCCAAGAAAAATACCTGTTAATCCGCCGGAAATAAATAGGCTTACAAAACCAATTGCAAACAACATTGCCGGTGTAAATCGGATATTTCCACGCCACAAAGTCGTGATCCAGTTAAACACTTTGATAGCTGATGGAATGGCAATTAATAATGTTAATAAAACGAAAACCGATCCGAGCAAAGGATTTAATCCCGTAACAAACATATGGTGCGCCCAAACTAAAAACGCGAGAATAGTAATAGCGAATAAAGATCCAACCATCGCCATATAACCAAAAATAGGTTTGCGGGAGTTGACAGCCATCACCTCAGAAACCAATCCCATCGCTGGTAAAATGATTATATACACTTCCGGGTGCCCAAGGAACCAAAATAAATGCTGGTATAAAATTGCACTTCCGCCTTCATTTGGCAAAGCTTTTTGGGTAGCACTTATAAAGATATCCGATAAATAAAAGCTCGTACCACCGTGCCTGTCGAACATTAATAAAATTAATCCCGAAAACAATACAGGGAAAGACAATACACCCAAAATAGCAGTAAATAAAATTGCCCAGATTGTTAATGGCAACCTCGTCATGCTCATTCCTTTGGTGCGCATATTGAGTATTGTCGAAATATAATTAAGGCCACCAAGTAAAGATGAAACCACAAACATCGCCATAGAAACTATCCAGAAATCCATCCCGGCTTTTGAACCATTGTTCGCATCTCCCAAAGCGCTTAATGGCGGGTAAACCGTCCATCCCCCGCTCGCAGGGCCAGTTTCCAGAAATAAAGAACAAACCATTATTATACTTGCCAAAAAGAAAAACCAATAGGAAAGCATATTTAAAAACGGTGAAGCCATATCTCTTGCACCAATCTGCAATGGAATTAAAAAGTTTGCAAACGTTCCGCTTAATCCGCCTGTTAATACGAAAAATACAAGCACAGTTCCGTGCATTGTTGTTAATGCGTAATAAAACTCCGGCTGAATTTTTCCGCCTTTTGCCCATTTCCCCAATAAATCTTCTAAAATAGGAAAAGAAGAATCAGGATAACCCAATTGCAAACGGAATAATACCGACATTAATCCGCCTAAAATGGCCCAAATGATACCTGTAATGATAAACTGTTTGGATATCATTTTATGATCCTGGCTGAAAACATACTTGGTAATAAAAGTCTCTTTGTGATGATGAATTTCATGTTCACCATGGTGCACATCATGAGAGGTTCCTACTTCCGAATGTCCGTGCAATGTTGCTTCGTTGCTCATGAGAAAAATTTTAAACTATAACTTAATCGTTATAAAAAAAACGATTTTAATTTTTTTGTGCTACAGATTTTGATGCTGCATTTGTATTAATAACCGCCGCCGCTTTCATATTGCTGCTGTCTGTTTTTCCAGGCGCAGCCGGCGTATTTTCAAACACACTTGCATAATTTGATTTTTGTTTCGCTCTCCACAAAATAAATTCCTCATTCGTTACCACTTTAATAACGCCTCTCATTGTAAAATGGCTGCTGCCGCACATTTGGTCGCATGAAATTTCATATTCAAAATCCGGGTTGTGCGTCATTTTTTTCTTTTCTTCTGTAGTGTACAATGGCGTAAACCACATTGTTGTTGGTGTTCCCGGCACGGCATCCATTTTCATTCTGAATTCAGCCAAACCAACGTCATGTATTACGTCTCTTGAATTAATAATCAATTTTACCGGCCTGTTTACAATAAGGTACATTGTTGTGTTCACAACAATATCGTCATGTGTTGCAGGATCGTCCCAGATTAACCCCAATGAATTTTGTTTTGCATCACTGATATTCTGGTAATATTTTTTACCAAAAATTTCATCTTTTCCCGGATAACGGAATATCCATCCAAATTGTTTACCCGTTACTTCTATTTGCAATGCATCTTTCGGCGCATCGCCAGTAATTCTGAACCAATAAAATAATCCAAAACCTACCAATATCGTTAATGCAATGGCTGGAATAACTGTCCAAACCATTTCTAATCTGTTATCGTGCGGAAAATAATATCCTTTTCTTTTTTCTGAATATTGATATTTATAAGCAAACCAGAATAATAAAACCTGCGTGATTATAAAAATGATTCCTGTAATAATAAAAGTGATGTGCAACATGCTGTCAATTTGCTTGCCATGTTGCGAAGCAGCTTCGCCCAACACTTTTCCTTTAAACAATTCATTGCACCAATACACGCCAATTAATCCGGCAACTAAAAATACCATCATTAAAAAACCATTAATGCGGTTGTTATTTTCGAACGCTTTTTTCTCTCCTTTTAATACGGATACGTATTCACTCGCTTTTGCAATTTGAAAAGTAATTACAAAACCAAGCAACAGGATTATTATAATAAAGATGGTTGACATGATACGTTATGAGATTTTAATTCTGATTAATACTGTTCTGTTACGTCAATAAACCTTTCTAAGTATGATGAATTATGCTTTCTTTTAAAAACGGATGATTAATAGGAATAAGCGGAAATTTGCTTAAAACCCTTGCTGTTTGCCACATTATTAAACCTACAAAACCTGCCGCGATTCCAAAATCGAAAAGGTTTAAAGGCACATAATCTTTAAATGTGCTTCCGAAAACCATCTGATAAACATCAAGCCAGTGGCCAAGTATCAAAGCTACAGACATAAATGTAACTGTGGCATAATTTCGTTTGGAAGTTCTTGTCATGTATATTAATAATGGCGCAAGAAAATTGATTACAAGGTTTAAATAAAAAATCCCTGTGTATGCGCCTTCAAACCTGTTTTTAAAATAAATCGTTTCTTCAGAAATATTTGCATACCAGATCAACATGAATTGTGAGAACCACAAGTAAGTCCAGAAAATTGAAAACGCAAACTGAAATTTTCCCAAATCATGCAAGTGTTCTTCGTTGGTATATTCTAAATATCCCTGGTTTTTCAAATAGATAACAAACAAAGTCATTAATGCGATGCCTGCAACAAATGTGCTTGCAAAAGTATACCAGCTATACATGGTAGAAAACCAGTGTGCATTAATACTCATCAGCCACAACCATGGAACAGTTGAAGCAACCGTTAATGCAAACCAGAAAATATAAACAGAAGACCAAACTGTATTCTTAAAAATATATTTTTTACCTTCTTCAACAGTTAAAGGCGTGTCATCAATTTCGCGGGAAATCTGGCGCATTTTTATTCCAAGAACAATCCATAAGCCGATTGTTAAGGTTGTCCAGATGATAAAAAAAGTTGGGTTTAAAAATCCTTTTTTTCCATTAAGAATCGGATCGTGCGCCACAACATCTTTATTCAACCACTCGTAAATAGCATATTTATTTCCAAAGACAAGGCAAAGCAAAATGATGAAAGTAATAATACCAATCGGGATTACAGACGCAGAAACAGCTTCTGTAACGCGGCGAAAAGAAATTTGAAAACCACCGAGCGCCAAAGTTGTTGCGCAGAAAAAAAACATCGCAGCATTAACAATCAACAAAAAATAAACGCTGTTATGCAGCATGGTTGACCAAAAGCGTTTTCCATTATCAGGATTTCCGCCGTACATAATATAGCCAACAATTAAGGAAATAACTCCAACGGCCATTAATGCAAAGGACCATGTTTTGTACCGCCCCGGAATTTCAAAATGCTGTTTAAGTGACATCCGCAATAATTTAATGTATTCTGAATCTATTTTATTAATAATTATTTTTTCGCTGTTGAATCTGTTGCCGGCGCTGCAGCACTTTCGCTTTTTGCAGCCGCTTGTTTTGATTTTATATAATTGATAACCATCCAGCGCTGTTTAGAATTTAACTGAGAAGCATAGCTTCCCATTTTATTTTTGCCATAAGTAACAGAATAAAACATCTGGCCTTCCGGCATCGCATGATATTTTGCATCGCCAACCAATTGTGCCGGTTTTGCAGGATAAGGGCCATCGCCGCCTCTGTATAATGGGCCGTTTCCATCTAATTTTGGTCCGTGACAAATGGCACAGTTTACTAAAAACAAACGTTCTGCTTCTACAGATTGCAAAGTATCCAGCGCAGGCAATGGGTTTGTAATTTGTTTGGAAGCAACATAGTTTGTTGAATCGCCATCATTATCTTTCGCCAAAGGAAAAGGAAATAATTCGCCCCTTTTCATTGTTCCCGATACCGGCGTATTGCTGTAATGAATTCCCTTTTTTTCGAGTTCTGCTTTTTCTTCTTCTGTAACAGAATAAGTTTCGTAAGCGCGGCTGTAAGCCATATCTGGCATATAGACACGGCCGGGTTTACGCTTAATATCGCTGCAACTGATAACAACCAATATTGCCACTGCGATTAATGATATGATAGATAATTTTTTCATCTGTATTCCAGTATTCGTTTCAGTTTATGCAATAACGGTTCCTTTGTTCTCAAATGGTTTTGTGTCTTTATCGTAACGGCCGAGCCACCATCCTGTTTCTGCATTTTGAATATTAATATCAATTGCGCCGCTGTTTTCTAAAAATGCCATTAAATCTGTTTCATTTGTTTTTTCCGTGCATTCTATAACCATTATAAATAAGTCATCAGTTGCGCGCAAACTAAAATGATGTTTTTTTACAAATGGCGCTATCTGGCACAAATAACAAAAAGTAAGCACCATACCAACGGCTGCAAATAAAACCGTTAATTCAAACGTAATCGGTATCCATGCTGGTAAAGAAAAATGTGGTTTGCCACCAAAATTTATTGGCCAGTCGCTGGTAAAAATCCATCCGATGCAACTGAGTGCAGTTGTTGTTCCGGTGATTCCGTAAATAAATCCTGCAGTGTGCAAACTGGTATCACGCAACCCCATTGCTTTATCCAATCCATGGATAGGCATTGGTGTATACACATCATGAATTTTATAGCCAGATTTACGAACATTTTTTACCGCAGTAAACAATGCTCCTTCCTCTTTAAAACCGCCAACAACAAACTTTTTTATAGACATAAGCTTATCAAATTCCTATTAATAAAATCCAAATTCCAACACCTCAATTTCTATTAATAACTGTCAACTGTATTCTGTTAATCGCCAACTTATTAATGTGCGTGTTCCATTTCATGCGCAAATTCTTCCACCGTTTCATGCTCAGCTTCGCCCATTGTTTCTTTATAATTTTCTCCTGATTTTTTCAGGATATGTTTAATTTCTGCCAGCGCAATTACCGGGAAAAATTTAGAGAACAAGAAATAACATGTAAAGAACAGCCCAAACGTTCCGAGATAAAAACCAATTTCCCAAATTGTTGGTGTATAATAAGTGCTCCAGCTACTTGGCAAATAATCGCGGTAAATAGAAGTAACGATAATTACAAAACGTTCAAACCACATTCCAATATTTACGATTACTGACATGAAAAAAGTAACAGTTAAATTTCTTCTCATTTTTCTAAACCAGAAAATTTGAGGGGAAATAACGTTGCAACCCATCATGATATAATAGCTCCAACCCAACGGGCTGAAAAGATTAACACGGTTTTGCATAAATGCCCATCCTTCAAATTTGTTTTGGCCATACCATGCAATGAATAACTCAGTTAGATAAGCAACACCCACTATAGAACCTGTTAATACGATGATTTTATTCATCACATCAATATGTTCCAAAGTAATATATTCTTCAAGATGCAAAACTTTACGCGTGATGATTAATAAACTTTGCACCATCGCAAAACCTGAAAAAACCGCACCCGCAACAAAATACGGCGGAAATATAGTTGTATGCCAACCGGGAACTACTGAAGTTGCAAAGTCAAACGATACAATCGTGTGAACGGATAATACTAGTGGCGTACTTAATCCAGCCAACACCAATGATAATGCTTCATGGCGCTGCCAGTGTTTTGTAGAACCTGACCATCCAAATGATGCCACTCCGTAAAATAATTTTCTCCATTTTAATTTTGCACGATCTCTCACAGTTGCCAAATCCGGCAATAATCCAGAATACCAGAATAATAATGAAACGGTAAAATAAGTTGATATCGCAAACACATCCCACAACAAGGGCGAGTTGAAATTTGACCATAAAGGGCCACGTGTATTCGGATAAGGCATTACAAAAAACGCCATCCAAACACGGCCCATGTGCCAGATTGGAAATTGCCCCGCGCACATTACCGCAAAAATTGTCATCGCTTCCGCAGCGCGGTTCACACCTGTTCTCCAGCCCTGGCGGAACAATAATAATATCGCAGATATTAATGTTCCCGCATGCCCGATACCAACCCACCACACGAAATTGGTAATATCCCAACCCCAGCCAATTGTTTTATTCAAATTCCACTGGCCGATACCGTAAGTAACGTCGCGGTAAATGGAATAAATACCAAAACAAAGCAGCCCAACAGCAATCAAAAATCCAATCCACCATAATCTTCCAGCCTTCATTTCAATCGGGCGCACAATATCTTCGGTTACCTGGTGGTAATCTTTTGTGCCATCAACCAATGGCGGCCTTACTTGTGATTCGTACTTTAATAATGCCATAATTCTTTGAGCTTTTAGCTATCAGCTTGTGGCTGTGAGCTTTTAAAAATTTATTGAATCAACTTAAATTCTATGTTCAGCATTTGTTGCGTCGCACTCTTGTACTTTTAGTTCTTTATTCAGCAAAGCTTTATTAATAAACCAAAAGTATTAAACATACATTTTCTTATTAATAAATCTTACGCGTGCGCTTCTTCTTTTTTATACCCTTTTGTTCCTTCTATTTCATCTGTGTTTCTAACTTTTGCCAGGTAATTTACGTTTGGCAGAACGTGTAATTCTTCCAATGCGTAAAACAGGCGGCCTTCGTTAGTTTGCCTTGTTTTTGTAATCAGGCTTTGTTTATTATTTGCATCGCCAAATACAATTGCATTGGTTGGGCAAGCTTGCTGACAAGCCGTGCGCACATCTTCCATATCTTTTAATGGCCTGTCTTCTTTTTTAGCTTTCAATTTTCCTTCCTGCAAACGTTGAACGCAGAAAGAACATTTTTCCATAACGCCTCTTGAACGAACTGTAACATCCGGGTTCAAAACCATTCTCGACAAATCATCATTCATCATCATTGTTACATCAGAAACAACGCCACGCTGGTTATCAGGGAAACTATCAGCCCCGGTATAATCTGCCCAGTTAAAACGGCGCACTTTAAACGGACAGTTATTTGCACAATATCTTGTACCAATACAACGGTTGTAAGCCATCTGGTTTAAACCTTCGCTGCTATGATTGGTTGCAGAAACCGGGCAAACGTTTTCGCAAGGCGCATTATCACAATGCTGGCACAGCATCGGCTGAAACACAGTCTGGATGCTGTCTGCATCTGCCAAATCACCACTAAAATAGCGATCAATACGCAACCAGTGCATATCGTGGTAGCGCAATACTTCTGCTTTACCAACAACAGAAACATTATTTTCCGCATGACAGGCCACAACGCAAGCGCCGCAACCAACACATGAATTCATATCAACCGACATTCCCCAATGGATGCCCGGCTGTTCATATTGACTATATAATGTTCCTTGTTCTTTATAACTTTTTACGCCGCCGTAATTTTTTAATTCTTCATTCCTGTCTTTTAAAATTGCGTCGGGTTCTTTTTTAAAATCTTCCAGCGTCAGTTCCTGCACCACTTCTGTTCTCCCTTCGTAATTGCTGTGCGTTTGTGTTTGTGCAACTTTATAAGTTTCGCTTAATTTTTCTGGAGTTCCGTCTATTAATGCACTCCATTCAATTGTTGATCCATTGAAGGTTACAAACGGAAATGCATTTTTTCCTACACCAACTACAGCTTTTCCAATAAAGTCTGGTGTGTTTTCAGCTTTTGTACTTTGGCGGCCATAACCAACAGCAACACCAATTGTATTGTCATTTGTTCCGGGAATTATTAATACGGGCAAAGACAATTCTTTACCACCAACTTTTATTTTAATAACATCTCTGTCGGGATGCACTTCAAATTTATCTGCCTGGCGGCGATCTGCTAAATCAATTTTCCAGGTATCTTTTGCAAATTTTGGAGAAACGATAAAGTAGTTATCCCAGGTTGCTTTTGTAATTGGATCTGGCAATTCCAGCAGCCAAGGATTATTCGCCTGAGCGCCAATACCAATCGGCACTTTCTGATATAATGCCAATTCAAAAGAACTACCTTTTTTCATGGAAACAATTGCCGAAGATGCTTCTGCAACTTTTGCGCTGTTAAAAGATGCGCCGCTCATTGAAGATGAAGCTGGTTCTACAACTCCGTCCTGCAAAGCTTTTTCATAACCATTAACACCACCTAATTTATCAGACCAGTATTTTTTGAATAAATCTTCGTAAGTAGTATTGCTGCCGCTCCATTTTAATAATGAATCTTCGAAAGCGCGTGTTTTAAATAAAGGCGCAATAGTTGGCTGAAGCAAACTGAAATAACCCGTTTTCGGTTCTGCATCTCCCCAACTTTCTAAAAAATGCGGTGCGGGAATTACATATTTACACAACTCTGTTGTTTCATCTAACCTGTCGTTAAATGAAATCGTTGTTTTTGTTTTCTTTAATGCAGATTTAAATTTTTCTGCATCATAATAATCATATGCCGGATTTGCTCCGTAAACCAATAAAGCCCCAACTTTTCCGCCATCTAAATCTGCAACCAGCGAATTGAAATCACTGTCAATTCCCTGGCGCCATTGAATAGGTATTGCCCAGTTTATTGTTGTACCATTTGCACCGATTGCCTCATTAATCGCATTAACAATTATCTGAACATTCGTATTGTTGCTTCCGCTTACTACCAAAGCTTTGCCTTTATTTGCAAGCAAATCTTTAGCAGCTTTTTGTATACCCGCTTTTAATTTTGGATCGAGTGCTGGCGCAGTTACGCTGCCTCCCAATTCTGCTAATAAAGCCAATGCAACTGCACCAGTTTCTGTTGGCCTGTGTGTGTACCTTTTATCTGCGTTTCCTCCTGTTACTGATAATAAACTTTCAAACTGATAATGCTTGCTGATGTCAGGATTTTTTTCATCAATTTTTCTTCCTGTTGCATATTGGCGCGCAAATTCAATTGGAGATAACCATGTACCTAAAAAATCTGCGCCTAAACTTACAATTACTTTTGCCTGATCAAAATGATAAGAAGGAATTGATTTTTTTCCGTAAGTAGCTTCATTCGCCAATAATAATCCGCTGTAAGAATCAGCGTCATATTGAACATGTTTACTGCCCGGATATTTTGCTAAAAATTCAGTAATAACTTGCTTTGTAGTTGGCGAAGTAATGGTGTTTGTTAATAATACAACTGCGCCGGTTAAACCAGCCATTGCGCCAGCAACTAACTTATCGAATGCATCAAATGAAGTTACTTCCTGAAAATTATTTCCGTCAAATTGTTTTGGATGGCGTAGGCGCGCTGTATCATATAAATCCA
Source organism: Bacteroidota bacterium (assembly GCA_013288945.1). Taxonomy (GTDB): domain Bacteria; phylum Bacteroidota; class Bacteroidia; order Chitinophagales; family Chitinophagaceae; genus Puia. The sequence continues at coordinate 1,240 of JABDAZ010000011.1, read as the reverse complement.
ACACAGAAGCCTGCACGCGCGCAGATGTTCCGCCTTTTGTTATTGATGATAATTCGTTTCCTTCTAATTTAATTGGCCTTCCGTCTCTCACTTTTGCAACTACTGAAACCACATCGCCGCCGGAAACATAGGTTGTAGCATAATAATCTGCCACACCGGGAATTGTATTTTCCGGTTTATTTACATAAGGAATTACTTTTTTTACAGGTATTTCGCAACTTGCTGCCAACGCTGCTGCGGCTGTGCTGAAACCTAAATATTTCAGGAAATCCCTGCGCGGGGTTTTGGCATCAAACAAACCTTCCGTTTGCAAATCTTCATGAAATTCATTTTCAGAAGATTGCTTAAAAGCCTCGCTGTTACTATGCTCGCCGAAAGTTTGCCAATGTTTTTTTTCGCTCATAAATTCAAAATATGTGCTGGTTTGTTAATCTGGTAATATGCTTTTACAACTGTAAAATTTCTTATCAAAATTTTATTATTATTAATGGCATACAACCAAATCAGCTAATTAGCTAATTATTAATAATGACATTTCTGGCATTCAGTTCCACCAATTTTTTCTACAGTAATACTGTCGCCAGCTTTCAAATCCTTATGGAATTTTTCGTATATGCTGTAAAACTTATTACCGTTGTTGCCTGCGGAATCAGGAAAATTTACTTTGGTTGTGCGGTGGCAGTTTATGCACCAGCCCATGCTCAATTCAGCAAATTGCTTTACTTCATTCATTTCCTGTATTGGGCCGTGGCAGGTTTGGCACTGCACTTTGCCTGCGCGGATATGTTGTGCATGGCTAAAGAAAACGTGATCAGGAAGAACGTGGATTTTTGTCCATTCAACCGGAACGCCCGGTTTGGTTATTTTCCCAGCCTTCGCGTCAAACCCTGTGTAAGTATATAATTTTTGAATTTCGGCAGTTCCGTCAACTTCCTGGCCGTTTTCACGGTATAATTTTTCGCCTTTATAATCATTAATAGCTGCGTGGCAATTCATACAAACATTTAATGAAGGAACTGCAGCATGCTTGCTTTCCCATGCGCCGCCGTGGCAATACAAACAACTGATTTGGTTAGTGCCCGCATGTACTTTATGAGAATAGAAAATTGGTTGTTCTGGCTGGTAATTTTTTGTGCGGCCAAGGCCGATTGCACCTTCAACTAAATAATATCCGCCAATAATAAATAATACCAAAACCACCATCATTATATAAGCCTTATTTCTATAAAAAGGAATTGGC
>JABDAZ010000010.1 GCA_013288945.1 Bacteroidota bacterium | reverse complement strand
ATTTTTACAAAACAAGTGATTTCAAAATTATTTTTTTGCGGAGCAATTTTAAAAAATGGTGTTATATAATCAGCGCCCGTTCCTACAGGTTGCAGGTTGTCTGTCTTAAAAGTTTTTTGTTCGTTTAAGTAAAACAAAAATGGATTTGAATGAACTTCTGTAAATAATTTTTTTAATTTAGGTTGAAGGTATTCTATAATTAAAACTTTGGTTTCATCCGGCAAAGCATCTTCTTCGTGATGAATAATATTTTCCCAAATGCCACTGAACGGAGAATTTCTGTTTAAGTATTTTGTAATTTCCGAAGGCTGCATTTTGCGAAGCGAAGGCATTAATAATTTATCCGCTTCAGTAAAAGAATCTGTATTAATAAATTTCGACAAATCTATTTTTTCAATCTTGCCAACATACGATGATTGATCATCGTTGCTTTCGCCAGTTATCGCATCAATCACAAAACCTGGATATGCATCATTATTAAAATTAAACACAATACCCAAGCGTGGCGCGGATCCTGCGGATTTCTCTTCTTCTACTTCAACAGTTGTTTGTGTTTCCTGTTCAAACTGTTTTTGCCTGTTAATGGCTGCGGGCGCAATTCTTTTTATAGAAACATCAAGCACACGCAAAAAAGGTTTTCCTTCTTTATATGTAAATTCAAATTTGCCTTTTAAATCATCATCCAATGTATAACCGTATGCTTCAAGCAATTTATTTTTTTCTTTATCCCAGTTGCGGATAGTATCAAAATAATATGCGCCGTATGCATATAACAATTGCAAAAACACAATCACTTTTGGCAAACACAAAGGATGCGCAACATCTTCATAATCGCAGCTTGTATCAAAATTGCGTTCTTCGTTTTTTCTTATTAATACTTTGTAAACGGTTCCATTAATATCAACATTTGCTTTTACAGTTTCGTCTTTTGCATATTCAATAACAGCTTTATGATTGCGCAAATAATTCTCCGCATCCGTTAATGTTTCGCTTGAACAAAGCACACGGATACTTTTCATATCAATGTGTTTCATCTTTACAATTGTATGTTGCTGATCATATTTTACATCTTCCGCTTTCAGCATATTGCGGTCAAGCAATTCCTGCAATTGTATTAATGCGCCGGCTTCGTGGCGGCAAATATCACCAAGATTGTATGGGCAACTGCAACGCACAGAAAGTGTTTTTGCGTCTTTAAATTTCTGGATATAAACTTTGTAATACGTTGCATAACTATCATCCTTTACGCGAAACGTAACGGACTCAAAAAGATCATCATACTCCATCAGTTCCACATAACCAATCGCGTGAATTTTTTTTCCGCGACGGATTACTTCATCGGTTCCATTTGTATAAACGTATTTAATAAGGTGCGGTAACGCCATGTTGAAATTTACAGTTTACAGTTTTCGGTTAGCAATAAGATTTTTTATGCAAATTGATAATTGCAAATTGCCCACCGCTTCAAAAAGATCAATCTGCAAAAGTAAAGGAAAAAATATGAGTGTGAGAAAGATTTGAACAAGTATTAATTGCAAACACAAATCTGTAACAGGCGTTTAACAAAAAATATTTTTTGCTTAAAAAAATAAACTTTTTTTCTTTTTTTGGAACAGCCTTTGCCAGTATACCTTTGTTGTGAAATTGCCCTTAATTAAACCGCCATTTATGATTGAACGATTTTCGGTTGCTGCGTTTTTATTTTTTGTTTTTGCACAAAATGTATTCCCTCAAAAAGTAAAAAAAGCTGATAAAATAATTCTTACGGATTTACAAACGCATATTCATTATTTGGCCGACGATAAATTAGAAGGAAGAAGAGCCGGAACTGCAGGCGAAAAATTAGCGAGCGATTATATAAGCGCAGAATTTCAAAAAGCAGGATTGCAACCAGAAGGGCAAAAAAGCTGGCTGCAACCTTTTGAGATTAATGATGGAAAACAGATTAATGCATCAACAGAATTAAGCATTAATAATATAGATTTAAAATTAGAGAAAGAATATTTTCCACTTGCATTCAGCGCGTTGAAAACGGTGAAAGGCGCGCCAGCCATAGCTTTGCAGGAAAGCGATGTTCCATGGTTTATCGACTTAAAAGAAATTTTAGATACCAATCAAAACAATCCGCATTTTGATTTGGAAAATGAATTGCATATAAAAGTAAAAGATTGTGCAAGCAAAGGCGCAACGGCAGTTATCTTTTTTAATACTTCAAAAATTGATGACAATATTATTTTTAATGCAAAAGATAATTCTGAAAAAGCAAAAATTCCTGTTTTGTATGTAACGAAAGATGCGTGTAAAAAATATTTAAAAGATGAATCCGCTTCGCTTGATGTAAAAATAAAAGTAGATATTTCTGATAAAAAAAGAACAGGAAATAATGTAGTTGGCTACATTAATAACGGCGCAGAAAATATTGTAATTCTCGGTGCGCATTATGATCATCTAGGTTATGGCGAAGATGGAAATTCTTTATACCAGGGAAAAGAAAAATTAATTCACAATGGCGCAGATGATAATGCCAGCGGAACTGCTGCATTAATAGAACTAGCAAAAATGCTGAAGCAATCAAAATTTAAAAACAACAATTATTTATTCATTGCTTTTAGTGGCGAAGAACTCGGTTTGTTTGGATCAAAATATTTTGTAGAGCATCCAACCATCGATTTAAAAAAAGCAAATTATATGGTTAATATGGACATGGTTGGAAGATTGAATGATACATCGCATGTGCTTACAATCGGCGGCTATGGCACTTCTCCTGCTTGGGGAAATTTGTTTATTAATAATGATGATAAAAAATATTTCGTACTTAAATATGATTCCAGCGGAACAGGTCCGAGCGATCATACTTCATTTTACAAAAAAGATATTCCGGTTTTATTTTTCTTTACAGGCATTCATAAAGATTATCACAAACCAACGGATGATTATGAAAAAATAAATTTTATGGGTGAGCTGCAAGTTGTAAAATATATTTACGGGCTTGTTGAAAATTTAAATACAAAAGGAAAAATTACTTTCACAAAAACAAGAGAAATGCAATCAAATTCTTCAGCACATTTTAGTGTTACGTTGGGAATTATGCCCGATTATACGTTCAATGGAAACGGCGTTCGCGTTGATGGCGTAAGTGATGGAAGGCCTGCACAAAAAGCAGGTTTGCAAGTTGGCGATGTTATTATTCAGCTTGGCGATGTGCAAGTTTCTTCGCTTGATAATTACATGCATGCATTATCAACTTTTAAAAAAGGTGATAATACAAAAGTGAAATATAAACGCGGAAACGATGTTGCCGAAGCAGCCATTCAGTTTTAATTTTATTTTTATTAATAAAAATTTTTTCAGTAAAAATGGGAATGAAACTTAAACTTGATCTCGATGATTTGGCAGACGACTTCTTCGAAGACACGCGCCTGCTGGGCATTGTAGCGCCTGTGAAAGATTACCAGTTTTGCTGGCAACTGAATAATTATTTGCGTTTCGATTTTCGTATTAATAATGATATTGAAATTCAGCTAAGCAAAAAACAACGCAAATATTTTTTTGGTGTGTATGAATATCCGGAGCCAAATAGTTCGCTGGCGCATTATTTATACAACAATCAATTTGATGGTGAATATTTGTTGCCAGAATTTCGCCACCTTGATTTTTTGTGGTTATTAAAAGGAGATTTGGTAGAAGATGAAATGCTGACAGATTTAATTCAATCAATAAAAATTATTACAAGCGTTCAATTGGTAACGGAATTAACGAATGAAAAAATAAAAAACAAAGGGCACTTAATTTTTTAAAAAATTAAATTTTTAATAATGGCTTGGAAAGAAGAAAACAATTCGCTGTATAAAAAATTTGAGTTCAAAAATTTTTCGGAAGCATTTGCATTTATGACAAGAGTAGCGCTGGAAGCGGAAAAAATGGACCATCATCCATTATGGAAAAACGTTTATAATACACTTGAAATCTGGCTCTCCACGCACGATGCCGGAGATATCGTAACAGAGAAAGATAAAAAGCTGGCCGCGAAGATTGATAAATTAAGTTAGGTGAATGGTCAATTATGAATGGTGAATAATATATATTGACAATTCACAATTGACCATTGACCATTGACCAATTAGCTGCTCATGCTCGCCAAAAATTCTTCATTGCTTTTTGTGCCGCGCATTCTTTTTAATAATTCATTCATCGCTTCTTCTGTATTCATATCATTTAAGAAAACGCGGAGCAAATTCATTCTTTGCAACACTTCCCTTTCCAATAATAATTCATCACGCCTTGTAGAAGATGCAACCAAATCAATTGCAGGGAAAACGCGCCTGTTGCTCAGGCGGCGATCCAATTGCAATTCCATATTACCCGTTCCTTTAAATTCTTCAAAAATCACTTCGTCCATTTTGCTTCCGGTATCTATTAATGCGGTCGCAAGAATGGTTAATGATCCACCATTTTCAATTTTTCGCGCAGCGCCAAAAAACTGTTTTGGCTTTTGCATCGCATTTGCTTCCACACCGCCGGATAATACTTTACCAGATGAAGGCGCAACTGTATTATGTGCTCTCGCCAAACGAGTAATTGAATCAAGTAAAATCACCACATCATGACCGCATTCCACCAAACGTTTTGCTTTTTGCAAAGCGATGGTAGAAATTTTTACGTGCTTTTCTGCAGGTTCATCAAACGTAGATGCGATAACTTCTGCGCGCACGCTGCGTTCCATATCAGTAACTTCTTCCGGGCGTTCATCCACCAATACAATCATTAAATAACATTCCGGATGGTTTGCTGCAATGGCATTTGCAACAGCTTTTAATAACATTGTTTTACCGGTTTTCGGTTGCGCAACTATTAATCCGCGCTGGCCTTTACCAATTGGTGTAAACAAGTCCATTATTCTTGTAGAATAATCATTCGGAACAGTAAATAAATTTAATTTTTCAAAAGGAAACAAAGGCGTTAAATAATCGAAAGGAACACGATCACGTACTTCTTCCGGGCCTTTGCTATTAATCGTTTCTACTTTTAATAATGCAAAATATTTTTCACCTTCTTTTGGCGGGCGAACAGAACCGCAAACGGTATCACCCGTTTTTAAACCAAATAATTTTATTTGAGATGGAGAAACATAAATATCATCAGGAGAAGATAAATAATTGTAATCGCTGCTGCGCAAAAAGCCATAACCATCTGGCATCATTTCTAACACGCCTTCTGCTTGAATGATTCCGTCGAACTCTATATTAAATGAATCGTTGCGGCGCTGTTGTGTAAAATTTTTATTTGCCTGAGATTCTGGTGCGCGGTTTACTTCGGGTATTGCTTCACGTTCTTCACGCAATTGTTCATCACTTTGCGCTTCACCAAGGCTTTCATCAGAAGATTCATCATTGTGTTCCGGCTCATTAATAATTGGAGCGGCGGCAACTTCTTCGGGTTCTTTTTTCTTTATCTTCTTTATAATTGTCTTCGGTTCTTTTTTTACAATTTCTTTTTTTGCTTCAGGCTGCGGCGTTTTATCTTCAACAGGTTCATCAGCTTTTTCGGCAATTTTTTCTGTGGCTTTTTCTTCAACAGCAGGTTGTTCGCCATTTGCTTCGGCAGTTTTAATAATGCGCTTGCGCTTAGGCTTTTCATCAGCAGCATCTGCTTTTGGTTCTGTTGCAGCAACAGCCTGTTTGTCGAGTATCTTGTAAACAAGTTCCTGCTTATCGAGTTTTTTTGAACCAGAGATTTTTAAATTTTCTGCTATATCAAGCAGTTCGGGAACGAGCATGTCGTTCAATTGAAGGATATCGTACATAAAAATACTTGAGAGTTACACACTATAAACAGCAGGCTGCTTTTGTGAAAAAATTTTGAAATGAATTTGAAAATATGATTGACGGAATGACTTAAAACTGATGAGCCGCGAGCAATTGGAAAAAAACTAACCAGATTAATTCCAGTGCAATTTTAATATAAAAATCGGAAAAAGTAAAAATATATTTAAAAAATCTTGTTTTATGTATGTTAATGATGGATTAATGCATTGCTTGATCTTCACTTTGCCTGCTTTTCTCAATTGATCTTTTGTTTCTTTCAATGAAATCTTCATTTCATTTTATTAATCACTCTATTTTTATTTTAAAACTAAATAAATTTTTCTTTATTAATAATGCATTATTAATGCAGCCAACTGCAACCAGCAATCGCTCAACGATTCTTATCTTTGCCATCCTTAAATTTTTTTTATGTTCAACAAAAGAGTGAAAGTGAAAGATTTGCTGGCAACGGAGCCGGCAAACCAGGAAGTAATTGTTATGGGTTGGGTGCGCACCTTCCGCAATAACCAGTTTATTGCGCTCAACGATGGCTCTACTAATAATAATATACAAGTGCTTGCTGAACTTGGAACTTTTGAGGATGCATTATTAAAACGGATTACAACCGGCGCTTCATTAAAAGTAACGGGAGAATTAATTGCATCTTTAGGTAAAGGACAAAAAGTAGAAGTAAAAGCAAAGACCATAGAAATTCTTGGCGACAGCGATGCAGAAAAATTTCCGCTTCAGCCAAAAAAACATAGCCTGGAATTTTTGCGTGAGAAAGCGCATTTGCGTTTTCGCACTTATACATTCAGTGCAGTTTTTCGCGTGCGGAATACATTATCATTCGCCATTCATAAGTTTTTTTATGAAAAAGGGTTTGTGTATTTGCACACGCCAATTATTACTGCGTCCGATGCAGAAGGCGCTGGTGAAATGTTTCGCGTAAGCACATTGCCTTTTGATAACCCGCCGCGCAATGAAGATGGTTCAATTAATTTTAAAGAAGATTTTTTCGGCAAGGCAACCAACCTAACAGTAAGCGGACAACTTGAAGGCGAACTCGCTGCAACTGCGCTTGGTGAAATTTATACTTTCGGCCCAACGTTTCGTGCCGAAAATTCAAATACTACAAGGCATCTTGCAGAGTTTTGGATGATTGAACCTGAAATGGCTTTTTGTGATATTGAAGACAACATGAATCTTGCTGAAGAATTCATCCGCTATCTTATAAAATATGCGATGGATAATAACCGCGAAGATTTGGAATTTTTGGCAACGCGTTTGGCGGAAGAAGAAAAACAATTGCCGCAGGATAAAAGAAGTGAATTGGGCTTAATTGAAAAACTGGACTTCGTTTTAAACAATGCATTTGAAAGAATTACTTATACAGATGCAATTAATATTTTACTGGAAAGCAATCATTATAAAAAGAAAAAATTTCAATACGATATTTCGTGGGGAATTGATTTGCAAAGTGAACATGAAAGATATTTGGTTGAAAAACATTTTAAAAAACCCGTGATTGTTACCGGTTATCCTGCTGCAATAAAAGCATTTTATATGCGCATGAATGACGATGGAAAAACAGTTGCCGCAATGGATATTCTTGCACCAGGAATTGGTGAAATAGTTGGTGGCTCGCAAAGAGAAGAACGTTTAGAAAAACTGGAATCGCGCATGAAAGAAATGCATATTCCATTGGCAGAAATGGATTGGTATTTAGACACGCGCCGTTTTGGAAGTGTGCCGCACGCTGGCTTTGGGCTTGGGTTTGAGCGCATGGTTCAATTTGTAACGGGTATGACAAACATACGCGATGTAATACCTTTTCCACGCACGCCGAAGAATGCGGAATTTTAAGGTAAATGGTCAAAGGTGAGTGGTAAATATCTATTAATAAGAAACTTGTTTCATTACTAACCATCCAAAATTATTAAAATACAAAGCGCCATAATAATGGCGCTTTATTTTATTTATGGAAAGTCGTTCATTAAGAATCTTATTAATGAACTTCTTCTTCAGCAAAAAATAAAAAATTTTTATGGCAGAAATTAATACATCAGCCGGCAATAACCGGCACGGGAAATCTTTGCACCATCAAAAAAAATTATCAACTAAAGTTGATTTAACACCAATGGTTGATTTGGGTTTTTTATTAATCACATTTTTTATTGTCACCACAACGTGGAGCAAACCAAAAATTGCAAAATTATATTTGCCCGCAAACGGCACCAGTACTGAAGTTGGTAGGAATGCTGCGCTAACAATTCTTGCAGGCAAAGACAATAAAATATTTTATTACCAGGGAAATTTGCAAGACGCTTTGCGCGATGGTTTATTTGGAATTACAAGTTATTCTTTTAAAAATGGCATTGGAGAAATAATAAGGCAGAAGCAATTGGCAATGGATAAAACTTATAAAGGTGGCAGAAAAGAATTGACATTATTAATAAAACCATCTGCAGACGCAAGCTATCAAAATGTTGTTGCATTATTAGATGAAACTATTATTAATGTTGTTTATGCATTGGTTGATATTAGTGATGATGATAAAAAAGTATTGAAGGAAAAGATGCTGCTCGATTAATGGATATCAATTTATAATTTATCATTTTTATTTTCGCTTTCTGCTTCCATTAATGATTGTTTACGCACAAGTGATGCAATTTGTTTTTCTAAAACTTTTGTTTTTGAATATAACAATAACAAAGTATAACTAAACGCAACTATAGCAATATAAAACAGCAAATCCGCGCCACGCCCAACTCCCAGCCAGTTTGCCATGCGCGTGGTTACATCAGGAAAAACAACAAAACACATCCCTGTTAATAAAATAATTGCAATTAAAATTTTATCCAAAGCCGCGCTGCGAAACCATCGGATATAAGAAATTAAAATAATTATCAGCGCGATTAATAAAAAAATTTGTATCAGTTTCATAAACCTGATTTTTTAAATAAGAGATCAAAAAAAATGTTGATTGCGTTCATTCCTTTTTGCCCTTTTTGTGTTGAATATTTTGTGTAATTAATTGTTACCGGCACTTCTTTATACCGCAGTTTATATTTCTTTACTTCAAACAAAATTTCAGAAGCGTGCGCCATTTTATTTTCTGTAATAACAATTTTTTCCAGTGCATTTTTATTTAACGCGCGCAAACCATTGTGTGCGTCGCTTAATAAAATTCCGGTAAAAATCCAGTTGATATAACGCGCTGTTTTCAAAACTACTTTTTTATTAAAAGGAATTTTTTGATCATCTTCCTTTTTTAAAAAACGCGAACCAAAAACAACATCACATTCATTGTTGAAAATGGGTTCTATAATGTTTTTAATATTGTCAGAATTATGTTGCCCGTCAGCATCAAAGTGAATTACAATTTCTGCATTCAATCTTTTTGCCATTTCCATTCCTGTTTGCAAAGCCGCGCCCTGCCCGAGGTTCAGCGAATGTTTAATAAAAATAATTGGATATTTTTTTACAATTTCCTGTACATTATCTGTAGAGCCGTCATCAACCAATATTATTGAATAAGGATATTTTAATAAATCAATTATCGTTTGTTCAACAACAGTTGCTTCATTATAAACCGGAACAATAATATAGATTGATGAAGGTTTCATTCATTAATAAATCAATAGAAATTTTTTATTTATTTATTATAAAAAGCGGCAACGCGCACACGCACATTTTCCCTGATGTTTACATAATATAAATTGATATCGCCAATATGATAATTTTTTCTTGTGAATAAAAAACTGCCGGGAAAATGGGGTTTATGCGTCCACAAAATATCATCATAAATTTGCGCATCCGCAACGCCGGGAACTACTTTATCAAACTTAATAAGTACGCCGCCTTTGTTTAAATTTTTGGGCGCATATTCATTGGTGGTTGTCCACGTTAATGGATTAACAACTAAAGAATTTCCATTTTCTTTTTTTACAAACGCAGGTTCGTAATCTTTTTTATATGTGCGCCAGCCAATAACACAGCCTGTTTGCGCAGAATCTGTACACGGTTTTAAATTGCTATAATAATTTTTTGGAATGGCCATACCAATAATATATGCAGCCACTAATTTTTTTTGCAACGGCTTGCCATCAAAAAAATCTTTTAATAATCTTTCGGCATGCGTGGTTCCCTGGCTGTGCGATGCAATAATAATTGGCCGGCCATGATTATAATGATCAAGATAATATTGAAATGCATTTTTGATATCTGCGTATGCAGTATCAAAAGCTTTTTTTGCATTAATTGTATCTGTTGAATAATAAGCAAACAAATTTGCCTGTCTGTATCTCGGCGAAAAAATTCGATGCTCATTAAAAACACTTGCCTGGTATAAAATTGTTGTATAATCCGTTTTTGCATTAATTACGGAATCATTAATAGAAGCATTCCATCCTGCATTGTTATCTTTTAAAGAACCAAATGTTGTTGGATATAAAAAAAATACATCAACGTTAGAATCCTTGATGGTTGTGGCTTTCAAAGGTTCGGGAATAATATCTGACTGGCTTTTTTTATCTGGATTTGCAGCCCAGTAATTTAAATTACTATAATCGGGAACTGTAATTTTATTATCAAACTGATATTCTGAAATATGTTTTTTATAGGCAGCAATGCAGGAAGAAAACAATCCAGTTATTATTAATGAAATGATGAAAATGTTTCTTTGATTCAAAATCTATAATTTTATTGGTAAATCTACTCACAAAATTTATTCTTAATAAAAAACGATTGCAGAATGTCCATTCCTGTTGTTGATTTATCAAAATTTTTATCCGGCGATGCGGATATAAAATCTTCGTTTGTACAAAATCTTGGTAATGCTTTTGAAGAAGTTGGATTTGTTGCTGTAACAAATCATGGTATTAATGAAGCGCTGATTTCAGACTTATATAAATATGTGCAACAATTTTTTGCATTGCCGGCGAGTGAAAAAAAGAAATATGAAATTGCGGGATTGGCCGGCCAGCGCGGTTATACATCGTTTGGTAAAGAACACGCAAAAGGAAGTGACGCGCCGGATTTAAAAGAATTTTTTCAATTCGGGCAAACGGTTACAGATGGCGATTCGGTAAAATCTGAATACCCCGATAATGTTGTTGTTGCTGAAGTTCCATTATTTACACCAACACTTTTGAATGCATATAAAGCTTTTGAAAAATCAGGAACTGCGTTGTTGCAAGCCATTGCTTTGTATTTAAATTTACCTGAAAATTATTTTGATAATCATGTTCACAATGGCAATTCTATTTTGCGCGCCATTCATTATCCGCCGATTTTGGCGGAGCCAAAATCTGCCATTCGCGCAGAACAACATGAAGACATTAACCTGATTACATTATTAGTTGGCGCATCTGCCGGCGGTTTGCAAATTCTTACCAAGCAAAATGAATGGGTTGATGCCATTTCTTTGCCAGAACAAATTGTGGTGAATGTTGGCGATATGCTGCAACGTTTAACCAATAATAAATTAAAATCTACAACCCATCGCGTTATTAATCCGCCACGGGAAATGTGGCATACTTCGCGTTTTTCTATTCCATTTTTTCTTCATCCGAAAAGTGAAATGAATTTGGCATGTTTGGAAAGTTGCATTAATAATTCGCATCCAAAAGCATATGCTGATGCAACTGCAGGAGAATATCTGGATGAACGATTGAGGGAAATTGGGTTGAAGAAATGATGGAATTGGATGCGGGTTTCGGGATATGAGATTGGTGGTATTTGATTTCAAAAATGATTATAAATTGAAATCATAAAGATGGCTTTTGCCATCTTTTTTTGTTTAAAAAGGTATTTTCATCCATACATATTACCGTTTATAAAATCCAAAAACTTAGTTTTCTAACCTAATATTCGTTCGAAATGCTGTCTACATCTGCATTTCACCTTAAACTCATTAGCAGTTTATAATAATTACTTTCTTTAAAATGGTACTTTGTGTTGCATAGTACTAAAGATATTCTTATATTTGTATTGTCAAGCGGGAATTGCGATTAATAATCAATTAAATTCTTTTCTTGAAAAAACAAAAACCAGATTATGAATATTGAGAATACACAAAGCCAGATGCGCAAAGGAATACTGGAATTTTGCATTCTCTCCATTATCCGCCGCGGCGAAGCTTATCCGTCGGATATTGTTGAGGAGATGAAAGCCAGCAACCTGAATATCCTGGAAGGTACTTTGTACCCGTTGCTCACCAGGTTAAAAAATGCAGACATGCTCACTTACCGCTGGGTAGAAAGCAATAGCGGCCCGCCACGAAAATATTTTTCGCTAACGGACAAAGGGCTTGCATTTTTTAAAGAATTGGAAGCAACCTGGAACGAGTTGGCGAACGCCGTGCACAAGCTGGCAAATAAAACTGAAAGCATGCCCGACAGCACCAACCAAAACCCAACTTTCTAACTTCAACCATCAAAAACAAATAAGATGAAAAAAGTCATCAACATAAATTTTCACAGCAGGGTTATTCCGATTGAGGAATCTGCTTATGAAATTTTAAAACAATACAGCGACAGCCTGCGAAAGTATTTCGCCAATGAAGAAGGCCGCGATGAAATTATTAATGACATCGAAAGCCGCATTGCAGAACTGTTTTCTGAGCACCTGAAAAAAGGCGCGAATTGTATTACAGATGCAGATGTAACTTCTATTATTAACAGCATGGGAAGGCCGGAAGATTTTGAAGCTGCTGATGCTGATAATACCATGAACACGTCTTCTTCTGCGAAGCAACAATCGTCAACAAGCAATCAGCAGCAATATCAAAATACGTATTCATATGCATCTTCCGGCAGAGGAAAATTGTATAGAAATGCAGATGATAAAATATTGGGCGGCGTGTGCAGTGGCCTTGCAAATTATTTGGGAATTGACCCTGTTATTATGCGCATCATTTTCGTGTTGCTTTTTGGAGCATTGCTTTGGGTGTATATTTTATTATGGATAATTGTGCCCTCGCAATCGCTGCAATCCAATGTTACAAAAAGGCTTTTTCGCAGTGCTGACGACAAAATAATTGGCGGTGTCGCCGGCGGATTGGCAGCCTATTTTAATATTCAAATCTGGATACCAAGATTAATATTTGCGTTACCATTTGTGCTTGGTTTTGGCTCACGCATTTTTCATTTTGGTTTTTGGGATTGGGATGGTTTTAGCCCGCGGTTTATTTCTGGTGGATTGGGCGGCACATTATTTCTTACTTATATTATTCTTTGGATTGCAGTTCCCATTGCAACTACAGCTTCTGAAAAATTAGAAATGCGCGGAGAAAAAGTGGATTTAAATTCTATTGCCAATACTATTAAAGAAGATCTCGAAGGTTTCAAAGGAAGGATGGATAAAGTGGGAACAGATTTGAAAGAAGGGGCACAACGTTTTAGTACAGAATTTAAAACTACAGCAGATGAAAAGCGCAAAGCTTTCTCTGCAGAAATGAGTGGAAGAAGAAATTATAATTCAGGTTTCGGCCATGTAATTGGCGTATTATTTAAAGCATTCTTTTTATTCATCGCAGGCATTGTTGCCATTGCATTATTCGGCGCGTTAATCGGCCTTTTGTTTGGCGGCCTTGCAGTATTTCCGTTAAAGAATTTTTTACTAGCCGGCAGCACAGAAGACTTACTTGCGTGGTGCAGCCTTATACTTTTTTTGGGTGTTCCGTTGGTTGCATTAATGACCTGGTTAATAAGAAGAATTGTTGGCGCGCGTTCAAACAATCATTATCTCGGTTACGTATTTGCAAGTTTGTGGGTAATTGGTTTAGTGTGCACCATTGTATTGTTCAGCATGTTTGCACGAAGTTTCAGAACAAGGGATTTTGTTGAAGAAGATGTAACGATTGCGCAACCTGTAAAAGGAAAATTATTAATAGATGTAATGAACGGAAGAAAAAGCCATCATTATTATTCACGCGAATGGTATGGTATAAATTGGGATAACGATTGGCCTTTGTACGGAGATAATTATGATACTTTATTATTAAATACCGTGCGTGTTAATCTTGTAAAAAGCAAAGATTCTTCTTTCCATGTGCATCGCCTCAAATTCAGTCGTGGCCGCACGCAGGCAGAAGCTCAGTTTCTTGCTAAAAAAATAAACTTTGATGTAGAACAGCAGGACAGTATTTTATTATTGCCAAATGGTTTCGGCATCAGCCAGCATGAAAAATTTAGAAACCAGCAATTGCTATTGGTTATTGAAGTGCCTATTGGCAAAAAAATTGAAATCGCAGGAAGCATTACTAATTACAATTGGTTCACTATAAATTTTAATCACCGCAATGGTTTTAATATTCGTGATTATGATGAATCAGATGATTGGGGCGATGCTTACAGATGGCACAGCAATACAGAATATGTAATGACTAAAGATGGATTGGAAAGAACAAATAAAAATTATAAAGACGATGAAGACAATAATAACGAAGATGATGATAATAATAAAATAACAACGCCTGCTCCAAAAAATAATGGTGGTTACAGGTATAAAAGCAATACAGATTCATCAAAAGAAAAAAATAAAAAAGACAGCATCAAACAAAAAAAATCAACCAAAGAAAAAACAAAAGAAGCAACAACTACAATTGATAAACCAGTTGCCAAGGTTGATAATAACGAACAGGTTTCATCGCCAGTTTATTTGTTAGCAACATTATTTCAGTAGTTAATCAGAAAATAATTTCAAAATCTGTCAACACTATTTCTATAGTTGGTTGAAGTTGGAACAAGGGCCCGTGCTGAAAAGCAGGGCTCTTTTATTATTGGCAGCATGCGGGGCTTGCTTTATTTTTGCGATGATTTTAAGAAAAAGTAAAAAGTAAAAAGTAAAAAGTAAAAAGTAAAAAGTAAAAATCAGAAATCAGAAATCAGAAATCAGAAATCAGAATCTCAAATCATAAATCAAAAATGAAGAATACGCCGTTTACAAAAAAACACATTGCGCTTGGTGCGAAGATGGCAGAATTTGCCGGGTATAATATGCCGATAAGTTATACCGGTATTAATGATGAGCATGCGGCCGTTCGCAATAACGCTGGCATTTTTGATGTGAGCCATATGGGGGAATTTATTTTGAAAGGTGAACATGCATTGGAATTAATTCAGCGCGTTACAACAAACGACGCATCAAAACTTACTGCCGGAAAAGCGCAGTACAGCTGCTTTCCAAATGATGATGGCGGCATTGTGGATGATTTAATTGTGTATTGTTTGGAAGAAAATAAATCGTACATGCTTGTTGTTAATGCATCAAATATTCATAAAGACTGGCAATGGATTTCCAAACACAATAATAAAAAAGTAGAGATGCACAACATCTCCGATAAAACATGTTTGCTTGCCATACAAGGCCCGAATGCAACAAAAATTTTGCAGCCATTAACGGATGTTGATATACTGAATTTAAAATATTACACTTTTGTAAAAGGCACTTTTGCAGGCGTAGAAAATGTATTAATAAGTGCAACCGGTTATACAGGAAGCGGCGGAATAGAAATTTATTTTGAAGATAAAAATGATGATGCAGAAAAAATCTGGGACAAGATTTTCGAAGTCGGCGTTCCGCAAGGATTGAAACCGATTGGCCTTGGTGCGCGCGATACCTTGCGTTTGGAAATGGGTTATTGTTTATACGGAAATGATATTGATGATAAAACATCTCCACTCGAAGGCGGCCTTGGATGGATTACAAAATTTACCAAAGATTTTATTGCACGCGATATTATTGAGCAACAAAAAGCAGATGGCATTCAACAAAAATTAGTTGGGTTTGAAATGGTTGAAAAAGGAATTCCGCGGCATGATTATGAGATAAAAGATTTTTCCGGAACAACGATTGGCCGCGTAACATCAGGCACGCAATCACCCAGTTTGGGCAAGGCAATCGGGCTTGGTTATGTTCGCCCGGTATTTGCGCGTATTGATGCAAAAATTTATATTAAAGTGCGCGATAAACTGCTTCAGGCAAAAGTGGTAAAACTTCCATTCAGTTAATAAATTGATGGAAAGATTTTTGCATTGATTGGTTTATTAATCATCAATCCAATCCTTTAAAATTTATGCCAACCATTCACCTTACTACATTTATTGCTGCGCCAATTGAACGCGTTTTTGATCTGTGCAGAAGTATCGATCTCCATAAAAAATCAATGGCGCACACTGGCGAAGAAGCAATTGGAGGAACAACTTCCGGATTAATAGCGTTGAATGAAACCGTTACCTGGAAAGCAAAACATCTTTTTAAAATACGCATATTAAAATCAGCAATCACACAAATGGATAAGCCATTTTTATTTACAGACGAAATGGTTACCGGCGATTTTAAAAGTATGAAACACGAACATCATTTTAAAAAAGTGAACAATGGTTCATTATTGATTGATCTGTTTTCTTTCGAAAGCCCGTATGGAAATTTTGGTAAAATTTTCAATACTATTTTCTTAACCAGTTATATGAAAAAATTATTGGAACAAAGAAATATTTTAATAAAAGAATATGCTGAATCAGATAAATGGCGTTTTATATTAAGTTGAACATTTATCATTTTAATCCTTCTATCCATTAAGATTTTATAATTATTTTCTATCTGTTACATTTGCAGGTTATGGCAAATCAAAAACCCGTTTTACATACTTCATTCTCTCCGGCTTTATTAAATTTATACAGCGTTAGCAATGCAACTGTTGTTATTATTGATGTGCTTCGTGCCACATCAACCATTGCAACTGCATTATACAATGGCGCAAAATGTGTGATACCTGTTGACAGTGTTGCAAAATGTATTGAACTTGGAAAACAGATTGATGGAATTACTGCCGGCGAACGTGAAGGAAAAATTGCAGAAGGATTAAAACATGGCAACTCGCCTTTTGAGTATTCAAAAGAGTTTGTTGGTGGAAAAACATTGGTGCTCACAACAACCAACGGCACCAAGCTTTTGCACATGGCGCTCGATAAAAGCGCTGCACAAATTATTACCGGATCGTTTCCAAATTTAAGTGCAGTGTGTGATTATTTAATGTCTCAAAATAATCCTGTAATACTTGGTTGTGCTGCGTGGAAAGATGTTATCAATATAGAAGATATTTTATTTGCAGGCGCAGTTATTAATAAAGTAAAAAATCATTTTGCTATCAATTGCGATTCATCACAAATTGCAGAGACGATGTATCTTAACGCAAAAAAAGATTTGTATGACTTTATTAAAGAAAAAAATGCTTCTCATTATAATCGCTTAATGAATTATGGTTTAGAAAAAGATATCCGTTATTGTTTAACAGAAGATGTTGCAAACGTACTTCCTTTTTATGAAGATGGAAAATTGACAGTGCGAAGGAAATGATTTGTTTTTATGAAACGTGAACAGAAAGCCAGTTAATAATTTCAGCCAAATTTATTTTTCCGGAAGCTATATTAATAACAAAATCGTATTTCTCTTTTTCTGTTGCATATATATCCAGCTTGTTATTGATAAGAAAATAAACGCATAATTACGTAACCTGTTCTTTTGTTTCCATCAATGAAAGGATGGTTAATGAGAATACTTTCAATTAAGGCTGCCGCTTTATGAATCGTATCAGGGTAAAGATCTGCACTATCAAAAGTTTGGAAGGGCCTTGACAAAGCTGAATTAAGTAAATGCAAATCTCGTATGCCGTGAGAACCACCAAAAGTGTCTATTAATACTTTGTGGATTTCTTCCGTTCCTGTTAATAAAATCACTGCGCAAGTTTGAATAATAAATCTTTGTCTTCATTGAGAACTTTATCAAGTGAAGATTTGATTGAAGTTTTTTCCTGCTGCTTTTTATCAAACCCTTTTAAAAAAAATAATAATTCTTCCAAAGATTTATCTGAAAAATGATCTAAAACCTGGATGATTTCATATTTAATTTCTTCTTTTGACATCTTTAAAATTATTAATTAAAATTACATTTTTTAAAAGATAATTTTTATACCTCAATCAGTTTTTAATGTTGAAATTTTTTATGCTTTTATCTTTTGCAAATTATACAAACCCATAAACCTCCCGATTTCGTAAATCCTGTTGCCTTTTGTAAGTTACTTTTGCAGGCTATCATGTAAGGCATTATTAAGAATCAGGTAAACTTGAAAAAAAAGAATTTACAAATCGCGTTAGTCGGCAACCCCAATAGCGGCAAGAGTTCGCTGTTTAATGCATTAACGGGCATGAACCAGAAAGTGGGCAACTTTCCCGGCGTAACAGTTGATAAAAAAAGTGGAACAACAGAATTGTCTTCCGGCTTAATGGTTAATATTATTGACCTTCCCGGCACGTATAGTTTATATCCTAAACGCGGCGACGAATGGGTTACTTACCGCGTATTATTAAATCAGGACGATGCTATAAAACCTGATATGGTTGTGCTGCTTGCAGATGCCAGCAACCTCAAAAGAAATTTATTATTTTGCTCACAAATTATCGATCTAAAAATTCCGGTTGTCATTGCATTAACGATGATGGATCTCTCGCGCAAAAAAGGAATTGAAATTGATATTGAAGAACTCGAAAGAAAATTAGGCGTTCCTGTTGTCCCTGTTAATCCGCGAAAAAATAAAGGCATTCCCCAATTAAAAAAAGTTATCGCACAAACTGCGCAACAATTATATCAAACTCCTGTTCGTGATTTTATAGAAAATAAAACGCTTGCCGATGCAGCCATTAATGATGTGCAGGAAATTTTTCCCGGCGTGAGTGATTACACGGCGATTCATTATTTAATCAATCACGAGAATTTTAATTTCGATAACAACACGCATGGTAAAATTGAAAACATAGAAGCTGCAAACAATTTCAACCATACAAAGGTGCAGGCAGAAGAAATTATGCAGCGATACAGCCGCATTAAACAGGTAATGCTCAATAGTGTTTCCGAACCTGACCCGATGCAAAAAACAATGTTCACAGAAAAGCTGGACAATGTTTTATTAAACCGCAAGTGGGGTTATTTAATTTTAATCGCTGTATTATTTTTATTATTTCAAAGTGTATTCTGGCTCGCGCAATTTCCGATGGATGCAATCGATTGGACCTTTTCACAATTCAGCAGCAGGCTTGGCGGCATATTACCACAAGCATGGTGGAGCGATTTATTAGTAAACGGCATTCTCGCAGGACTCAGTGGCATCCTCGTTTTCGTGCCGCAGATAATGATTTTGTTTGGATTAATAACGATTCTCGAAGATACTGGTTACATGGCGCGTATCAGTTTTTTAACCGATAAATTAATGCGCAAAGTTGGGCTAAATGGAAAAAGTGTAATGCCAATGATAAGTGGTTTTGCATGCGCTGTTCCTGCAATAATGAGCGCGCGAAATATCGAAAATAAAAAAGAACGTTTACTTACAATATTAATAACACCATTAATGAGTTGCAGTGCAAGGCTGCCAGTTTACACGATATTAATCGCACTCGTTATCCCAAAAAAATTGGTGTTTGGCTTTATGAGTTTGCAAGGTTTGGTAATGATGGGTTTGTATATCATGGGGCTTGTAATGGCATTAATCGTTTCATATGTTGCAAAATGGTTTATCAAGTTGCAGGAAAAAAGTTTTTTCATTTTAGAATTGCCCATGTACCGCGCGCCAAGATGGAACAATGTTTTTGTAACAATGGTAAGCAAAGCAAAAATATTTGTGCGCGATGCAGGCCGCGTTATTATTGTTATCAGTTTGATATTATGGGCGCTCAGTTATTTTGGCCCTTCGGAAAAAATGAACAGCGTTGCAAAATATTATGATCAGCAAATTCAAAACAATCCTCAAAATACAAACGCGATTAATAAACAAAAACAATCTGCATTACTCGAACATTCTTACGCAGGCATTTTAGGAAAAACTATAGAACCGGTCATCCGTCCATTGGGTTACGATTGGAAAATCGGCATCGCATTAATAACCTCTTTTGCAGCGCGCGAAGTTTTTGTTGGCACCATGGCAACATTATACAGCGTTGATGGCGGAAAAGATGCAGACCCGCAAACCCTGCGCCAGCGCATGGATTCGGCGAAACGCGATGACGGAACAAAAGTATACACACTCGCCGCAGGCGTATCATTAATGATTTTTTATATGCTCGCCATGCAATGTATGAGCACGCTTGCAGTTGTATATCGCGAAACAAAAAGTTGGAAGTGGCCTATCATTCAATTAATCTACATGACAGGCCTTGCATACATCATGAGCTTCATTGCCTATCAATTATTGAAATAGAAATTGATCTTATTTTTTGCAAAATTAAAATTTTATTAATAAGATTTTTGTAACGATCATTTGTATTTCTATTAAGCTTCAGTTGCGTCGCACACTTGTACATTAATTCTTTATTCAACTTTTCCGGCCACAGAGATTCGCAGCGTTAAAAAGAACCACAGAGAACCTTTGAAACCTCAGCAGCACTTTGTGGCTCAATAATATTTATAAATCATCACCAATCAATTCACTCAATTCTTTTTTAAATTGTTGTGGCGATTGAAAATGTATTACATGGAAACCCAGCTCTTTTGCTGGCACAAGGTTCCTGAAATTATCATCAATATAAATTGCTTTTGTTGGATCTATTTTAAAACGATCAATCAGCAATTCATAAATTTCTGTAAATGGTTTTCTCATTTTTTCTTCACCAGAAACCAATCTCCCATGAAACCATTTCAAAAATTCATAACGTTCCAATGCAACAGGAAATGTTTCTGCGCTCCAGTTTGTTAATGCATACAATTTATAATCCGTCTTATGTTTTAAATGATTTAATACATCAACCGTTTCATGTATCGGCCCGCCAAGCATGTCTTCCCAGCGATCATAATACATGCGTATATTTTTTTCATGCTCAGGAAATTTCTTTACCAAAAATTCTGTTGCATCATGTAATGTTCTTCCGGCATCTTGTTCTTCATTCCAATCTGTTGTGCAAATATTTTCGTAAAACCATTTCATGTCTTCCTGTTTTTCAAAAACATTTTTATAAACATAATCAGGGTTCCAGTCAACAAGTACGCCGCCCAAATCAAAAACGATGGTATCAATTTTTTGCATAAAATATCTTTCTTAGTTATTAATGTTTGATTTTATTCTTGGTATTAAAAAAATTTCTTTTTGCCTTCCATTAATAAAACGAAAACCATTTTCATCAAAGTATCCGTCTTCTTCCAGCATCATATGTATCTTCTTTTTCCACTCCGGAATTTCATATGCCGCATTCAATTCAATGGAATAAACAGTTTTATAATGCATGGGAAAATCGCCGCTTCCGGGTACGCCATTTTGTTGATCCCATAAACCAATTGTTGGCCCTGCAGCATGGCCGTGATAACCGAGCGGATGCGTGTAAATGGAAGCTTCAATGCCTTCCTGTTTTGCCTGCGCCAATGCATCCGCTAAAATCTGGTTGCCCGTTTTTCCTTCTTTAAATTGTGATGTCAAAATTTCCTGCAAACGGTTTGCTTTTGCAAAAGCTTTTTTTAATTCATCAGGAACGGCATTTTCTCCCGCGCGTAAAATGTATGCGTGCTCCTGTATATCCGTATTCAAACGCAAATAAGTGATGCCAAAATCAACATGCAATAAATCGCCGGGAATAATAACATCATCTGCTTCGCGCTTGGAAAAATTTTGAAGATGATCAAATACTTGCGCATCATTTCTTTGTATAGAAACCGATGGATGAAACCATGTGCTCAAACCCATGTCGCTCATTTTTTGGCGGAGCCACCAAACAACATCTTCGCTTGTAGTAACGCCGGGCGTTATTACTTTTTCAGAAAAAGCTTCTTCAATAATGCGGTGTGTTATATCTATTAATTGCGGATAAATTTGCATCTCTCTTTCCGTTCTTGTTTCCAGCCATGCAATTGCAAGATTTTCTGCAGAAACAATTTTCGATTTAAATGCAGCAGATAATTTCTGCATTATCTCCATATATTCTGTATGATCCAAACCATCTGCATGCGCAAAATTTGTTGAGTAATCCAGCGCAATTTTTTGCGGGTTATTTTTATTAATAATATCTATTAATGCGTCCCATTGATTGGGAAATTTTTTCATATCCCACCATGCTTTTATATGATCGCCCACATCATATCTTGCAATCGCATATTTTTCATATTGCTTTTTTATGGGGTTATTATAAAAAACCAAAATCGTTCTGCGCCTTGCTGAGAGCCACGTTGCGGGCAACATTGTTTTTATAATCGGGTCTTCATTATATTCTCTTGAAACAATCACCCACATATCAATGCCGTTTTTTTCCATCAATTTTGGAAGCAAACTATCAAGCCTTTCGCCAAGTAATTCATCAACAACGCGCGCTTGTTCGCGCATGGAAAGTATTTGTGCAGAAACTTTAAAATTGATTATTAATAAAAGAAAAAATAAAGCGAAATAATTTTTCATTACAGTGTAGTTTGTATTCAAATATAATGAAAGAAAAAGTTGGCTATTTAATCTTTATTAACCGTTCAACGGCGCTTTCCAATGTTTCATTTTTCTTGGCAAAACAAAAACGTATCACTTTATTATCCGTTCCATTTTGATAAAATGCGGAGACAGGAATTGTTGCAACGCCATATTCTTTTGTAATGCGTATGGCAAAATCTTTATCAGTTTCATCGCTGATGTTATTGTATTTATACAACTGAAAATAACTTCCATAACTTGGCAACGGCGTAAATTTTGTTTGCTTCATTAATGATTGAAAATGATCTCTTCTTTCCTGCATAAATGCGCCAAGCGATAGATAAGAATTTTTATTTTTTAAGAAAGATGATAAAGCAACCTGTGCCGGCGTGAAACAACTGAAACAATTAAATTGGTGCACTTTTCTAAACTCACTCATTAATGCTGGTGATGAAATGCAATAGCCCAATTTCCAACCTGTGCAATGATAAACTTTGCCGAAAGAAAAACATACAAAACTTCTTTCCATCAAATCAGGATAACGCAAAATTGATTGGTGCGGAATATTATCGAAGATTAAATGTTCATACACTTCATCAGATAAAATAATAATGTTTGTTCCATTAACGATTGAACGCAATTCATTAATATCGTTTTCCTGTAACACAGCGCCGGTGGGATTGTGCGGTGAATTCAACATTATCATTCTTGTCTTTGAAGTAATATTTTTTCTTACTTCATTCCAGTCAATTTTATATTCAGGAAATTGTAAATTAATTCGCACAGCAACCGCACCATTAATTTCTATGTTAGGAATATAACTATCGTATGCAGGTTCAAAAACAATTACTTCATCGCCAGGTTGAAGCGCCGTTGTAAGCGAAGTATAAATTGCATACGTGCCGCCGGGCGTAATTGTAATTTGCTTTTCAGGATTAATAACGTTGTGGTATAATGATTCAATTTTTTCTGTCAACACCTCACGCAAAGGCATGTGGCCTTGCATCGGCGCATATTGATTGAAACCATTTTTCATGGCATTATTAACAAGGGAAATCAATTCTTCATTCATTGGGTAATCAGGAAAACCCTGGCCAAGATTAATCGCTTTTGTTTCTGTGGCAAGCGCACTCATTACTGTAAAAATAGAAGTGCCAACCGCTGGAAGTTTTGATTGTATATGCAAGGGAAATGTTTATAATTTTTAAAATGGTATTAAGAATTGGGATGCGTGATTCGAGATACGGGATTTTGTTATTGAAAAATTTAAAAATAATATAGCATATAAAAAAAAGTAAATCACATAATCCATTATCGCGCATCTCGCATCTCAAATCACTCCTCACTCACAACCGCGCTCATTTCTATCTCTATTAAATACGATGGATCTATTAATGCTTTCACTTCAATCATACTTGTTACCGGGCGGATGGCAGTGAAAAATTCTCCGTGTGCTTTTCCATATTCTTCCCAGCGAGAAATATCTGTTACAAACATTCTTGTTCTTGTTACATCGTGTAATGCAGCGCCAGCCTGCATCAGCGCCTTTTCAATTTTTTGAATGATAAATTTTGTTTGTGCGTACGGATCGTTTTTTCCAATTATTTCATTGTTATCATTAACGGCAACTGTTCCACCAACTTCAATAATATTTCCAATTTTTACAACACGGCTGTAACCAACAATTGCTTCCCATTTTGCACCGCTCGAAAAATTTATGCGTTCCATAATAATATTTATTTGATGTCAATATTATCAGCATTAATAATTTTTTCTCCATTCAATTTTAAAAAAACCTGCGCAACTGTTATCACATCTTTCTGGCAATACGTTACGATGCGTGCAATATCTTTTTCTTTCCAATACACATCGCCAACCATGCTTCCGTCAATATCATCTTTTGGTGTTGCAATGTTTAATGTGTGTGCGAGTAAATTTAATGAAGTATAATTTTTATAATCGCCGAACTTCCAAAGTTCCAGTGTATCTATATGTGGAACTTCCCACGGCCGTTTTCCGGAAAGCTGCAACACAGACGGGACGTGCATTTCATTAATAATTAACCTGCGGCATAAATAGGGAAAATCAAATTCTTTACCATTGTGCGCACACAAATATTTTGTTGCACCAGGCATCCATTTCGCAAGCATGTCACAAAACTGTTGCAGGATTATTTTTTCATCATCGCCCGAAAAAGATTTTAATAATAATTTTCTTTCTGTTGATGAACCAGAAATTACGCCGCAACTGATGCAAATAATTTTTCCGAATTCTGCATAAATAGCTGCGCGGTTATAAGTTGTCTCAGCCGTTTCTATTTGTTTGTCTTTTATTAAAAAGGATGCTTTATGATTCCACAATTCTTTCCATTCGTCAGGCAATTTATTATATGCATCGTATTGCGAAACAGTTTCTATATCAAGAAAAAGAATATTGTGGAGCGGATAAGGTGACATAAAAAAAGGTTACTTTTTTATTGATGATTCATTTCTGTTCACTATTTTTTATAAAAATTTATCGCCTTTATTCTTTTTTACTTCGGCAACATATTCTTTAATCTGCTGTTCATTTTCGCGCTTGCAGATTAATAATACATCGTCTGTATCAACAATTATATAATCGCTCAAACCTTGTATCACAACCAATTTATTATTCGGAACATGAACGACATTATTCAACGATCCAATTGGAATAATATGATCGCCTGCAAATGCATTTTCATGTTCATCTTTATCAAGATGTTCGTATGTGCTGTTCCATGTTCCCAAATCGCTCCAACCGAATGAAGATGGAATTACATACACATTATCGGCCTTTTCCATAATGCCAAAATCTATAGAAATACTTGAGCATAACGGATAAATATGTTCCAATGCTTTTTGTTCTTCAGGTGTATTCAACTTGTCTTTATCAGCCAAAAAAACATCATACATTTCTGGTAAATATTTTTCAAAAGCTGTAAGAATATTTTTTACCTGCCACACAAAAATGCCGGCGTTCCATAAAAAATCGCCGCTTGATAAAAACGTTTTTGCCAATTCAAGATTTGGTTTTTCTGTAAATGTTTTTACTTTATAAACGTTGTCAGTAACCGAATGCTGCTCGTGCTGAATGTAGCCGTAGCCTGTGTTTGGATGAGATGGTTTAATACCAAGCGTTATAAATGCTTTGTGTTTGTTTACAAAATTCAATGCTTCCAAACATACTTTTGTGAAAGCAATATTGTCGGTAATAATATGATCAGAAGGCGCGATTATTAATGAAGCTTTTGAATCTTTCTGATTTAATTTAAAAGAAATATAAGCAATACATGGCGCTGTATTTTTGCGAGAAGGTTCGCCCAAAATATTTTCTGCGGGCAGCGTTGGCAGTTGCTCTTTTACAATATCAATATACTCTTGAGAAGTAACGATGTAAATATTTTCTAACGGAATAAAAGAAGAGAAACGCTCAAACGTCCACTGGATAAGTGTTTTGCCGGTATTTAAAATATCAAGAAATTGTTTCGGATAATCCTGCCTGCTTTTTGGCCAGAAACGGCTTCCGATTCCACCGGCCATTATTGCAACGTAATTGTGTTTGTCCATAATTTTTTTATTAATGAATTATAAAAACCCGGCTATTAATAATTTTTATTTTGTAATGATTTCAAATAATCCCTTCGCGGATAAGATCGTGCAAATGTATAAAACCCGCGTATTGATTTTCATGAATGACAATCAGCTGGTTTATATCTTTAGTTCTTAATACATCCAATGCTTCAATGGCCAGCGCAGAAGCATTAATAGTTGCAGGGTTGATGGTCATAATTTCGCTGGCAGTTATTTTTTCTGTAATAATATTTTTTTCGAGCATGCGGCGCAAATCGCCATCGGTAATAATGCCGAGTAAATTATTTTGTGCATCAACAACTGCAGTTGCGCCCAATCTTTTTGAAGTCATTTCTATAATAACTTCTTTTAAAAATGCAGTTGGCAATACTTTCGGCTGGCCATTTTGAATATACAATTCCTGGACGCGTAAATATAATTTTTTTCCCAAAGCGCCCCCGGGATGAAATTTTGCAAAATCATCGCTGTTGAAACCTTTCAATTCCATTAATGAAATAGCGAGCGCATCGCCCATTACCATTTGTGCGGTTGTGCTGCTTGTTGGCGCCAAATTATTCGGGCAAGCTTCTTTGGAAACTGTTGTGTTTAAAAAAATAGCAGATTGTTTTGCAAGAAATGATTGATCATTTCCCGACATGCCGATAATCAGGTTTCCAAAATTTTTTATTAATTGAAACAACACTTTTATTTCTGGGCTTTCGCCGCTTTTGCTGATTATTATTACCACATCTTCTTTCAAAATCATTCCCAAATCTCCATGTATGCCATCTGCGGCATGCATAAAAATTGCCGGTGTTCCGGTTGAGTTAAAAGTGGCAACAATCTTCTGCGCAATAATGGCACTTTTGCCAATGCCGCTTATTACAACGCGGCCTTTAACAGCTGCAATTGTTTCAACAGCTTTTACAAAATCGTCATTAATATAAAGTTGTATGCCGGCAATGGCTGCGGCTTCCAGCTTTATGGTTTGTATGGCAGCTTCTTTTATAGATTGATTATTCATTAGTTGCGGCAAAATTATGGTTTTCCAATAGCTTAATTTAAAGGTTATGATAAATTTTTAACAAATATTGTCCATCAGCTTGCCGATTTTAAGTAACTTCGCACACCTTTTAAAAACCCCGGATATTATCGTTTTTCATGAACGTTAATAATTACTTCTATCTGTTTCCGGCTTATTAATTATCTTAAACTACTTTGATCAGACATTCTTGTGAGAAGGAAAAATATTGAAATGGCAACAACCACACCCAAAAAACCCGCATCTAAAAAGACAATAAAAAGCGTTGTGCCTGCTGAAAAAATTTCTGCAGAATTGCTCGCACAATTACAGGAAAAATTTGGTTTTAAAGGATTTAAAGACAACCAGGAAGCCATCATCCAAAACCTGATGGCGGGCAACGATACTTTTGTAATAATGCCCACCGGCGGCGGAAAAAGTTTGTGTTACCAATTGCCCGCCGTTATTAGCGAAGGCGTTGCAATTATTGTGAGCCCGTTAATCGCATTAATGAAAAACCAGGTTGACCTGGTGCGCAGCTACAGCAGCAAAGATAATATCGCACATTTTTTAAATTCTACATTAAATAAAAAGCAAATAAAAGAGGTGCATGATGACCTGCTAAATGGCCACACAAAAATGCTGTACGTTGCTCCGGAAACATTAACCAAACAGGAAAATGTTGACTTCTTCAGCGATTTAAAAATTTCTTTTTTTGCAGTAGATGAAGCACATTGTATTTCAGAATGGGGCCACGATTTTCGCCCGGAATACAGAAGGCTCCGCGAAATGATGGACCAAATTAGCCCTGATGTTCCGGTGATTGCATTAACAGCTACTGCAACACCAAAAGTGCAAAGTGATATTCTTGTAAATCTCGGTTTGCGCAAGCCTAAAATATTTATGTCTTCGTTCAACCGGCCAAATTTATATTACCAGATTGAACCGAAGATTAATAAAGATCAAACCATAAAAAGTATTGTAAAATTCATTGTTCAGAATAAAGGAAAAAGCGGAATTATTTATACGCTTAACCGCAAAACAACGGAAGAACTTGCGGATATGCTGATGGCAAACGGCATTAAAGCCGTTGCATACCACGCAGGTTTGGATAGCAAGTTGCGCGCAGAAAGACAGGATCTTTTTTTGAACGAAGATGTCCAGGTTATTGTTGCAACCATCGCTTTTGGAATGGGCATTGATAAACCGGATATCCGTTTTGTAATGCATTATAATATTCCAAAATCAATAGAAAATTATTACCAGGAAACCGGCCGCGGCGGGCGTGATGGTTTGGAAGGAAAATGTATTTTGTATTACTCGCACAAAGATGTTTCCAAGCTGGAACATTTGATGAAGGATAAACCATTAACCGAGCGTGAAATAGTTTCTCAGCTTATTAATGAAACCGTTGCCTACGCTGAATCTGGCGTGTGCCGCAGAAAAGTATTAATCAGTTATTTTGGTGAAGACTATACTGCAGAAAATTGCGGCAACTGCGACAATTGCCTTCATCCGAAAGAAAGGATTGAAGCAAAGGAAAATGCGGTAAAAGCATTAAAAGTTGTAAAGGCATTGGACGAACGTTTTGCAAATGATTATGCCGTTAATATAGTTACCGGAAAATTAACGCCGCAAAATCAAATGTACCGCCATGATGGTTTGCCGGAATTTGGAATTGGAAAAGGTGAGCCGGAGCATTTCTGGAACTCATTAATGCGCCAGTTATTATTGGAAGGTTTATTGCAAAAAGATATTGAAGAATATGGCGTTTTAAAATTGACAAAAAAAGGCGAATCATTTTTGAAGAAGCCAACTTCTTTTAAAATTGTTTTAAATAATTTGTTTGAAGATGCTGTTGCCGATGATGAAGAAGAAAATGCAGATGTGGCAACTACAGCCGCAACAGATGAAAAATTATTTGAGTTATTAAAAGAAGTTCGACAAAAAGAAGCAAAGAAAAAAAGCCTTCCGCCATTTGTAATTTTTCTTGAAAACTCTTTGCAGGATATGGCAACATTATATCCTACAACAATTGAGGAACTCGAAAAATGCCAGGGTGTAAGCAAGGGAAAAGCCATACGCTACGGCAAACCTTTTGTAGAAGTAATTACAAAATATGTTGAAGAAAACAGCATCGAAAAACCTGATGAATTTGTAATGCGCAGCGTGGTTAATAAAAGCGTTAATAAAGTTTATATTATACAACAGGTTGATAAAAAAATTCCGCTGGAAACCATTGCCAAGAATAAAGATATGCGCCTCGACGCGTTGCTGGAAGACATGGAAACCATCGCTGGCAGCGGCACAAAATTGAATCTTAATTACGCCGTTGATGAAATGCTGGATGAATATGAACAGGAAGAAATTATTGATTACTTTAAAGGTTGCGAAACAAGCAGTTTGCAATTGGCACAACAGGAATTAAACGATGGCAACTATACCTGGGAACAACTGAAAATAATGCGCATAAAATTTTTAAGCGAATACGGAATGTAGGCTGCTTGCGAATCAAATTGCAAAGCATAAAAGCGAAGGCACAAGTAATTTATTTGGAAAATGGCTTTGAGGCATTGTATTTTTATTAATAAACCCTATTTTTGCCACCCGGTTATAAAAAACAATATTAAAAATATAATTTTAGTAGCAAGTTGTATAATTGGTTTTAATACTGCACAGCAGTTGGTGCGGTAGCTCAGTTGGTAGAGCAAAGGACTGAAAATCCTTGTGTCGGCGGTTCAATCCCGCCCCACACCACTTTTTAGATTATAACGCCTTGTAATTCAATATTTTACAAGGCGTTCTCTTTTAGGGGTAATAATAGGGGCAATAAATAAAATTATTTTTACCGTAATTAAAGAGTATATAATCGAGACATTTCCGCATGAATTAATGTCACTTATTGTGACACCAAAATTTCCTGTCAGGCATCAGGGTTCCAAAAATTGCATTGTAGTTTATTAGTTTTTTGCATTAAAAGAAAAGATTAAATATTTCAATTTTTAATTTTAAATAATATCCTTTTTGCAAACATTGCTATAGCTCATATGATTATTTATAAGATAAATATCAGTGGGCTTTCTTTATGGAGCTCAAAAAGTAATCGAAGGAATTTTGCTCAAATACAATTGTTCATTCTGTTAGAAACATTTATCTTTCTCGCCATTTAAGTTTTGAGAAAATTACATCATCACCAAACATTGCATACAAATGCATTTTTGAAATAATGCTTTTCTGAAAATTCGAACATCAATATTTCAAACATTGTTTCTGACTTAATCCAAGTTATTTCGTCAAGGTCATCTATTTTTTTTCTTTTTTCGGTCTGATAGAAAGTTATTGGCAATGACAGTTGTAACCAATCTTTGTAAGTTTTCCCGCTACCATTATTATTCTGCATGAAGTTTTTTATAAGCGAATCGAGGATTGTTGCTTTGTTTTCTGAGGAGATAATCGGACCAGTTTTGTTATCAGCGTCCCATTGAATCCAGCGTACAAGTTGCGGAAACTTGATCATGACGACGAGCCATTTGGCAAGTACTTTTGCCTCCGCAAAATCTTCTCCTTTCTTCATCCTTAGAAATTGATACCCGCAATAGAACCTGAGCAGGTTTGTAAATCTTTTTAATGAACGCGGATCGGAATTAAGAAATCTTCCGTAAGACAGCACCTGTTTTTTTATTTCTTCTTCCTGGCCACGCGACTCAACTTGGTTTTTTAAGATCATCTTGTCCAACGCATTCTTTTCTTCAATTGTTAGCCCTGATTGAGCGATCATGTTAGATGACGCCACATTGCTATTAGTTGACATGATGCCTTCAAATAAATCTTTAACTTTTCCTGTGTCAATCTGATTTTGCTGTTCTGTATTGTAATTTTTTTCTTTTATTAGAATGTCAAGATATTCACCTTTTTTTGCTTCGCTCATCACCGGGATGAAAAACGGGAGCTGAATAAATTTATCCATAAAATACCAGCCTATAGATCCCTGCTCCATTTCTTTATTTCCAAGCCTGCCTTTCATCTTTTCATACGAAGCATCTAATGCAGCAGCGACCATTTCTGCGTCCATCCCAAGGACAAAATAGCATTTGTTATTATACATCCCATTGATAAAAACATTTATCGCTTCGATGACTTCTACTACTTTTGAAGCGGAGCATCGATCCAAGTCATCAACAAAGATTACCAGAGGTTTCCGCTTATCTATACATAAATCCAACACCCTATTTACATCAGTCTGCACATCATGAAAAGTGCCAAGCTTTTCCGGATATTTTGGCGGCTTAGTGTATTTATCAAACGCTTTTGAAATATTAGTCCTGTAAGGTTTCAAAAAATTCATGATAGAGGTAATAGTGCCAATTATACCACCGACGCCAATCACCCCCCATGCAATCACAGGTTTTGACAAAATAAAATATGCGATAGCAACTATCCCGACTAAAATCCATATGATAAAATTGGAAATGAAATAAACAAACCTTGTCTGGACATCTCTTCTTAATTCCTGTTTGTCAATTCTTGCCAGGCGTAATTGAAACCAAAATATCTCTTGGTCGATTTTTCCGGGAATTGATTCCACTACTTGTTCAATTATTGCATCGGCGAGGCCTGCCCATATCATATCCGTGCTCTGATAATTCCACGGATTGAACCAAACAGTAGAATAGGGAATATTATGTTTAACCCCTAATATAGGTGCTTCATTATTAATCCATCTTCCCAACGTTTTTATTGAGGGCATCTTATTAACTGTTGGGCTATTTGAAAGTAGTTTAGTTCTTTCTTCGTCGAATTTATTTTTTAAACGTTTCATCAAATTGGTCTTGCCCCTCCCCCAAGGAGCAATTATCCCAACATTCAAAGGAGGGTTGGTTTCTTTATCGCTAAGAATAGTAAAAAAATTTTCAGCAATTAAATCGTAATTGAGGACATCTGCCTCATCAATGGAAAATGTATCTGAATGCAACCTGGATTTTACATCAGGTGCATTTTTATTGATTGGGGTATTAAAATTCCCTAAGGCATTCTTTACTTTTATAAAAACACTATCATCAACAATGCTGACGATAAATTTTAGATTAACTGTATCGTTGTTCAGCACATCCAAATATATAACAGCTACTGCTTCGGGGCTGAGTGAGCCTCCTCCTGTGCCAAATAATGGGATGTTAATTCTTTGAGCTGACTCTTTGGAAAATGTCGATATAATACTCTTACAAAGAGTTTTAATTATTTCAATAGACGATTCGTTATTTTTTACTGAATATGCATAGCCTGCTCTTAATCGCTTTTGATATGCTGTGGTTACTTCATAAGTTAGCACCGAACTAATATCATTTTCGACAGGAGGCGGGATTCCTAATTCTTCGCTTCTTGCAAGAATGTTTTTTGTCGCAGTTCCCTGGCTTGACGCAGGCAATAATATAATATCAGTTTCATCCATTACCAGGTCATCGAACATATCTCCATTTCTAAAAGTGATATTGCCTATCGAAAACGGCCCAAATGATCTTTGTGATATTGTACAATCCAAAGAGAAATTGCTTTTGTCTGCCCACGCAAAAACTTTAAAATATTTATAATTTTCAGCTATGGCATATTGTTGGGAAAATACGTCATTACCGATTTTATATCCCAGGAGTAAAACATTTCCTTCCCCTCTATTTACTAAAAATCTTAACTGCCATTCAACTGGTTGAAAAGGCTCATATTTTTCGAAGCGGCTTAAAATATGCTCTTGATTTGGGAGATAATATTGTGCCATTTGAAACCGGTTTGGCAAGATCCAAACTTGTCCATTCCATTCACCTGCGGCTATATGAACATCCGCTGTATCTTTTTTTTGATATCGTCCTGACGGATGATAAAATTCTATTTCAGGAGTGGCTGACAATCTTATTCCAAATCTCCAGTAGATTGTATTTTGAGGCTTAATAAGAAAAGTGAATTCATTATTGGAAAGATCAAAAACATGATCATAGACAACATCATTGTATTCGGTCTCCCCTGTATTTTGAAAGAGATAATGAAATTCTTCCATTAGCGATGGGTTTAAGGGTTTTGTTGTATCAACCTGAAATTAAAAAAGTAGTAATCTTTCTAAGAGAGACAAATTAACGAAACAATATTAATTTGAATTGAAATCGATTTTTTTTTATGAGATTATAAATTAACATCCTATAGTCGATGCGAACGCCAATAGGCAATTTAACTTCATGAAAAGAAGAACTAACCTGTCACTTTATGCTTTTTTCACTATTATGGTTTTCAACATTCAATCACTTAATATCAGGTCCATTTCTGTATCAGTTGACATTACACAGGTTATTTGCCAATCTTCTAACTATGTTTTACTTACCGGTATTATATTAATTTCTCTAAGCCTAAATTTATACTCGACAAAAGAATTTTTTTTTTGCAAAATATCTGTTTATTAAATACTCATATTCCGCAGCCCCGAACCGAGCTTCTTGAATAGTCATGATTATGAATTTTATAAAGGAAGCGGAGTATAACCTTTCTTATTCAACTCCCTTGTAATATTCTGTAACATTTCAAATTCTGAATCAATTGTCTTTTCTAAATGGCTATATACGGGAGTAGCTGAATAATTGTGTACTAAAGATGAACAATATCCTTCTTCCTTCATTTCAATTGCTGGGATAACATAATTATATTTATCAAATACTTTATCAGGGAATTTATTTTCTGCTGTGCAGGAAAGATATCGAATACCATCTACCATAATTTGATTATCACGATACCATTGTAAAAGCAATTGAGGTATTATATATTCTGATTTAAATTTTACTTCGCCAGCGTAAGATTCACTATAACTAATTTTTGAATGGCACGCTGTTATGAGTGGAAAAATAATTGCATAATCTATAAAAGCGTCATTTGAATCATTGTAGTTATATAAAGTCCCAAAAAAGTCTTCGCTTGCTGTTGGCGGCTTCACAAAGTTCAATGGTACAACGTCAACTACATATAATGGCCTGTGATTGCGATAACAACTGCATGAAATGGTTGCGTATTATTATCTAAGGCTTCTGACCATGACGTATGTAAAGCCCCCGATAAATATATACAAGGAAAGCCAGGGATACTAAACCTATTCGTTCCTATGGCTCTTCTTTTTCCAAATGGGACATGAAATAATTCTATTGGTTCGATGTAGTTTACAAAGCCGTTAATTAAGAACCAGCGGGATGGTTTACCTATTAGAAATTTACTCCGTCAATTGGAAAAGGAAAATAAACTGCATTTATTCACTGCGGGCAGTCACGTATACTGTTTTACCCTTAAAAAATATTATATATTACTATTTGAAAAACAAAGAAAAATTGTGACCCCGTAAACGGGCTGCTTCAAACTCCTATCTTTAAAGTATTGCTTCTCTGTCTCCGCTCATTATTTCCCTTAAAACCTATACCATCATGCAAACAAGTGTGAACAAAAACGGGTTCAGCGTAAGAGCATACACCGGTGACGCAAAAACCCTGCTGACATTTGACCTCGTTAAAACAAAGACAGCCAACCTCGCGGGTTTTACCATCTCGTGCACCCCACCCGGTCAGCCTGAATACTATATATATAACCTGCTCCAGTTTAAGGACCCTTCGGTGCATGCGCAGAACAAAACAGAACCGGCGAATTCGAGCATCAATGCCCCCATCCAAAAGTTCCGATGGCTGCATGTCCCCGGCAACCTGAAAAACGAGAACCTGAAGTATGGCGGATACATCTATCATGCAACACCCCGGTATTTTGATGACAAGGGCATTTTGCTTCCCCTCGACAAATCATTGACGGCGGATATTAAAGTAAATGTAGATTATTTCAGCAGCGGCACTATTGCGCTTGGTTTTACCCGCGGTTTCGTGCAATCACAGGCCTTCGAACATCATTTTGGTAAGACACTCGTCCTGCAGCCAAAAAGCCGGCCGCTGCAGTTTGATACCAGCCAAGAAGCGGGGAAGAATGCAGATGGCAACCCCTTCACGTATATGGATGAATATACCTGGTCAGGATTTACGGCCCGCAAGCGGATTTTTGATCTGCTTGCAGAGATTGAAAAAGATAAACTGTCAGTGGATGTATTTGCTTATGATTTCAATGAACCGGATATAGTGGCTGCCTTTCTAAAACTGGCGGCGGCGGGACGTATCCGGATGATCCTCGACAGTGCAGCATTGCACCTAGATAAAAAAAATAAGAAAACAGGGAAGGTCTCCCCCTCCCCGGAGAATTTGTTTACCACGGCTTTCAACAAAGTCAAAACAGGGGATGCCGCCATTCAGCGTGGGAAATACGGCCGGTATGCCCATGACAAGGTGTTTATCTTAAAAAAAGACGGTACCCCGGTCAAGTTGTTGACGGGTTCCACCAATTTTTCTGTTACCGGCATGTATGTCAATTCCAACCACCTGCTGATTTTCAGTGACCCGGATATTGCCGGGCTGTACGGGCAGGTATTTGATAAATCCTGGGCGGATAATGAAAGTGCACCTGACTTCAGTAAATCAACCCTTGCCACGCAGGCTTTTCATTTCCCGGCCAAAAACCCCACGATGGATTTTGCCTTCTCCCCGCATTCGGAGGATTTTGCAAAAAGCTATCTGGATGCCATTACAACAAGGATAATCAGCGAAAAGAGCAGCGTGCTGTTTGCGGTCATGGATACCGGGGATAACGGCACAGGCCCCATATTTCCCGCACTCCGCGGTCTGCATACCAATCAGGCTATTTTCAGTTATGGCATTTCTGATAACCCCGGCGGTATAACGTTGTACAAACCCGGCTCCAAGACTGGGGTTATAGTAACCGGGAAACCCATCAGCGCGCAATTACCGCCCCCATTTAACCAAGAGGCGTCTGTAGGAATCGGCCACCAGGTCCATCATAAATTCGTGGTTTGCGGTTTTAATACAGCCAATGCAGAAGTATTCTGCGGGTCATCCAACCTCGCCCTGGGTGGCGAGCAGGAAAACGGGGATAATCTGATTTCCATCCGCGACCAGGATGTCGCTACAGTGTTCGCACTGGAAGCGCTGGCCCTGGTGGATCATTTTCATTTCCGGGATGCCAACCAGGTCATCAAAAAGACAACTGCAAAAGCACCAAAAATTGTTCAAAAGCCAGTATTTCTTTACCATACCAATAAATGGGCGCTGAGTTATTACGATACTAATGATTTTCATTATACTGACAGGATGCTGTTCAGATAAGAATTATTTATGATTACGACCGCAAAAAAACATCCCAACAAAGCCTTCATCATTTTCACCCTGATCGCATGTGCTGCTTTATCCGCAGTTCTGATCCTTGCACTTAAACCTTCTGAACGTACCATTCCAAATATTGTTACAATCGCTGGCACAGTGCTGACTGTTGGAGGACTACTTTTTGCTATCCGTGAACAGGCAACGATAAAGGCAACGTCGGAAGCTATCAAGCAAAATACAGCAACATTAAGAGACCAGGTTGTCAGCAAGTCGCTGGAAGCAAATTTTACCAAATGTGTTAACTTAACACGGCATATCAGTGACTATATAAATCGTCCGACCTTCGATGCAGTGTATCTCAGGCTTGGTGATTTAAAGGAATGCCTGATAGAATGCAAGAAAATCGTCAGATTAAATGCGGATAGCAGACCGGAGACATCTGCAGGGATGATCAGGAGAATTGATACGTGTATTGTTAAAATCTCCGCCTACTGTACGTTGATTCTCACCGCAGGTTACCAGAGAGCGCCAGAACTTGATCTTACCAGGTTTGTAAGAGACATTACATCTATTAATACATTTATTGATGAAATCCGCGAAAGCCAGACTAATTTTGTACTTTAAACTATAATACATGGCTGAAAATATACTGATATATGCAGGGCCGCTGGTAGAAGCGACGGACAAAAATGAAGTGCAATGGTACCTCATTGAAAATACAACCTGCCTGACGGTTTATTTTAATGACAACCATTTTATCCTGTGCAGGTATACTTTTGAAGACTCGCAAAAAAGTGTTATATCTTTTAATTACCTTGACACAGAGAACCTGGATACTGAAGACACTTTTTTTCAATGGGGAGAGGAAACCGCAGAATACAAACAACTGGATGATTTGTACAACGCAGCCCATGCTAAATCCCTTGTTTCCCCCCAGTTTGAACTGGAAGTTGACTGACCCAATCAAAAAAACTTGAAAGATTTTAACTTTGAAGAGGATTTAAAAAAAGAACTGTCGGAAGGGTTCAGTGCATTTCATGTAAAGCTCCCGTACAGGAAAAATATCCATAATTTTTTAGTTGATTACCTGACCATTTCAAAAAAACTGGTGCCCCTTGTGAAACGGGGGGTGCATTACAATCCTGATTTTCTAATAGAACTGGATACCCATCCTAGGAAAAAGGAAATAATATTGCTGGAGCGGTTTTTTTCTACCTGTCAAAATGTAAATTTTTTTCAGAGCAAACGGCTGTTTCAATCCGGTTTCCATGATCACCTGGTGTATGAATGGAACATCTTTCATTTTCATTTATCCTTGGAAAAAGAGCATAAAAGCCGGTTTGTCAAACAGGTAAAGCAATTGTTATTTGTATTTGTTTCTGACAAAAAAAGCCATTTTTATGGGTACTGATAACCATACGGAAGGAACCTTTGGCGATACCAAATGGATAGAAATTCTACATACACATTTCCCGGATACGATAGCCGCGTACATGGATGAAAAAATAATTAAGATTTATCCAGAGGTAACGGCAGTTGAAAGGCAAACTGCATGGGATAATGGCTTCTCTTTAGGAATGACGGATATTAAGGGGACTATATACCATAATCCCGGCATCGGGCGAATGATGAGCAGGCATAGTTTGCTGGTAGTAAAACAGGCAGACGAAATCTTCCGCTGGCTGCATTATGTAACTGATCAATTTAAGACACATTATGGTGCAATATGTCATTTCTTTCATGTTAACGAACATTCAGCATCGTTCAAATTGCGGTTCGGTTCCCGGACTTTCGAAATTGAAGAAATCACCACCCGGCAGGTAGCGCTTACTTATCCGGGTATTATTGATGAAAACATCTTACCATGAAAGAAAAGAAACAAAAAACAGCTGGTGATCAACCTGCATCTTATCCTCAATCATCTGAGGCTGAAATGGACTCTGTTGCGATTTTGCTGTACCTAGTTGACAAAAAATATATCAAAGCTTCTATCCGGGAAATGGATAAAACCCCCAATATTGATGGTTATATTGAAATTACAGATGCCTCGGGAATGCCGGCAGGTAAAATCGAAGTGCAGGTGAAGACGCTTGCTGCCTCAAACCTGAAGTTCCCCAAATATCAAACCACCAAGAAATTTTTTGCCTATTGCAAAATAAGCGTGCTCCCTGTTTTTATGATAGTGGTTGACCGGAAAAACCATAAAGCCTACTGGAGATTTATGGATGTAAATGATTTATCAGCCATTGCGGGTAAAAAAGAAACTAAATCCTTTTCAATCGTTATTCCCCCTGAAAATTGTATTGATGGCAAAAGCAATGCATATATTAACGCCTGGACTGCTATATGCAATTTGTACCGATATAAATTATCTGATTTTGATGATATCAAATCGGATAATGAAAAACTCAGGGAGGAAGTCAGGTTGCTAGAAAGTAAATTGCGGGAACCCTCTTCTGTATTCAGTGGTTTTTATAAAGAAATTTACCAGTTTCTTGATCATTATAATGATATCCTCGACCGGGAATTTAAAGCAATAAAAGCGATTCGTTATTTTAATTACTGGAAAATTGGCATGGGGATCATTCAATATACTATTTCAAGGGTATCTTTTGTTTTATATCCCGTCGAATACGGTAGCAATAAAGCAATTATCCGTGAAATTAAAATGGATGGAACCTTTGACATGTTAAAAGCTTTCCAAGATGGTGCCCTGGTACTTATTATGAGTAACGACCGGGCGAACATTGCGGAAACACCACGCAGGTATGCTTACCAGTTGATCAAACCGGAAGTTTTCCGGATTATCGGGAAACATAAATTCAGCATTCCCGATTTGTTCATGGCCAATGAATTTATAATCAGTTTTATTGACAGCTTTTACTTCCTGCTTGGCTTGGAAAAGTACCAAGACCGGTACGAACTTTCAAAGGTAAAGCATTATCTTTTCAGAATCCTTCCCCTCATAATAGAAGCAGAACATTCGTTTGCCCAGGGAATTACAGCATACAACCATGACCTTGATAATTATATGAGACCTGCTGCAGCGGATTATATACAAAGAAAAGCAATCATTGCACAGAACAAAATCGACCAGGGGTACGTACCCGCTATTAAAATCTCCATCACCTCCGTTTACTATAATATAAACCTCGTGAACTATTATATGAACCTGCTGGAAGCGGGTGGATATTCCTCTGCCGCACGCTGCTACCGCGTTGCCACCCGTGAAATGACGGCACAGGCATCTGGCAATTGGGATAAAGCGGTTATATCCGGCAATCTTCGCATTTTCTTTTCACAATTCCACCGCTTATACCAGCATGTTATCTCCAACCATTTTTCCGCCCTTCACCAAGAACTTGATTTTTTTGGTGAAAGTGATTTGGTGGTATATACCTTACTGCTTAACAACCCCGACGGCAGCCCTATTTCTAAACCTTACCTGGAGTATTACAGATTAAAATCCGATTATCCTGTAGCGAAAAGGATATTGTATTTTGAAGCTAAGGACGAACATTGCCCGGTCAACAGAAAGAAATTTTTGATGGATGAAGATTATGACTGTGTTGTTGACAACATTCCTTTTGTAACTCTTTCAATGGGAGCAGATAAACTTGATTTTCTTTTTGACAAATCTCCCACCTATTTTAAAATAAACGAATTGCTCGTAAGCAAACTGGAAGTTTTTTTCAGGGAAAAAGAAAAGCTGGATGGATAAATAATTTACTCCAGTTGTTTCTTTAAATCTGTATTACTCGGCAGCGCATTTTTATATTCTTTGGGAAAGATCGTTTTTTTGCTTTTCCGGCAAGGTGAATTTCAGCCTGCTTTATTTTCCTGCTTGCATGATATATACTGATGGTTTGATTTTCTTCAGCAGTTTTAATGATACGGTCATAATAGTTGACGTACATCTGCATTTGGCCCATGTCCTCGTGACTGAACTTTGTCGATTTTCAAATCAATTAAGCGAAGACTATAACGGCAGCCAACAGGTGTTTTGGCAATCTGTAATATTAAATTCCATGCTTTGCTATGTTTTACTGCAAGTTAAGAATGATTGCTGATCAGCAGAATTATTTGATACCCTCTATTAAATTATACTTTTTAAAGGCCGCATTTCAGATTTTGAAAATGTCTGGCAAATTGCTGATGAAATATTATTTGAAACAAAAGAATATTCAGACTCTGCTGATGCAAAGCAGGAGTTTGAATTTTACGAACCTCATTATCCTAACCAGTTTGTTGCATTGTTGAGTGGGAGGATAGCGGAATCACAGGCCAGGAAATTTTTGATTCTCCAGTAGTGTTATTTAATTGATGGATTTGCTCAGGTTATTGGCATGTATTGTGATATTGTTTCGTAAACTATATAATGGAAGAAAGTTTTGAAATTGAATTTGCTTTTGATGGCGTCGTTTATAAGGGCACAGTGGAAGCCCTTCATTCAGCAGATAACAGATATTTCTCTTTCCTTTACTTTCAATCAGATACCCCAAATACAATTCACAAAATTGAAATTGAAATGGAAGCTATAGAAGACTACGATAATTTTGCTGTGTGGTTGCAGCGGGAAAACTATCCGGAATTCAATAAAAACATAAGTGATGATTTTACATCTGTCATTGGGGAAAAGATTGAAAACTATCTTGAATAAATAATTTTTTACTCAGTAGGAGATTAATCTAATTTGCTTGAAAATCCAATTCTTGATTAACTGAGTCTGATAATCAGAATGATTTAGTTTGAGTTGCACGTTTAAAATTTAATCTTTTTACAGAACTAATAGATGCAAAATATCAAGGCGGTTTTTACACTTCGATTAAACAATAATATAAAATCTTTTATTTATCTAAATTCATTACAACAAATAGCTCAAAGATGTGGTTTAATAAATAGATAGATAAAATCCAAAACCTCATTTACGGTTAACTTTTCAGAATCGACTATTAGGTCGCATTGAGGCTTTAATAAGTCAATTTCAGATTCTACAACATGATTATCTTTTTGCAGAAACTCATCGAAGCCAACAGGTACTATATTTTCCGGCTGCCTGTTGAGGTACCTTTCGTATCTTATTGCAGGTGAAGCATCGATAAAAATGAATAAAACTTTCTTATTTATTTTTTTTATGGATTCCAAAATATCTACATGACGTATTCCTTCAAGAATTACTATATTGGATTTAGTAGTCACATTCTTAAGTACATTACTAAGAAAAGTTTGAGAATTTTCTTTAATAAACTTATTGCCCAAATTTTGAAGAGAGGTTCTATCTATTGGCAAATTATTGAGTTTGCTATATGCAACAAGATAACTGCCGAATGAAGTATATGGAATACCTGTTTTTTCATGCAATGCTCTAGCTATGCTGGATTTTCCTACTGAAATCTTTCCAATTATTCCTATTGTCAGATCATACATTGTTAATTATTTTTATTACTCAAATAGTGTGTTCTTTAAACCTAACTTTATAACAGACCAGCCGGTCTTGTCCTTTTTACCTACTTCAATTGGAGCTAACGTTTTTAAATGGGAAATTTCCATTAATGTCAAATATTTTGCGCCAGATTTATTTTTAAGAAATTCTGGATCAATGTCCCAGCCAATTTGATTGCCATATTTCTCATTTAAAATTGAAATTTTGTCTGAAGAAAGATTTCTAAAATATTTAATATTTTTTGCAGTGAATATAGCGTCAACGTTACCTCCAGATTTTTTTATTAATACAATATCATTTGAATTAATTTTATTGTAAGGTGAAACATGGTTAACTGAAAACCTGGATTCCATAGTTTTCTTTTTTGCAATAATCAAGCTTAAAAACGGTTCGTTAAAAATTGCAAGATGTATATTTATTTTATTTTCGTGAATAGCGTTGTAAATTAACCGGGACCAATACATATCCTTTTTTAATGAATCAAGTAAATCATTAATTAATTTGTCTTTCCATTTCATAATAAATCCATTCTAGATATTCTTTGTATTCTGAATTTTCTATTTTGATAACAACTGCAATAAAATCGGTAACTAGATTTTCGTTTTCGGTAATGTTCGTTCCAGAGAGAACAGAATCCAAACAAGATAGAAAAACAAAAGGATCATTGACTTTAAAGATTCTGTTTCCCGAGGTCCATAAATTAGCCTCGTTTCTTCTTTCATCCCTATTGCTAACTGTCGGCAAGATATCTCCTTTTACAATTGATTCTATAATTAAAGGAATAGAATTTGGGTTAACCGAAGCAGAATTATGATTTGTTTTTATCCTTAATCTTATTGAATTAAATTCTCTCTCAACCCATTCGCTATTTATAGATTCATGATTTGGTCGTGGAAGATCTGTATTTCCGATTTTTCTAAATATAGCCAAATCTCCTTTTCGCCAAAAAGGCATCACATCTTGAATTCCATTAGCTCTTAAGGCATTAAACTCAAAGAAAGGCATCGCGTATTCAAGCTGCTCCGGTTCTAGTATTTCCAAACACAGACCAAGAGTTTGACAAAAAGTAAACCATTCTAATCTTTCTTCTAAAATATTTGGCCTTGTATTAATGGGGGGCAAACTAATTGCAACCATTCCGTTTAGACAAATACTTTTAGCCGCTACCCACATGAATTGTTTAAAATGTGGTGTATACCATGGTGGATCCATTACTACACAAAAATGTTCAGCGATAATTTCAGGATTTATTCTGAATAAGTCTGCTTCGATTATTCTAAATTTATTACTCCCGTTATGTATTTTATTTAATCCAGTTATGATAGGTTTATTACGTTCAATAAGGCTAGTTACATAAGGAATATCTTTTTGAATTGCTGTTGCGAATAAAGTTGGC
The DNA here is from genome assembly GCA_013288945.1 of Bacteroidota bacterium. Taxonomy (GTDB): domain Bacteria; phylum Bacteroidota; class Bacteroidia; order Chitinophagales; family Chitinophagaceae; genus Puia. The sequence continues at coordinate 24,372 of JABDAZ010000010.1, read as the reverse complement.
ATACCTAAAAATAAAAGTTTGTCTTTAGGAAGTAAAAACGTTTGGATTTTATTTAGCAATCTATTCAAACTAGCTGTAGAATTTCTCCATTCAAAATCTAAGGGGTGGGGCGTTTTCAAAAAGTCAAAATAGCCCATATACTTTTGCAAATAAAGTTTTGACTCTGGTGGAAAAAGTTGCAATTTGTCATCATCTACTTTTATTTGTTTGACCACCCACATATCATTAACATAAGTAATTAAATCTTCGTCACCAAGCTCCCTCAAAATATCGGTTAGATAATTTGGGTAAAGACCTTTTGTATTTTTGCTTATGTATTCAAAAGTCCGGGGTTGCTGGCAGATGCGTAAAACAGATTTTCTTAAATATGCTTTGTTCATTGGAAAAGGCTTGGGTTACATGAAAAATTTAGGGCTCATAAATATTTGTTATTGGTAAATTTCTCTCTTCTTCTGAAAATCTTTTTTTCATTTCTCTTTTCCAAATCACAATAGCTTTTTCCTGACCTGATAGAAGTTCAGCTTTATTTATATCATTCCTTGATTTTGTTGGTTCAAATTCAAAAATTTTTAATGGTACAATCCTTAGCAGAAATTTTTCATCAACAGATTGTATGTGGTCCATAAACAAGGGTACTGACTTTTCAAAATTTGTTTCCGGTGGGGCTGTTAGCGTAATATAAGCGTACAAATCGATTTTTATACTACGAAGGCGTTTGAATAAGTCAAATTGGTTATAAAATAATTTTGGATCCGCCTTTGTGTTTATTGAAAATGATGTTTCATCAATTCCCTTAAAACAACAAACTCTTGCGTACATTTTATATGAAGTAATTAAATCAATTTGATCTGTAGAAAGGTAACGCCAAAAATAATCATTACTTAAATTATCGTCTGACCAAAGAAGTATTTTATCCTGAAGATTTTTTTCAATAATAGCTTCCATCATCCAGGGAATCCATTCCGGTGTCAGGTCAGGCTGACCACCCGATAAATCAATTAATGAAGGAGGGTTGGGTTCTTTTAAATATAAATCAAGTAAATCATTACTTGTTAGATAACTTGAAAACCTGCTATCTCCATTCAACAGTTTAAAATCTACATAACAATACCAGCATCGCCAGTTGCATACGGAATTCTGAAATACTTGTGCCCTCAGTTCATCTGTTTGCTTTATACCCAAATATTTCGCCGCAGGAATAATAGGTAGAGGATTTATTGGCCAATCTTCTGAAGGATGTAATTTAAAATGCCTTATTCTCCCAAATCCGTCACAATTTGGTTGTTCCCTCAAATCTTTCTCTTGCTCTGAGCCCTTGAAGTTTGTTATTGATAGCGATTTTTCGCTGAGGTTAATTCCCTTTTGTCTATATTTTGATGAAATTTCTTCAGTGTTTATTATGTTCATAAGATAATTTTTTTGCAATTTCTTCATCAACCGGATCGGCACTTAATTTTGGGACCCTTTCAGTAATATATTTCATTACTAAATCGGTGCAAAAGTTAAGCTCTTGTTCTGTCAAGGGCTTTTCCATTTTGATGTTGTGCCAGGCTTCCAGGCACTGTCTGCAGCAGGTAGCTGTTGCATGCTGTGCATAATTGACTATCTCCTCTTTTCCCATTGGAGTTTGTCGTCCATCCATAAAATTATTATACTTTCCAATCCTGGATTTCAAAAGCCGTAGTGCTTTTTCACGAGTTTTAGTTTTGCCTTGTAAGTATGTTGCGTGTAATGCTTCCACCTGAATTTGGTTATGCCAGAATACATGTCTAATAATTTCTGTTCTTAGTTGTTCAAATACAAAGTCTGAATCATTAATATCATTCTTGTGAATCCGTTCCCAATCAATTAAATCGGTGCCGCATTCCTTACAAACTCTTTGTTCCCCATATTTTCTTAAACTCGTTTTCTTTTTACTGTAGCAATGGTATCCTTCATCGCATTTAGTTGCACCACATGTTACATCATCAATCTTTAATTCCGATACTTTAATTTCGTCTGGGACTACCCGTGTAAATTTTTTTCTCTTTTGCATATTAGCTTATTCAATTTAAGGCTGATACAAGTAAGTTTTTATCAATTGTATTAAGATTTTCAATTGAGACCCTTTCATTCAATACTTTTTTGGCAATATAAAATGGATCCGGATCTATTATCTGTAAACTATTAGCAGAACCCCACCAATTCTTTTCGTTCATCTGTAATCTAAAGGCTAAATAATTTGCAATAAAATCAACCCTGATTTTTGTTTGTTTTGAAATTGCAATTGCTGCTTTTTTAAGTTGGTCTAATTTATAATTCGCATTTTCTAATGATTTATGGACTATTTCTTCAGCTTTATGATTAAAAATGAATTGGTCAGCAAAAGCATTAGCCTCCTTTTCTTCAATTGAGTTATTATTCGAATACGGATTAAGTTCTTCGATTTCTATTACTGATGTATTTGATTGTTCCAAATGAACGAATACATGATAGAGTTCATGGAGCAAATCAAATATCCATCGGGCGTGTGCCTGGGTTCTTTGTTTTAAGACTATGACATGCTTCCCTTCAATATTCCACGAGGCTCCGTGAAAAACGCCCTGATCATTTAAAGGAATTATACAGATACCCAAGTCCCAAGAATAATTGATTAAATTTTCTAAATCAAGTTGCTGATACTTTTTATAAAATGTCGTTTTGAATTCTTCTAAATCGCCTGGATAATCAATTGAAGGTTTTGTAATATTGATATTGTTGACAATATTTGCAAGATAAAATGCATAATGGGAATAGGCTTTTATTTGGTTTATATTTCCTTTTGAAGGGGTTTTAAAATATGCGATCTGTGCAGGACTCTCATTAAATGATAAATGTTCGTTTTCTAAAATCTCCGTGCCTGTCCATCCAAAAATCCTATTCAAATGAAAAGTTATTTCATTGATCAATAGTTCCGGTAATCCATCTTTTCTTTGACCAACCTGACTTTGAATTTCCAAAGGCAGGATTTTGTTGATTATAGAAGTTCCTAAGCCTAATTTGTTCAGCTTTTTAAGAATTTCATTGAAAGTCGAAATAGGTTTTAAAGTTTCTTGCAATGTTTCTTGTGCAACTAAATCTTTTAAAGAGTAACCCATTGCAGCTAAAATTTTTCTTAAGGTGCCAAAACTTACATCTGTATGTCCTTTTTCAATTCGTGAAATGGTTTGTGGAGTAACTCCAGAAATGAAAGCAAGATCGCCGCTTTTAATATTCTTTTTTTCACGAAGTGCTTTAAGCCTCAACCCTGTTAACTTATGATTCTCTCCTGCCAACCTAACCATTTCCTTTGCAAAATCCTTATCACTTAGCACACGTATCCTATCCCATGGAACTATAATATCTTCAGGAGTGGCTCTAATAGAAATTTCATAATCTGAAAATGAAATCGTCCCAGGTTCAATTTTCTCAGATTCTTGCGGCAAAAAAGTATTTATAGAAATATCAACTTTATCATTATTAGCAAAGGTTATTGATATTAAACGGTCATCAATTTTTGCGTTAATAATTTTCTGATATTCTATGTAATCCCACTTATTCATAATTTTTTATTGATGTTTTTTTGGATTTATTCTATCATATTCTTCGCATAAAAGGTCATATTTTTCTATAACCAAATCCAATTCTTCTTTATTTAGAGGCTTTCCTGATAATAATAAAAGTGTTGGCAGAGCAACCCGTGTAATCGACCGATCTTTCCTATGTAAATGGATGTGTGGAGGAGGGTGGTCTCCAACATAAATTTTTATCTTTATCTTATTGTTGCCATAATTCATCTATAATGTCATTAAGAACAAAAATATTCATTTATATTAATTAATCAAAATAAAATTAACATGTATGTTAATTTTATTTAGTAATTAATACGGCAGTGGCTAGACTTAAGTGATCATATAGATTTATCTTTTTGAATAAAATGGCTTTTTAAACCAGTTTTTTGTTTCAAAAAATAATTCATTTTCAGAGGCCGGTTGTGTTTTCTCAGGTTGGGAACTATCTTTTTGAACATTGTTTAAAAGTTTATCTTCTGTATTGATGAACGGATCGTACCAGTCTGCTTTTTTTCTCGCCCATTCCAACCAGCGGATAAATTTTTCATCGTGCTGGTTATTTTCGATGGCGTATTTTTCCCTTTCATCAATATAGTTGCGCAGGTCCTTTGCTTTTTTCCAGCGAACGGATTGGCCCAGCATATTTTTAAAATCTGCCAGTTCTTTTTCCATCTTCGCTTTGATGGCCTGTAATTTTTTTTCTTTGCGTTCGCGAATCTCCGCCTGCTTATCCCGCCAAATCCTTTCATCTGCAATCCTGCCGCCTTCCAGTTCGAGTTTTGCCATGATTGCGGGCAACTGTTGTTCAATCGATTGTGTTCCGTCTTTCCATTCCTTATCGCTGTAATTTATCCTTGCCCGGAAACAAACATGCCCGGTTGGAACGAGTTCAGTGCTTGGGTAGCTGTGTGTATTGACCGGTATTCTTTTTAATTTATCGCGGAAGGAAATTTCAATTTCCACATCAAATATGACTGCGAATGTTTGTGCGTTGCGAGTCATGATATCATGTCCTCTTGTCTCTAATGCTTTTATAACAGCGTCCATAAAACATAAAGCGCGTATGATATTTTCAGGCAACACACAAATATCAAGTCCTCCTCTCGAACTAGTGAGCATTTCTCCATGACGATAGGAACGACCTTCTTTACCATGCATGATATTTTTGGAAACGATTACTAATTCATCCGGGTTGGTTAGTTTTTCAAAAATGCGCACAATGTGGTTTGCTCTGAATTCTTCAGTTAGTTCTTTCAATGCTTCCTTGTCAGAATCATCTTTTTCCTTTCTAAGTTCAAGCCGTACTTCATCATCCCCGGAATACCTTCCAGAAAGTTTTATCGGCGCAACTCTGTTGATTGGAAGCCTTGCCCAGTGCCCATTATTGGGAACAGGTATCATCATACGCTTACACATTTTTCGCAGTCCCACATCTGAAATTTGATATTTCTTTGCAAGCAATTGCAAAGGTGTTGCCCATACCATGTTATGTAAATCCTTTCTGGTTAATTTTTCTATACCCATTTTAATGAATCTTACTTTATGTTTTTAATAAAAAAATATTCCGGTGAAATAAATGTTGGACGTTTTCCCGATTCATTCCATGTACGCCACTGTTCCGCCGTTTTAAATTTCATTTTTGCAGCGTACACTTTTGTTTGTTCCATTGGAAGATAGCCTGGCAATAATTTAGCAGGAATATTTTGCCAGATGCCTGCTTTGCGGCGCAAGTAATCCAAAAATGAAATATTTCTATACCTGCAGGTTTGCGCAATAGTTAACATGCTTAAATATTCTTTCAAGCCATTTTCATTTACCTGACCGTTTACATTTCTCCTGTGAAGTGCAAATGCTTTTACTGCTGCTTCCGCATTGTTGTTGTTCCATGGAATGCCGTCATGATATAAAAAAGTCCATAGTTCTTCCCAATGCCTTTTTAAACGTTTAGCTGCTTTTGAAGCAAGCTCTGTTTTATATTTTATGTCAACATACTCTTTGTAAAACCGGTTAGTTTCTTTGATATGTTTTTTCAGGTTTAATTTTTTCAATCCATATTTATCGATTGTTAAAATAATTTTCTTTAAGAGCTGTCCAAAGGCCACTACCATTTTTTTATATTCTTCATCAAACGGGTTCTTATATAATTCATCATTCAAATCACGGATAAGGTGAACCAAACATTTTTGTCTTTTAACAGGGAGTGATTCATAGCCTGCATAAAAATCAGTAATAATAATTCCTTTATAATCTTTCAGCCATTCATGTAAAAAATCTGCTTCTCGGTTTAAGGTCAGGTGGTAGAATACCGTATGTTGTGTTGCAAAAGCCCATACATAACCGCGGTCTGTTCCTTTTGACAAACGCACCGTTGTTTCATCAATATGAATGACAGGGCTGTTTAATATTATCTTCCAGCAATAATCAACTTCCGGTTTGAATTTTTGCCACCACATATAATTTCGGTCATTAAAATATGTTGGGTTAACCCATATTCCAAATTGCTCTTGCACCAACCTGCTTATCAAAGCAAAGCTTACTTTATAACTGACATACATATTGATTGCCCATGCAATTAAATTATCGCCATAGTAGAGCATCCTGAGGGTGCTGTCATTATACTTCATCCTGCACTTTGCACATTTGCCTTTGCCGCTATGATATTCTATAATCCACTGTTTAATGCCTTTGGATGTAAACTTTATATCTGTTTGAATAAATGTTCTTTGCTTTACGGCATGGTATAGTTTGCGGTGGCCACAATGGGGACAATTTTTTAATGGTGGGATCTGAATAACCTGATTTATTTTTTTTGGTTGCCAGACATGCTGTCCACGCCCAAAATGTTTTGGTTCATTTTTCTTTGTGATAATTTTTTTCTCATTACGCCAATAAATTTTTGAATGCTGGTAATCAAAATAGGCAGCTTTATTGATAGTATTAAAATCTTCTCCGAAACCCTGATTACTCGTAAAATTGTAAGGGCTGTGCCGCTTCATTTTTGAAACCTGCTGCACATTTTCTGCATCATCGTTAGCCAGATGGTCAAACCATTCTTTTACTTTAATGAGCGCTTTGCAATCGTCCAGGTTATAATCAATTAATTTTTGTTTATTATTTTCAGTGTTGGTATGTTCCCAATGTTTTCTCCATTCAATACTTTTTAAACCGTTTGCTTCAGCATCATTCCATTCAAATTTTAAAAAATTTGCAATTTCTTTTAATCCATTGGTATATGTTGGCGGATATACATGCGTTCGAAAAAACGACAACAGGTTTATTAAGTTGGTTTCATCAGGTAAAACAAAAGACCAATTCTTTTCCGCATACTTCAATGCTTTGGTTTCATAGCTGCCATAGTGATAAATAGAAGCTTCAGGATATTTTGCAAATACATCAAACAAGTTTTTAAAGATTTGTTTTTCTTCTTTTTCATTATTTGCCCAAAATGAAAACTGTTCGTCTGCTTTATCATGTTGTTTAATTATTCCGCCAATCAGGTAAATAAAATTCTCATCTGGTAATCCTTCCATATCAAAATAAATTGAAACAGGATTATCTTTTAATTCAGGTTTATGAAGGACATACGTTTTTTGTTCCCGTATCGAGAGCGCTTTTAATTCAAAGGGGAACTTGACAGATTTAGTAATTGTGCGGTTTCTTCTTCGCGGCCGAAAGATGTGAGAAAGCTGCAGGATAGAAAAAATTCCTTTCTTATGAAATGTTGAAAGTATATGCGGAGACATGCCGCCAAGCAAACTAATGCAGTCTCGCTCTTTTAATTTTTTTAAACAACGTTCTCTTAAATGGCATTCATTGCAATGCGGGTTTTTATAAAAAGGAGGAGGCTCCTTCTTATCAATAAAGTTTTTAAAATCAGCCAATAATTTCTTTGCTTTTGTATTCGGCTTTGGTAACTTAATGATTTCCGATTTTGATCCTATGTGAATCCTAATTCTGTCAACGTGATTTGTTGTTCGCGTATCTAAATTGTAAAACCATGCAATAGCAGTTGTTTTATCTTGCAACGTTATTGAACGGAGAGGCAAGTTGACATCAACAATATTTTCATTTACAGTAAAATTGGTATTGTTTATTTGACCGGAGGCCAAAGACCAGGCTTTGTATTGACAATGGGTGAATGCTTTAATGATGTCCCAATCAAATTGCATGCTTTCTTGAAAAAAGTTTTTTTTAAATATCTAAATAAAACACAACAATGAAAAAAACATGTATAATCCCGATAGTTGCGTCCTGATTTTCTTTAGCGCAGCCATTTTATGATTATGCACTGTTCTCAAGGCTATATTTAATTTCAGCGCAATTTCTTTTTCTCTTAATCCTGCTATATAATATAATTCAAAGACTTTTTTCTGCTGAACCGGAAGCTTGTCAATTTCAGCTATAATGAGATTGATATGTGTTGCCTTAATTTCATCATTGTTATTGAATCCATCAAGAACAATTTCATTTACAGACTTTATACCTTCATTATTTTTTTCAACAATTTTTAAATGTTCATTGAAATTAATGGCGGCATTGCGCACTGAAACTTGCAAATAGTTTTTTATACTTTGGAGACTTGGAAATTTTTTATCTGCATTCCAGAGTTTTGTAAACACATCGGCAGTTAAATCCTGTGCATCTTCATTCCCAACAAACCTTTTTGCATAATAGAAAACAGAGGGAAATAGTTTTTTGTAGATTATTGTAAAAGCATTTACATCCTTTTGATTAAAAGCAACTACTATATCATTCCCTGAATTATCAGCAATTAAATTTTCATTGCGAATTGCAATTAATTTTTTTTCTCCAACTCCTGAAACAATATCATTCATAAAAACCGCTTAATAAAAAGGTGAAGCGATTTTCATATTTCTGATGCAATGCCAGGTCTGTAAAAAAATACCTGCGATAAAAAATTAGCGCGGAACTCAACTTACCGTTACTAGGTACCTAGGAGAACCTGACCACGAATAAGTGAGCCCGCGCCAAAACGCGAGCCCTTTACTTATTATCCCGTGGTCACCAAAATTCCTAGGTTTTAGTAACGAGACTCAAAGCAAATTGCTTCAATTAGTTTATTGAAGAATCGCAAAGTAAATTATAAAGTCGAAAGACTTTCTGTATAAAGTTATTAATATTTTTTGACTGGCGTATAATCGTATGCCAGTTTATTTTTTAATTTCTTAGAGCTTGCTTTCATTGGAAAACAAGCAACAAATACAGGTAAAATTTGGATTGGCGCTCAGGAAAGCGCTAAAATTAAAGAAATTAGGTTTAAGACAATTTGCTTTGGAAGCTGACATGGAATATTCACATGTCCAGAGAATTGCTGCCGGAAAAGTGAATCTTGAATTAACAACTATTATTACAATAGCCAAAGGGCTAAAAATGACCCCCGCTGAATTGTTTTCATTGTACTGAATGAAATAATTAATTAGAAAAAATTTCATAGCACAAATTCGAGATAGCCTGTGTCTAAATTCATAATCATAAAAGCAGGAAAAAATGAGTTTCATTTTTTCCTTGGTACATTTTTTACTTTTATTAAATCCCGACCAATTTGTCTTTCCACTGGTGTATTTTCGTTACGAATTTGAACATCCTGTTGCTGTCTTCTGTTGTAACCTTTTATCCATTCCACGCCAATATCAACCAAACCTCCTGCGAGCAAAAATAATGTAAGCCAAAAAACAAGCCTGCTGTATGTCCTGTAATAGTCCATGATATTAAGCTTAGGAAAGAAATGAAAATGAAATTCTCTTTTAATTATTTTTGGTTGTGCTTCAATAGCATTTGTAATTTTAAAAATCCCGTTTTCAATAGTTTTATTAACTGGTGAAAGGTTTACTTCAGGAGCATTTACTTTTATTGCTGATAATTTATTATCGAAATTTTTAAGTAAGTCTATTGCATCCTCGCTCGTTTTTTTACCGCTTTTAACTTCTTCGGTCAGTTGCTTAATGTCATCCAGCATTTCTTGCAGCACTGGTTCAATCAATTCTTCGTTCATAATTTTTGTTTTTGATTTTAATGTCTGATTTTTTGTCTTTGTCCTTTATTTTGTCTGAGTTCATAAGGAACCTGGTTAAATTCCATTTCAGGTTTCATAACTTCTTTAAGGATCTTGTTCAGCGTATGTAAACATTTTTTTACATGCCCTTTATTATTATCATTCCAAGGCTTAGGACTTAACGATCTTTTTTCCTGTCTGATTATTATTATTTTTTGTTCCGCTTTGATGGATGGCACTAAATACTGTTGTTGCAATTGCTTTTCAATATTCATCAGTGAATAACCTACTTCACTTCCTTTGGTATAAACCTGTTGCTTATCACGAAAAGCAATGCCTCGTCCTTTGATAATTTCATAGCCGAGTTTTTTCATTCTGTCTTCAAACTCTGAATAGCTTTTTGATTTCCGGATTGAAAGCGTGATATGCTCTTTTAATTTTTCCTTTCTTATATCCTGCCGCTCCATCAACCGCTGTTCTTTTGATAAAAATTTTCTTGGACTAAGCACCTGTTTTAACCCATACTTCAGTTCCATTGACCTGCAATATTTTGCCATCTTTTGAAAATTGTTGCTGTCAGAAACTGTTCTTCCATCCAGGCCAACCCGGTTGGCTACAATATGTATGTGCTGATGGTTAGTGTCCTTGTGGAGAATAGATAAATACTGGTTCTTATCGAACCCCAATTGCATTGCACAATCTTCAACCATCTCCATCATTTGTCCTTTGTTCAAAATATCTTCTGGTGCAAGGCTCAAAGAAATATGCATAACAGGTTTGGATAGTTTCATATTAAGCTCACGCACTTCTTTAAACTGGTTGATTAATTCACTGGCATTCCCGCAGCACAAATGATAGCTTAAAATTTCCGCACGGTTTTTCATAACCAGTTCTTCTTCCTCATCCTGGATTTTATCGTTCAGGCAATAGTTTATACAGCCCCTAAAGGAACTTCCCATCCTGATTTTTCCAATCATTTGAAAAAGCTTTTTACCTGTTCAACAACTGCTTTTATTTCGGTTGCAAGTGCCGAAAGTTTTGCCCTCTCGAGTGCATCAAAAGGTTCATCTTTATTCTTTTTTTTGGCCACCTGGTTGAGGTTTGCATTGAGATAATTTAGCAGAGCCGTGATGCCTAAAGCTTCTCTGGGAATCCTTTTTATTTTTATGTCAATCCGTCGCTGTAGTCCAAGCCTGCGCAAAAATTCTGATGGCGTTAATTTTACTTTTTTTGCGTTGCTGATGATGGCCGTCTTCTCAATCAGCGTACATTTAACGCCGATATACTTGTCCATCTTTTGAACCTTCCTCGGTCTGCCACTTTTATTTTTTTGCTGCTTTTTATTTTCATTCATCACTGTTTCCATACATCACATAATTTCAGATTCAAACAATTTTTTTGAAGTCTTACAAGACTTCCAGAATGCGCAAGCATGAGGGAAGCCAGCCGTTTCGGTGCAACCGAAACATAGCTGGCTACTATAATTTCAAAGTCTCCGGCTTATGTTACGGCTTTGCTTTATTTCTTCTTCTCTCGATGCAATCAGGTATTCATTCAAGTCTTTGCACTTGCTATATTTTATACTTTCATCATGATATTTTTCAGACCATGAAAGGGCCAGCTTTGTATTTTTTATTCCGCTGGTATCACGGTCTAAATAGAGATGAATATCATTATGCTTTTCCATCAAATCCCTGCTTCTTTCAAAAAAGGACACGGAATTAAGGATTAAAAAGTTGCTCTGTATTTTTGGCAGTGGAAGCAATAATTTTTTTACACCAAGCTGTATAGATTGAAAAGAAAGGAAGTCAAAAAATCCTTCAAATACATGCAGACTTTTATCACTGTTTTTTATGAGTGTAATATCTTTTGGGCTGCTGCTTCCTTTAAAATAATTGCTGCGTAATTCATATCCGCCCCCATCATTTTTAAAACCAATGGCTGTATGTTTTTTGTTGTATAATTCAAAGTCAACTTCACTGCAAAAACGGTTTGCAACAGTAAGCGCAATGTTTCTTTCATGAAGATATTTTCTGAGAGACGGATCAGAAATTATCCTGCTGTCAGTAACCATTATTTTTCCATCATCACCTGAAACTTTTTTCTTTTCACCTGCTACATGCGGATGAAAAGAAATACTGATATTATTTTTATCACTTAATTTTTCAAGCAATTCTTTTACGCTGCACTTGTAAAAGAGTTTTCCAAATTCAATTAAATCACCTCCTTTTCCGAGGCCATGATCATACCATACATTCATTCTTCTGTTCACTTTAAACGATGGTTCTTTTTCATTTCTTAATGGAGATAAATACCAGTAATCATTGTTCCTGATTTTAGATGGTTCATGTCCAATGCTTGCGAGATAATCAACCAGGTCAATCTCTCTTGCCTGTTTACATAAGATCTGATTGTTACTCATGATTTTGCTTTTAGAGGGTTTACTTTAGACTGGTGAATCAACTCTTCCACATCTTTCCAGTGGAAGTACCTGCGGGATTGAATTTTAACTGATTTAATCTTTCCCTGTTTCAGCCATTCATATACCGTGGGCTTTGAAATATGAAAGATTTCGCAAACCTCTTTTGTTTTTAACAGCGGCCGCTCTGAATGGGTATCCCTTACCGGAATTCTCCTGCTGTCAATAACGACTTCCTCCACAATACTTCTCAAATGCCGCCAAAACTCTTTGGGTTCGACCGGCAATAACATCTGCACATTTTCCATACTTTACTTTTTAGGAAAGCAATATGGCGATACCATCAAAGAAAAACCAGTTAAGTATAGATAAACTAAAAAAAATCAGGATTATTTTTCGTGCAGCAGTTTTTGCTGAAGGAGATTTAATATCGGAATTGCTTTATTACAGGAAACTTTATTGAAATAATTTATTGCGTCCTCAAAGCCATTTAATATTTCTGTTCGTTTGCGGATACTTTTCCGGTCCCATTTGCCAAGTACAATTAATTGAAGAACATTATCAATACTTTTTACGGAGACACCATATTGCCTGGATAACAGTAAATAATTTTCTTTGCAAAGTTCCGGTTGGTTTATTCCCATTAACTGGCAATATGCGAATTGAATTAGCATTAATGTCATCACAGAATACTGCTCCTTTTTACATTGCTGGATGCCATCCAATTTTTTGTTAGCATAGTTTTCCATACAATTGTCCAGTTTTGGCAAAAATTCCAGCTGGTAAAGTGGCCAATAGGCCGTCAAAAAAAGAATAATAAAAATTAAGCAGGAAGCAGGCAACATTGAAACCAGTAACGGATAAATTGGCTTCTCATAATCAAAAATAAAAACGATGCAGTTTCCTGTTATGATTAAAAAAAGAAAGTGATTGAAGATCGCATCAATCCAGTAAGCACCACTCAATTTTCTTTTCGTTGCAACAGGACTGTAGGCGCCGAACCGTTCAATATTTGTTTGGTGAAGATGATCAAAAATTTCAGAAACAGAAGATCGCTGAAAAGGAAGTTCAGGTAAAATACCACACAGTTTCATACAACACATTTTAATCAGATTATTACCACCTCATAAAATTATGAATTTTAAAACTTATTATAAAATAACCTTCATTTTTTATCATATTGCCTGCCACATGTGATGTTGCCGCTACTTTATTACCCTTTGTCAATAACATTTTTATCATTGCCAATCGAAATCCTCCCGATGGCCCGGTTATAAACCATATCCTTTGGATTATTCATTTTATTATAATTTTTTGATTTCAAAGCAGGGAACATGAAAAGATATGCCTGATATATCTTCTGCTTTTATGAGGAGGAATATTTAAACAATTTATTTATTCAGAAGATGGCCGTTTGTCAATCCAGTCATAAATTAATTTACGCTTTGCAAATAACCATTTATTATTCTGACGTACATAAGTGTCATAATATCTTATGCCTATTACCATTAACATACGCTTTCCGTTTTCTTTCCAGAAATGATGAGCCAGGCAATATACTTCTCCCGTAGCCGAATCGCCGTTAACTTCTATCGTTGTTTGCCCAATGAAATGCATGGTAATATCGTACTTTTTCAATATTCCAAAACCATTCAGCAAAGAACTTCTTCCTTTAAGAATAGTATCTGGTTTATTGCCGCTCCGGTCAATGCGATAATTTTCTATTGCACCATCTTCTGTAAACAGATTTGCCTGTTCCTGTGCCAGTCGTCTGTCTGCATCATGTCCGTAAGCGTTAATAAGTTGCTGTATATCTTGCTTGTACTTTATCCCCTGTTTAAAAGAAGAATCACTGCTAACTGGTTGCTGGGCAGAAATTGGCAGGTTGGAACCAAACAATAGAATAACTATAAAGAATACATTCAATAAAATATTTTTCACGTTATAATAATTTTATGTTCCCTAAAATTATTTTATAATTAGTATACTTTTGATACCGTATACAAAAGGATACTAAAATGAGTGAAAAAATTGAAAAACAAATGCTTGCTAAAATCGGGTACGTACAGGATACTTTATTTGTAATTGGCGGTAAATGGAAACTGCCGATTATAATTGCAATTTATTACGGCAACAAAAGATTTAAAGACCTTAAAGCGGCAATACCCAACATAACCAGCCACGTATTGTCCAAGGAATTGAAACATCTTGAAGAAAACAGGTTGATAGAAAGAAAAGTGGATGATTTTTCTCCAAAGACAATTGAATATTGTCTGACAAAATACTGTGATACAATTGGAAATGTTTTATCAGGAATGGCAGTTTGGGGAAAACAGCATGGAAAAAAAATCAGAAACAAATGACCCTTCAAGGCTCTTTTTTTCGGTTTCCCTTTGTTAACTAGCATAACAACAGCTGCAAAATAATCAGGCGCCTATCATAAATTTATTATCCGTCAGTTGCCATCCTAATTATTCAACCCTAACGCGTCCATAAACATCAGAATATCCTGCCCGATTTCTTCACAATGAGTTTCTAATGCAAAATGCCCGGTATCATAAAATTTTACAATTGCATTTGGAATATCTTTCTTGAATCCTTCAGCGCCGGCCGATGAAAAATAAGGATCTTTGCTTCCCCAAACTGCTAATAATCCGGGTTGATATTTACGGAAGTAAGCCTGAAATTTCGAGTATAATTTGACATTTGTCCGGTAATCGCGCAGCAAATCCAATTGTATTTCTACATTATCCGGCCGTTGCATCTGGTGATCATCAATATAAATTCCTTCCGGCGCTACCAATGATTGATCCGCCACTCCCTGCCTGTATTGAAAATTTATTCCATCCAGTGTAAAATATTTTCTAAGTGCATCCCTGTTTTCTTTTGTATCATTATCCCAATAAGCTTTTACAAGGCCATTGCTCCAATCCAGCAATCCCTGTTCATATGCATTTCCATTTTGTGAGATAATGCCTGTAATTTTTTCAGGATTAGCCAAAGCCAGTCTTAAGCCAACAGGCGCACCATAATCAAAAATGTATATGGCAAAATGTTTCAGGTGCATGTTATCAATAAAAGCCTGCATTGTTTTGGCAAGATTGTCAAATGTATAAGCATATTTTGCGCGCGCTGGTGCATCTGAAAAACCGAATCCCGGTAAATCAGGTGCGATAACATGATACTTTTTACTTAATAAAGGAATTAAATTCCTGAACATAATTGATGAAGTCGGATAACCATGCATTAATAAAATTACAGGTGCGTCTTTTGATCCGGCCTCACGATAAAATATATTTATATCGCCGGCAACAATAGTTTTGTAATGAATTGCGTAATTTTTCATGGTATCATTTTTTAAATTGCTGGCATTATTAGTTTGGGCTGTTAATAAAAAATTTGTGAGTACAAATCTTATCATCAATGAACTTGTAAAAAACATTTTTTTGACCATAATATAAATGGTTATTAATACTTTTTAAATCTTAAAGCACTTTGTATTTAACTTAATTACGCTGGCCGGAAACAAGTTGCGTTTCCTTTTCTGCTCCCGGTGCTTTAAGTATAAAAGTGCCTGTTACTATTTTATAAATTGTTTGAATTAAAAGATACAAAATAACGGCTGTTGATGTTGCCAGCATAACGCCCGGTACAACCTGAAAAATGACAGCATGCTTATAAGACGCATATCTGAATGCCGCAATTGTAAATGCTACCAGTGGAAAACTAACTGCCCACCAGGTTACACGAAAAGGGCAACAGACAGCTAATAAAAAAATTTTACTTCCTAAAATTAATAGCAGGAAAAAATCAAAATAAAAAAATACCGATGCAATAATATCCTGGAACCCTGTAAGCGATTCGTATCCCGAAAATGCCAGTGCAAAGGGCCCAATAAGAATTAATAAAGTAGGTTGCAGTGCTTCAGGCAGCTGGGGTTGAAAAAATAATCTTGAAATTATAACCGTCATTAAAATAATGCTAAACACCAGCCCTATTCCAAAAAAGACAAGGCAAATTTCATGGATGCCCGGAATGGGTAACCGATATCCAACGATGGGTACATCCAATGTGCCTACAATAGGAATAATCCACGCCGGCACAGCACTGCCAGGTTCCTGCTGATGATCCAGCCATTTACGCAATACGAACCAGGAAAATATAAACATCATGACGGCTCCCGCAGACCATATAATAACTGCCGCGTTTACATTATAAGGCAAAAGTATACCCGGTATCAATAGTAAGGAAATTATAAAAGTTGCAAAAAAACTCACAGATACGGGATGCTGGATTTCCTTTTTAACCAGTTCAGGAAATTTAATCCATTTTATAACATATGCAATCGTCAAACAAACAAATGATACAATGGCAATTCCCCCGACAATATTTTTTATTACAGGCGGGAAACTCCACAATTTTTCTGCCCAGCCCCATGAGAATGCAAGTCCTGTAAGCCCCATGATTGCACCAAAAAAACTTACCGGTAAAAATTCCAGGAAAGACGGTTCATGGGTTGTATCAGTCATATATAATATTTTTTGAAAATTTATTGACCGGCTAGTTTGAAATTGCCTTTTGAATTATCTTATCAAGTATAAAAGGCGCATATGTACTGGCTGCCAGACCGAATCTTTCACCGATATAGGATGCTTCGTTTGAAATTATCCAGGTTTCATTTTGTTCGTTTTCGAATACCAGCAGTTTCAGGGGAAGGTCAAGTGCCACCAACGGATCTTGCATAATAACAGGTCCCCCGGCTGCTGGGTTACCGAATAACAAAAATTCCATGGGCCTGATATCCAGTCCTGCTTTTTCTAATTCTGCCTGTTGATCTATCCGGGCATAAACAGTAGCTCCGGCTGAATGCAGGATCTTCTCCAGACGGTCAGCGGTCTCTCTGACCGGATACCTGCTTTGCACTGATAATACACCTTTGGGGTTCATGTTCCTGTTGTTTAAATGGTCAGTCTCAGGCCTCATTGAAGTTACTGAATTAAGGTTATCCAGCAACACTGTTTCCTTTGTATTGTTATCAATCAGAATGATGTGTTTATAATCCTGCGCCGTTGGATCCACGGCACTTTTTACCAGGCCTGCAGACTGGCCGCCAAATTTTCCGTGGACATCGGCCACAAAATGATTCACTTCGTAGTCATTTGCAAAAGGAACATTCATTGATTTTGAAAATGCAAGCGTATAGCTGTTTCCGGGTATCAAACCAGTAAAAATCTGTTCTATCAAATCAGTCACACCAACGGGCCGGACAGCAAGGCGTCCATGGGAAGCACTTCCATTCAAACTGTTGAGGGTGATTATTTGGGTAGCGGTAGTATCTTGTAAAGGCTTTAAATTTTCCAGGCTTTTTGTATAATCATAAACGGCATTGCCCGCATAGACCAATGCCTGCGGGCTTTGGCCGATTTTTATTGTGCCTGTAACTTTTAACGTTACCAAATCAATTGCCTGCACTTCATCGCCGTATTCCAATCCTATGTACATTAATTTCCCGTCGTCAGATGGCCAAAGGCCATGAGGCAATGCACCGACATCAACGGTGTCTGTTTGGATAAAATCTTTAGTTACATCAAATACCCGCACTTTGTTTTCTGCACCAACTGTCACAAACATCCTTTGCAGTTTGCCTAGGTTGCTAAAAGTAACATGGTTAGTTATACCACCTGTATTAATTTGCTTTACCACCTCCAGTGTAATGGCATTTATTACCACTACTGCACCGATGTCTTTAAGGGTCAGCGCCACCCAATTCCCATCAGGGCTTGTAAAAATATTGGGAGAAAAAGGGCTTGCAATATCTATCCGCTTAATTAGTGTGTAGTCTTTCGTTCTAATGATATCAAGTTCTGGCGTAAAGCTTGAACATACATAAGCGAATTCGCCATCAGGAGAAAACGCAACCATGCCCGGACCGTCGGCCACTGGTATCTTTTTTATTTCTTCCATTTTATCAACATCAATCACACTGATATATCCCTCCCCCCGTACCGATACCCAAACCTGTTTGCTATCGGGAGTAAAAGTGGGTTCGTGCGGTGAACGCCCAACATATACTATCCTGATTATTTTATTATTTTCTGTAGAAATAAAAGTAACCGAATTTGAACCAATAGAAACTACGGCCAATAATTTTTTTTTCGGGCAGTAGCGTAACCCGTGTACGAGTGTTTGCCCTTTATACAGCGGGGTCAGTACATTCGGATACGGGTTGCCCAGCTTTATCTCCCCCAATAATTTATTTTGGGAAGGGTCAATCACGGATACCGTATTGGAAACCTGGTTACCTGTATAAACCCGGTCATTTTTGTATGGACTTTGTGCAAACCCATGCAAGGAAGAAAAAGTAATGGCCGTTAATAACAGTATTTTTATTTTATCCATAATTACTCATTAATGAAAGCAGACATTTGTTCTATTTCTATTTGTTCTTCTGAAATCAATTGTTTCGCGAATGTTGCGACTTTATTGTTGACAGAATATTTTATTAAAACAGCAGCCATATGGATGGCTGCCTGGTGATGCGGGATCATGACCATTGCAAAAGCTTTGTCAATATCATTCAGCCCGGTGTCGGATGGCATGTTTTTCATCATCACCTTCATACTATCGGCCATTTCATCGGAAAAAGACTTATTAATTTTTTGTGTACTGTCATTCAACCGGTTTATTAATATTTTCATCAGTTGTATTTCACTGTTTTGTTCCGCAATTATACTTTTTGCCAATTGCATCATATGATTGTTTTTACCATGGCCTGTTTCATATTTTGCCATTCCGATGGCTCCCTGATGGTGCGGTATCATCTGTGACATAAAATCAATATCAGGCCTGGATGTAACGGGAACAGCGTCCATTTTTATCATCATCGAATCCATCATCAGCAAAAAAATATTTTTTGATGCAGAATTGATCTGATGGTGTGTCTCCATTTTCATTTGCTGTGCAACAGTAAAATGCACAAAAAAACAGATCAGCAGGATGAGTTTCCATCTCATATAGAAGTGCCTGATGTAAGGCATACATGTTATTAAACACGTAATATTTAAGTTCGCAAATTTATTTATGATGATGCAAAACAGTTATCTTGAGTTGCATTATTGAACGAATGAAATTATTATTAAAAATATTATTGTTCCTTCTATTCCCTTTTTTTGCAAGTACACAAATTCAGCACGGGAAATTAAATAAACTGACAGCGGCATTCAAAGCTGCAGCAAATGACACTGTAAAAATAACTGTTCTTGACAGCCTGATGAATTATTATTCAGAAAGTAACTGGGACAGTGCTTTATTTTTTACAAATAAGGCCTTGCAAATATCGGACAAACTGAAGCAGCCACTCTGGAAGGCAAATTTTTTATTAAATAAATCTTACTTCGTAAACCACCAGGGAAACCTTCCTCTTGCTCTAAGGTTTACAAATGAGGCATTGTCCCTTGGACAAAATGAAAAGAATGAAAAAAATCTGTATATCAGGCCTGGAGAAAAGTTTGCAGGCGAGCCGCACAAATACCGGTTAAATGTTTTGGCGGGCGTTGCACATTTAAAGGGTATTATATATGCAGGAAGTGATATTGAAAAATCAAATAACTATTTTAAAGAAGAAATCCGAATTTCCGCGGAAATTGGCGCAGATGAAAACCTGGTAAACAGCAATATGAATATTGGTGAAGGATATTTCGAACTGGGTAACCTGGATTCTGCCTTCTTCTATTCTTTCAGGGCACTGAAGTACATTTATGAAACTGGAAATAAAACATATCTGGGGTACATCCTGATGGTCATTGGGAATATCCATTTACAACAACATCAAATTGATTCCGCAAAATATTATTACCGCAGTTCAATAGCGGTTAACAGGGAACAAAATAACCTGACTGTTTTGAGTTATGTAAATTTAGCATATGCAGATCTGTTTAAAACCGCAGGCCCAATTGATTCTGTTTTGCTGTACTCCAAAACAGCATTCAGTCTTGCATCTTCTTTGAAAATCGCTTACATTATCAGTTCATCTGCCAGCGTAATTTCAGATGCTTATAAAATATTGGGAAAAGCGGACAGCGCCCTGGTTTATTTAAGTATTTCAAAAAGAATAGGCGACAGCCTGAATAATGATCATAACCAAAAACTCACACAATTTCAAAATATTGATTTTGAAGAGCATGATCGGCTGGAGCAGAAGGCCCGGCAAAATAAAGATGATAAAACGAGGATTACCGTAATAGCTTTATTTACAGGTGTTGTTTTGCTTGTGTTATTGGCGATGGTATTTTACCGGAACAACGTCCAAAAACAAAAAGCAAATAACCTGTTACAGGAAACACTTGCCAATCTGAAATCTACCCAATCGCAACTTATCCAGTCAGAAAAAATGGCCTCTCTGGGGGAGCTCACCGCCGGCATTGCCCACGAGATTCAAAACCCTTTAATTTTGTCAACAATTTTTCGGAACTAAATAAAGAGCTGCTTGAAGAATTAAAACAGGAAGCTGACAACGGCAATACAGAGGAAATAATAGCAATTGCAAACGATGTTATAGAAAATTCGCAGAAAATTAACCATCACGGCAAACGGGCTGACAGCATTGTAAAAGGAATGCTCCAGCACACCAGGGTGTCCGGCGGCCGTAAAGATTTAACTGACATCAATAAATTAGCAGATGAATATCTCAGGCTTGCATACCATGGCCTGATTGCAAAAGATAAATCATTCAGTGCAGCATTAAACACAAATTATGATGAATCAGCAGGTGGTATTTATATTGTTGCCGGGGATATAACAAGGGTATTGCTGAATATTTATAATAATGCTTTTTATGCAGTCAATGAAAAAGCAAAACAGCACCATGCAGATTATGAACCTGCAATAACGGTAGCCACAAAAAAGATAAATGATAAAGTAGAAATAAGCATCAGCGATAATGGCAATGGTATACCGCTGAAGGCTGTTGATAAAATCTTTCAACCATTTTTCACCACCAAACCAACGGGGCAGGGAACGGGTTTGGGGTTGAGTGTAAGCTACGATATTATGAAAGCTCACGGTGGTGAGATAAAAGTGCAAACCAAAGATGGTGAAGGAACAACATTTATGATACAGTTACCAGTGGGAAAATAGATATTAAAGAGTAAATGATATCCCCGTTAACCGCTCACCTTACTTGTCTTACCAATATCATCACCAATGTAGATTTGGATTTCAACCCGCAAGCTAACTTTGCTTTGAATATGTAATCAATGATTCAGTTTCAATTAATATTTGCGTTATATGAACAACCTCCGGGTGCCTTTGTCTGGATGATTTCATATTACAACTTATTGGATAAAAAAACAGAAATGGAAAAAGGAACAGTCATACTTATAAGATAACCAGGAATAGATTTTTTTATTCCAGTATAATATTGCCAGCACAGATTGGTTGATAACTTCTGCTATTATTTCCTGGATAATTTCTGAAAAAAAGCATTGACATAAGAAATGAATTATTTTAGAATCATATAATCACAACGGTGAAGCAAAAACTATTTCTTTTTCTTTTATTTGCAAAAATTTGTGCCGCAAACGCCCAGATTGACAGTTCATTTTACAAACAGGTAGGGGAACAGATTTCAAGAACAAATAAAATGGTGCAATCTGCAAGAAGTCTTGATAGTACTGGCCGCAACGGATCGTTGGATAGTTCTATATACAAGGTGGCGGATTCGATTGATAAGATGCACCCCGTTATGTTTTTAACAACGGTTGCTGAAATGCTTGGCAGCGATCATTTGAATGAAGCTGCGTTTTTATATTATACAGGACGTATACGGTTTGGTTATTACAAGGCCGCAAACCCTAAATATTCAGCGAGTGATGATGGCGCCCTGTTCGCATCCCTGCATTCGATGATTGGCGAATATATGGACAGATACCTGCGGGCCAATATTAATAATTACATTGCCATACTTCAAAAAAGCCTTGACTGGTGTACCTTATATGACAGTCCATTTTTTCCAAAGAAAAATAATACTGTAAAATATAATGCGCAGTTAAAAGGTATCAGGTCGCTAATTAAAGATCTAAGCTTGAACAAGGACATATACAATGTGAAATGGAAAGCTGAGGAAGATTTGTATCGCATGCAAATGGATTCATTGCTTCAGAGAAAATAAAATAGTACAGCATGTGAAAATAAAATGATTTCTTTTTTCCTAACCTTGATTTTTTATCCTGCGATCGGTTATCTGCAATATTGATATTAATTTGAAAATTTTCACTCATTGTTATGCATAATTAATTGAAATTTTTCATTTTTGAATGGTATAAAAAAGGGACATACAGCCCTTCATTTGCGAATTAGAAAACCATAACCATCATTTTAAATTGTTCAAATATTAATTATGGAACATAACCCGGCATAATCCGGATTTGCGCAAGGAGGGCACGGAATAAATGATGGCTATGCGTGAGGATTTGTATTTATGCCGAACTCCTTGAAAGCATAGCCTATGTGAAAGCCGAATTTGCAGAATGATTGATGCTATAATAAAAAAATCAAACTAATTTACAAACGTAAATACGGTTTATGACTTTGAATAAATTTATCTGGCAGTTGTGGCATGTAGCTGATAAATATTTTTTTATAGCAGTTCCTGTATTTTTTATTTTTTATGTGCTGCTGCGAAAAAGAATTTCCTATAAAAAAATCCAGTTGAAATTTCCACAGGTAAAAGACTATAAAAGAGAAATCATTTTTTCAACGCTTTCAATCATCATCTTTTCTTTCCCGCCGGTTTTATTGTTATCCATTGACAGTATAAGAAAGCATACGACTTTTTATACCAATACTCATGACTATGGCAGACTGTATTTAATACTTGCTTTCCCGCTTATGTTACTCATGCACGACACCTATTTTTACTGGATACACCGCATGATGCATTCACCATTGCTGTTTAAAAGATTTCACCTGGTGCACCATAAATCCATCAACCCTTCTCCACTTGCTGCTTATGCATTTCATCCGCTGGAAGCAATACTTGAATCTCTGATATTTGTTATTTTTCTTTTTACCATTCCCATTCATCCAATACTTCTTACAACTTTTTTTATTTTCAGTTTGCTGTATAATGTTTACGGGCATCTTGGCTTTGAGTTATATCCCGCAAATTTTAACCGGCACTGGCTGGGCAAATGGGTTAACACTTCTATAAGCCATAACCAGCATCACCAGTATTTTAAAGGTAACTACGGCCTGTATTTTACCCTATGGGACAGGTTGATGGGCACAATGAGACCCGATTACGATTCAGCATTTACTGCCATAAAAAAGAGAGAAAATATTTTAACTTCAAACAAGGCAAACTAAAGAATATTATGCAGGCTTTTGACGATTACTGTAAAACGATCAGTTGCTGTTTTTACAGCGACCTTTTTATTTCTTCTTTTTAATTTTGAATGCCTCGTATTTCATGAAGACGATCCACACAATGGATATAATGATAAGCATCGTGGCTATTACCAGCACAACTATACTTTCAGGGTCATCAATTTGCGTTGGTTCCATTAATGCAATATAATAAGTGAAAAATATTTGGAACAGCAAATTGATAAAAGATGACTTATAACTTTAAAGTAGAGAGGCCTCGGTAAAAACGTGCGTAACTATCTTTTCATCGTAGTATAAGGCTCTTCTGTAAACACAGGAAATTCAATGAACATTTCGATCTCTTCCAAAGCAAACTTTGATTTTAATAAGAAATAAATGAATCAGTTATTTATGATAAATCTGGTTGACTGATTTTTACTTTGTTTGTTTGCGGCAATATTTTATCTGTATGTTGTTTAAAAATTTTTACCGCATCATAACCGTTAACTTTTACATACCGCAAAAAAGCCTTTTCTGTTTTATGACCTGTTACAAGCATGACCGCAGAATAAGGATATCCTTCAAGCACCCTGTTCGTTGCAAAAGATCTGCGTGCAGTATGGTTGGAAATCAGCTGATATTTGGGAGTGAGCTTTGCCTTCCTTATACCATTTTCTGTTGAATTTATAATAACTTCCTTTCTGAATATTTCATGCTCTTTTGCAACCAGCTTAATTATATCATTCACTTTCTGATCATAGATATCAGGAAAAAACTTCCCTTTAGCATTTTTATATTTATTTAGCAATGATGCCAGTTTATCACTGAGCGGAATAGTAACAGGCTTTTGTGTTTTTTGCATTTCTATTTCGACATATTTTTCATCCCCCGTTTGTTTAATATGATCATTTGAAAGTCTCTTGAGATCTGAAATTCGCAGACCGGTATGACAGCCGATAATAAACAAATCCCTTATCATTTCTTTTTCACTGTTTATATCTAAGGGA
>JABDAZ010000009.1:64540-68853 GCA_013288945.1 Bacteroidota bacterium | reverse complement strand
AAATACTTTAAATAAAGGTTTGGAAGCTGATTTGCACCTTAATGCAGTTAGAACTAAAGATTTTTCTTGGTCAATTGGTGTTAACTACACCCATATTACCGGTAAAGTAATTACTATTAACGGCAATCAAACAACGCTTAATGTATCGCCTACCAATCAAAATGCATTCGCTGGTGTAGGACAAACTGGTAACGGAACAAACGGTAACTCATTTGCTGTGTTAGGTTTGGCTTATCCTCAGTTGGAAACATACGATTGGAACAGAAATTCTGCAGGACAAGTAATTGTTGATCCGGTAACAGGTATGCCTTCTAAAGCTTCAAATTTGAGCATTTTGGGACAGGTTAATCCGAAAGATATAATTGGTATTACGTCAACTTTTACTTATAAAAGGTTTACTTTCAATATAACTGCAGATTACAGAGGTGGAAACGTGATATTTAACTATATCGGAAGTGCTTTGGATTTTACAGGAAACGGAAGTACTTCTGCTGCTACAGGCAGACAACGTTTTGTTTTCCCGAATTCAGCTTACACTACAGATGGTGGCAAAACTTATACAAAAAATACCAATATAACTGTTGATGATGCAAATTTCAGCTTCTGGCCAAGTCTATACAACTCTGTTGGTGCAAACTATGTTACCAGCGCAGATGTTTGGAAATTAAGAGAAGTTGCTATCAGCTATGATTTTCCTAAAGCATGGTATTCTGTAACCAAAATTGTTCAGCACGCTTCATTCACACTTTCCGGAAGAAATTTATTAATGATTAGGCCTGGTACCAACAAATGGACAGATCCTGAATTTGCAGAAGGAACTGGTAATGATGCAGGACGAAACAGCGAATCTCAAGGTCCGCCAACAAGAGTTATAAGTGCAACATTATCTGTACAATTTTAATTATTCTTTTTAAATGTCTTTAAAAATGAGCATTATGTTTAACCGGATAAAATCATATTTTTTATTTTTTTCCTCCTTATTGCTGATAACAACAATGGGTTGTAAAAAGGGTACTTTCGATATTAATAGTGTAAATCCGAATTCACCGTCTTCAGTTTCACCACAGTTTGTATTGTCAGCTGCTTTGGCAGCCACTGCAACTGCAACTTTTGGGGGTAATGAAGATGAGATTAATGGCTATATGGGCTACACAGCTTTTAGTGGTGATTATGGTGGATATGGCACTGAAGCAACTTATAACCTTACAACGAATGATGGTTCTGGCAACTGGGATTATGTATATAATACAGTGTTGGTGAATTACAGGTTTGTTGAAAAAGCTTCAACAGGCGATGCTACACAATTGAATTTTCTTGGCATTGCAAAAATTATGGAATCATATCACTTTGCAAGATTAGTAGACTTGTATAATAATATACCTTATACACAAGCTTTACAAGGCGGTGTAATTAATTATCCGGTATACGATGATGCTAAAACGGTTTATACAAGTTTAATTCATCAGTTAGATACTGCAATTGTAATTATTAATAGCGCAACTGCAGCAGCTGCAAACCCTGGAAGTTATGATATCATGTTTGGTGGTGATATGACTGAATGGGTTCATTTTGCAAATACAGTTAAGTTAAAAATTTTGTTGAACCTTACTAAAACTGCGGATGGCCCAGCTTTAATCACTGCTGAATTAGCTGGATTAACTCCTGACATGTTTTTAGGTGCAGGAGAAGATGCAGCTATCAACCCAGGTTATTCAAACAGTAGCACTGCGCAACAAAATCCTCAATGGCAGGATCTTGGTTTTACAACTGCTGGAGCTGCAACTGGAGGCCATCAGTTTCGTAGAGCAAATATCTATGCTGTAAATTTCTATCAAAGTACTGGAGACCCACGCGATTCATTCTTTTATCAATCTCTGCAACCTGCAGCAGGTGGTCCGACAATTGTTGCCGGCCGTGCTTACGGAAGTTTAAATGGTACTGACCACAATACAAACATTTCTGCAATAGGCCCTGGTATTTTGCAATCTGCAAGTCAATCTGCAGTTATATTGCCAGCATTCGAAAGTTTGTTTTTACAGGCTGACGCCATTCAGGAGGGTTATTTGAGTGGTGATGCTGAGGCTACTTATAAATCTGCTGTTGAAGAATCTTTCCGTTTACTCGGAGTTCCGGATCCGACAACTGCTGCAGATACATATATTACAGGCCCAAGCAATAAAGTTAATTGGAACATTGCGCCTGATAAGCTTACCCTTATCGTAACACAGGAATGGGCAGCTTTAAATAATTATGATGCTATTCAGGCATGGGACAACTGGAAACGTTTAGGAATACCTGCAGATCTCCCAGTTTCAATTTATCCTGGAACCGTCGCCTCTCATATTCCTTACAGGTATTTATATCCTACTTCTGAACATACATCCAATTCGGCTAATGTAGATGCACAGGGAACAATCGACCCGACTACATCGAAAATTTTCTGGATGCCTTAATAAAATAATTTAATAAAAAATAATTATGAAAAAAATATTAATAATAATTCCGGTTTTTTGTTTGGTTGTTTTATCAGGTTGCCTGAAAGATAAGCCGAATGTGGATTTTTCAAACCTGGGGTATGTAGCAGAAATTACTACTGCAAGTAACAACCCTACAGTAAATGCGCCATCAAGCGGCTATGCATATAATAACGCTGCAACACTTTTATTCAGTGATACAGTTCCGGTTACAATATTTTTTACGGTAAATATTGCTTCCGATTATCCACCAACAAAGGACATTCCCGTAACAGTTGCAATCGATCCTGCTGCACTTGCAAAATTTGATGCAGATACTGTGACAAATGCTTCACGCATTCAATATGAAATATTTCCGGATTCAACATTTTCTTTTCCTACAACAACAGGTACAGTACATGCCGGACAAAGGTTGGATACATTTTATATAACTTTTAATCCTGCTAAAGTAGATCCGTCGCATAGTTATATGTTACCAATCAGTATTACATCTGCACCTGGTACAACTATTAGTGGCAACTTAGGTACAATTTATTTTCATTTTATAGGAAGCGTTCTTGCAGGTGCTTATAATGTTACTGGCACACGTTATAACTATATTGGTTCAGTAGCTTGGTCAGGGCCGCCTGCGGCAGTACCATCTAGTTATGTTGCAACCACAGATTTATCAAATTATAGCCCTAAAACTGCGTTGCCGGATAATCCTTCAACTGTTGAAATTCCTTTTGCAAACGTAGGTGCCGGATATAATTATATACTTACTTGGGACGGTACACCTGGTGATCCGCTAAGTGTTGATTATACATTTACAAGTGTATATTCTAATTTCACAACTTATGTTGTATCATTTACGCCACCGGATGCAACACATAAAGCTGCTTTCCACATTATAACTCATTACAACAATGCATTGGCAGGCGCCGGTAATGATCGTATAATCGACGAAAGTTTTGTACATCAGTAAATAAAAACTTTATAATAGAAACAGGCCGATTGTATTAGTTGGCCTGTTTTTTTATTTTAATACTTAACGTCGTATTAAAGTTGGTAGTAAGTTTTTTTATTTTTTTTATTATCTGTATTTTTATAAAAAATAAAACGATGAAGAAAATATATTTTTTCTTTTCTATAGCCTTATTAAGTGGCCAGATTTTAAACGCCCAAAGCAATCCTGCTTCTCAAAGTATTGACAATGCAATTCAGGATTTAACGAAAGGCACTATTAATAATGGAAATACTTTAAATACAGGTTCTTTCGTTTCCTTTTCCCATAAGGAAGATACTAAAGGCAGCCGTTACCTTTTCAACGATTGGGCAAAAGGAATTGTTACAGGTACTAATAATGTGGTTATTAATAATGACAGTTTGTTTTTCAATTATGATAAAATAAGCCATGAATTATATCTTACTACAGATAAAG
Source organism: Bacteroidota bacterium (assembly GCA_013288945.1). Classification (GTDB taxonomy): domain Bacteria; phylum Bacteroidota; class Bacteroidia; order Chitinophagales; family Chitinophagaceae; genus Puia. The sequence continues at coordinate 64,959 of JABDAZ010000009.1, read as the reverse complement.
TGTCTGCAATGAATATTGATAAGGATAAATTCAAATCTTTCACTTTAAAAAGCAATGATGGAAATGCGTTTACTTTTGAAAAAGTTCCGTTGATTAATCCTTCTTCATTTTTTCAGCCTCTCGCAGGAAATGCTGATAAATATTCAGCCTACAAGCTTACCAAAACTAAATTTGAAAAATCTGATTATCGTTCCGATGGTATGACTGAGTCTGGAAAAAATTACGACGAATATGTAGATGAAGAAGAATATTATATAGTGATGCCAGGTGGAAAAGAGTTTAAAAAAGTTGAATTAAAAAAGAAGTCGATAAAACAAGCATTGCAAACCGAATCATCAAAAGTAGATACTTTTTTTGCTCAGCATAAATTAGATGATGTTAATGAAGAATTTCTTAAACAATTAATTATTTCTTTAAAT
>JABDAZ010000009.1:0-64530 GCA_013288945.1 Bacteroidota bacterium | reverse complement strand
CACTTTCACGTAAATTTTTTTTGTTTATTTTCAATTGTGGCCTGATAATTCTGCAATTGACTTATTTCTATAAATTACAATTATGGCTGACCAACAACCGAACGGGCAATTAAATATTGAAATCAGTGAGCAGGTTGCTGAAGGGGAATATGCAAACCTTGCTATTATTACCCACAGCCATGCAGAATTTGTAATTGATTTTGTAAATGTGATGCCGGGCACGCCGAAAAGTAAAGTAAAATCAAGGATTATTTTTACGCCCCAACATGCCAAACGTTTTATGAAAGCATTGACAGAAAACATTAGCCGTTTTGAAGCATCGAATGGTAAAATACAGGATTTGGAAGAAGTGCAATTGCCACTAAACTTTGGTGTGCCAACTGCACAAGCATAAAAATTTTCTATAAAATATTCTTCAATTATTATGGAAGAATATTTTATTATTAATAGAAAAATTTCTAAATAAATAATCAACCACTTTATAAAATTCCTTCATCAGCAAAGCTGTAATATCCGTCTTCACTCACGATAATATGATCGAGGACTTTGATGTCGAAATATTTTGCGGCTTCTTTTATTTTCTTCGTTAATTCTTCATCGGCACGGCTTGGTTTCAAACTTCCAGATGGATGATTGTGGCAAAGTATAATGCTGACTGCATTTTCTTCCAACGCTTTTTTTAAAATAGTTCGCGGATCTGCAACGGTTCCTGTAATGCCGCCGCGGCTTATAATTTCAAAATGATTTATTTTATTTGCGCGGTTTAAAAAAACAACGGCAAACACTTCATGGTTATGATCTTTCAATAATGCTTTCAGGTAATTTGCAATTTCGCCGCTCTCTTTTATTACTGTTTTTTCCAGCGCATTTGCAGCTTGCCTTCTACGGCCAAGTTCGAGCGCGGCAGTAATCGTTATTGCTTTTGCTTCGCCGATGCCTTTTATTTTCATTAATTCTTTTACAGATAATTTTCCCAATTCGCTAAGGTTATTTTTGCCAAGGTGAAGTACTTCTTTGGCAAGATCAACGGCTGTTTTATCTTTCGTTCCGTTATTAATGAGGATGGCGAGCAGTTCAGAATCGCTTAAGGCTTCGGGGCTTTTACTAAGTAATTTTTCACGCGGGCGATCGTCTATCGCCCAATCTTTAATTGAGTGTTTGTGCGCTTGCATTGCTTATGGATAAGGTTTAGTTTTACTCAGAATCAGTAAAAAGAATAATATTTAAACTGGCTCTGCGTTATAAAAATACGCATATCAATTGAATCCATACCCTAACTAAATCCAAATCTATGAAACCAAAAACTTTTTCAGCTATCGGCGGCTGGCAATCTTTTCTTTTTTGCGTTGGCATGTATATAGTGGCGCTCTTCTTTTCCATTTTCGTTTGCTCTTCTATTTTTTATGCTATTAATACAAAATCTGCTGCTGTTACCAAAACAGAAGTTAAAGCACCGCCTGCAACTTCTGGCAAAAAAGAATTTGCATCGGTTGGCCATTAATGCTTTTTTGCGTTATAATATTTCATACATTTTTTATTAACATAAGCAGTTAATAATTTTATTAATAACTGTCTTTCTATTATTTTTCGTTTATATCTTCGCTACTTATATTCCCCGATGTTATGGAGCGAAAAGCAAAAATTTTTTCAGGAACAGGCTCTCAATATTTGTCTGAGAAAATAACCCGGCAATTTGGCAACACACCCGGAAAAATAACTATTCAGCATTTTAGTGATGGAGAAATACAACCTGTTTTCCAGGAAAGTATCCGCGGAGATATGGTTTTTTTTAGTTCAAAGCACGTGCTCTCCTGCAGAAAATTTGCTGGAACTTTTATTAATGATTGATGCGGCGCGCCGCGCTTCTGCCTACAAAGTGGTAGCGGTAATTCCTTATTATGGTTATGCAAGACAAGACAGGAAAGACAAACCACGCGTTGCCATCGGCTCAAAGCTTGTGGCAAATATGTTGGTAGCTGCCGGCGCCGACAGAATTATTACAATGGATTTGCATGCACCGCAAATACAGGGTTATTTTGATATTCCCGTTGACCATCTCGACAGCTCTGCTATTTTTATCCCTTATATAGAACAACTTAAATTAGAAAACCTTACCTTTGCCGCCCCCGATGTGGGAAGCGCCAACCGTATACGCGAAATGGCTGCTTTTTTCAACACCGATATGGTGATTTGTGATAAGCACCGCAAGCGAGCAAATGAAATTGCAAGTATGGTTGTAATTGGTGACGTAACGGACAGGGATATAGTTCTTATAGATGATATTTGTGATACCGGCGGAACACTTGCAAAAGCCGCAGGTTTATTAAAAGAAAAAGGTGCAAGAAGTGTGCGCGCATTATGTACGCATCCTGTATTAAGCGGCAACGCTTATGCAAATATTGAAAACAGTGTGCTGGAAGAATTGATTGTTTGCGATACCATTCCGTTACAAAAACAAAGTGATAAAATAAAAGTATTAAGCGTTGCAGAATTGTTTGCAGTTGCCATACGAAATGCGCATGAAAATAAAAGTATAACAAGTTTATTCATCCATTCGCAATTAAGAAATAAATAAAAGCGTCATTAATAAATCAAACATAAAATGAAAACAATTACAATCGCAGGACAACTCAGGACCGGACATGGCAAACAAGCCACCCGCCAACTCCGCTCTGAGGGAAATGTACCCGGTGTAATTTACGGGGGTGCTAAAGAGCTGAGTTTTTCAGCTCCGGCTACTGCTTTCAAAACCCTTGTTTATACAGCGGAATTTCAATTAGCAGATGTTCAGTTAGACGGCAATTCTTACAAATGTATTTTGAAAGATTTGCAGTTCGATAAAGTTACCGACCAATTAATCCATGTAGATTTTATGGAACTGGTAGAAGATAAAAAAGTTATCGCTACTATTCCTATCAAATTCACAGGTTCACCAGCGGGCGTAAAAGCAGGTGGTAAATTAATAATGAAAATAAAATCATTAAAAGTTAAAACCTATCCTAAATATTTGCAGGAAAATATAAAGGTTGACTTAACTGATTTGGAATTAAATGGCAACGTGCGTGTGGAAGATGTGAAACTGGAAAATTATGAAGTGTTGAATTCACCAAGAATTCCAATTGCATCAATTGTATTAACGCGTGAGTTGAAACAGGAAGAATCAGCTCCGGGTGCTGCAAAACCAGCCGCTGCTGCTGCCGCAAAACCGGCTGCTGCCGCTGCTGCCAAACCAGCCGCTGCAAAAAAATAATTCATTTTCTTTTACAAATAAAAACCTGGTTTTATACCAGGTTTTTTTTATTGCTCTTTGATTTTTCAATCATTAACCGATATCGTTTTTTTAATGTATTTTTCAGATATTTTATTTTGCAATTTTTATGGCAAAATTTTTAATTGCTGGCTTGGGAAATATAGGAACGGAATATGCCGCAACGCGCCACAATATTGGGTTTGATGTTGCAGATTATCTTGCTTTTAAACTTGCGGGAAGTTTTAAATTAGAACGGCATGCTTTTGTTGCCGGTTTGAAATATAAAGGCAACATTATCGTTTGCATAAAGCCCACAACTTATATGAATGAAAGCGGCAAAGCAGTTAAATACTGGATGGATAAAGAAAAAATTTCTATAGAAAATATACTAGTAGTGGTTGATGATTTGGCTTTGCCTTTAAGCAAACTCAGGTTGCGCGGTTCCGGAAGCGATGCGGGGCACAATGGTTTAAAAAGTATCCAGGAAATTTTGGGTACGAACGCGTATCCTAAATTGCGGTTCGGCATTGGCAACAATTTCGCGAAAGGAATGCAAGTGGATTTTGTTTTGGGCAAATGGTTTCCGGAAGAATTGCCTTTGGTGAGATTGAAAATCGAAAAGTCGGTTGAGGTAATTGAAAGCTTTATTACCACCGGAATAGAAAGAACCATGAGCCAGTACAATAAATCAGAGATAAGTCTTTAATTTGTAATGCGGAATCTTTATTTTCGCAGATTACTGTTTTCAGGTATTATAATTATAATGTTTTAATTTCTAATTATCCTTTGTAATTTCCATGCCTTTTTCCTGGTAAAATGTTTAATGAAAATTTTTCTATTTTAAACCTATATTTCGAATATGAAAATATTCTGCGTTGGCCGTAACTATGTTGCACACGCCAAAGAACTTAATAATGAAATACCCGATGAGCCTATCATTTTTATGAAGCCCAAGAGCGCATTATTACAGGCTCACACTCCATTTTATTACCCTGAGTTTACCAATGAGCTGCATTACGAATGTGAACTTGTTTTTCGTATTTCAAAAAATGGCAAATACATCCAGGAGCGCTTTGCAAATAAATATTATGATGCAGTAACTGCCGGCATAGATTTTACTGCGCGCGATATTCAAAATGAATTAAAGGAAAAAGGTTTGCCTTGGGAAAAGGCCAAAGCCTGGGATAATTCTGCAGCCATCGGCAAATGGATTCCGCTTGCAAATATTAAAAATAAGAAAGACATCAATTTCTGTTTGTATAAAAATAAAGAAATTGTGCAGCAGGGAAATTCGGGATTAATGATTAATAGTTTCGATAAAATTCTTGCATACATCTCTAATTATTTTTCTGTAAATATTGGTGACTTGGTTTTTACAGGCACGCCTGCAGGTGTTGGCGAATGCGTTGTTGGCGACGAGCTGGAAGCTTTTGTTGAAGATGAAACATCTTTCTCCCTGGAAATAAAATAAAATTTATTAATAAATATTTAAAGCCATTCCATTAATAACGGGATGGCTTTTTTTATTAATCATCTTATTCGTTTTCGTTATTAATAAAGTTAAATAAACATTAAACCGCGCGGTTATTATAAAATACAATTGCATAATTGCAACTAAATTCTTTATTAATAGTTATGAAAAAATGTTTTCAGATTGCGGCAGGTTTTTATACACAAAAACTATTTTTTAAATTTTAGTTGTATCTTGAACGCCTCGAAAAAACTCCATTTTGATCATGATGAAAAGAACCGATTTTGTTTATTCTGAAGAAAGGGAACCACATCGCATAAGGACAAAACAAATCCTTAAAGAGCACCCGGAAATGCGAACGCTGATTGGAAAAAATCCGTATACAATTTTTGCAATTATAGGATTGGTAACTTTTCAGGTTGTTGCTGCATGGCTTGTTCACGCACAATCTTGGTGGATAATCATTCCTGCTGCATATTTACTTGGCGCATTTGCGGATCATGCATTGTTTGTGATGATACATGAATGTGCGCACCAGCTATTATTCAGAAGCCGGCCCGCAAACAGGCTTGCAGGAATATTGGCAAACCTTCCACAACTTTTTCCAAGTTCGGTTTCTTTTGAACGTTATCATATCAAACATCATTCATTCCAGGGCGTGCATGAACTGGATGCAGATTTGCCAAATCGTTGGGAAGCAAAATTGATTAATAATTATTTTATTGGTAAAATAATCTGGTTATTATTTTATCCATTTTTCCAGGTATTTCGCATACAACGTTTGCGCGAAATAAAACCATTTGATAAATGGATTGCATTAAATTTTTTATTGGAAATTGCTTTTATTGCAGGCATATGGGCCGCATTTGGACCGAAGGCAATTATGTATTTATTACTAAGTTTTTTCTTTTCTGTTGGCTTGCACCCGCTTGGTGCAAGATGGATACAGGAACATTATTTAACGCACGAAGAACAGGAAACATACAGTTATTATGGCGTGTTGAACAGCGTTGCGTTTAATGTTGGCTATCATAATGAGCATCATGATTTCCCTTCTATTCCATGGAATAAATTGCCAAAAATTCGCAACACTGCGCCTGGTTTTTATAACACATTGTATTACCACACATCTTGGACGAAATTATTTTTTCGATTTTTATTTGATAAAGAAATTTCTTTGTACTCACGTGTAATAAGAAAAGAAAGAGGCAAAGTTGCATTGACAGATCAATCAGTTCCTGATAAAGATTTGGTTCAACAAAATTGATTTTAAATCTCATTAATACGCGCCATCATTTTTATTATTAATAAATAAAAATGATGGCATTTTTGTTTTGATATTTTTCTAATCTTCCTCTGGCGTTTACAAACTATATTTGCATTTCATTTCACAGCGCCTTTTTTATTTCTATTTACTTCTTTGCCAACCTGAATTGTGCGATGATCTTTTTGTAATAAAAATTTTACAATGGCTTTTATTAATAAAGTTCGCAACGAGTTAAAAAAATCATTTGATAATATCAGGAATGAAAAACTGAAATTAAATTTATTACAAGCCATTCCATATTGGATCGCATCATTAATAACCGGGTTGCTCGCCGTTTTGTATGCAAGGCTTTTTGCAATGGCAGAACATACAACTTCCTACATCGTGCATCATTTTTTTTATGCATTGTTTATTATAACACCGGTTTGTTTTTTAATTGCAAGATGGCTTGTAAAAAGGTATGCGCCATTTTCCCGCGGCAGCGGAATACCACAGGTAATGGTGTCGTTAGAATTAGCAACGCCGCACTACAATGAAAAAGTAAATAAACTATTAAGCCTGCGCATAATTTTTATAAAAGTTTTATCAAGTTTAATAATGGTAATTGGCGGCGGCGTTATCGGAAGAGAAGGGCCAACCATACAAATTGCGGGATCTGTTTTTAGAAAAATAAATCAATGGTTGCCGGAATGGTGGCCAAAAATTTCTAAAAAAAATATGATAATGACAGGCGCTGCAGCCGGCCTTGCTGCTGCGTTTAACACACCTTTGGGCGGAATTGTTTTTGCTGTTGAAGAGCTTACCAAAACACATATCAGTTATTTTAAAACCGCCATTTTTACTTCCGTTATCATTGCTGGTTTAACTGCGCAGGCATTAATGGGCCCGTATTTATATCTTGGTTATCCGAATGTAAATAATGTTTCGCCGTATATGTTTTCAGGCGTTATTTTAATTGCATTAATAACAGGTTTGGGCGGCAGCGCAATGTCAAAATTAATTTTGATATTAATGAGGTGGAAATCAAAATTTAAATTTTCATGGCAGCATATTTCTTACATAGTTATATGCGCATTAATAATTGTAACCTGCGCATACTTTATTGATGAAAGAGTTTTTGGATCGGGCAAAGAAATTATGACCACAACATTATTTACGCAACATAAATATTTGCCTTGGTATATTCCTGTATTAAGAATTGCCGGTCCGGTATTTTCATTTTCAACAGGTTCATCAGGCGGCATATTTGCGCCGGCATTAAGCGCTGGCGCAAGCGTTGGATCTTTTTTGTCAGGGTTAATGCACTTGTCTGATTCAAATACAAATTTATTAATTCTATCAGGCATGGTTGGATTTTTAACTGGCGTAACGCGCACGCCTTTTACTTCTGCGATATTGGTTTTAGAAATGACCGACAGGCACAACATGATTTTTTATTTAATGCTCGCGGGATTAATCGCAAGCCTAGCTGCAATTGTGATTGACAAACATTCTTTTTATGATCATTTAAAATTTCAATACATGCGCCAGCTTGAAAAAGAAGATCAGCAAATCATTGCGCAACCAGAAGCTGTTAATGTTATTAATTAATATTTGATAAGATTAAATTCAGATGGCTTAGCTTAGTCTTTTATCACACTTTATGTATTATTTAATTTACGGTTTTTTTTATTTGGTTTCGTTGCTGCCGATGCGCATTTTGTATATCATCTCAGATGGTTTTTATATCATCTTTTATCGCCTGCTTGGTTATAGAAAAACTGTTGTGATGGATAATTTGCAAAAGGCTTTTCCTGAAAAAACAAATGAAGAACTTATATTAATTGCAAAAAAGTTTTATCATAATCTCATCGATTCTTTTATTGAAACCATAAAATTAGTAAGCGCTTCAAACAAATTTTTACAAAAACGTGTAACGGCAAATTGGGATGTACTTGAGCCAGTTTATAAATCAGGAAAAAGTTGCCAGATGCACCTTGGCCATACATTTAATTGGGAGTGGGGGCAGCATGTGCTTACTCAATTTACCAATTTTCAAATATTGGTTGTGTACATGCCGATATCAAATAAAAATTTTGAACGGTTAATGTATAAGTTGCGCACGCGCAATGGAAATATTTTTATTTCAGCAACCAATATGCGCACGGAAATGCCAACGTTTGCAAACACACAATATCTTCTTGGGCTCGTTGCAGATCAAAGTCCCGGCAGTATGCACAATGCTTACTGGACCAATTTTTTAAACCGCCCGACGCCATTTGTTTCCGGCCCTGAAAAAGGCGCAAGAACAGGAGCTTTACCGGTTTTTTTTACATCAATAACAAAACCCAAACGCGGATATTATAAAGCCAGCATTGAGCTCGCGTGTGAAGATGCAAGTGTTTTAAAAGAAGGCGAACTTACTTTGCGCTACGCAAATTATATGGAAAATGTAATTCGCAAAAATCCTGAGATGTGGCTCTGGAGCCACCGCCGCTGGAAACACAGTTGGAAACCAGAGTTTGAAAATAATTGGATTGGAGAAAATAAGCCACCGTTTTCTTAAGGTATCAATTACATTTTGATTAAAAATTATTGCGTGATAATTTTTATTATCATTAATATTCGGCGTAGAACAAACATTAATAGTTCAACAAAAATTTATTCTCAAAATTATTAAGCCACAGAGCAGCATTAAATTTTCTCAGCGGTTCTCTGAGATTATTTCTATGCAGCTTTGTGGCCAATAAAATTAATTTACAATAAACGAATATTTACCAGAACCTGTTTTTATATGCACATATTTATCTTCCACTCCAACAACATTAATATCTTTTGATGCAGTTAATTTTCCATTGAGATATGTTATAGCATCTGCGTTTGTTGCAGGTATAAAAATATCTGCTTTCGTGTTTGCAGGAATTTCAATATCAAAAATTGTTTTGCCATTTTCAACTTTCCAGTGCGAAGAAAGATTGCCATAATGCGTTTGTAAATCTGCATTCATGTATGTAAAATTTCCACCCAAATGCGGCATCACTTTTATGTGTTTGTAACCAGGCTCATCTTCATACGTATCAATGCCGGCGGCGGTTCTGTACATCCAGTCACCAATTGCGCCATATGCATAATGGTTAAAAGAATTCATTCCTTTATCTTCAAAACTGCTGTCGGGTTTTATGCCATCCCATCTTTCCCAAATTGTTGTTGCGCCCATTTTTACAGGATATAACCATGATGGATATGTATCCTGTAATAACAATTTATATGCAACATCTGTATAGCCAAAGCGGCTTAATACTTCACACAAATATGGCGTGCCGAGAAAGCCTGTTGTAAGATGATCATCAAAGTTTTTTATATTTTCTGTAAGCCTTTCTGCAGCCTGCATGCGCAAATTTTCAGGAAACATATCAAAGTTTAATGCAAGCACATAAGCAGTTTGTGTGTTGGAAGTTAGCCTGCCGTTTGGCGTTGAGTATTCTTTTATAAAAGCAGTTTTTACTTTTTGTAAAAGATTTGTATAAAACGTTACGTCTTCAGTTTTTCCTAAAACTTTTGCGGCATTAATAACCAGTTGCGTTGAGTATGCATAAAAACATTGGGCAATTAAATAATTATCAGTAGAGCCGCCTTCAATATAATATAACCAGTCACCAAAATGGGAACCGCTGTTCCACAAATCATTTTTACTTTGGTTTTGCATGTATCCAACCCACGATTTCATGCTCGGGTATTGTTGCGCCAATATTTTTTTATCGCCGTAAGCCAGATACATATTCCATGGAATAACCGTTGAAACGTCCGCCCAGCCTGTTGATCCGGCATCTGATTTATTAAGCACATTCGGAATAACGTGCGGCACACTTCCATTTTCATTTTGATCTGCTTCCACATCTCTTAACCATTTTGCAAAAAAATTATTTACATCCATATTAAAAGATGCAGTGCGCGAAAAAACCTGTGCATCTCCGGTCCAGCCAAGTCGCTCATCGCGTTGCGGGCAATCTGTCGGTACATCTAAAAAATTTCCACGTTGCCCCCACTGGATATTATGTTGCAGTTTATTAATAAGCTCATTAGATGTTGTGAACGTTCCTGTTTTTTTCATGTCAGAATATAAAGTAACAGCAGTAAAATTATCTGCAGTTATTTCACCAGTATATCCTTCAATTTTTATATAACGAAAACCATGAAAAGTAAAATGCGGTTCAAACGTTTCTTCATCGCCGCCTTTTAAAATATACGAATCCTGAGATCGCGCGAGGCGCAAATTTTCAATATAAAAATTTCCGTTTTTATCTAAAACTTCTGCATGCGAAATGGTTATTTTATCGCCTGCTTTTCCTTTTGCTTTTAATATAACCCAGCCAACTAAATTTTGGCCAAAATCAATTACATGTTCTCCATTTGGTGTTGTAAAAATTTTTAATGGTTTAAAAATTTCATGCTTTGTTATTGGTTCATTATTAGAAGCAAATAAATTTTCGTTTGTGAATGATCCGATTTTTACATCGTTCCAGTTTGCATCATTATAACCCGCAAGTTCCCAGCCAGCCTTGCTATTACGCGCATCAATATTTTCGCCATCATAAATTTCTGCACTTTTAATTTCGCCGGTTGATGATTTCCAACTTTCATCAGTAACAATATTTTCTGTTGTTCCATCATTATACGTAATTGTTAGTTGCATTAATAAGCTGATATCTTTTCCATAAATATTTTTATGATCTTCCCACGCCAAATGCCCGCGGTACCAGCCGCTGCCAAGCATTACGGCGATTGCATTTTTTCCATCTTTTAAAAGATTGGTAACGTCATACGTTTGATATGCAAGGCGTTTATTATAGCTCGTCCAGCCCGGCGTTAAGTATGCATTGCCAATGCGCTTGCCATTAATATGAGCTTCATATAAACCATGTGCAGTTATATATGCTGTTGCAGATTTTATTTTTTTATTATTAATAAATTCTTTTCTGAACAAAGGGCTTGGTTGGTATGCCGTATCTTCTTTATAACCTGGTTGAATCCATTTTGCTTTCCAGTCGCTTGTATTTAATAAACCCGTTTCAAAAAAAGCGGGCGCGCTCCATGATGAAGTTTTTCCATTGTTATCTGTAACACGCACTTGCCAGAAATATTTTTTTCCCGAAACCAATGGCGAACCGTTGTAATAAATTTGTAAAGACTGGTCTGAATTTATTTTTCCGCTGTTCCATGCATCGCCCTTTGCGCCCGCGTTTGAAGAAACTTTTATTTCATAGGCAGTTTGCAAAATATTTTTTTTATCACTTACCAACTGCCAGCTAAACCTTGGTTGTTTTGCATCTATGCCAATCGGGTTAATAAGATTTTCTGTTGATAAATTTTGCACGGCAACTTGTGCAGAAACAAAAACATTAAAGGCAAATAATAATACTAATAATGAATATACTTTTTTCATTGAGCTACTTTAATAAAGATGATTAATAAAAAATCAATAAGCGTTTTGTAAGCTAATATATTTTTTCAAATAACTATTAATAAGTAACAGCGCTTCTCATTTTTTTTATTTCATCTTTATAAAATAAAAAAAGGCTGCAAGTGCAGCCTTTTAAAAATAATAAAAAATCAAAAAAAATATTTCAGATATTATGCAGCGAAAAATGGAGTTACCAATGCTACAACCTGCGCCATTGTTAATGGTTCATCAAATGCTTCAGATGCGGCATCTGCAGAAATTTTAAAACCATTAATGTTTACGATTTGAATGTTGGCTTGCACGGTGTTGTCTTCACCAGCATAGTTTGCTTGCACAGCAGCACCAATGCCTCCGGTATCAGCCAAAGTAATCCACGGTTTTACTGTTGAAGAAAAACCATTTGCTTTACGCATCTGGCGTACTTTAGAAGCATGGCGAGCTTCAACAGAATGAATATTTAAAGCTGCTGTAAGATAAGCGCCGCCTTGTACAAGATTTGGCGCCTGGCCTTTATAAGCACGAACACCGGTATCTTCAAATGCCTGTGCTACTGCTAAAAATGTTTCATAATTTGTAAAAATATCCTGGAACGGGCCATTGCCTTTTCCACCACCAGCAGTAAAATCAAATGTTGGTGAAGCTACAGGAGTGCCGCCAGCAGCGGTTATCGCAGCTTTCAAATATGCAACGTGCTCTGCTTCGTGTGTACCAATAATGTTAATCGCTGCGCGATCGTTTGCATTTGGAATAAGCATTGCGCCTGCAGCAATTCCGTTTTTATAAAATGCAGCTTCAAGGTATTCCAGTGTTAGTGCAAAATTAAATACATCTAAAACTGTAGTGCCTGACGGGCCACCTGCATAAGCTTTTTTAAACATGCTTCCCAATGCAAATGGCAATGATGCCAATGCAATTTTGCCCGATACGTTTGTAAAACTTTTTAATGCGCTGCGGCGTGTATCCAGTTTTTCAAAAACTTCCGGATCAGCCTTTTCTATTTCTTGTAAAATGTTTAGAAAATTCATAGTTATAATTTTTTAAGCTGTTGGTAAATGACTCGCGTCGATAGTTTGAACAATGTAAACAGATGCCATACTTAAAACCTGTGCAGGCGTGCGGCTTGTATCAAGTCCGTTTGCATCAAGCACGGTATTATCAGCAAAACTGTTTATACTAATCAATTCTCGTATATATGCTGCGTGGCGTGCTTCTACAGAAACAATTTTTCCTGCAAGCGTTAAATAATCCGGGCTTACAATTAATTGCCCAGCGCCATTATATGCAGATACGCCAAGATCTTCAAATGCTTTGGCAGCACCAAGTACACTATCGCGGCTCGAAAAATTAATACTGCTGAAATCAGGTGTTAATGCCTGGATTGCGCTGCTTCCCAAAGCTGTTTTAAAAAATTCACGATGCGCAATTTCATGGTCGCGCACATCGCTTAATAATGAATACTCTGATGATGAAATGTGATAATAAGGAGTTGCAAGAACACGTGTATAAAACGCAGCTTCCAATTGTTCCAGCGCATACGCATAGTTTAAAATACCAACATCACCGCTACCAAGGTCTACCGTTTTGCCGGGATGGTGGCCCGGGCCCGGGTTTTCTTTATGACAGGCTGCAGCAACTGTTGCTATTAATCCTGCGCCCCCCGCATACCTGAAAAAATTTCTTCTTGACTGGGGCAACTTGTCAAGATTTTCGATCAGCGAATCGTTAATCTTTGCCATACTAAATTTGATTTAATAGTTAAAAAAATGAAAGACATTAATAAAGAGGGGTTCGGATTAAACGAATGCGGCTGGAAATAAAAAGGATTAATTTAATTACGGGATGTAATTCATTATAGATTTAAAATCTTAAAAAAAATATAAAAAAAGTGTTAGTGGTTGAAAATGCAGCGCTGGAGCCACTTTATAGAAAACCATTTATTAATAATGAATCAAAAATTTTTTTTGAATTATTAATGAAGAAAAAAATTGAAAATTATTAATAGAAAAGAAATACACGAATAAATATCTGGCATGGATTTTTTATAGGTATTGAAAAATCAGTATGGAAAATAACTCAGCAAGAAATCTTGATTTACAGGATTCAGAAAACGATAAAAAACATTTGCAACAGGAAGAAACAATAATTGATTTGCCAGATGTAGAGGATATTCCAGGACAGGAATTTGTAAAAGTTCCCAAGTTTAAAGAGTTTGCAGATGATACTATTTCTTCTGACGGCGAAGAAGGCAATGGGCTTTTTGATGATATGGAAGATGATGAATCAAACGTAACTGCAGAAGAACGTACACTGCTTCGCAAAAGTGCAACACAAACATTAAACGACGAAGAAGAAAGCGATATTCAAGCAATGGCTTTAGACAGCAAAGACAATGAGGGCGTGGCTTTGAACGAAGGCAACTTAAAATCAGATCGTTTTGGTGAAGATTTGGATTTGCCAGAATCTGAAGAAGTTGATGAAGAAGATTATACCGGCGAAACCGAAACAGATTAATAAACTGATGTTGAATTTTGTACGCATTGGTTATTATTGGGGCAAAAATTTCTCATACAATTCCTGATATTTCTAAAATAAAAAATCAAAACTTTTATGGACAAGAATACTGTGCTTTTGAAAAAAGCATATTACGCTTTTAACACGCGCAACATTGATAATGCATTAGCAACAATGCATCCTGATGTAAAATGGCCGAACGGTCAAGATGGTGGTTTTGTTAATGGCCACGATGAAATAAGATCGTACTGGACACGGCAATGGGGAATGATTGATCCTGATGTGGAACCTGTGCAAATTGCTGCAGATGCTAATGGAAATGTTGTTGCAGATGTGCGCCAGGTAATTCGTGATTTGCATGAAAATGTGATAAGCGATGAAATTATTCAGCATGTGTATTCAATAGAAAATGGATTGATAAAAAACATGCACATCCAGCACAAAGCAATTTAAGTTTCGATTTTTTAAGGTTCATTAATCTCTTTTATAAATCTTAAAAATTTATAAAAAGTTGCGCGAATTTATTTATTAATAATCATCATTATTAATAATTTGCGCTTGTTGAAAAATTACAATTCTTATTATTTCAAAAAGATTTAAAAAAATTGTAGTTTGTAAAAAATTTAATTGCTAATGAAAAATGGTACTAAAATTTTCCTGATAATAATTTGTGCCATTATAGTTTTTGCAGCATTAATAAAATTGAAAATTTACCTGGCTGATAAAACATTAAAAGAAAGCGAACTTAAAAATTTTAAGCCTGCTAATATTGATTCCCTCCAAGCAATAATAAAAACCGATTCTTTATACGAAGTGAAAGAAGTTGTTTATAAAGACAGCGGCATATTAATATCTGTAACCAATCCTGAAAAATCAGGAACGGATGAATACTTTAATAAGAAGTATAACCTTAATGGTTTCAGCAATATTAATATGGTTTACATTTATAATTATGATTCTGCAAAACCCATTAAATCTGCATCGCCCGATGATGCAATAATGGCAACAGGCAAAAGGCTTGGAAGGTTTCAGCAGGAATGGACTTTGCGTTTTATTGACACAGTTGATAAATCATGCGCGCCTTTAAAAAAGTTTATACAAACAAACAATCATTTCCCTGAAAGTTTTAAAAACGAAGAAACAGTTTATCAGCCCGAAAGCATAAGCCAGATGCAGGTTGTATGCAAATACAGGATTAAAGACAGTTTGGGAAAAACAATTTTAAAAGAGATAACTGCTGTTGTGGATTCATCAGGAAAAATTGTTTCAACAAAATAAAAATCACATCATTTCTCTCCCGTTAATTTTATTTTCTTTCTGGTTATTTACCGATCTTCGCATTGCATTAATAACAGAAAATTTTTTACATGGACTTTGTTGATTATTATAAAATATTAGGTGTTGATAAAAATGCAACACAAGACGATATTAAAAAAGCTTACAGGAAATTAGCAAGAACAAGCCATCCGGATTTGAACCCGAATGATAAAGGCGCAAACAAAAAATTTCAGCAGATTAATGAAGCCAATGAAGTTTTAAGCGATCCTGAAAAAAGAAAAAAATATGATCAGCATGGAAAAGACTGGCAACATGCAGATCAGTTTGCACAGGCAAATCAATCAAGAAGAAATTCTGCTGATCAACAATTTTCTTATGATTCAGGCGACGGAGATTTCTCTGATTTTTTTGAATCATTATTCGGCGGTTCTCGCGGTGGCAATTCAAGGCAAACAAAATTTCGCGGGCAGGATTTTAACGCAGAATTTCAGTTAAGCCTTACAGATGCATATACAACGCATAAACAAACGCTTGCTGTTAATGGAAAAAATATTCGCATAACCATTCCTGCAGGTATAGAAAATGGACAGGTTATAAAGTTAACCGGCCATGGTGGAAGTGGCGTTAATGGTGGCCCTGCGGGCGATTTGTTTATTACATTTTCCATTGCAAACGATACGGCTTTTAAAAGATCAGGAAATGATTTGCAATTAAATGTTGATTTGAATTTGTATACGGCAGTACTTGGTGGCGATATAACAATCGATACATTGGGCGGAAAAATTAAATTAAAAGTAAAACCAGAAACACAAAACGGAACCAAGGTAAAATTAACCGGCAAAGGCTTTCCTTTATATAAAAAAGAAGGGCAGTTTGGTGATTTATTTATAACCTATTCTATAAAAATTCCTGTAAATCTTACTGATAAAGAAAGAGAATTGTTTACTGAATTATCAAGATTATAATTAAAAAATTTACAGCTATGCAAACGGAAATATTAATATCGGCTGATGAATTTTGTGCAAGCCATCATATTGAAATTTCATTTATAAAATCTTTGCAGGAAACGGGCCTGATAGAAATGACCGTTACAGAAGATGCGAAATTTATACGCACGCAACAATTAAATCAATTGGAAAAAATAGTGCGTTTATATTATGAGCTCGATATTAATTTAGAAGGCATTGAAACGATAACGCATTTGCTGCAACGCATTAATAACATGCAGCGAGAAATTATTTCTCTTAAAAACAAATTGAGCGCATACGAAACAGGCGAGTAACTTGCTCGTAATGTTAGTAAATGATAATCGTAAACTTACGATCAAAAATTAAGTGTTACCACTCTTGCACGTACATAGGCTTTCATATACTTTTGACCTATCCAATATCAATGAAAGAATCAACCAATATCCAAAAAACCAACTTGAGTTAATTTCCGTCCAAAGAAAGACCTTACATTCAAGTTCTCTGAAAAACCCCTGACAAGTTTAGGGGTTTTTTATTTTTATCTCTCCGCGTTTTATTTTTTATTTTTAATAATCACTTCTTATTTTTTTATTAATACAGCTTAAAATTTCTTTGTTTATCAAAGTATTTAAAAAATAATTTTGATTGAAAGCTGTATACTATCTTCACAAACTTTTATTAATAAAAAATAAATTGCATGTCTCTGCTGGAAAAACAATTGCGTGTAAAAACATCAACAATGCCTGGCGCAGGTAAAGGATTATTTACCACAAAATTTATTGCAAAAGGAACACGTATAGTTGAATATTGGGGAAAAATTACAACCTGGAAAGAAGTAGAACATGAAGAAGGAAGCAACGGATATATTTTTTATGTAAAACGCTCGCACGTAATTGATGCACATTATTATAAAAAATCAATTGCGCGTTATGCAAATGATGCAAAAGGTTTGCAACGTATAAAAGGCGTCCGCAACAATGCAGAGTATGAAATTGAAAACCTGCGTGTGTTTGTAGATGCAAAATATGATATACAAGCCGGCGAAGAAATTTTTGTAGATTATGGAAGAGAATATTGGGATGTGATTCGCTATAATGCCAAGCTGCATGCGAAGGCTGAGAAATTAAAAAGTAAAAAAGAAAAAGTAAAAAAAGTTAAGAGCAAGAAATGAGGGATAGGAGATAGAAGACAGGAAATAGAAGATAGGAAACAGATATTAGATATGAAGAGCAGCATGAAGATTAAAACATTATTAATTACTAATTCTTAATTAATAAAATTCCGAAATAACAAAAAAGGTGACGACTAACATCGCCACCTTTTTTACTTTTGGTTTTTTACTTTTTACTTAATTCACCGCTATCTCGCGTTTTTCGCTTTGCTTTCCCGGTATTAATGGAAGGCTTACCTGCAATACGCCATCAACATACTTTGCTGTAATGTTTGCGGTATCAACAGATTCATCCATTTCAAAGACCCTTTCAAAACCTCCGCGGCTATATTCGCGCAAAACCCACTCCGGGCGCGGAAAATTATCTGGCGGCAGATAAGAAATAGTGAGCTGGGTTCCTTTCACTCCTAAATGAAAATGTTCCCTGATGCGGCCCGGCGCAAATACCAGCATTTCAAAACTGTTGTCTGTTTTATAAACATTAACAGCAGCTCTTTTCATTGTTCGGTTAAACAGGTGCTGGCGCCTGTCTCCGTGATGATTGCCTTTTGCGGCACCCGACTGATTGTAGTACATGGTTTGTTTTTTAAATGAAAAATTAGTGTACAATAATGCAGACGGATGATGGCTGATAATATTTTAACCACCGTAAAAATACTGCGTTGCAAAGCGCGTATTAACAAGAACTTTTTATTTTTTGCGAAGGCATTAAATAAATGCGGATATTAGCAGTGGATTGCTTTTGTATTTGTACTTTTACTTTCTATAAATTTTTTAAAATGAAACTTTTTGTTGCTGGCGTCCCTTACGATTTTGATGATGTTGACTTGAAAGAAATGTTTGAATTATACGGTGAAGTAATTTCTGCCAAAGTAGTAATGGACAGGGAAACCGGCAAAAGCAGAGGCTTTGGTTTTGTAGATATGCAGGAAGATGCAGATGCAAAAATTGCAATTGAAACACTTGACGGCGCAAGTATAAAAGGCAAAAAAATGGCCGTTAAACAAGCTGAAGAACAACAACGTGGTGGTGGCGGAAGCGGCGGTGGCGGCTATCGTGGTGGAAGTGGCGGTGGTGGCGGATACCGCGGCGGAAGCGGCGGCGGCGGAAGAGATAACCGCGATAATCGTGGCGGCGACAACCGCGACAATCGCCCGCCAAGAAGATATTAATAAAAATAATTTCTGATAAAGATTAATAAAAAAGTGGTGCAAAATATTTGTACCACTTTTTTTTATTAATAAATTTTTTTTAAAACAATATTATCAACACTTTTTCACTCACCCATCAGCCATCAATCATCCACCAAAAAAATCTGTCATCCGTCAACTGTCATCTGTCAACTATTTTAAGGAGTAAACCCATAATCCAACACGCGCCTTAAATATTTATTATCCTGAAAAATCCAGGTCACTTCATAGCTTCCATGATCATCTTTGTTAAGCATATAAACATAAATGCGGTGTTTATCTGCAGATATAAAAACAGCATCCTGCGATTGTAATTCACCGGAATTTGTTCTGTAAGTAAAATGCGGATTATACAAATCAGCATAAGCACTTGGCGGAATTGCAACCGTATCTTTTCCTGCAAGCACGATTAATGAAATGCCCGACTGCGGCACTTTTGTATAATTTCCATAATAAGGTTTGTTATCAATCTTCACCAAATATTTTCCATCGCCATCGTACATTAATTTATGTTTAGCAACAAAAAATGTTTTCGTTTTAATAGTCACCTGAAAATTATTGCTATCATAAGTAATAAAATCATCACCATATTTTGATACCGGAAATTTTTGAAGCACTGGTTTATTAACGCTCTCTGCAATTCCGCCAATTGTAAAAGCAGTTAAATCATTTCTTATAATTTTATTCGACATGCGGTTGAAACTTTCCCTGTTACTGCGCATATCTGTATAATCAGGAATTTGCGCAAAAGAAATAATATTGATGCTTATAAAAAAGAGAAACAAAATATAACGCATAAAATAATTTTTAAGAATAGATTTTATTATTAATAACGATAACAAATTAAAGATAGTTGTTGATTACAAAATTATTTTTCGCAATTGAATGAAGAAAAATATCAACCACAAAATGCTTTAAAAAAAATAAGGGGCCAGGATAAAAATCCAGCCCCTTTTTAAAATCCAATATCCTAAATAAATCCATTGTTATATACGCATTTTTATTACCGGTGGATTTTATGCGAACATCAATACCAGCAATAGTTTTGGCGGATTTACTTTTGTTAATATTTTATAAAAATTATTTTGTCATTTTAAATTCAAACGCATTAATCGCTTGCATGCTACACACCTTTTTTCACATTAATAGCGCTCGGGCCTTTTGCGCCCATTTCTACTTCAAAACTTACTTTGTCATTTTCTTTAATAGCTTCCTGCAATTGGTTCACGTGTATAAAAACACTTTCCTGCGTTTGCAAATCTTTAATAAAACCAAAGCCTTTTGCATCATTAAAAAAAGTTACAATGCCTTTTCTAACCGTTTCACCCTGCTCGCCCGGCACGTATTTAGGAATGCTAATTTGCATATCTTCCTGCTTAAAAGTTTTCATTTTACGCGGGTCTGGCGGCACGGATGAAATGTTTCCATTCTCATCAATGTATGCCATCATTTCGTCGAGCGATTTACCTTTTTTTGCATTCGCTTTGCGCTCCTGCATTTTTTCTTCTTTCGCCTGGCGGTTTTTTAATTTTTGTTTTTGTTTGTCTTTTTTGCCAAAAGTTTCTTGCGATTTAGCCATAAATTTTTCTTACTTGTTTTTGTTTGTGGTGAAGTTCGCATTTTTTTAGTGGGCAAACCGGAAAACGTTAATAAATAATTTTGAAGAGAAAAATACGGTGGTAATGTGTTTTGAATGCAAATTTTCCGAATGTGGAAATATGAAAATGTGGAAATGTGAAAAATTATCAATAGAGAGATTTGAAATTATTAATGAATCAAAAGTTATGTTTATAAATTTTGAAATTTGTTTAGCTGAAATAATTTGAAGATATTCTTTGTTAAACTTTGTGTTTAATCGTTGTTCACTTGTAGTAATTGTATTAATAATAAATCAAGTTGTAAAAAATATCGAATCACTTCTACATGCTACATTTTACATTTTTATTTCGCCGAATATAGAAATAAAAGTACAAGAGTGCGACGCCAATGAAGCTTAATAGATAATCAACTGCCGGGTTAATAATTTTTTAAATGATTAAAATATTATGGTGTTGTATCTTTAAATAAAAACTAAAAATATTTTTATGCGCCACGATTTAGTTGTTTCAAAATCGATTGACATTAATGTTTCTCCGGCAAAAGTTTGGGAAGGATTAACGAACCCTAAAATCATTAAAGAATATTTATTTGGCACCGAAACGATTACCGACTGGAAGGTTGGAAGCGATATCATTTTCCAGGGAGAATATGGCGATAACAAAGAATTTAAATACCGCGATAAAGGAATTGTGCGTGAAAATATTTTGAATGAATTGCTTAGTTACACCTACTGGAGCGGGTTTTCGGGGCTTGAAGATAAACCGGAAAATTATTCGCTGGTTACTTATACATTGATTGATACGGGAAATAATACAACAAATTTTACGTGGACGCAAAAAGGTTTTGGCAGTGAAGAAGGTTACAATCATTCATCTGGCGGCATGGATGAATTTTTAAAAAAGATAAAAGAAGTAATGGAAAAATAAATAAAAAGCCATCATACAAATTTGTGATGGCTTTTTTATTTTATTAATAACCGTGGTAATAATGATGGTGGTGATAAGGCCGCTCAACATAACAACCGCTTAATGAAATTGCAAAAACAGAAACGATAAGTGCGATTAATAAATACTTCTTTTTCATTGTAATAATTTTAAGTTGTATAATTTTTTTGTTTTGCTTTGTTGTAATAATAGATTCAAAAAAGGTTCCTTAGTTTATTAATGAGTTGCTTATTATTGCTAATCGCGTGTTAACAAAAATCATTTGACTACAGAAGAAAATATTATTAATCAAACAAAAAAATGGATTACAGATGTTGTAGTTGGCTGCAACTTTTGCCCGTTTGCCGCGCGTGAAATAAAAGCAAATACTGTTTTTTATAAAATAGAAAACAGCATTAAAACCGATGAGTGTTTGTACACTTTTATTAATGAATGTGTGCGGCTTGATGAAGATGAAAAAATTGAAACTGCATTTATAATTTTTCCAAATGGGTTTAAAAAATTTAATGATTATTTGGATCTTGTTTCGCTGGCAGAAAAATTATTGAAGAAACAAAAGTATGAAGGCGTTTACCAGGTTGCCAGTTTTCACCCGGAATATAAATTTGCAAATTCGCCCGCTAATGATGCAGCAAATTATACCAACAGAGCACCTTATCCAATGTTGCATTTGCTGCGTGAAGAACGTATTGAACAAGCACTCGAGCATTATAAAGACCCGGAAAAAATTCCTGAGAGAAATATAAATTTTGCGCGCGAAAAAGGTATTGAATATATGAAAATGCTGCGCGATGCATGTTTGTAATTATTAATAAATCATCCTTTAAAAATGTATATGAAAGTTTGTTTCATTATTGTGTTGATTGTTTTTTTCTTCATTCCTGTTTCATCATTTTCTTCTCCGATAATTTATATTAACCAGGTTGGGTTTGATGCGAACGCAGCAAAAATTGCAGTTGTTCGTTTGGATAATAAAATGGATGAAAAAATTTCTTTCCATATTATTAATGCAAAAAATGAAATTGTTTTTTCAGGTTTTTTAAGTGCATCAATGAAAATTGATGAATGGGTTGCTGACAAATTTTTTTACCAGGCAAATTTTTCTTCTTTAAAAAACCTGGGAAATTATAAATTAAGTTTATTAATAAACGGCGAACAAATTATTTCTGATGAATTTATAATTGATGAAAATGCGCTGGCGAAATTAACGATACCATCTATTATTCATTATTACAACAAGCAACGCGCAAACACGCCACAGGAGCTGGCTGTAGACAAACACCTTCTGCTTTTCGGCAACACAAAAACAGTTGATTTGCGCGGCGGCTGGTGCGATGCTTCCGGTGATATCAGTAAATATTTTTCGCATCTTGCATATGCAAATTTTATGTCGCCGCAACAAATTCCATTAGTTACATGGTCGTTGATTAATGCGGAAGAAAGCGTTCCGAATTTGCTTACACAACTTGGTGTAAAAGATTCTATGGCGAGCGAAGCATTGTGGGGCGCGGATTATATAATGCGTTCGTTGTCGGATGAAAATTATTTTTACATGACGGTGTTCAGCTATTTTAATAAAGATCCAAATGCACGCCGCGTTGTTGGTTTGCGTGCAAACAGTGTAACTACAAATGAATACCAGTGCGCTTTTCGTGAAGGTGGCGGAATGGCAATCGCAGCGCTTGCGCGAATTTCAAGATGGAAAAAGAATGGCGATTTTACTTCTGCAGAATATTTGAATGCAGCTGAACGTGCGTTTGCGCACTTGCTTATTAATAACACAAAATATGATGATGATGGAAAAGAAAATATTATTGATGACTACTGTGCATTAATGGCCGCAACAGAATTGTGGATGGCAACTGATAATATTTTATATAAAAATGAAGCAAGAAAACGCGCCGATAATTTTGCAAAAAGAATGACGCCATCTGGATATTTTTTAGCGAATGATTCAACGCGCCCTTTCTGGCATGCGGCAGACGCGGGTTTGCCGGTTATTGCACTTGCGCGTTATTTAAAAAAAGAAACAGATACAAATTTGCGTGAAGCAACATTAGCTGTTATTAAAAAAGCCTTGGATTATAATTTAAATATTACAAATGATGTTGTTAATCCTTTTGGATATGCACGACAATCTTTTTTAATTCACAATAAAGTGAAGGAAGGTTTTTTTATTCCGCATGAAAATGAAACTGGTTGGTGGTGGCAAGGTGAAGATGCGCGGCTTGGTTCATTAGCGACTGCAGCAATTGTTGGCGGTAAACTTTTATATAAAAAACCTGTCAATAAAAGCGTGAGAGATTCATTAATGCAATTTGCATCACAACAACTCTCGTGGGTATTGGGTTGCAATCCTTATTCCATTTGTTTTATGTATGGCTTTGGAAAAAAGAATGTGCCTTACATGCATTCGATGTATGGCCATGGTTCAGAACGTGGTGGAATATCAAATGGAATTACTGGCAAAGATGGTAATGCAGATGGAAGTGGAATTGATTTTAAAACAGAAGCGAAAGGAAATGAATGGCGTTGGACAGAACAATGGATTCCGCACGCAGCGTGGTTTTTACAGGCAGTTGTTGCAATGGCGGAAGAAGATGAATGATTGAAAAATTATGTCGTAAAAATAGAAGCAGGAAAAGTGTGTCTTCCTGCTTTTACTTTTTATAATTAAAAAATTTATTTCTTCCTCATCAAAGATATCTGCAAATTCGTTGGCCTGTTTTCTGGTGTATCAAATCCTCTTCCATCAACATGGCGCGAACCCCAAAACATCATATCATTAATAACATAAATTAAATCGTATTCACCAAAAATTTGTCCTTCTTTTAAGCCAAATGGTGCAAATGCTTTTTGAAAAATACTTTGTGTTCCATTCACCTTCCATTTGCTGAAACCCGCGCTGGCAAGCTGGTTCATCGCATCTGCAAAACCTTGTATTAATGGAGTTACTTCATATAATTCATCCGCAATAAAATGTACTTTTTGCGCGCCAGGTGCAATTGGGTGTTCGCCATCCCAAATAATATTTCCTTTTATTGAAATTTTTGCGAGCTGAATTTTTCCATTTGCATCTGCAGAATTAATGATATCGAGTTCAAATTTATCGCCTTCAAAATATTTAAAATTGCGTGTAAGATAAAATGGTTTTATACTTCCCGTTGCAATGCTCGGGCGAAGTTCTGTTGCAATACTTATCCATTCACCTTGTATTGTTTTTTTGATTTCTTCAAGTGCCATTGTTTTGTTTTAATTATTTTACGTCTATCAAATCGGTGTCTTTAATTATTTCTTCAAGCGCATTATGCAAAGTGTCTAAATCTTTTTGATTATTAAAGGCATTAATAGAATAACGGATGCAAACAAAATCATTTTGTTTCATCACGGGAATTTCAATTTTGTATGTATCAAAAAGATGCTGGTGCAATTTTTCTGGTTGAGCAGTTTTAATCGGCGTGCTGCACATTTGCCCTAAAAATTCATCTTTAATCGGGCATAATGGTTCTGCATTTAATAGTTTGCAAAAACGCAAATAATTTGAGTGCGCAATTTTTCTGCAAGCCGCAGCAACTTCAGTCCAGTTATTTTCTTTTAAAAATTCAATTGTTTTCGGAATCGTTAGAAACGCTGAAAAGTCGCGCGTGCCCTGCATTTGGTGATAGTCTAAAAATTGTGAGTTGGAAGGGCTTGCACTTTCGTAACCCCAACTTATTACTAACGGGTCAAATAAATTTTGAAATTCTTTTTTTACATAAAGAAAGGAACAACCTTTCGGCGTGCACATCCATTTATGACAAGCGCCTGTATAAACATCAGCTTGAATAGTTGCCAGATCCAAATGAATATGCCCCGGAACATGCGCGCCATCAACAATAGTAAGCAAGCCTTTTTCTTTTGCAATTGCACAAATTTCTTTCACCGGAAATATTAATGCCGTTGCACTTGTTATTTGTCCGATAAATATTGCTCGTGTTTTTTCTGTTAATCCTTTAAAAAAATCTTCAATCATTTTTTCTTTGGAAACAAGCGGCAATGTTATTGGTTGCCGCACATATTTTGCACCGGCTTTTTGGCAATAATAATTCCATGTGCGGTCGAGTGCGCCGTATTCCAAATTCGTACTTAATATTTCATCTCCAGCATTCAGCTTAAAACTTTTTGCAATAATATTTATAGCGTAAGATGGGTTTGTTGTAAATACCAAATCATCCGCATTGCAATTAATATATTGCGCAAGCGCTTCACGCGATTGTTTTAAATACTTTAATCCATTAACCGTTATAAACCGCACTGGCTCTGTCTCCAGCTCCAATTGCCACTTTTGATAATCTTCAAAGATTGGTTTCGGGCAAGCGCCAAAAGATCCAAAATTTAAATACGTTATATCCGGGTTTAATAAAAATTGAGATTTCAAATTATTGTTTTGCATGTATCAAAAATAAAACTTTCGCGCTATTAATTGCAGATAAGAAATTATGAACCCGGCAGTAATTTTTCAATTAAACTTCATTGGCGTCGCACACTTGTACGGCATCGCTTTATGGAACAAAATGATTTGACAATATAGTGAGCTGATAGGAACAGGTTTGGATGGCTAACTTTATATCATTAACAATGCATCAAAATAATATCATGAAACACAGAAGGCAATTTATAAAAATGATTGGCTTAACAATCGGAACAAGTTTTTTTGCTGATAAAATTTTTGCCATTCCATCATCTCATTATTATATCAAAAAACCATTGCGCATTGGTTTTATAACAGACTTGCATCATCTGCAATTCGGACAAAGTGAAGACATGCGCATGAAAATTTTTATGGATGAAGTGGTGAAAACATCTCCTGATTTTATAATACAATGCGGCGACTTCTGCAGGCCAAAAGGTTCAGAAAATATTATGAAAGAATGGAACCGTTTTAATGGCCCGAAATACCATGTGCTTGGCAATCATGATATGGATGTCTGCAATAAAGAAACAATTATGAAACTGTGGGGCATGGAAAAACGCTATTATTCTTTTGATCAAAACGGTTTTCATTTTGTAATAATTGATAGAAATTTTTTGAAGCAAGATGATGGAAACCTGGTTGATTATAATACGGATAACTTTGGCCCGGCACCTTCGCCAAAAAGAAATTTTAGTGACAAAGAACAATTGGAATGGCTTAAGCAAGACTTAGAAAGTGCAAAATATCCTGTCATTGTTTTTATGCACCAACCAGTTTTTATTACTGACTTTTATAATGAAATCGGTAACGCTGATGAGATACTGCAAATTTTTGACGACGCAAATTTTAATGCAACAAAAAACGGAAGTGGAAAAGTAGCTGCTGTATTTATGGGCCACGATCATGACGACAGATATGGAGAGCGCAATGGTGTTCATTATTTTATTATTAACAGCTCAACATATGTATATGCCGATGGCCAGCCTTTTTATTTTGAAGAACCGCTATATGCATTTATAAATTTAGATCCAAAAGGTACATTATCGATTGAAGGCAAAAACACAAAATATAAAAACGCACCAGATTCAATAGCCGCAAAATTTCCCACGAAAATTAGTGATCATCATTTGAAAATTAGCTGATGGAATAATATTATAATTTATCGCTGCCATAAAAATATACTGCACAAGTGTGCGACGCCACTGAAGCTTAATAGATATTCAATCGCCTGGACAATAATATTTGTATTAATAATTTACGGATACCTTCCTATCATGTGATTGCTTACAATTATCTTTTTTAATTCTGCGGGATCTATTGGGCCTTGTTTTGAGTACACGATTTTGCCGCCGGGTTCTATTAATAATGTGTATGGCAAAGCGCCTTGCCACGCGGGGTCTATGGCTTCTATCATTTTATATTTATCGCCTTCGCCAAATGCATAATTTTGATTGGATGCATGTTGCTTCTGCAAAAATTTTAATACCCGATCTTTTTTATCAGGTTCATCTGCACTAATGCTTACAAATTCAAAATCCCTGTCGTTGTACATGCGGTACATATTTACAAACTCCGGAAACTCGCCGGTGCACGGGCCGCACCATGTTGCCCACACATTAATCAAACGCAATTTATCTGATTTGTTTTTTACAAGTTCTTTAATGCCGGCTTCATTAATCGTATCAACATGCACGGGTTCCTTTGCCCATTTGTCCAATGATTCCTGAACGAGATTTCTTTTTTCTGCCCACTTAACAGAGCAACCAAAAACTTTTGTAGTGGGCACTTCAACTTCTTTGTTGCTTAATAAATCTTCGATGGCATTTCGTGTATCATTAATGTGCGGTGTTTTATCATGGCTTTCTGTATCGTCGAAACGCCCGGTGTACCTGAGTTTGCGGGCTTTGTCGAAAATAAAAACATGTGGCGTGGCAATTGGCCCGTAAGCTTTTGAAGCAGTTTCTGTTTCGCCATCATACAAATAGGGAAAATTAAATTGCTTGTCTTTCGCGCGCGTTTTCATATCATCAAATGAATCGCCGAGATCAGAAAAATCCAATTCATCCAAACGCAATGCAAGCGGATCGTTAGGCATAATGGCAACCACAGCTACATCTTTATTTGCATAATCAGAAGTAAGTTTTATCATGCGATCTTCATACGATTGTGCGGTGGGGCAATGATTGCATGTAAAAATAATAACCAACACTTTTGCTTGGCTAAAAGATTCAAGCGTATATGTTTTTCCATCAACGCCGGGAAGGCTGAAATCCGGTGCCGGCGAGCCTATTGGCAATGTTTTATGTTCTTCTAACCTTGCAAAAAAAACTTTTATAAAACTGCTTAATATAAAAAAGCTTATGATTAAAAAACCAAAAAATAATGGATTTTTCATGACGATGCTGTTTTGTATGTAATGTATTCTTTAATGAATAGTGAATGGTTAAATCGTGAATGGTGAATCGTGAATGTCAATTTTAAATATTATTTCAATTTCACCATTCTCCATTCACCATTCACCAAATCTGGTGAAAGCCGCACC
The DNA here is from genome assembly GCA_013288945.1 of Bacteroidota bacterium. Classification (GTDB taxonomy): domain Bacteria; phylum Bacteroidota; class Bacteroidia; order Chitinophagales; family Chitinophagaceae; genus Puia. The sequence continues at coordinate 36,446 of JABDAZ010000009.1, read as the reverse complement.
ATTATTCTTTGTTTGCTTACAACGCTTACGCACATTTTTCCATTAACCATAAACGTCATTCCACTGAACATTTTTTTCTCTTCTATATTATTTGTTTTTGCTGCAATTATTTCGCGAACGCGGTTAATCAATTTTTCATTTAGCTCCATATATTATTTTTTAAAAGAAAACAACCATGGCAACAAATTGGGTTCTGCAAAAGCATTGTCCCAACTGTTATGATTTGCGTTTGGATATTCAGTATACTTCGCGTTTTTTGCGTTCATGTTTTGTAAAGCTTTAAACAAATTTCTGTCGGGTTGCGGATCAACTACATTATCTAATGCACCGTGAGAAATCCATACAGGAATTTTAGCTGCTTTTTGCGTATACAATTTTACATTCGCTTGCCCGCAAATAGGAAATATTGCTGCAAAATAATCAGGATAATGAATGGCCAAATCATACGTTCCAAAACCGCCGAGCGAAAGTCCACCGAGATAAATTCTTCTTTTATCTGCGATTTTATTTTCGGCGAGACTGTCCATTAATAACTTTACCAATCGTTCCGGCGTTGTAAGATCAAGTATGTTTAATGAGCGGTTGAATGCTTCGGTTGTATCTCGTTCTTCAACTACAAACCTGTTCCAGGTGCTGTCTGCAGGGCTTTGCGGAAAAATTACAATGGCAGGAAATTGTTTACGCAATGAGTCTTTTAAAAATAAATCTCCGCCATGCGAAAGCTGTGCTTCATTATCATTTCCTCTTTCGCCAGAGCCATGTAAAAAAACGATTAATGGATATGCTTTTTCTTTTTTATAATTTTCCGGGTATAAAATTCTGTAACGCAAAGTATCATTCGATCTTATAAAAAATTGTTTTTGATATGCGCTGAAATTTTGTGCTTGCGAAAAATGGATTGTTATTAATAATGTGAGAATTGAAATGAAATTTTTCATATGTATATTTTGAAATTTATTAGTGTACCGAAGTTAAAATAAATTGTTGCATGGTGTTTTCTTTTTTGCCTTGACGCAAAAAAGAAACAAAAAAAGTCAAGGCTGCGAAACAAAAACTAAAAATTTTGAATAAATCCCAAACCCGGCGAAACTCGCCGCAAGATGTTGTTAATGTAAATCTCCAATGGCTCAAACAACGCCGGATTCTTAACGGATTTATTCAAAATTTTCTTAACGCTTTTGTTTCGAGGCCGATGATGATGAGTAATTATTAATTAATAATTTTTAATTAAGAATTATTAAGACATTAATTAAACTTTAAAGTTTTATGATTGGATATTTAGATATTGGATATTGAGATATTTGGATAACAAATTAGTTTGCAGAAAAGGACATTAATATCCAATATCACAATATCCAAATTCCCAATATCAAAATGTTTTATTAATACGATGAAGATGAATTTTTATTAATAGTTTTTATTTTTTTAGTTTTGGCGCAACTAAAACCTTTGCTATGAGAACGGGACGGTTGGAAGCTTTCAGCGATGGCGTGATTGCAATTATTATTACCATTATGGTGTTGGAAATTAAAGTTCCGCACGGGCACGAGCTTGCGGAACTGCAATCGTTGCTGCCCGTTTTTATAAGTTATGTGTTGAGTTTTATTTACATTGGTATTTACTGGAACAATCATCACCACATGTTTCAGGCGGCTGAACATGTGAATGGCGCTGTGTTGTGGGCAAATATACATTTGCTGTTTTGGTTGTCGCTAGTACCATTTGCATCCGGCTGGATGGGCGAAAATCATTTTGCATTATGGCCTGTTGTGCTGTATGGTTTTATTTTATTAATGAATGGCATGGCGTATTATATTTTGTTGCGCGTATTAATAAAATTGCATGGAGAAAATTCAACACTTGGCATTGCGATTGGTAAAGATGTGAAAGGAAAAATTTCTGTAGTGATTTATAGTATTGCTATCGCTTTGGCATTTGTAAGCCCGTGGATTGGTTTGGCTTTGTATGGTGTTGTTGCTGCGATGTGGCTGATACCTGATACGAGAATTGAAAAAAGATTGGTTGAAAAAAGCGCCGAATAATTTATTAATGTTTGCCTTCGAACTTTATAAAAGAGCCGCTGAGAATTTCTCAGCGGTTCTCTTTGAACAAATTATTAATCACATTATACTAAACAGTTTTTTTCGGAGGAAGATCGAATGCAATTGCTTCATGTTCAAAATGGCCGTTGTGTGAACCATCACAAAAAGGTTTGTTTTTAGACAACCCGCAGCGGCAGAAAGAAACAACTTCACGGCCTTGTAAATTATATACATTTCCGTTTCTGTCAAGCACTTCAAAATCTCCATCTACTTTTAGTGAACCATTATTATTAACTGTAATTTTTGTTGTAGCCATTTTGTTTTTTTATTAATGATGAAAAATATAAAATGAATTTATTTATGTGTGATGGATGAATACATCTGCAGGTAATTGAAAATAATTTTTTAGTTTTTGCGCCATTTTTAAAGTGAGTTCCCTGCGGCCTGAAAGTATTGAAGAGACATGGCCTTTTGTGCCTATTAATGGTTCCAGGTCACGGGCTTTTATTCCGCGTTCTTCCATTTTTAATTTGATGGCATCAATAGGATTTATTTCTGGTAAAACGATATTTTTATCTTCATAATCTTTTATTAATACAAGCAATAAATCCAGTTCATCAGCTTCACGAGTTTTGGATGCAGCCTGAAAAATTTCCATGGTGCGTTTGATCGCTTTTTTATATTCAGTTTTAGTTTTTATCACTTTCCATTTCATACAATTATTTTTTAAAGTCCAATATTTTCGCGTCGAATTTGATTTTCGCGCTATCTATTTTATCATACTCCGCGTGTGTTCCAAACCATATAATATAAGCCGCCAACTGACGGAAATTTACGGATGCAATCAATCTGAAATCATTTCCTTTTATATTGAAGATAACCCTGTTATCGGCAACTATGCTGGCATTTCCGTAAACCTGCTTTAGTTCATTAAAATTATTAAAACTAACTTTTGAAAATTCATAATACCATGTAAGTAATGATGTTTTTGCTTTGGGATATTTATTAATGTAATAAAGTATAGTTCCTTTAGCTATAATATTCATAACAGTACAAAGATATTTAAAGTTTTCAATTTGAAAACTTTAAATATCTCTGATTTTTTTAGAATAATGATTATAAAATTATTGAAGCATTTCACTTCACATTTTTTAATTCGCCGAATAAAGAACTACAAGTACAAGTGTGCGACGCAACAAATGTTTAATAGTAATTCTCTCGCCTGGTAAACAATATTTAAATGTTATGATAATAAATTCTGCTGAAACGCTGGCGGCGTGCGGTTTTTAGATGCTTGCTCATATGCATATGCGAAGCTTATGATTTGTGGTTCCATATATGCGGTGCCAAAAAATGAAATGCCCATTGGCAAAGCATGTAAAAAACCCATTGGCACGGTAATGTGCGGAAACCCTGAAATAGCGGCTGGCGTTGACATTGAGAAGCTTGTATCATAATCTCCGTTTACTAAATCGATGCAACATGCCGGCCCATTTGTAACGCCTGATAATGCATCGAGTTTATTTTCGCTCATGATGTCTGCGATAATTTTGCGTGATGATAATGTTTTCGCTAATGCATCTGTATATATTTTATCTGTGAGGCTTCCGCGTTCTGTGCACGCATATAATGTTTCCTGTCTGAAGTAAGGCATTGCTTTCGCTTCGTTATTGTTATTGAATGCAATTACATCATCAAGCGTTTTTATTTTTGTGTTTGATGTTGCGAGATATTTATTAACGCCGTCTTTAAATTCAAATGACAGCACTTTAAATTCTGCAGTGCTTACTTCATTTATCGGTTTCATGATATCAACTTCAACAATAGTTGCGCCAAGTGCAGTTATTGTTTCAATGGCTTTTTTTAATAAAGCAACAATTTCTTTATAACCATTCAGGTGCGATTTTTCAACACCAATTCGTTTGCCTTTCAAACTGTTTGCATCTAAAAATTTTGTGTAGTCAGTAAAAGATTTTCCATTGCTTTCACTGGTAATTTTATCATTACTATCAATGCCGGTTAATGCGCCGAGCAATATCGCTGCATCTCTAACGGTGCGTGCCATTGGGCCTGCGGTATCTTGTGTTGCAGAAATCGGAATGATGCCGGATCGGCTCCAGAGGCCGACTGTAGGCTTTATGCCAACCAAACCATTTACAGCAGATGGAGAAACAATTGAACCGTCTGTCTCTGTTCCTATTGCTATTGTACACAAATTTGCTGCAGTTGCGGAACCTGAGCCAGCGCTTGATCCGGAAGGATTGCGATCTAAAATATATGGGCATTTTGTTTGGCCGCCGCGGCTGCTCCATCCACTTGTTGATCTGGATGATCTGAAATTTGCCCACTCACTTAAATTTGTTTTACCTAATAAAACTGCACCGGCTTCGCGCAAACGTTTTATAATAAATGCATCTTGTATTGCAATGTTTCCTTCGAGTGCCAATGCGCCAGCCGTTGTCATCATTTTATCGCCGGTATTAATATTGTCTTTTACTAAAATTGGAATGCCATGTAATGGGCCGCGGATGTTTCCGGCTTTTCTTTCTTTATCCAATGCGGCGGCAATGCTTGCTGCGTCTGGGTTTAGCTCGATGATTGCATTCAGGTTCGGGCCGCTTTTATCAATTTCATTTATTCTTTTTAAATATAAATTAGTGATGTTTAATGATGTCATTTCACCACTTTGCATTTTTTGCTGCAGCTCTGTAATTGTGATTTCATTCAATATAAAATCATCTTTAAAATTATTTTTTGTTGAGGTGTTTTCGTTTTTATTAATAGCATTATTTGCAAGTGCATGTATTCCTGTTGCAGATAAAGTAATGCCTGCAAACGAACTGTTGCGCAAAAAATTTCTCCTGTTCATATAGTTATGATTTGTATTAAAGATATGGGAAGTATAAAAATTTTACCGGAATAAATTGGAAACCGTATAACAAACTTTATCGTTTATCCTGTAAAAAATATCTTTATTAATTCTCCGGAGCCGGCGCCTTTTTTTGCGATCGAGCAAACGGCCTTCGCTATCATAATACTGAGGCTGGGCGTAGTAAGTAAGGATGTAATATTTTTTATCAACCAAAGGAATATTAAAAGATTTTGAACGTATCGACATAAAAACAAGAGAACCTTTTTTTTCATCTTCATAATAATCCAGGTTGCTTATCCACGAGCATTTTATTGCTTTCATTGCGGTTATTAATCCTTCCGTTTCATTTACGGGCAAATGATATTTTATTAATGTATCGCCTAATCTTTTTTCATTCAGTTCAAATTCATAAATATATTTTATCGTGTCTGTCGCTATTTCTATAGAAACATGTTTGAAAGATTTGTCAGTGAATAAAATGGAAAAAGATCCTTTTGCATTCTGCTCGCGATAGGTTTGGCTGATGTTATCAAGCGCCAGTTTATTATCGGCATAATATTTTTTAATATTGGTTGATGCGCAGGAAGCCAGCAACAGCACGGCGTTTATTAATAAAACGATTTTTATTTTATTCCTCATTATTAATTTTTTTTGTGCAATGAGAAATACCAAAAGTTATTTTTCGCAAGAAAGCAGGCGTTAACTGGCGAAGCGTTCTGAAACCATAATCCCAGTAAACAATATTAATCAAACCATTTTCAGCTTTACTGATGTTGAGTAAAACAATAAAATGCGTTGGCACACCAGCGCGCACCAGGTTGTAATTTTTTTTATGTAAAATGGTATTGTTTACATACATAATCGTTACGCCGTTTTGCATGGTTTTGCTGAGATATTTATAGGTATCATGTATCCACGGACGCAATAAATCCGAGCCTCTTGCAACAACTTTATAATGCAATAAATCACGAATCATCCTGTTGAATTTTTCATAATTAACGGCAGCCCAAAAAGTATCTTCATCACCCAATTGATAATTATGATTGAAAGAATTGAGATAACCTTTAAAATGATCAGCCAAACAAAGAAACCATAATTGATCTGCCGGGCGAATATCCATAACGCCCTTAAACCTAAGCCCACCGGCTATTTTATGAATATTTAATGAGGGATGCAAAGTAGATTTTCCAAATTTTGATTTGCCATTATTGTACAATTCAATCATGCACTTTGCATAACCAAGCGGATCATCATGAAGCACCAAATAGGAGAGCGCGGCATAGCCACAAAAATTTGTATTGAGTCCTTCGTATAAATTGAGCGGGTTATTAATATTGTCTTTTATATTTTCTAAAAAAAGGTGCGGGTTAATATCGGGCCAGTTGCTATTAGGTTGCAATTCTTTTATTTTATTAATAAATAAAACAGCATCTTCTTTTGTGGAAGTTGGTTTATCTGCATTAATATTTTGAAAAGCATTTGCAAAATTTGCGCAACTGATGGAGAGAAGAAAAACTAAAATTTTTTTATTAATAAGATTGTAAAAATCCTGCACTGCATATTTTATCATTCGCTATAAAAACTTTTTCGCGTTCAAAATAAAGATAAATAAAAATTATGCGGCGTTATAAAATATAAGATTGATATCATTAATAAAAAAAGTAAAAACAGGTTTTTAATAACCTGTTCTTACAGAGAAAAACCATATTATCCAGTATAATGAAATGATGGCAAGCAAAATAAAATTATATTTTCTATGCAGTTTCATTTTCACTTTTCTGAATAAGGTTTGTGTATGCTATTAATGCTGCAATAAATAATAAGCAAACTAAAATATGCTGTCCCATGTTTTTTAATTTTTTCTTTTGTGATTAAATTTTTTCTTTTATTCCTTGATTTTTACATCTTCTGCGTCTGCTGGTTTCAATGATATAATAACAAAAGAAATACCAAACAAACAGATTGCAGTGCATAAACCAGAGAGAAGATAACGATCAGAAAGAAAAAATGCGAAACTTAATTTGCCTGCAACGGCAATAAGTGCGAGGATTAATAACATGAGTAACGTTTTCATTTTTTTGCGTTTTTGAGGTTTAAAAAAAAGTGCTTATAGCTGTGCTGAACGCGGCTTCACAGTAAAATCGGAAGAGAATTTTTTGCAGGACAATGGAGAAGAAATATCTTGAAAAGAAATTAATAGTTGCTGAAATGAAATCTTAATTGACACTAAAAGTTTACACGAGGAGATTGGGTACTTATAATCGGGATGGCTAGTAAAGATTGCAAATGTTTTTGAATAATGCAAGCTTTGCAACAAATGCGCAGCTTGCATTATTCAAAATTTGTTTTTTATTAAAGGCATTTTTATAAAATTTTATTATTGAACAGTTGCAGTGAAATCGTACCTGCTTCCATTGTGAAAAGCGAATTTTGTATCTAAAAAATGTTGGTTTAAAACGGTTGGATTTTTAACTACAACATTATTTTCTTTAACAACAAGTGTGATTGTGTAATTTTTTTTGAACGTTGTATCAATATCAACTTCTGCAGATAAACTATCACCATCAGTTAAAATTGAAGGAGCAAAAGTTGCTGAATCTGCAAGTGGTAAAACAACTGGCCATAATAAATCATTTCCAGAAGTGCCGCACAGTTCGTAAGATGAACGATAATTAATTACACCAAGTGAAGCAATATTCGCATTGTCGGTTTGCAAATCGAGCGTGCCGTATGCCGTTAATGTTGCATTGGAAAGCGCAGTTGAAGGATTAGAAAGTGTGGTTGTTTGATTTTGAACGCTTGACTCTTTAGTACATGCTGCAAGCATGAGTAAAAAAGGTAGAACTTTTTTCATGATTGTGGTTTGAGGATGTGTTTATAAAATTGGTTTCTGAAAAATTTTAAAAAGCTTTTATCAAAACTTTCTAAAAGAATGTTTTCAAAATAAATACCAGAATTAAAAGTGAGTTTGTTTTATAAAAGGCGGGTACAACAAAAGTAAGGGTTCCTGAATTAAAACTAAAGTGCGGAATAAATATTTTGTAAAAAAAGTTGAAGATTACCCTGTAATAAACACGTTTACCGAGGGAAGGATAATAATTAAATATATAAAATCACATTGAATTATTAATAAGAAAAAAAATAATTTTCTACTTAGATATTTAAAATAAAAATGCATTATTTCCGTAGAATTTTTTTCACAACAAAGGGAACGAATTCAATTATTTTACCCGCGCTAAGTAAAATATTTATTGTTTGTGAGCATTAATACGAATACAATTATGCAGCAGGATTATTTTTTTTAGCATCAACATTTGCATTGTTATTATCGCGTTCCATATTGATTTCAAATTCCAATTCAGGATCTATATTTTGTTCTTCTACTTTCTTTTCTTTTTCTAATAATAATTCGCGGTTATCAGCAAGCCATTTTAATTTCTTTTTTCCATAACTCAATTTTGTAAAAAGAACAAAGAGCACAGGAACAATAAATATTGAAATACAAGATGAAGCAATCATGCCGCCCTGAACTGTTACGCCAATTGTTTTTCGTGATTGCGCGCCGGCGCCAGACGCCAATACCAATGGCAACACGCCGAGCACAAATGCTAGCGAAGTCATGATAATCGGGCGCAGACGCAAGCTCGCAGCTTCAATGGTAGATTTAATTAAATCTTCACCGCGATCTACACGCACCTTGGCAAACTCAACTATTAATATGGCGTTTTTTGCAGATAAACCTATTAATGTGATTAACCCGATTTGCGCATAAATATTATTGGATAAAGCCGGCGTAGTTGTAAGCGCAAACACAGCGCCGAATGCACTTATCGGAACGGCAAGCATAACCGATAATGGCACCGACCAGCTTTCATATAATGCAGCCAAAAACAGGAATACAAAAACGATCGAGAACATGAAAATATAAATCGCCATCGAGCCGGCTTTTATTTCCTGGTAACTTAATCCAGAAAATTCATATGTATAACCTTGCGGCAATACTTTGGCTGCAACATCTTTTAATGTTTCTATTCCTTCGCCGGTGCTGTAACCATCGGGAGTGGAACCATCCACTTCGGCAGAGCGAAAAATATTAAAATGCGTTATTAATGGCGCGGTTGAAATGGGTTTGTAACGCACCATTGTACTTAATGGAACCATTTTTCCTGCGGTATCACGAACATAATATTTTTGGAGGTCTGAAATGATTGCGCGCGACGCAGTATCTGCCTGAACAATTACACGGAAAGTAGTATTGTATTTTGTAAAATTACCTACAAGCCTGCTGCCCATAAAAGCTTGTAAAGTATTAAAGACATAAGAAATATTAACGCCCATCATCTGGCATTTTTCTCTGTCAACAGTAAGATCAAATGCAGGAGTGTGCGCGGTAAAATTGCTGTAAGCTGTTGAAGTTGCAGGTTGTTTTTTTAAAGCTGCTACATATTTATTCATCACCGCTTCAAACTGGTGAACATCATCCGTTGTGCTGCCTTGTTGTATCTGGATACTGAAACCTGCGGCTGTTCCCAGACCTCTTATAGCAGGAGATGCATTAACAGTTACGTTTGCGCTTTTAACGCCTGCCTGGGAAATGCGTTTTTTTATAACGGCCATAATCCCGGGAATTTGCAACTCGGGCGTATTGCGTTCGCTCCATGGTTTAAGCATACAAAAAATACTTCCGCCATTGGATGTGGCGCCGCCGCTTAATACATTCAATCCGGAGATTGCATTGTAATGAAGTACGCCCGGAGTTGTGGCAACTATTTCCATTATTTTTCGCAGCAAAGAATCTGTTTGTGTTGTGGCTGTGCCTTCTGGTAATTGTATGCCCATTAATACGCGGCCGCCATCTTCTGACGGAATAAAACCGGTTGGTTTATTTTTGAAAAGAAAAATTGCAGCGGCGCAAATGATTACCAAAACTGCAACAACCCATGCAGATTTTTCAATGCAAAATTTTACTGCATTTGCATATTTGGCTGTAATTTTTTCGAACCATTTATTAAAAGCAATAAAGAATCTTTCGATAAGGCTTGTTTTTTTTGCATCGTGGTTTGTCGGGCGAAGCAATAACGTACACAACGCTGGCGTAAGTGATAACGCAATAAATGCAGAGAGAACAACTGATATTGCAATGGTAATGGCAAACTGCTGATAAAGCCTTCCCGCAATGCCGGGTATAAAACCAACAGGCACAAATACAGATGCAAGTATTAATGCAATAGCAACAACTGGTGCGGAAATTTCTTTCATCGCATTGTATGTTGCTTCTTTAGGCGACATATGTTCGTTGTCAATAAAATGCTGTACTGCTTCTACCACAATAATGGCATCATCTACCACAATACCAATGGCAAGTACAAAACCAAAAAGTGTAAGCGTATTAATAGTAAATCCTAAAGGAATAAAAAATATAAATGTGCTTAAAATAGAAACAGGAATAGCAATAAGCGGAATGATAGTAGAACGCCAGTTTTGCAAAAATAAAAACACAACAACGGCAACCAAACCGAGTGCTTCGAATAATGTTTTTACCACTTCATCAATTGATACGCTGATGATGGTTACGTTCTCAAATGGAATAGAATAATCTACATCTGGCGGAAAAGTTTTTTTCAAATCAGCCAATGCTGCGTATACATTTTTTGCTGTTTGCAATGCATTGCTTGTTGGCAACTGGTATACTAAAATAGTTGTTGCAACTTTGCCATCTGCATAGCCGGAATTCGAATAAGAAAATTTGCCAAGCTCTACGCGTGCTATGTCTTTTACATAAACCAATTCTCCTGTTGCAGGATTATTTTTTACAATTACTTTTTCATATTCTTCTGGCTTATCCAATAAACTGTTTACTGTAATTGTATATTCATTTGTTTGCGAAGACATCTGTGGCGGAGCGCCAACTGCGCCACCGGCTATATAAACATTTTGTTTTTGCAAAGCACTTATAACATCAGAAGGCATCAAACTATATGACGCCATCTTTTTAGGATCCATCCAGATGCGCATACTAAAAGGGTTACCTCTCGATTGCACATCGCCCACACCGGGAACACGCAGCAGCGCATTTAAAATATACGTGTTTGAATAATTATCTAAGAAAGAAATTGAATGCGTTCCATTGGGAGAAAAAATGGCAATGTTCATTAACTGATCCGGGTTGCGCGCGCGCACGGTAACGCCCAACTGGCTTACCACAGAAGGCAAAACCGGTGCTGCAAGGCTTACCCTGTTTTGAACATTGAGTGTTGCTATATTAATGTTTGTTCCAATGTCGAAAGTAACATTAATGCCTGCAGTACCAGTTTGTGTGTTGGTACTTTGCATATACATCATTCCCGAAACACCATTAATCTGTTCTTCAATAGGAACAGTAACAGTTTGCTCAACAGTTTGCGCATCTGCGCCGGTATAACTTGTAGAAACAGAAACACCCGGCGGCGCAATTTTCGGGAATTGATCCAACGGAAGATTAAAGACGCAAATCAACCCTGCAATGGTAAGCACGATGGATATTACAATTGCAGTAACAGGCCTTTTTATAAATGTATTTGCAATCATCCTTGTTGCGGTTTTTCACTTTCTGGTTGCGGTTTATCATTCCCTTTTGCAAGATCACGCGACATCTTTATATCGAATTCCAATTCCGGATCTATATTTTGTTGTTCTACTTTCTTTTCTTTTTCTATTAAGAAATCGTGGTGTGTTTTAAGCCATTCCAATTTTTCTTTTCCGTAAGAAAGGCGAGTGATAGCAACATACAATACCGGCACAACAAATATCGCAATCGTAGATGCAGCGGTCATTCCACCAAGCACGGTAAAGCCAATTGTTCTTCTTGATACTGCACCTGCACCACTTGCAAAAACCAACGGTAAAACGCCCAAGATAAATGCCATGGATGTCATTACTATCGGGCGCAAACGCAAACGTGTTGCTTCTAAAGTAGATTGTAATAAATCCTCGCCTCTGTCTACACGTACTTTGGCAAACTCCACAATCAGTATGGCATTTTTTGCAGCCAATCCTATTAATGTAATCATACCAATTTGCGCATACACATTGTTTGTAAGGCTTGGTACCAACCATAAAGTGAAGATGGCGCCAAACACACCGATTGGCACACCAAGCAAAACTGAAAACGGTACCGACCAACTTTCATACAAAGCGGATAAGAATAAAAACACGAAAGTGATGGAGAATATAAATATATAAATCGTGCTTGAACCAGCGCTTATTTCTTCATGGCTTAATCCGGAAAATTCGTATGCATAACCTTGCGGTAAAACTTTTGCGGCAACATCCTCTAAAGCTTCAATAGTTTGAGTAGTACTATAACCTGTGCCGGAAACACCATCAATTTCTGCGGAGCGAAAAATATTGAAGTGAGATATTAATGGCGCAGTTTCAGTTGGCTTATAAGTTATTAATGTTCCTAACGGCAACATTTTTCCTGCTGTGTTGCGCACATAATATTTGTCCATGTCGCTAACAAGGTTACGGAACGATGTATCGGCTTGCACAACTACGTGAAATGTTCTGTTATAAACAGTAAAATCATTAACGTACGTGCTTCCCATAAATGCCTGTATGGTTGTAAACACATCGCCGATATCAGCACCTAATTTTTCGCATTTATCTCGATCAACAGTTACATTATAACCCGGCGTATGTGAATTATAAAAACTATACGCGCCATTAATAGCCGGGTTTCTATTTGCTGCGGCAACAAAATTTGACACTACTTTTTCGAATGCTTTCAAATCATCATTGGTACTGCGCTGTTCTATCTGAAAACTAAAACCAACAGTTGCGCCAACGCCTGGTAATGGTGATGGTTGAACCACTTCTACATTTGCATCATTAATACCGGCATCTGCAATTCGTTTTCTCAATTCATCAACAATTCCCGGAACTTTTTCGCTTTTTTCTTTCCTGTCTTCCCAAGGGCTCAATTGTAAATAAATAGTTCCGCAATTGGAATTGGAAGCGTTATTAATAACATTCAAACCAGATAATGCAGCATAGTGGCCAACACCAGGAGTTTTACCAATCACTTTCATTAACTGGCTCATTACTTCTACCGATCTAATAGTGGAAGAAGCTGATGGTAATTGATAAGTAACATACAAACTGCCATCATCCTCAGAAGGAATAAACCCGGAAGATTTTTCCATAAATAAAAAGATGGCGGCGATGCATATTATTACAAGCAAGCCAATCATATATTTTGTGGCCTTAATACTTTTTTCTACGCCTTTCACATAATGTTCTGTAATGCGATCAAACCATGCATTAAACTTGTCGAATAATTTTGTACTCCAGCTTTTTTGTTTGTTTTTATCTGTCGGTTTTAAAAGCAATGTGCAAAGCGCCGGCGTAAGAGAAAGCGCGATGAACGCGGATATTATTACAGAAATAGCAATAGTAATTGCAAACTGCTGATACAAGCGCCCAACAATTCCGGGAATGAAACCAACGGGAACAAACACTGCAGCAAGTATTAATGCAATCGCAACAACGGGCGCAGAAATATCTTTCATCGCTTCGTAAGTTGCTTCTTTCGGGCTCATGCCTTTTTCATCCATATAATGTTGCACGGCTTCAACAACAATTATCGCATCATCCACCACAATACCAATTGCCAACACAAAACCAAACATGGTAAGCGTATTAATAGTAAAACCAAGTGGTATAAAAAAGATGAACGTTCCAAAAATAGAAACAGGAATAGCCAATACAGGTATTAATGTTGATCTGAAATTTTGTAAAAATAAAAACACAACAAGCGCCACCAATCCGAGTGTTAATAGAAGCGTTACCACTACATCACTCATGGATACTTTTACCACGGTTACTGATTCGAATGGAACTGTATATTCTAAATCAGAAGGAAAGAATTTTTTGAGTTGCGCTAACTGATCATATACTCCTTGCGCTGTCTTTAATGCGTTGCTTCCCGGTGCCTGGTAAATGCGGAGATAAGATGCACGCCGCCCATCTACAAATGAATTACTGGAAAAACTGAATTTGCCCAATTCAACTCTTGCCACATCTTTTAAATAAACCAATTGCCCGGTTGAATCTGCGGTGGCAGGAAGCGCTTTTACAATGATATTTTCAAATTCAGATACTTTGCTTAAACGGCCATTTACTAAAATACCCAATTCAAATGTTTGTGCGCTCGCCTGCGGCGGCACGCCCGCCGAACCGGCGGCAACCTGCACATTCTGCGAATTGAGTGCATTAATAACATCTTGCGGGCTTATTTTATAAACAGCCATTTTATCAGGGTTCATCCAAACCCGCATACTAAAATTATCGGCAAAACTATTAATAGCGCCAACGCCGGCAACCCTTAATAATGCATCCTGAATATAAATGTTGGTATAGTTGTCAAGAAAAGTAATATCGTGAGAATTTTTCGGCGAATAGATTGCCACCATCATCAACATGCTCGGATTTACAGCACGCACTGTCAGTCCCAATCGCGTTGCTGCAGTTGGAACCAATGGTGTTGCAATGCTTACGCGGTTTTGTACATCCAGCGTTGCAATATCTATATCTGTACCTACATTATAAGTAACATTAATTTGCATGGAGCCATTGTTGCTGCTATTGCTTTGCATGTATTCCATGCCGGGCGTACCATTTACCTGTTGCTCAATTGGCGTGGCAACAGTTTGCTCAACCGTTTGTGCATCGGCACCAATAAACTGGCCGCTTACCTGCACAACCGGTGGTGTGATATCAGGATATTGATCGATCGGCAGGCTTAAAATAGATACGCCTCCGGTAAGCACCAATACGATTGATACCACTATTGCTGTAACAGGTCGTTTTATAAAAGTATTTGCAATCATGTTGCCTTTGCCTTAATCCTTTGGTAACGAAATTATTTTTCTGCTTTTTTAATTTGTGCCTTTGCCGCTTCCATTTTTGCCACCTGTTGAGTCGGCATTTTCTTTTTTTCCTGTAGAATCTGTGGTGGCATTTTTTTCTTTGTCATTGGCATTTTTTCCACCAATAGAAATTGCAGAACCATCATGAATTGCCTGAAGGCCATCAACAATAACATTTTCACCTTCATTAATACCAGACAGCACAACAACGTTCGCGTCAATCGTTTGACCTAATTTTATTTTTCTTTGTATGGCGCGCAACTTTGGTTTTCTGTTGGCAGTATCGGTTTCATTTTTTTTGCTGGTATCCGAACTGCTTTTGCCAGACTTGGCTGATGATGAATTTGCATCGCCGCTTTTGCTCATGCTTGCATCTGCTTTTTCATTAACAATGGTATCTATTGCCACGTACACAAAATATTCTCCCATCTGTTCTACAACAGCTTTTCCAGGTATTACTAATTGTGGTGAAGCATCCTGGTTGTGCACGCGCACAATGCAACTCATTCCAACTTTCAAATCATTTTCAGGATTTGGAAAAACGAGACGGACAACGATGGACCCTGTTTGCGGATCAACCGCGCGATCTATTATTGAAATTTTTCCGGTGTGTGCGTATAAAGTATTATTAGGAAGTAATAATGTAAATAAAGAATCAAC
The DNA here is from genome assembly GCA_013288945.1 of Bacteroidota bacterium. Taxonomy (GTDB): domain Bacteria; phylum Bacteroidota; class Bacteroidia; order Chitinophagales; family Chitinophagaceae; genus Puia. The sequence goes on along the minus strand of JABDAZ010000009.1, from coordinate 20,964 downwards.
CGGCCTTTGTTTTCCTTTTTGAATTTTTTCAAAATCACCCAACTGTTTTTCATTCACTAAAAAATCAACAGCCATTGGATCGTTGGTGGAAATTGTATTTAAAACAGTTTGCCCGACAACTACTAAATTTCCAAGTTTTACCTGGCTAAAACCAATGGTTCCATCGAAAGGCGCATAGATAGTGGAATACGCGAGATTGGTCTTTGCCGTTTTCACCGCTTCCTGCGCAGCTTTTACCTGGCTTTTTGAATTGTCTAACGTAATCACTGCATGATCATATAACTGTTTTGCAACCGCATGGTAATTATTTAAATACACATATCGATCTGCATCCTGCTGCGCTTGCACCTGGTTTCCTTCTGCAACTTTTACATTTGCTTCGGCAGCATCAACAGCAGCCTGGTATAATCTTTTATCAATCTCATATAATTTTTGCCCCTTTTTTACATGCGATCCTTCTGTAAAAAAAATACCGGTTATATATCCCTGCACCTGCGGCGTTAATACTACCTGGCTCAGCGCCTGCGTTGTTGACGGATATTTATCGTAATATAAAACCGGCCTTTTTGTTACCTTAATTACATTAACAGGCGTTGGAGGAACCGGCGGCGCAGTTTTTTGTTTGCATGAAAAAATTGCGCAACAGCTTATTAAAAAAACACTCAATAAAACTCTGTACATAGATGGCTTATTATATTTTGACTGACTAGTATGAAATAATTCCCAATGCTTTTTCCAAATCTATTTTGCTTGATAAAACCTGGTACAATGCATTAATATAACTTGTTTCTGATGTTATTAAATTTGATTCTGCAGTAATAACATTCAGGTACGCAACAATGCCTTGTTTATATTGCAGCTGCACAACAAAATAAACACGCTTTGCCATTTCCACATTGTGCTGCAACACTTCGAGGTTGTATAAATTGCCTCTGTAACTTGCCATTGCAGAAGTATATTCAGAATAAATCTCGGATTTCAAATCAACTTCGCTCCAATCGAGTACACGTTCCTGCAACTTTGATTTTTGGACATTATGCACGCGCGCAAAACCAGTAAAAACAGGAAGGCTTAATGAAACACCAACCAATGAATTCGGATATGCATTTCCATATAAATTTGCATAAGAATTATTTTCAAACTCATAATTATAAGTATAAAATGCGCTTGCAGTTGGCAACCATGCATGTTGATAATAATCAGTAACCAAATGCTGCAAACTCTTTGTAGTTTGAAGTTGTTTAAATTCAATCCGCTTTTCATATTGCAATTGTTGCGTGGTATCAAAAGCAATATCATTTTTCATTTCGAGCGTATCAAAATTTACATTGAATTGTTTTTGCGGCGGATAACCCATTAACTGTTTCAACGAAGCATATTCAGGAATTACATTTTCCATTTGTTGCCTCAATGATGCTTTGGAATTATTAAGCGTGATGGTTGCCTGTTCATAATCTGTTTCATCAACAATGCCACCAACATATTGATGATATGAATCTGTAACATTTTGCGCCAGGCGCACCGTATCTTCTTTCAAGACATTAATCTGCTCCAGCGTAAGCAACAAGTTATAAAACGCTTTGCTTACAGATGCAACCACATAAATTTTTGTGCTGTCAGTAATTTGCTGCGCCTGCCTTAAATAATAAGGTGCAGTTTTACTTGCATATAAAAGGCTCGGGCTAAAAATTGCCTGCGTTACAGATAATTGCGGAATGGCCGTATTTGAAATCCCTGTTCTTTCTCTAAGCGGCGCGCCGGGCGTTGCACTGTCGGTTATAAAAGATGTGGGCAACTGTAAATAATGGGTAAATGTTCCATTAATACCAACCTGCGGGTACCAGCCAGCGGTATTAATGGCGTTGGTTAATTTGGCAATAGACACATTAATGTTTGCCTGGTTCAATTGCGGCTGGTGTGCCAGTGCATAATCAATACATTGCTTAAGCGTTAAAAACTGGCTTGTATCGTTTGTGTTTTTATTTTGTGCAAAGCTGTTTGTTGATGCTATTAATAAACCTATAATAAATAATAAACTTTTCATTCTTATAATAAACAAATGCATTTTGGTTGAAACCATGCGTTACTTTTTTTTAATAAATTTTGATATTGCAAATAGTAAACCCTTTTTATAAAGACAATAAAAGAAGGGTTCAAAAAGATCAGGGAGTTTGTAAGGATAGCGGCGTAAAAGTAAATAATTAAATATACACTTCCGCTTTAGTAAAAGTCAATTTTTTATATCCGGTAAAAAATGATTATTTGTCGGTTAATAAAAATTTCTATTAATAGCCAATTCTTATTTTCTACAACTTGGCATGAATATCTCATTAATATCTACACAACCATAAATCAATTCAACCCGTACTAAAAATTTAAAAATCGATATAACCTGTCTATCTTAATAAAATCAACCATAACAAAGCTAATTACCGTTGGTGCAATGCTTATATTGCTTGCGCCTGTTTGCGTTTTCGGGCAAATACAAAATCCCGATACGGCAAAAGTGCGGCAAAAAGACCTCATCGATATTTTTTCAAAGTACATTCATTTTAAAAAGTCAAAAATTCCGAAAGAAAAAAAAGTTTATTTTTCTTTTCTTCCATTATCTGGCGCAACCAATAATGGAAACAGGTTTATTGTATCTTCTTTCAATGCCACTTTTCGTTTGGGCGATTTAAAAAGTACCAATCTTTCCAGCGTTTATTTTATTCCATATACTAATTTAAATACGCGGTGGGGTTTTATTATTAAACCAAATATTTATACAAAAAGCAACAAATGGAATTTTAATGGCGACCTGCGCATTATACATAATGACGTAGATACTTACGGGCTTGGTGCAAACACATCTGATGATAATGAAAATACGATTTCAAACCAACAAATACGCGCTTACTTAAATGCAAACAGGCAGGTGCGAAAAAACTTTTATATCGGCCTTGGCACAAGCCTCGATTTTTTTTATGACATCAGGCAAAGCCAGCCATTAACGCCGCCAAGTGATTTTTCAAAATACGGATATGGTACAGGAAGCACGGTAACATCAAACGGCATAGGCCCGAATTTTTTATACGACAGCCGCGCCAACTCCAACAACCCGATTGATGGGATGTATTCATCACTTTCATTTCGCGTTTACCCAACTATATTAGGCAGCACCTACGGATGGACTTCTATTTATTTTGATAACAGAAAATATCTTTCATTAAGCGATCACTGGCATTCTGTACTCGCATTTTGGGGCGTTTATTGGGGCACTTACGGCAACGTGCCATATCTCGATTTGCCAACAACCGCAGGCGATGTAAGTGAAAAAATTGGCAGAGGTTATGCGCGCTGGAGATATCGCGGAAAACAAATGTTGTATACAGAAGCAGAGTATCGTTTCGATATTACGGCAAATGGTTTTTTGGGTGGCGTTCTTTTTTCAAATCTGCAAACTTATACAGAACCAACTACCAACCGGTTTCAAAATTTATTGCCTGCAGTGGGCACAGGTTTGCGTATTAAGTTCAATAAGAAATCCAATGTAAATGTTGCGCTTGATTTTGCGGTGGGCAAAGATTCTTTCAACTGGTATTTAACGCTGGGAGAATTTTTCTAAATATTAAATAGCAATGTCTGCTTTAAATTGTTCAAACAAATCCATAATTTCTTTTGCAGGAATTGTAGGCGAATAGAACGCGATTGGATCTTTAATTTTCCCATTTTCTTTTTCATTATTCCACGTTATATAAATTTCTTCTTTTCCCGGAAATTCTTTGGTAAGAAATTCTGCAATGGGCAATAATATATTTTGGATATCAATTAATTTTTGCAAACGCATAAAGCGCGGCAATGGAAAAGTATAAATAAAACCGCCAATTGTAGCAGATGCTGAAACTACGGCCATGTTCACGTTTTTTATTAATCCAAATTTACCGCGAAGCGCTGAAAATGACAACTGGCGCGGCTTTTCTTTGCCGGTAAAATTTATACGTTTACCTAAAATCAAAACTGTTGTTTCAATTTATTGCGATAAAATTATTTTATTATTAACATTCATGTCCCGGATATTTCACACGGATGGGTTTATAATTTCTCAGTAAGCAAAATATTTTATTTGATTTGTGCTGCATTTTTTCTGGCATACATTTTCTATTAATGATGATAACAAAGTTATTAATAAACACCTAAAAATATTTTATGCGTACTAAAAATTCGAAAGCTTCCACAATGAAAATGCTTACAGAAAATGACATTGTTTTGTTTCCAAAAAGAAAAAAAATAAACAGTAAAAAATACCGTTTTGATAATGATAGCATTGATGATGATAATGAAGAAATCAATAATGATTTAATAACTGATTTTTCTTACCGTGATGAAAATGAAGACAAAGATGAGTTTGGCGGAAGAACAAAATATCAATCAGTTTGGAGAAACGGAAATATTTTAAATAGCGGATTGCGATATATATAAATCCAATTTAAAAATTATTAATAACCGGATTTTTATTAATCCGGTTTTTTTTATGCCTTGCAAAAATGATTTATTAATAAAATAAAAAAAGGTGTACTTTTTTTGGAAATACACCTTTTATAAAAACGGAAAATTTATTTATGATTTAAAGTATCAACATTTTTTTTAACCGAATCTTTTTTCAATTTAGAATATGCTGTATCTGCAAGCGATGGATTTGTTGCATCACTATTTCCAGGTATTGTAGTTTTTGCAGGATCATCACTTTGCGTTCTACCAGTATTGTCTGAACATGATAAAAATAAAAGCGTAAGTATTGTTGATAGAATTACTGTTGTTCTCATTGTGTTTATTTTTTTATTAATAAATCAGGCAACCAATTCTGTAATATCAATTTTATCGAGATAATGATTAAGCTCGCTTGTGTTTGTAAAACTGCGTATATAAGTTATCGCACATTCTGTATGTTGAAAATAAATTTCTATATACAAATTATTTAGCTGCATCAGTTTTACCCAATGGCAACTCTCTTCTCTTATATCAAGATCAACAGCTTCAAAACAAATTAATCTCATTTTATTTTCCCAATCAAGATTATCAAACTCGAAGCTGGTCATGATATAAGCGTTTTGCAAAAGTTGTAAGTCAAAGCACATGCCGCTATTGGCGCATTAATATTTTAATGTATTGATTTTTATATTTTGCTATAATAATAAAAAATTGCTAATTAATTCTCCAAATAACATTAAGACGAATAAAAATTAAGCAGCGTAAAATGAAAAAAAGATTAATGGCGGGAAAATTTTTTCTCATTGCAAGTGCGTAAAATTTACCCTTTTTATAAAAGGAAAAATGCACAAAATTTAAAGTGAATCAAATTTGAAAGCATTTGATGATAAAATTGCTGCACAAAAACAATAACGATTCGTATTAATACGATCGGGTAAAAATTTTTTCTCTGGCATACGTATTGATTTTTATTTTAAAACAATTGCCATGACAGACGAAAAAAGAACCGTAATAAATTTCAGGAACCCTAACGATGTAATCTACTGGTCGAAAAAATGGGAGATAAGCCCAAACTCATTATTCACTGCATACATGCAAACAAGAAGCGATAAAATAGGATCTATAAAAGCGTATTTAAGAACAATCGGTTTTGCTTTATAACAACATTTATTTTTTTAACCAACTAAAATAATTTTATGGTTAATTTTATTTTACAAATTGTATTTCGTGCTGTTTTATTAATAACCCTTTTTATTTATTCAGCCACCCACCGGAAAAACCTGCAGCAACAAGGCCAGTAATAATGTAAGGGCATTTTTTCATAATTGTCCAAAGTAATTCTGTCTGGTAGTTTTCTATCATGATAACAATCGGTCCCTGGTTCAATCCAAATTTCCAGGGAGAAACCCAGCCATTTGTATTGATTGTTTTTTCGGGAAATGTTGGATTAAAGCTCGCATCAAATCCATACAAGCGGTGTTTTTTTAAATTTAATTTTTCAATGGCGTGGCGTATTGTATCGGTAACAATTTCCGGCGCAAATGGTAAAGATGCAACAACTGCCCAAGGAGAAATTGTTCCATCATCCGGCCCGAAAGGCACGCCACGCGCGATGTAATCATTAAATACTCTTTCTATTCCATCTACATCAAGCACAATATTTCCCGGCCCGTCGCTCGCTGTAAAGCCCCAGCCAAATTCATTATAATGTTCAAACTGTTGGGGATTTTCAATAGCATACTGCCGTTGAATATAAGTTGCGCGTTTGCTGTTTTCAAAATAATCAAATCCAATTTTTGTATTGAATGCATCCATAATTCCACGAAAGTCAATCCACATGTGCGAAAACTGGTGAATGAATAATGGCCCCGCATATAAATATTCTGTGCCGTATATTTTTTGCAAATTAAATGTTGATGTCCATTTTTTGTAACCATCAACTGCAATCGGAAATGTTGGCGAACCAAGTGCAAGCACATACATTAATAATGCTTCACTATAATTTTCATCCCATCTAAATGGAAGAAAACCTTTTTCCGGTTGCCATCCATGCGCTAATGTTATATCATTATTTAATGCCCATTGCCAATTGATTCGGCGGTATAATTCATCAGCTAATTTTCTTAATTCAATTTCATTTTTATTATCACTATCAAAATAAGTTGCGGCCGATAACACACCTGCAATAAAAAAAGTGGTATCAATAGTTGAGAGTTCGCAATCCCAGGTTCTTTTACCAGTTTGCATATCAAGAAAATGATAATAAAAACCCTGGTAACCTGTTGCATCATTTTCAGTGCCTTGCTTGCTGTTGTAAAAAAAAAGAAGGATTTTTAAAATGCGCTCAACAGCATTTTCGCGGGATAGAAATTTTTTTTCAACACCAATAATATATGCGCTGATGCTCATGCCAACCACAGCAATGCTCGATGGAAAACCAGGTTGTGTTTTATCTGCAATTAATCCCGTAACTGAATTTACTTCGTGCAAAAAATAATCAAACGTTTCACGTTGCAGGTTATTCAGCATTTCTTCATCCGTGCCTTGCGGGTTTAATATCGGAAGCATTGTATTTTTTTTATCACTCATATTGTTTCTATAGTTACCAACGCAGTTGCCTGCGGCTGCAATTCAATTTGTAATATAATATTTCCGTTTTCAAAAGTATATAAAATCTGTTCTTTTATTAATGCTGATGCAGATTCTAATTGTTGTACTTCACCTGGTTTTAATGTTTGTGGTTTGCCCATTGCAACCCACGCGGCTGTTGCGTTTGCATGTGTGTCATCAATTTTTTCTACAAAAATATTTATAACACTTTTTATATTATTAAGTTGAACAGATATCAATTCTTTTTTAATTGCATGCGTTGGCAATGCAGAATTGGTTAATAAAATATGATACGTATTTTTTTCTTTTTTATTAATAACCCACGCATCAACTGTCGGATGGTTTCCTTCAACAGAAAAAATATTTTCGCCGAGGCGATGTAATAATTCATAAGCGCGGTAAGATGGTTTTGGAATTCCATAAATAGTTAATAATCCAAAACCACCATGAAAAGGCATGGACGAAAAATAATTTTCTTCAAAAATATCTGAGAACGTCCAGTAGCTGTAACCCTGCGCCAGCCCGCGCGCTTCCATAATTGTTTTTGTAATGTAAGCGGCTGCATAAGGCAAATCATGCAACTCATCAAACGGGTTTGATGATGTACTCCATTCGGTATAATACACAGGTTTATCGCCGGCTTTTTCTCTTGTTGCGGCAGCCTGATCTCTTAAAACACTTCGCTTGCTTGCTGCAAGTTGCGCAATGGTATCATCGCCTGGTTTACCAAATGCATCTGTTGGATAATGATGTGTTGATATAAAATCATAAGGCACATTATTATGGTTACAAAAATAAATGAACTCATTAATCCATGCATTTTCTGCAGTTGCCGGCCCGCCGACTTTTAATTGTGCATCTACATTTTTTATAGCGCGTGCGGAGTGTTGGTATAAAGAAAAATAATCCTGTTGCGTGCCTGTCCAAAATGCGGAAAGATTTGGTTCATTCCATATTTCAAAAAACCATTCGCGAATTTTTTCAACGCCATATCTTTCTTTCCAATGCTCAACCAATTTATTTATTAATGTTTCCCAAGCCGCGTAATCCCGCGGTGGCGTTATGTTTCCTTTGTAATGAAAAACAATCGTATCGCCCGATGATAACATTAATGGCATGAATGAAAATTCTATAAACGGGTTCATTCCTATTGATAATAAAAAATCGCAAATCTGATCTGCATTAAAAAAAGAATAAACGGCCTGATCCATTTCATCCACCAAAGTTCCCATATCATCAGATAAAATTCCATGGAAACGAACGTGCATAAAACCAAGTTCATTATGGCAACGCGTTAATTGTTTTTGATAATCTGCGCGCAATGCAAGCGTTGCATGGCCGCTGCCAATTGTATGTTCCCAATAATGCGGAAATGCAGTTTGCGCGCCATTCAAATCACAATTAAATTGAGCCATAAAATTGATAAACGATTTATAAATTTATTTATGCCGTGATATTAAATCATTAATCATTCCAGAAAAATATTTGCAAATGTTGTTTTGTTATTGGTATGCTAATGAATTTTTTATTTGCCCAACTTGTCATTTATTATTCCAAACTTTTCAGCAAAGATTATTTTTCACATTTCACACTTTCAAATTTTCACATTAATTTTTTTGTCCGATCATTTTGTTCATTAATCATCATCAGTTGCGTCGCACACTTGTACATAAATACTTTATTCAGCAATTGTCTGAATTGGGATTTATCAGACTTGGGGTATTAATAGGATTTTGATTAATTAAAAAATTTATGTTTCTCATTGCCATTGGTCGCCTGACCAACAACAGCGATTTTTTACTTTTTACTTTTTACTTTTTGTTTGCTTCTTTTTGATTATTAATAATTGAAAGATTTTATAAAGTTGTTCATCTGTATTAATAAAAAAACCGCCTGTTAAAAGGCGGTTTTTTATTTTATAAAACTGTTTTATTTTATTGAACAATAAAACGGTTGCGTGAAATAATCTGGTTGTTTTGTTCCATTACGATAACGTAATAACCCGGGCGCAACTTGGTTTTCACGTTACTCAAAGAGTAATTGTGAGTTCCTGAAGTTTGCACGCCAAGTGCTGCGTTATGTAAAGTTTTTCCATTTAAATCTATAATCCTGATGCTAACATTTCCTTCTTTAGCAAGATTATAAATTGCCGTTGCATTTGTGCCCGACATTGGATTTGGAACAACACTTAATGTGTTTACAACTTCAGTTTCTATTGAATTATCTGCAGACAAAGCATTGTTTTCAAAAGAAATTCCTGAACCGGTTCCTCCAGTAATGTTTGCAGTAAAATCCTGCACATCACCAAAGGAAATTGTTGCACAAGGATTGGTACTTGCAGTGCTGTAACTCATTTGTATACGAATTCTTGTCGCACCATTTTTAGCGCCAGCAGGCACAGTGAATGATCCTGTTGCAGTTCCTGTTCTTGTAGATTTTAATGACAACACTGTTTCACCTGTTCCGTTCAATGTGCCATCAATATTATAATCAATATACACAGTCCATGTTTCAGCATATTTGGTGCTCGCGAAACCAGGCGTTAATGTTACTGTATATTTTGTGCCGGCAACAAGGTTTGTACTTGTAGTTGTAAAGTTGCCATAACCACCATCGTTTGTTGCAGTATGGTTAATGCTTCCAAGAACAACTGTTTTAATGTACTCATAAGTTGTAGTGCCTGAAGATGCGCAGTAAACAACTGTTGAATTTGCAGCGGTAGTAAATGAATCAAGCGCACTGAAAATACTTGTGCCGCTTGCGCAAACTGTTTCTACTTCAAAGTAATATTTAGTGCTTGCTGCAAGGCCGGTTAATGCACGTGAATTTGTAGTGATACCAGTTATTGCAGTGTATGATGCTGCAGTTGAAGCTTTGTATTGCAACGTATAACTTGTTGCACCTGAAACAGCCGCCCAGCCTGTTGTTGCGCCGGTTGTAGTTATTGATGAAACGGTTAATGCAGTTGGTATTGCGCAAGTTGCTGTTGCAGTTGTTGTGAATGAATCAAGCAGACTGAAAGCGCTTGTTCCGCTTGCACAAACTGTTTGCACTTCAAAGTAGTATTTAGTGCTTGCAGTTAAACTGCTTAATGCATAAGTTGGCGTTGTTAATCCAGTTACTGTTGTTAATGCAGCAGTTGAAGTTCCCCATTTGTAAGTATAACTTGTAGCATTTGCAACTGCAGTCCAACTTGTTGTTGCGCTGCTTGTTGTTATTGATGAAGCAGATAATCCTGTTGGTATTGCACAAGTTGCAACGGTTGCTGTTGTGAATGAATCCAAAGCACTGTATGCGCTGCTTCCGCTTGCACAAACCGCCAATACTTCAAAATAATATTTGGTTGAAGCTGCAAGCCCTGTTAGTGTATCGCTTGCTTTTGTTAATCCTGTAACTGTTGTAAATGCAGAAGCAGTTGATGCTTTATATTGTAATGTATAGCTTGTTGCATTTGTAACAGCAGTCCAGCTTGTGGCTGCAGAAGTAGTTGTAATTGCTGAAGGCGTTAATCCTGTTGGAACGCCACAACCTGTTACATTAACTTGTCCTGCTGCCTGGAACGCCTGTATAATTCCGTAACCACTGATGTTATCATAACCAGTTCCTTCAACATCCAACGCAGTTGATGTAAGAATTGTTCTTACCTGTGCTGGCGTTAATGCCGGGTTAGCAGATAATATTAATGCAGCAATTGCACCAGCATGCGGCGCTGCGCAAGATGTTCCATAAAAAGGATTTAATCCTGTAGAAGATCCTAATGTTGTAGAAACCCCATCAGCTGCAGTTAAATCTGGTTTTGAACGTGTTGTTCCGCCGCTTGTTGCAAACAAAACATTACCAGATGTAATTGCAGAACCATCTGCATTATAAAAAATTTTGCGTGGGCCATCAGATGAAAAAGGTTCTACTTTACTTGTTGATACAAACGGTCCAGGATAAGGGCCGGTTGGATATCCTGTTGTAAACGCAGCAGCAGCTGGCGCTGCAGCCATACAAAACGCATTAGCAGCACAAGCGTGCCCTGTTGTTTGTCCGTTTGTTGCAACAGTTAATGTTCCCCTGTTTGTATTTAAATGTATTGCTCTTACAGCTGCACCGGTTGCTTTAAATACAACCAAACGATCGCCGCTTACAAGTGTTTTTGCAGAAATTTCTTCGTAAGGATTTTGTGTTCCTGTCTGCACATTTGTTGATGAACTTTTTACTTTTCCTGCAGCGCTAACCAAGAAAAGATCGTAGTCATTTGATGATGCGCCCCAAGGATCGCTCCAGTTCAAATTATAAACTTCACCAACTGCTTTAATGATGTCGCCATTAACAGGCGCAGAAACAGTTCCGAAATTATGAACAGTGCCAGCTTTGGTGCTGCCAGCAAATGTTGCAGAACCAGCATCATTAAAATCTCCTTCAAAAACACCAGAGGTTCCTTTGGTTAATGACCCTGAATTGCCTGCTGCAGAAAAATATAATGCTCCTGATGCAGTTACTGTATTAACAGCCTGCGCAGTTACGCCATCCTGAAAAGCGGGCTCATCAAAATAACCAACATCATCCAAAATAATATTGCAACCATAGGTATTTCTTAATGCAAGAATGTTTGTAGCAAATCCTGCTTCACTTACATCTGCTGTTGCAAAATATAAAGTTGCTGCCGGTGCCAAATCATGAATAACCTGCAACATTGCACGGCCTTCATCTTCACCACCAGAATAATCCTGCACAACAGTTACCGGTGTTGTGTATCCATCCGGGTTTCCTGCGCCTGGTAAATCGCCGCTGGTAATATCTGCCGGTGCGCCGCCTGATGCATTATAACTATCGGATAATACTCCAATTTTAATTCCTTGTCCAAGGTATCCGTATGTTTTTCTTACATCAGCAGCACGGTGTGCCGTATCTCCCTGTGAGTTCGTTTTGCCGATTAATGTACTTTGATTATTAATATAAGCAGTCAATTTTGCTTTTACATTTGCAACGCGTGCTGCAAATGGAACGTTTGATTTTTTATTATTTTTTCCCTGATCAACAACCATTGATCTTACCGCAGGTTCAATAAATTTTACTTCCGGTAAAGCTGCAATGGATTCTACCGCAGATAAATTTGCTGCAGCACGAACAGTATGGTATTGTTCAGATGCATAAATAATTTGCCCGCCAAGCGATTTTATTTTTGATAAAAACGTTTCTGTAATATCAGCTTTAATATCAACTTTTAAAGTGCCTGTAAGATCGGCGTGAACATTTGCACGATCAAGCGAAACGCCTTTCACCATTAGTTCTCCGCGCCTTTCACGCACGGCTTGTAATAGGCGTGAATCTATTTTTCGTTGTGTTGGTGTGCGGCTGCTTTTTTCCTGTAATAATAACTGAATCTCCTTCATGGTGCGAGGGCTTACCTGCGCCATGGATCGTTCGCCTGCAAATAAAATAATTGTAATGAATAGTAAAGCAATTAGTTTTTTGTTTGGATTCATGATTGGTGTTTTGGGTTAAAATTTTAAGTTAGCAAATTAAATTACGGAGTAATGATTGTTAATTAAACGGATAATAAAATTGTGGTAGTGTTAGTTGCTTTGCATTAATGTAAATTGGTTTTGGTTATTAATAATTGATTTTCTCATGATGTATTTAAAGCAGTTGCTGATCAAAAATAAACGGCGCCAACCTGTAAAAGTTTGAACGCTTCATTAATGTAAAATATAAAACCTGCTGATGCCAGCTTTGTTATTGCTGAAAAAAAAGATAAACAAAGTATATAAACGGAGTGTAAATTTTTATTTCATTACTATTTTTTAATTAAAAAATTATTTTAAAAAAATTGTATGGCATGCATTTTTACTTACTAACAACATATAAATGGTATATAAAACAACTTTGTAAAAGCACATGAAATAACATTGCGGAGAGGAGGTGATAAACCAAATATATCTTTTTTAAATGGAATAATAATCCGTAGAAAATTTAATTTTAAAATTTTGTTTTAAATCAACTTTGGGTTGATAATTAAATTTGAGTACAGAAATTTAAAATTGCAGCAGTTTGTTTTTTATTAATAAAGCAAAGATTATGGCTTATAAAATTTCAAGCGTTTTCGTAGTAATAATTGGTTTATTGATGGGTTTCAAAAAGTTGCCGCAGCAGCCAAAATTTAAATGTGGCGAATACCAGGCAACTCATAATGGATTGAAATTTATCATTAATATAAAAAGCGATTCTTCTTTTCAATATAAAAAAATACAAAAATTGCCGGTTGAATATACGTATGGAAAATGGCGGATTAATAAAAATGTATTAATACTAAATTCAGTTCCAGATACGCTCAAATTCAGATCTGGCCGCTATTTAGGCGCTTATGTATTTTTTGAAAATCAAAAATATTTTATTAAAAACGATAAAATAGCAGACAAAAATAATCGTGAAATGGAATACAGTTTGAACGACTCAACTGTGAAATCGTTATAAAACCTTGATGATATTCTTGCACAAAAAAATTATAAACATTAAATCTGCATTTGTTCAATCATATAATATTTTTGATTGCGATTATTGCTCATTAATAAACTAACGTATAAGTGTGCGACGCCACCGAAGATGATTAATGGATTGAAGCTTGGACAAAAAATCATTCATTAATGAAACAAACTGTTAGAATTTTTAATGCAGCTTGGCTTGTTAATGAGTGAATTTTGCCGACAGCATTGAGCATTATATTCCACACACAGGTTATGGATTTTACAGCGATTATTGATGGCGAAAACTGTTTCAGGGATAAATGCGCGTGTATTTACTTCTTTTAATCAAATAATATTTTGCAAATTATTAATGGCATGTTTTTTTAAAGAGTGGGTTACAAAACTTATTAAAAACTCTTAAAAAAAAGCGTCATGAAAAAATTAATTTTAACGGGAACAGTTGCTGCGTGTATGTCTTTTATTGTTGGTTGTGGCAACTCAACTTCATCAACAACATCGGCAGACAGCACGAATAAAACAAGCGCAGACACAACTGCAGCAATGTCGTCTTCAACTAAAGATACTTCAAGTTCTACAACATCAACAGTTGACCAAACAAGCAGCGATTTTGCAATGAAAGCTGCAAAAGGCGGCATGGCTGAAGTGGCAGTTGGTAAAGTTGCAGAACAAAAAGCAACATCAAAACGCGTAAAAGATTTTGCGATGATGATGGTGACTGATCATACAAAAGCAAATGATGATTTGAAACAGAGAGCAACTGCACTTAATATAACTTTGCCTGCAGGCGTTGCGGATGATGATCAAAAAATGATTGATAAATTAAGCGCAAAATCAGGTGCTGATTTTGATAAAGCATACATGGATATGATGCTTGATGATCATAAAAAAACTATTGATTTATTTAAAACGGAAGCAGCAAGCGGCACAAATGCATCGCTGAAAGATTTTGCTACAAGCACGTTGCCAACATTGCAAAAACACCTTGCAGAAGTACAAACTATCACTAATAAAAAATAAGATATTGCAATTGGAATTTTAATTGAAATAATAATTAATAATTCACTTGCAGAGAAAGGCGGCTATTTTATAGCCGCTTTTTGTTTTATTAATAATCTATCCGGCAATTTTAAAAACAAATTCTTAATTGAGAAAATAGAGAACACTTCATAACTAGTAAAATTGAAATCAAAAGATTATTATCTTTAAATGAAACTACTGTTTATGAACAAACTCTTTTATTTGTGTTTGATGTTAACTTTTTTGTACGCATGCAACAATAAACCAGCTTATAAAAAAAGTTTTGTTGATGTAAGCGGCATTGATTCTTCTATAAAACCCGGCGATAATTTTTTTCGTTATGTAAATGGCCGCTGGTACGATACTGCAAAAATTGCTGATGATCAAACTGGCGTTGGTTCTTACATGTTCCTTAATATTCCGCAAAAACAATTGTTGCAAAATATATTGGACAGTGTTTCAAAAATTACCAATACGCCAGGAAGCGTTGATCAGAAAGTGGGTGATTTTTATGCATCTGGCATGGATACTGAAACTATTAACCGGCGCGGGTTTCAGCCGGTTCAGCCAATACTTTTGCGCATTGATGCTATTAATGATATGGCAGCTTTTATGCAATTTGTTGCTATAGAAATGAAAGCAGGAAACCGTTCTGTTATAAGTTTTGGTATTGCTCCTGATAATAAAAATGGCAATATTAATATCGCGCAATTTTATCAATCGGGCATTGGTTTGCCAGAGCGTGATTATTATTTTAAAACTGATTCATCTTCACTTAATATTCAACAAGCGTATAAAAAATATATTGGTACGTTGTTTCAATTAACCGGAAGTGATGCAACTACTGCAACAAAAAATGCAGACATTGCTTACACCATCGAAAAACAAATAGCAGCTTCGCACAAAACAAATATTGAACTGCGTGATGTTGATGCCAACTATCATAAAGTAGCTGTTGCTTCTATTAATAAATCGCAACCCAATATTGGTTGGGAAACATTGCTTGCAAATCTCGGTGCAAAAACTGATTCTGTTAATGAAGCGCAACCGGCTTACTATGATAAATTAAATGCATTACTAAAATCTGTTTCTATTAATGATTGGAAAATTTATTTAAAAGCCACTACGTTGCAAAACTATACTGACGCACTGAGCAAACCTTTTGTTGATGCTTCATTTGAATTGACTAAAGTATTATCAGGACAAGCAGTTCAAAAATCGCGCAAGCAAATTATGACTGCAAATGTTGACAGTCATTTAGGCGAAGCCTTGGGACAATTATATGTAAAAAGATATTTTAATGAAGATGCAAAAAAACGTGTACTTGCATTGGTAAACAATTTGCAAAAATCTTTTGAAAACAGGATTAACCATCTCGACTGGATGAGCGACAGCACAAAGCAAAAAGCAAAAGAAAAATTATATGCGATTGATAAAAAAATCGGCTATCCTGATAAATGGCGCGATTATAATAAAGTGCAAATTGACAGAACAAAATATTTTGAAAATTTACTTTCGCTCAATCAAAATGATTATCAGTATTTATTGGCAAAATTGAATAAGCCGCTTGATAAAACAGAATGGAGCACAACGCCGTCAACAGTTACGGCTTATAACAATTCATCACCAAATGAAATTGTTTTTCCTGCAGGTATTTTACAATTTCCTTATTTTGATTTTGCAGCTGATGATGCTATTAATTATGGTGGAATCGGAATGGTGATTGGCCATGAACTCACACATGCGTTTGATGATCAGGGCGCGCAATATGATAAAGATGGCAATGTAAAAAAATGGTGGACGAATGAAGATTATGAAAAATTTAGAGCAAAAACAAAAGCGGTAATTGACTTATACAGTTCGTTTACAATTTTGGATACTGTGCATATTAAAGGTGGCTTAACAGTTGGCGAAAATACTGCAGACAACGGCGGCGTTGCTCTTGCTTACGATGCTTTTAAAATGACGGATGAAGGAAAAGATACAACAACAAAAATTGATGGCTTCACATCTGATCAGCGTTTCTTTTTATCCATTGCAAGAATATGGCGCGTAAAAACAAGGGATGCATTTTTGCGTATGTATGTAAACACCAATCCGCATTCGCCGGCGATGTGGCGTGTAAATGGTTCATTAATGAACTTTGCTCCTTTCTATCAAGCATTCAACGTTCAGCCTGGCGATAAAAATTATAAGCCAGAAGATCAACGAATAAAAATTTGGTGAGCCTTGATTTATGAAGATTAATAAATAAAAGAGATAAAACAAGAATTTACAAAATTGACCCGCGTAACGGCGGGTTGTTTTTTTTGTAAAAATAAATTTATTAATAATCGTTCTTCATGATTGCTGAATATTCATTTCTTCCGAATAATAATTTAAACTGACTTATTAATAACAAAACTTGGTTATTAATATGGAAAAATGAATAATATGGGAAGCTGTTCCCAAAAAAAGAATAATCAGCATTTTAATAAAATCACAAATTATTACTTATCAAATAGTTGGTATAATGGCATTTGTATTGAAATTAAACTGTTCTTAAAATTTAATCACACAAACCCTTGTACCATGAAACAAGTATTACACCCGTCAAAAAAAGCAATTGCGAAATTGTTTGTTCTTACTCTTGTCTTAAGTTTTTCTTTCAAAATTACAAACGCACAAACTTCTCCGAGATGGACAAGTTTTAGTATTGAAGAGCAAAGTAAAAGTATTATAAACCTTTGCTGGTCTGTTGACCAACCAAAAAATAATAAAGAATTCATTGTCCAAAAAAGCAGTGATTTAAAAATCTGGAAAGTTATTGGCCAGATAAAAAATAACACAAAAGAAAATAATGCGGATTATAGATTTAATGATAAACACCTTGACGAAGGAATGAATTATTACAGGATACAGCAAAGAGATATTTATGGAAACATAAGTTACTCCGTGCTAAAAGTTTTTGATAACACGATGTCATCAGAATTAGTGTACAACAAAAAGTAACAGGTTTATATTAATCTTATCCCGCTTCAAACAAAATTTAAAAATCATTGCGAACTAAAAACGCAATGATTTTTTTGTTTTAAAATTAATCTTCTTACAAATCTTTAAATAAAAAAAACCCGCTACAAGAGCGGGTTGTATAAAATTTTATGCGGACCGGACGGGACTCGAACCCGCGACCTCTGCCGTGACAGGGCAGCATTCTAACCAACTGAACTACCGATCCAAAAAATTTATTAAAGACTACTATTAATCTCTTTTTTTGGGATGGCAAAGATAAGAGAATTTTGATTTTTACCAACAAAACTTTCTAAGTAAAATATGCTTACCTTAATTTTACATTTTATACATCAATTATGCCTCTAGATAAAAACCGTCAGTTTCTCGATTTTGAAAAACCCATCAAAGACTTATTTGATGAAATTGATAAGCTGCGCCAAACCGCAGAAAAAACAAAAGTTGATTTGAGTGATTCCGTGCGGAAACTGGAAGAACAAGTGGTTGAAAAACGCAGGGAAATTACAAGCCACCTTACAAGCTGGCAAAAAGTACAATTGAGCCGTCACCCGGATCGTCCTTATACTTTAAAATACATTGATAAAATGTGTGACAATTTTGTGGAGCTGTTTGGCGACAGAAATGTGAAAGACGATAAAGCAATGGTTGGTGGCTTTGCACAACTTGACGGGCAAACCGTAATGATTATCGGCCAGCAAAAAGGAACGAATACAAAAATGCGCCAGATGCGCAATTTTGGTATGGCCAATCCAGAAGGTTATAGAAAAGCTTTGCGCTTGATGCGCTTGGCGGAAAAATTCAATAAGACCGTTATTACATTAATAGATACGCCCGGCGCTTATCCCGGAATGGAAGCAGAAGAACGCGGACAAGGTGAAGCCATTGCCAGAAATATTTATGAAATGATGCGTTTAAAAGTTCCTATTATTTGCGTTGTTATTGGCGAAGGCGCATCTGGTGGGGCTTTGGGCATTGGTGTTGGCGACCGTGTTTATATGCTTGAAAATTCTTGGTACACCGTTATATCTCCAGAAAATTGTAGTTCTATTTTATGGCGCAGTTGGGACCAAAAAGAAAAAGCAGCGGAAGAATTAAAATTAACTTCTGATAACATGCTTGAATTTGGATTAATAGATGGCATCGTTCCCGAACCACTTGGCGGCGCACATTGGGATTATGCAGAAGCTGCTGCCATGCTTAAACCCAAGCTGATAGAAACTATTAATGAATTAAAACAACAATCGCCAGAATATAGAATAGAAAAGCGTATTGAAAAATTTGGTAAGATGGGTTTTTGGAATGAAGTTGAAGTAAACAGTTAAAATCTTTTTTTTTAAATATTATAGAATAGAAATGTTGAGAGAAATTTTGAAAGGAACAGGCGTTGCATTAATAACACCTTTTAAATCAGATTTTGAAACAGATTATGACGCGCTCGAAAAAGTAATTGATTTTGTAATAACGGGCGGCGTTGAATATATAGTTACACTTGGAACAACAGGCGAAACGCCAACTTTATCAAGAAAAGAAAAAATCGATATCGTAAATTTTACTTACGAAAAGGTAAATGGCCGCGTTCCCGTTGTAGTTGGCATTGGCGGAAATAATACAAAAGAAATTATTAATGATTTAGAAACGTTTCCGCTTAATAAAGCTGTTGCTGTATTAAGCGCAAGCCCATATTATAGCAAGCCTTCACAAGAAGGTTTATTTCTTCATTATAAAACTTTGGCAGAAGCTTCGCCAAAACCAATTATATTATATAATGTTCCGGGAAGAACGGGAAGAAATTTAAATGCATCCACAACAATACGCCTTGCAAACGATGTAAAAAATATTGCCGGCATTAAAGAAGCAAGCGGCGACATGCTACAATGCATGCAGTTATTAAAAGATCGGCCGGAAAATTTTTTAATTGTTAGTGGAGATGATGCACTCGCAATGCCGCAAATTGCCTGCGGTATGGATGGCGTAATAAGTGTTGCAGCAAATGGTTTCCCAAAAAAATTTACAGAAATGATCCGTTTATCATTACAGGGAAATTTTAAAGCCGCAAAAATTTTGAATGATCAATTAATGGAAGCATACGATTTATTGTTTGCAGAAAATAATCCTGCCGGCGTAAAAGCTGCAATGAGTGAAATGAATATTATTGAAAATTATTTACGCTTGCCATTAGTTTCATTAAGCAAAAATTTGCATGATAAAATAAAAAACTATCTTGCTAAATAAAAAGAAAAAATTTTTATTAATAATTGTCAAAGGAGCAAAAAGCTAATAGCTAACAGCCAAATCTAAACCCGATAAGAAACTCCTTCAATCGCCAATTCTGTATTGGGAAAAACTTCGCGGGCTTCATCTTCAAATTCTTTCAGGCTTTCGTATTTGGAACTGAAATGGCCGAGGATTAATTTATTAACCTTTGCTTTTTTTGCAATAGTTGCGGCTTGCACAGATGTGGAATGAAAACGTTTTTCCGCACGCTCAGGAAGATCTTTTAAATATGTTGCTTCATGGTATAATAAATCTGCGCCACTTACTTTTTCGATAATGCGTTCATCATATTTTGTATCTGCAGAATATGTATACGATTTTCCTTTTGGCGCTTGCGTTGTTACCAATTCGTTCTTAATAATGTTTCCATCTTTATTAATATAATCTTCGCCCCATTTTAATCTTTCAAAAAAAGAAGATGGCACTTCATGTTCCCTTGTTTTTTCAGGATTTATTTTTCTTAATGGTTTTATTTGTTTGAATCGAAAACCCCAGCATTCAATCCTATGATAAACCGGAAAACAACTCACTTCAAATTTATTTTCTTTTACAACAATTCCTTCATCATTTAATGGATGAAAATTTAATGCAAACGGCAATGTTGTATCTGCAACTTTCAATTGCAGATCTATAATTTCTTTTAATGAAGCGGGCGCATATAAATTTAAATCCTGCGTGCGGCCAAGCAAACCCATGCTTGTTATTAATCCGATTAACCCGAAATAATGATCGCCATGTAAATGAGAAATAAAAATGTGGTTTATTTTGCTTCGCCTGATTTTGTATTTCGCAATCTGCATTTGCGTTCCTTCGCCGCAATCAACCAGCAGCAAATGTTCATCAATAGTTACAACCTGCGAAGTTGGATGACGATCAAATGCGGGAAGCGCTGAGTTATTGCCTAAAATAGTTACGGCGAACATAGTTTGTTTTAACGGTTCAGTTTATTAAAGACGAACGCAACAATTTATTTGCTGCATCATTGTGAAAAATAGTAAAAATTGCGGAAGCAAATAATCTAATAACTATAAATTGTATTAATTATTTGAGAAAGATAACTTTTGCCAAATAAATTAAGATGGATTAATAACGGATAAAGATTGCAAATTTC
>JABDAZ010000008.1:71499-72214 GCA_013288945.1 Bacteroidota bacterium | reverse complement strand
TTTAATGCTTACGCCGCAATAGCGCTGGCAGGCAATTTTATTTTCTATACTCACCGCAATTGGCAAGTTGTTGTTATCAATTTTAAATTGATTAAGCGATGGAAATTTTGTGCGCGATTCTTTATTTTCATGATGAGATAAATATGCATTTACATCGCGCGCAACACCAAAATGGCTCATCGCATCCATATGGTTTGGCGTTAATCCGATTTCAAATAAAAAATCTTCATACGGTTTAAAATACTCTGCGGCGCTTGTTCCAACTTTTATATTATTTGGTAAAACGATAATGCCTTCATGGCTTTCACCCAAACCAATTTCATCTTCTGCGCAAATCATTCCATGACTTTCTTCGCCACGTATTTTCGCAACTTTCATGGTTGATGAATCGCCTTTTATTGGATGAATTGTTTTGCCAACTGTTGCAACAATTACTTTTTGCCCCGCAGCAACATTTGATGCACCGCAAACAATTTCCAGCAAATCAGCAGCGCCAATATTTACTTTTGTCAATTTTAATTTATCTGCATTCGGGTGTTGTAAACACTCTATTACTTCACCAACTATTAACCCTTTTAAACTTCCTTTTACGGATTCATATTTCTCCAAACTTTCCACTTCCAAACCAATAGACGTTAATATTTTTGATAAACGTTCCGGTTCAATTTTTACAGGTAAATATTCGCAAAGCCAGTTGTAACTGATAGTCATTATT
>JABDAZ010000008.1:0-71489 GCA_013288945.1 Bacteroidota bacterium | reverse complement strand
ATCCTTTTTTGTATAGGAAAGCAAAGATAGTTTTTTAACCGCAAGCGGAATTGGCAAATGAATTGCTTAATGTTTTATACAATTTTAATGCAACGCATTTTGTTGTGGTAATCAAATGTTAATGATTAATTTTGCATTAATCTTTAGCACAATATGTGCAATCAATACTTCTAACTTTTGAAAAAATAAAAGCTTATTATGAAAAGCACCATCATTATTGCAGCATGCATTGCTATGGGTTTTAGTTCTTGTGGCCCTGCATATATTACAGTTCAAAATACACCACAACCGCCGCCGCAGCAACCTGCGCCGCAGGAAGTTTCTTATCAAACATTTTATGATGAACTAAGCCCTTACGGGCAATGGATAGATTATCCAAACTATGGTTATGTATGGCTGCCGGATGCCGGCCCGGATTTTAAACCTTACTCAACAAACGGGCATTGGGTTTATAGTGATGATGGCTGGGTTTGGGCTTCTGATTATAATTGGGGTTGGGCAACATTTCATTATGGCCGCTGGTTTTTCGACAATAATTATGGATGGATGTGGGTTCCCGGAAATGAATGGGCGCCTGCTTGGGTAAGTTGGAGGCAGAGCGATGATTATTACGGATGGGCGCCGCTTGGCCCGAATGTAAATGTAGAAATGTCTGTTTCATCATACAATCCTCCTGCAAATTACTGGTGCTTCGTTCCGCATCAGTATGTAAATAATCCGCACGTAAATAATTATTATGTAAATGAAAACAGGAACGTAACCATTATTAATAACACTACAATTATTAATAAAACGGTTATTAATAATACCGTGAACAATACAACAATCAACAACACGACTATTAATAACAATACAACCAATAATAATTTTAGAAACCGTTTTGTTGCCGGCCCCGATGCCAATGAAGTTTCTCGTGCAACCGGAACAAATGTGCGCCCTGTTGCGATAACAACAAGCAATCGTCCAGGACAAACACAGGTTAATAATGGACAGTTAACTATTTTTCGCCCGCGCGTAAATGCTGCGCCGGCAAATAATAATTCAAACAACAACAATAATAGTCAGCAGCAAAGGCCAGCGCCTGCAAGGGTTCAGTCTTTAAATAATATTACAAGGCGCCAACAGGCAATTAATAGTATGCCTGCAAATAATAATCAAACTCAAAATAATAATAGCAACAATAACAATCAATACAACAGGCCGGCAAATAATGAACCGGCACCAAATCAAAATACAAGGCCATCAAACAATCAGCCGGCGCAAAATGAAAGGCCAAATAATAATAATGCGCCAGCGCAAAATAATAACAACAATAATAATCCATACAACAGGCCAGCAAATAATCAACCCGCGCAAAATCCAAATACAAATCCTGCAAATAATCAAAACAATAACAAGCCTGCAAATGTGCCGGTAAATAATGCGCCAGCTCAAAATAATAACAACAATAACAATCAATACAACAGGCCATCAAATAATCAACCAGCGCAAAATCAAAATGCAAATCCTGCAAATAATCAAAACAATAATAAGCCTGCAAACGTGCCGGCGAATAATGCGCCTGCAAATAATAACAATCAAAATAATCAATCAAGAAGAGATGAAATTAATAACCGGATGAACAACAGGCCTGCTAATAATCCGCCGGCAAATAACAACAATCAGAATAAACCTGCCAACAATCCGCCGAACACATCAAACGGCAACACGAATAAACCGCCGGCTCCAGTGCCAGTGCGGGTTAACCAACGGCCGGTTACACAAAGCCAAGCGCCTGCTCAACAGGTTAAACCACCTGTTGTTAAGCCGGTTGATAAACCAAAACCGCCTGTTCAGCAGCCATAATTTTTTTTATTAATAAATAGTTCTAATAGTGAAACCCGCAACAACAGCGGGTTTCACCATTAATTTTACAGCCATAAATCTTCATTTTTCAATAAAACGCCATTCTGTGATCACAACAACGTGGCAAAATTTTTCGGGTAAAATCTTTCTGCACAAGTGGTGTGAATCTATTCGCCAAAAAAGCGAAAAACTTTTTTAAATTGTGGAAAGACTTATTAATGATGTTTATAACCCCATATTTATTCTTAATAACTTTGTGCATTGCAATGGGAAAAATATAAAAAAAGAAATTTCATTTTCCTGGAACAATAGGTCTTTATATTCGCCTCCCCGCAATAAAGAAGTAATATTCGGATCACAGTCCAATAATAATTTCTTAACAAAGCAGGAAAAACACCGGTACAATTTTTTTAATTTTTTGGACGGAAATTATAAATGGACATTACAAATTTAAATAAGGATAGAAAGCTCAGGCGCAAGCCCACCGCAGACATGAGCTCAATGGTTTATGGCAAAGTTCCGCCGCAGGCAAAAGATTTGGAAGAAGCAGTGCTTGGCGCGATAATGCTTGAAAAAAGTGCGTTTGATACCGTGGTGGAAATTTTAAAACCAGAATGTTTTTATTTCGATGCTCACCAAAAAGTTTATAAAGCAATGCAGGGCCTGGCGCAAAAAAGCCAGCCCATTGATATATTAACGGTTGTTGAAGAATTACGCAGCCGCGAAGAATTAGAAATAGTTGGCGGCCCTTATTTTGTTACCAAACTTACCAACGCAGTTGTTTCCGCAGCAAATATTGAAGCGCATTCTAGAATTATTTTACAAAAATTTATTCAGCGCGAACTGATTCGAATCAGCGGAGAAATAATTGGCGATGCGTATGAAGACAGTACCGATGTTTTTGATTTGCTGGATGATGCAGAAAGCAAATTGTTTGAAATCACCAATAATCACCTGCGCAAAAATTTTGACAGTATTGATACGGTGCTCGTAAAAACAATTCAGCGCATTGAAGATCTGCGTCATAAAAATGAAGATCTCACTGGAGTTCCAACTGGTTTTGCTTCGCTTGATCAGGTTACTTACGGATGGCAGCCGACAGATTTAATTATTTTGGCAGCACGGCCTTCAGTTGGTAAAACCGCGTTCGCATTGAATTTGGCGCGAAACGCAGCATTGCATCCAACCAAGCCAACGCCGATTGTTTTCTTTAGTTTAGAAATGAGTTCGAGCCAATTGGTGCAACGTATTCTTTCTGCCGAAAGTGAAATTTGGTTGGAAAAAATTGCCCGCGGAAAACTGGAAGAACATGAAATGAAACAGTTGTATGCAAAAGGAATTCAACGCCTCGCGCAAGCGCCTATTTTTATTGATGATACCGCAGCATTAAATATTTTTGAACTGCGCGCAAAATGCCGGCGCTTAAAAAACAAACATAATATCGGCCTTATTATTATAGATTATTTACAATTAATGAGCGGCGCCGGAGAAAATAAAAACGGAAACCGCGAACAGGAAATCAGCCGCATATCAAGAGATTTAAAAGGGCTCGCAAAAGAATTACAAGTGCCAATAATCGCGCTGTCACAATTAAGCCGTGCAGTTGAGTCGAGAAAAGAAGGAAACAAAATGCCGCAGCTTAGTGACCTTCGTGAGTCGGGTGCAATTGAGCAGGATGCGGATATGGTTATGTTTTTATACCGGCCGGAATATTCTGACATCACGCAAAATGAAATGGGCGAAAGCAATAAAGGCGAAACCCATTTGCGCATTGCAAAACACCGTAATGGTTCGCTGGAAAATATTAAGCTTCGCGCGCTCTTGCACATACAAAAATTTATTGATGATAATGGCGGCGATTTCGGAAGTATCGGTTTGCCTCCGGGAAGTTGGAAACCTGTGCAAAATGATGAAGGCGGCGCAAAATTATACATACAAGCCGGAAGCAAAATGAACGATTTGCCAATGGATGAAGAAGATTCACCTTTTTAAATTTATTAATAAACTTGTATAAAAACGGAGCATGAAAATTTTAATTTCATGCTCCGTTTTTTTTAAATAAAATTGAAATGAAAATATATAAATCATTAATAATTTTTTCTGTGTTCAGTTTTATTTTTTTTATTAATAATTTATTTGCTCAGCAAGATGATTATGTGTTGCCCGCATGGCAAACCAAATTTGAAAAAATTACTTCTAAGGATTGGCTGATAGATAATGATGATTTTAAAGCAAAAGTTTTTATAAGTTCCGATAGTTTTATTTTATATAACGGATTAGTAAAAAGGGTTTTTATATCTGAACCAAATCTCGCTTGTGTTGACTACAAAAATTTGAGTAATGACCAACAATTATTACGTGCAATAAAACCTGAAGCGAAAATTATTATTAATAATAAAGAATACAATGTTGGCGGTTTGCACGGCCAAAAAGAGAATGCTTATTTATTAAAAAGTTCAATAAAAAATCTTGTTTCTGATGAAAAAGATTTTCAATTGACAGGATACAGTTCCGGCGATCTAAAGCCTTTTATTAACTGGAAACCGAAAGGTTTTGCAATGAATAAAAATCAACCAACCGGCAAAGCGCTTTCATTCATTTTTCAATCTTCATTGCCAGAATTGAAAAATATAATTGTAGAAGTTGAATATGAAATATATGATGGCATTCCATTAATAATAAACCGTGTTGTTAATGAAGTACTCGCGTTGGTTGAAGAAGAAAGTGCAGTTGTCGGCACGCCAGAACAAATGAAAAAACAACATGGAATTTATGTAGAAACAAATTATGCTTTTAATAACGCGATGCGTTATGATATCAGTGATCAAACAACGCATTGGAAAACGGATACAGCTTATACATCGCAGGTAAATTATAATTTTCAAACGCCTTGCTTGCTGGAAGTATATCCTGAAAAGGTTACTGGCGTTGAGTTGCATCCGAATGAAATTTTTAGTTCTGTAAGAACCTGTGAATTATTAATGGATAGTTATGATCGCGAACGAAGAGGATTGGCAATAAAAAAAATGTATAAAACGATTGCACCGTGGACAACAGAAAATCCAATTTTCATGCACCTCGTTAGTAAAAATGATGAAGAAGTGAAAACTGCAATTGATCAATGTGTCGCGACAGGTTATGAAGCCGTGATATTAAGTTTCGGAAGCCATTGCAATATGGAAGATACTTCTGCTGCAAACATTAATAAATGGAAAACGCTGAGCGATTATGCGCACAGTAAAAATATTTTAATCGGCGGTTATTCATTATTCAGTTCAAGAAAAATAAGTGATGAAGATGATGTGATTGATCCGATCACCGGAAAGCCAGACGCAGCCGCATTCTTCGGCAATGCGCCATGTATGGGAAGCAAATGGGGATTAACTTATTTAGCGAAGCTTAAATATTTTATTAATAAAACTGGTTTCAACATTTTTGAAAATGATGGCCCTTATCCTGGCGATGTTTGTGCATCAACAAAACATCCTGGACATAAAAATTTAGATGACAGTCAATGGAAACAAATGGAATTGCAAAAAGAATTATATCATTGGTGCAATGAAAATGGAATTTACGTAAACGCACCTGACTGGTATTTTTTAGATGGCACAAATAAAATTGCCATTGGCTATCGTGAAGTAAATTTTTCTTTACCAAGAGCAAATCAGAAAATTTTAAACCGGCAAAATATGTATGATGGCTTATGGGAAAAAATGCCATCGATGAGTTGGGGATTTGTGCCATTAACAAAATATCAGGGTGGTGGCGCAGAAGCAGTGCTGGAGCCGCTTTCAGAACATTTGAAAGATTATGAGCAATTGATGATGCAATATTATGGCGCTGGTGTGCAGGCTTGTTATCGTGGCCCGAGATTGTTTGATAATGATGAAACAAAACAAACTGTTGTTCGTGTAGTCAATTGGTATAAAAAATACCGCGAGATTCTTAATGCAGATATTATTCATTTGCGCCGCGCTGATGGAAGAGATTGGGATGGCATTATGCATGTGAACCCGCAATTAAAAACAAAAGCATTAGCAATGTTTTATAATCCATTGAAAGAAAAAATTACACGCACAATCAAATTGCCTTTATATTATACCGGATTAAAAGATATTGCAAAGGTGCGCGAAAAAGAAGGCGCATTAATAAAATATAATTTGAACCGCAATTACGAAATTGAATTATCATTTTCTATAGAACCTGAAAGTTATACATGGTTTGTTGTTGAATAATTCTTTAAACAAAAACTTTTATTAATAAATCGCGAAGGCGCAGATTAATATAACTATGAAGCGATAAATTTTTATTCAATATTCTTGTTCCTAAAAACATGCTGATTATTTTATTGTTATCTTGTATAAACCGAAACGAAAGTTGCATTGTGGGTTTTATATTCACGCCTTAATCACCACTTTCAATTATGGATACAAGAAGAAGCTTTCTTAAAAAAACTGCAATTTTATCAGGCGCAGCGGGTGTTTCGCAGTTGTTGCCAAATTCTATACAAAAGGCTTTAGCCATTAATCCTGCAAAAGGAAGCACATATTTAGATGCAGAACACATTGTGATATTAATGCAGGAAAACAGATCGTTCGATCATACTTTTGGAACCTTGCGCGGTGTGCGCGGCTTTAATGATCCAAGAGCAGTTTCTCTTCCAGATAAAAATAAAGTTTGGTTGCAAACCAATAAAGATGGCGAAACTTATTCACCATTTCGCCTCGATATAAAAGATACAAAAATTACATGGATGGGTTCGTTGCCGCATGGCCGCCAGAGCCAGATGTATGCGCGCAATAAAGGCAAACATAATAAATGGCTTGATGCAAAAAATCCTGGCGGTGATTATAGTAAGATGCCATTAACGATGGGTTATTACACACGCGAAGACATTCCATTTTATTATGCGCTGGCAGATGCATTTACGGTTTGCGATCAAAATTTTTGTTCTTCATTAACCGGCACAGATCCAAACCGATTATATTTTTGGAGTGGAACTGTTCGTGAAAAACAACATGAAGATGCAAGGCCTTATGTACAAAATGATGATATAGAAGCAGGGGTTGAATGGAAAACTTTTCCGGAGTTATTGGAAGAAAATAATATTTCATGGAAAGTATATCAGAATGAATTGTACGCTGATGGCGGTTTTACAGGCGAAGAAGAAGTTTGGTTATCAAATTTTGGTGATAATGTATTGGAGTTTTTTAAACATTATAATGTTAAACTTTCAAAAAGATATGTTGATTATTTACCAAAAAAAATAGAGAAATTAAAAAAAGAAATTGCTTCGCTTAATGAAGAACAAAAAAAATTAACAGCAGGCACAAAAGAATATAATACATCAAACCAAAAAATAAAATACAAACAAAGTGAATTGGATAAAGCTGTTGAAGAACAAAAAAATTATACGCTAGAAAAATTCAATAGTTTATCTGATCATCAAAAAAGCATTCATCAAAAAGCTTTTGTTACAAATACAAAAGATCCATTTCAGCACCAGCTTACACCATTAAATTATAATGATGAAACAATTGGCCGCGAAATAAATATTCCGAAAGGAGATATTCTTCACCAGTTTCGCGAAGATGTGCAGAGTGGAAATTTGCCAACGGTTTCATGGCTTGCTGCGCCGGAAAATTTTTCTGATCATCCAAGTGCACCATGGTTTGGTTCATGGTATTTGTCGGAAGCGATGGATATTCTCACGCAAAATCCTGAAGTGTGGAAGAAAACAATTTTCATTTTGGCGTATGATGAGAACGATGGATATTTTGATCACGTGCCGCCGTTCGTTGCGCCCGATCCGCGCAATCCCGCAACTGGCGAGGTTTCCGCAGGTATCGATACAAGTGTTGAGCATGTTCGTTTGGCGCAGGATTCACCTGGTTCAATCGGGCTTGGTTTTCGTGTTCCGTTAGTTATTGCATCTCCGTGGAGCCGCGGTGGCTGGGTTAATTCGCAGGTTTTTGATCACACTTCTACCTTGCAATTTTTAGAAGATTTTTTAACGAAGAAGACAGGAAAAAAAATTAACCACGATAAAATCAGTGAATGGCGCAGAACTGTTTGCGGTGATTTGACTTCTGTTTTCAGAACGGATAACGGAGAAAAAATTAATGAACTTCCATTTCTTGCAAAAGATATTTTTATAGAAAGTGTACACAAAGCAAAATTTAAAAATGTACCAAGCAATTATAAAAAATTAACACCGGAAGAAATTGCTGTTATTAATACAAATGCACTTGCATCGCCATTTATGCCGCAGCAGGAAAAAGGCACGCGTTCATTGTGCGCGTTGCCTTATGAATTATATGCTGATGGAAAATTGAGCGCCGATAAAAAGAATTTTATTATTGAAATGAAATCTGCAAAAAATATTTTTAAAGAAAAATCTGCAGGTTCGCCATTCAATATTTTTGCGCCGGGAATGCATGCAAATGAAAATGGAAAGCTGTGGGCGTTTGCGGTTTCTGCAGGCGACGCTTTAAATAATTCATGGGTTATTAATGATTTTGAAAACAACAATTATCATTTGCGTTTGTATGGCCCGAATGGTTTTTACAGAGAATTTATTGGTGATGTAAATGATCCAATTGCTGATATTTTTTGTGGGTATGAAAAGGCATTAATCGAGTCAAAAAAACTAACCGGGAATATTGAATTAAAAATTTCTAACCAAAATAATTCGCAGCCATTAATGGTGGAAATAAAAGACAACGCGTATAAAAACCCATCAATCAAAAAAATTATTAACGCAAAAAACGGCGAATCAAAAATTATTATTGATTTAGGCAAAAGCCACGGCTGGTACGACTTTAGCGTGAAAGTAAAAGGAAACGATTTGTTTGAAAAAAGATTTGCCGGCCACGTTGAAACAGGAAATTTTTCCATAACAGATCCATTAATGGGCGGAGAAATCTAACTTCAATTTTTATTAATAAAATTTTAAGTAAGATTTCTTTCAATGAAAAAATCATTTTTATTATTTGCATTTTATCTCTTTATTCTTTCATTAATAAATGCACAAACAGTTCAGCCATTCGGGCCATTGCCTTCTGCGCGCCAATTGCAATGGAGCAACATGGAATTTTATATGTTTGTTCATTTCGGCCCAAACACATTTACTGATTTGGAATGGGGAAAAGGAACAGAACATGAAGAAGTTTTTAATCCAACAAATTTAGATTGCAGGCAATGGTGCCGCGTTGCAAAAGCGGCTGGTGCTAAAGGAATTATTATTACTGCAAAACATCATGATGGATTTTGTTTGTGGCCAAGCAAATTTTCAACACACACTGTTGCACAAAGCAAATGGAAAAATGGAAAAGGCGATGTGCTGCGCGAATTAAGGAATGCATGCGATGAATTTGGTTTGCAAATGGGCGTGTATTTATCGCCGTGGGACAGAAACCATCCTGCATATGGAACTGCTGCATACAATGATGTGTACATAAACATGATGAAAGAAATTGTACAAAACTATGGGCCGTTTTTTGAGTTTTGGTGGGATGGTGCAAATGGTGAAGGGCCAAATGGAAAAAAACAAATGTATGATTTTGCAAGGTTTGAAAAAACGTTAAGAACAATTGCGCCAAATACAGTTGTGTTTAGTGATATTGGCCCAGATATAAGATGGGTTGGCAATGAAAATGGCACCGCAGGAAAAACAAACTGGAATTTGTTAGATACTGCAGGATTCACGCGTGGCGCGGGTTCGCCGCCAACAGATACGTTGAATGCAGGAAATGAAAATGGAAAAAACTGGATACCGGAAGAATGCGATGTAAGCATAAGGCCAGGATGGTTTTATCATAAACAGGAAGATTCATTGGTGAAAAATCCGCAAACATTATTTCAATTGTATTTGAAATCTGTTGGCCGTGGCGCATCATTATTATTAAATGTTCCGGCAGATAGAATTGGTGTTATTAATGAACATGATTCTGTTGCGCTAATTGGTTTTAAAAAGTTGCGCGATGATAATTTTTCCAATGCAATTATTAATAAAAAATTTCCATTGAGTTATGAAAATAATTATGTGGTTAATATTGGTTCAACAAAAAAAATCAATTGTATAATTGTTAATGAACCTGTTGAATACGGGCAACGCGTAAAAAAATTCAGTATTCAATTTAACAAAGGAAACGATATTGTAAAGCAAATTGAAGGCACCACAATCGGCAGAAAACGCATCTTAACTTTTGATGCTACAGAAGCTGACAGCTTCGTAATTGTTATTAATGACGCCAAAGCAAAGCCTTTGCTCGAAAGCGTTTCAGCTTATTTGATTGACGAAAAATTAATAGAAAAAAATCAATAAAATTAGTCAAAATAAAAAATCCGTTCATTAATAAAGATGAACGGATTTTTTTTGTTGCAAGAAAGAATTTATACAATTCCTGCAAGCTCTAAACTTTTCTTTTTTAATTTTCTTATTTCAACATCTTCAATAATTGGTTCTGGTGAAAGTATTAATGATGTATTATTTTCTTTCCACCATTTATTTTCTT
This sequence comes from Bacteroidota bacterium, assembly GCA_013288945.1. Taxonomy (GTDB): domain Bacteria; phylum Bacteroidota; class Bacteroidia; order Chitinophagales; family Chitinophagaceae; genus Puia. The sequence goes on along the minus strand of JABDAZ010000008.1, from coordinate 61,128 downwards.
TCAACTCAATAAATGGCAGTACACCAACTAAATATTTTCGTTGAGATTCTGCATGCCATTCTTCAATCCATTCAAATTTTTCACGCGGAATATATTTCCAGTCATCAAAACTAATATATGCTTTTACAAAAAAATCGTTGGTAATTTCAAGCGGCTTGTGGTGGTATAATTTTTTATATTCGTATTTATATTGATAACGCAATGCAGACAAATCGCTAAGCACCGCCGATGCAGTAGGAAAGCTGCCTGCGCCTTTTCCATAAAAAAATTGTTTGTCGGCAAAATTACTTTCTATCACAACGCCATTATATTCATTTTTTACAAACACCAAATGATCGTCTTGTTTTACAAATTGCGGCAAAACAAACGCAGCAACTTTTCCATTCAATAATTTTTTTGCCTGCGCAACTAATTTTATATCATAACTTTTTTCTTTGGCAACAACAGCATCGCTTAATTGAATATTTTGAATACCATTAAAAACAATATTATCAGGATGCTCAACAATTCCATAAGCATGCAATAATAACAAGGTCCATTTATTAACGGCATCATAACCTTCAATATCTAAAACAGGATCGCTTTCTGCAAAACCCAATTGCTGCGCAAGCAATAATGCATTGTGAAAATCCAGTTTTTCTTCAAACATTTTTGTAAGAATAAAATTGGTTGAACCATTTACAATTGCTTTAATAGAATGCAACAAATCATTGTCATAATATTCTTCCAGGTTGCGGATAACCGGAATGGACGCGCATGCTGCGGCTTCATATAATGCAGATGTGTTGTATCTTTTTTGCAATGCAAGTATTTCTGGTAAATACGTGGCAAGCATTTTTTTACTTGCGCTCACTACATCTTTTCCATTTTTTAATGCAGTAGAAACAATATCAAATGCAGGTTCTGTTTCATTAATAACTTCTACAATTACATTTATTTCCGGATCGTTTAATAAAACATTTTTATCTGTTGTAAATAAATCTGCGGGCGCATCTCTTTTTTTATCTGCATTTTTTATACAAACTTTTTTTATCGATGCCCTTAATGAAGGTGTTTGCTGTAAAATTTTATATAAGCCTTCGCCAACAACTCCGAAGCCAAATAATCCTATCGTTAATTGCTTATGTGTTTCCATGTTTTTAATTTATAATTGCAAATTTATGATTTGCTTTTTTTTCTTTATTAATAAACGCTATAATCAAATTTCCTATCGTATCAAATTCTAATAAAAATCCATCGTGTCCATATGCAGAATGAATCGTTTTATATTCTGCATTCAAAATATTTGCGGCAATAAATTGTTGCTCACTAACGGGAAATAAAATATCAGTTTCAATTCCAATCGCTAATGTTTTTGCATTAATAAGTTGCAATGCATCAACAACAGATTTTCTAGAACGCCCAACATTATGCGCATCCATACTTTTGCTTAATGTATAATAACTGAACGCATTAAACCGCTTCGCCAATTTTTCGCCCTGGTAACGTTGATAAGAATCTGCGCCATTCCAACCTGCGCTAAAAGGAAAATGATTTGTATGCGGCTGCGAAGATAAATAAGTTTCATAATGCCTGTACGACAGCAAAGCCATTGCCCGCGCAGCTTTCATGCCTTGTAATCCGGCATTAATATTTTTTTCTTTCCAAGTTGCATCGGCTTCAATCGCCATACGTTGCGAAGTGTTAAATGCAATTCCCCACGGAGAATGCCGCGCATTTGTTGCAATCGGAAAAATGTATTCAAACAAATTCGGTTCTTCAATCGACCATTCCAATAACTGTTGCCCGCCCATTGATCCACCAATGCCGATATGAATTTTATTAATGCCTAAAAATTCTTTTAAAGGTTTGTATGCGCGAACCATATCGCGCGTAGTAAAGAATGGAAAATCGTGATAATAAATTTCGTTTGTTGTTGGATTAATATCAAGCGGGCAAATGCTTCCATAACAACTGCCGGGCATATTAACGCAAACAATAAAATATTTTTCAGGGTCAAATAATTTTCCTTCGCCAATCAGGCCTGGCCACCATTCTGCAGGATCGCTGTTGGCTGTTAATGCATGAAAAATCCAAACTGCATTATCTTTTTCGTCATTTAATTTTCCGTGCGTTGTATATGCCAAATGATATTGCGGCAAAACAATTCCTGATTCTAATGTGAAGGATTGATTGTATGTAAATTTTTTTTGCAATAATTATTTTATTTGTTGTCCGATCTTTTTGTTCATTAATCAACTTCAGTTGCGTCGCACACTTGTACCTAAGTTCAATAATGAACTAAAAGTACAAGAGTGCGACGCCAATGAAGTTGAATAGATATTCTATCGCCTGGTAAAAAATTATTTTATTAATCCATAAATCTGTGGCAAAATATGCAGCTGCAAATTCGCAGATTATTTTTTTACTTTTTACTTAAAACTATACTGCTAATTCTTTCGCAAACACTTTTTCAAATGCCTGTTCAAAATCTGCTTTAATATCATCTATATGTTCAATGCCAACACTGATGCGCACTTGATTTGGTTTAACGCCAGCAGCATCTTGTTCTTCCACACTCAATTGCTCATGCGTTGTTGATGATGGATGAATCGCTAAAGTTTTTGCATCGCCAACATTTGCCAAATGGCTTGCCAGTTTTAATGAATCAATAAATTTACTTGCATTTTCTTTTGCGCCTTTTATGCCAAAATTTAAAACGCCGCCAAATCCATTTTTCAAATATTCTTTTGCCAATGCATTATAAGGGCTGCTTTTTAATCCCGGGTATTGTACAAATTCAACCTGCGGATGTTGCTCCAGCCATTGTGCTAAAGTCAATGCATTTGAAACGTGACGCTCAACACGCAATGATAAAGTTTCCAATCCTTGTATTAATAAAAACGAATTAATAGGAGCTTGCGATGCGCCGAAATCCCGCAGCCCTTCTACTCTTGCACGGATTGCAAATGCAATGTTTGGTAAACCAAGCGGGTTGCCTTCACCAAAAACATCCCAGAATTTTAATCCATGATAACCTTCAGATGGTTCTGTGAATTGTGGAAATTTTCCGTTGCCCCAATTGTAATTTCCACCATCAACGATTACGCCGCCAACAGTCGTTCCATGTCCGCCAATCCATTTTGTTGCAGATTCAACAACCACGTTTGCGCCATGTTCCAACGGGCGAAATAAATAACCGCCGGCTCCAAAAGTATTATCAACTATTAATGGCAAGTCATATTCTTTTGCAAGCGCCGCAAACTTTTTAAAGTCAGGAATATTTAACCGCGGGTTGCCGATGGTTTCTAAATAAATTGCTTTTGTATTTTTATCAATATGCTTTACAAAACTTTCAACATCATCACCATTTGCAAAACGAACTTCAATGCCCAAACGTTTGAATGCAACTTTGAATTGATTGTGTGTTCCGCCATATAAAAAACTGGTAGAAACAAAATTATCACCAGCTTGTAAAATATTATTGAGTGCAAGAAATTGTGCAGCTTGTCCCGAACTTGTTGCCAGCGCTGCCACGCCACCTTCCAACGCAGCGATGCGTTGTTCAAACACATCCGTTGTCGGGTTCATGATGCGTGTGTAAATATTTCCGAAAGCTTTTAAGCCGAATAAATTTGCAGCGTGTTCTGAATTGTCAAATCCGTAAGAAGTAGTTTGATAAATTGGAACAGCCCTTGATTTTGTAGTAGGATCAATTTGCTGCCCTGCATGTAGTTGCAATGTTTCGAAGTGATAGTTGCTCATATAAATTTCATTTTAAAATATAAAAGAATAAAAATTGCTATTGAAAAAGTTTCAATGGAACGGTCAACGCCAGAATAGATGGGTAATAAATGATTAGTATGCCTGCGGCATACAACAGCTACAACAACTATTTTGTTGGGCAGAAAAAGTAATATTTTGTTGTGCTGTAAACATGCAGTAATTAATACTGCACAAATTTAGTAGGGTTTTGCTGAATTCTCCAATTATCATTTGAGTTTATTTTAAAAAGGTTTGTTAATTGAAAACCGCGGTTTTATTTTTGTTTGCATTAATAAGCAATTTTTCAAAAGCCTGGTTAATGTCTTCCAGCAAATCTTCTGCATCTTCCAGTCCAACAGAAAGCCTTATCAAACTGTTTGAAACACCAGCAGCAATGCGGGTTTCAGCCGGAATTGTTTTATGCGTCATCGTTGCAGGGTGGCTTACCAAACTTTTTATTCCGCCAAGGCTTTCTGCCAGCAAAAATAATTTTGCGTTATTAATAAATTCCGCGGCCGCAGCTTCTGTATCTTCTTTTAAATTAAAAGAAACAATGCCGCCAAAGCCTTTGGCTTGCCTTTTTGCAATGTGATGATTGGGATGCGTTTTTAATCCAGGATAATAAACTTTATTAACGAGCGGATGTGTTTCCAAAAATTCTGCAATCAGTTGTGCACTCGCGCAATGTTGTTTAATGCGCAATGGCAAAGTTTCAATCCCACGTATTAATAGCCAACTATCGAATGGAGATAAAATAGCGCCTGTTGCGTTTTGATAAAACCGTATTTTTTCTCCAAGCTCTTGTGTTTTTGTGATGACCAATCCCGCAATCAAATCGCTGTGGCCGCCGAGATATTTTGTTGCGCTGTGTACTACAATATCAGCTCCCAACGAAAGAGGTTTTTGTAAGGCCGGTGAAGCAAAAGTATTATCCACGCAAAGTAAACAGCGGTTTGCTTTTGCAATTTTTGCGATAGCTTCTATGTCAGAAATTTTTAGTGTTGGATTGGTTGGTGTTTCAATCCAAATCAATTTTGTTTTTGGCGTAACTGCATTAAAAACATTTTCAACATTTGTTGTATCAACATACTGAACTGTGATACCAAATTTTTTATACACTTGTTCAAACAAACGAAATGCGCCGCCATAAATATCATCAACAGCAATTATTTCATCGCCCGATTGCAACAGTTTTACAACGGCATCAATTGCTGCAAGCCCGCTGCCAAATGCAACGCCAACTTTTCCATTTTCCAATTGCGCAACAATTGTTTCCAATGCAGCGCGCGTTGGGTTATTGCTTCTTGCATAATCAAAACCTTTATTAATGCCGGGCGCTGCCTGCACAAAGGTTGAGGTTTGATAAATAGGCACAGAAATCGCGCCTGTTAAAGGATCTACCGGAATGCTGTGAATGAGTTTTGTTGTTTCCTGCATGATTAAAATGTTTGCCTCTTCCCTGAAAGAGTGGTAAAAAATGTTATTAATAAATGCTACTTATCATGAAAGAAAATGATCGGAAAATATTTTTATTAACCCGCAGGGACGGGCATAAAAAAAGCTCTTCCGATTAGTCAGAAGAGCTTTTAAATATCTTGAGGAAATTGTTGAAGCTGTTAATCTGACTTATCTGTCACGCATTTCCGCGTGCTGGAGTTGGCACCTTATCCCGCTAATTGCGAAACAGGTTGTCAAGGCGTCATCGGGCCATTTCCCTCTGCCTTTCTTGATAAGAGATGTAAAGAACTGTTGCAAAGATAACAACGTGTTTTTTATAATTCCAAATTTTTTACACAAAATCTACAAAATTAGTAGACTTTGGTCATGTACGATTTACGATGTCGGAGGTACCATGGATTTATGATGTTTTGATGTATGATTTCGGATTTATAATATCTGATTTTTTTAATTTTTACTTTTTGGTTTTTACTTTTTGCTTCATCAGCATTTTCACATTTACCACATTCATCATATTTACACATTAATATTTTTGTCCGAACATTTAGTTTATTAATGATCATTTGTGGCGTCGCACACTTGTACAGTCGCAGCTATATTGATCTTTTTTTGGCCACAGAGGTTCGCTGAGGAACAGCGTTTCTCAGAAATTCTCTGCTTTTTCTTTATGATTCTTTGTGGTATAAAAAGATCATTATTAATCAACTGCACAAGTGTGCGACGCCACTGAAGTTTAATTATTAATCAACTGCCTGGTACAAAAAAAGTTGACTGATGACAGATGACTGTTGACAGATATATATTTATAAAACCAACTCGGTTTTTTTATTTTTTACTTTTTGTTTTTTACTTAATGGATCATTTTCACATTGAGCATTTTCAAATTTGCACATTGCTATTAACAATTTTGTTTATTTTTTTCTACATCGTTTGGCAACTTGTACAAACGCTTTCACGTAATCTTTTTTATAAGAAAGTTATTTGTTAATAATCTTAATTAACCTACAATTAAATCAATCTGGAATAATTTTTGGAAACCGTTAACGATGCAGTGATCTATACCTAAAATTTTTACAGCCATGAAAACAAAATCAAAGTACATCGCTTTATGTGGCGCAATTGTCGTTATTATTTTTGCAACTTCCTGCAGCAAAAACAATTCTGTAAACTCATCGTCAACTGTTCCAAACGGAGAATCAAAAGTGTCCGTTCATTTGATGGATGGGCCGATGCCATTTGACAAAGTATTAATCGACATCAGGCAAATTGCCATTGAAGTAGATACGGCAACTGCACAAACTTCGCAGGATAATAATAACCAATGGGACGCGAATTATTGCGGTTGGGGAAGAAATCAAAGTAACAAATCGTTGGTTTGGGATACGCTTTCTATAACGCCGGGTTTGTATGATCTTTTACAACTGAGAAATGGCGTAGATACTTTGCTTGGTTCGGGCGTTTATGTTTCGGGAAAAATTTTGAAAGTGAGGATTACACTCGGTTCCGATAACAGCGTTTATACAGATAGCACTACAAGTTATCCGTTAGAAATATTCGGGCCGTTTCCATTTTTTGATATTAATGTGAGCCGCCAGAATGTTGCTTCGGTTACCAATAATCAATTTGAGTTGTGGCTCGATTTCAACATCGCAAGATCTGTTTATTTCTGGAGCGGAACATTTTATTTAAAACCTTATATCGTTGCATTTAATAAAGTAGTTACTGCAAAAATTGATGGCCAGGTTTTGCCACCGCAATCAACTGCATTAATAACTGTTTATAATGCTTCAGATACTTTGTATGCAATTCCGGGACGTAATGGAAATTATTTATTAAGCGCCGTGCCTGCTGGAACGTACTCGATTAATTTTAAAGGACGAAACGGATACCAGGATACAACTATTAATAATATTGTAGCCGATTCTTCCAAGGTTACGCAAGTGCCAACGATTACGTTGCATCAATAGATTTGATAAATTAGTTTGGTGAATGGTCAATGGTGGATGGTCAATTTAAATTTGGCCATTCACCATTGGCCATTCACGTTTTATTATCTTTGCAATTCAAACCAAAGAGCAATGCTTTTGTTCTTATCTTAGTTTTCATTTACCACGATTTAATAAGGAGTTACGATTATGCTGATTTCAGAGAAGGAAGCAACAAAAAATATTATTGAAGAAGAATCAATTGAAGTGTTTGGCGCGCGCGTGCACAACCTGAAAAATATTGATATAAAAATTCCGAAAAATAAACTGGTTGTTATTACGGGAATTAGTGGCAGCGGAAAATCGTCGCTTGCATTTGATACAATTTATGCAGAAGGCCAGCGCCGGTATATGGAAAGTTTTGGCGCATATGCAAGGCAATTTATTGGTGATATGGAAAGGCCGGATGTTGATAAGATTACAGGATTAAGCCCGGTGATTTCTATCGAACAAAAAACAACCAATAAAAACCCGCGGAGTACAGTTGGAACTGTAACTGAAGTGTATGATTTTTTGCGTTTGTTGTATGCAAGAATTGGCGACGCTTATTCATACAACACCGGAAAAAAAATGGTGAAGTTTAGTGAAGAAGAAATTGTGGATAATGTTTTTAAAAAATTTAAAAATAAAAAAATCTCTGTTCTCGCGCCACTTGTGCGCGGAAGAAAAGGACATTACCGCGAACTGTTTGAAGAAACAAGAAAGAAAGGTTATGTAAAAGTTCGTGTGGATGGCGAAGTAAAAGATTTGGTTGCGAAGATGCAGGTTGATCGGTATAAAATTCATGATATAGAAGTGGTAATTGATCGGCTTGCAGTGACTGATGATATGAAAGTGAGGCTGAGCCAGAGCGTACAAAAATCTTTGCAGATTGGTAAAGACTTAATGTTCTTACTTGTTAATGATGATAATAAATTGGTTCAGTATAGCAAGCAATTAATGTGCGAAGACACAGGCATTAGTTATGAAGAACCAAATCCAAATAATTTTTCTTTCAACTCACCTTACGGTGCATGCCCAACTTGTAAAGGTTTGGGATTTGTTTACCAGATAAGCATGGATGCTGTTATTCCAGATAAAACAAAAAGTATTAATGAAGGTGCGCTTGTGCCTTTGGGTGGCGAACGTGAAGCGTATGTGTTTAAACAAGTGCAACAGTTAGCGAAAAAAAATAAATTCAGTTTGGATAAACCAGTTAATGAAATGCCTGCAAAAGCATTGAATTTGGTTTTATATGGAAATGAAAATGGATCAACCGATAATGAAATAGATTATGAAGCAACTGCAACAACCGGCAATGTTTATGCAGAAGAATATGAAGGATTAATAAATCAATTGAAGCGTTGGTTTGCAGGTGGCACAACAGATGCATTAAGAGATTGGGTTGAAAAATTTATGGAATTAAAAACCTGCGAAACGTGTAATGGCGCACGTTTAAAAAAAGAAAGCCTTTGGTTTAAAGTTGATGAAAAAAATATTTCCGAACTAAGCAATATGAATTTGGATAAATTGATTGTTTGGTTCAATGGAATTGAAAAACGGTTAAGCGCCAAACAATCAACGATTGCAAAAGATGTATTGAAAGAAATCCGCGAACGCTTACAATTTTTATTAGATGTTGGATTAACCTATCTAACATTAAACCGATCTTCCAGAACGCTGAGTGGTGGCGAGTCTCAGCGTATACGTTTAGCAACACAAATTGGATCGCAACTTCAAGGCATCACGTATATTTTAGATGAACCAAGTATTGGTTTGCATCAAAGAGATAACCAACGACTGATTGATGCATTAAAAAACCTGCGTGATATTGGCAACAGCGTTTTAGTTGTTGAACATGATAAAGACATTATGCTTGCTGCAGATTATTTGATTGACATTGGCCCGAAAGCCGGCGCACATGGCGGAAGAATTGTTGCGCAGGGAGTTCCGAAAGCATTATTAAAATTGGATACACTTACTTCTTCTTATTTAAACCTTCATAAAAAAATTGAGATACCAAAAGAAAGAAGAAAAGGAAATGGAAAATTTTTAGAATTGAAAGGAGCGAAGGGAAACAATTTAAAAAATGTAGATGCAAAATTTCCGCTGGGAAAATTTATTGTTGTTACCGGAGTTAGCGGCAGTGGAAAATCGACATTGATTAATGAAACATTGTACCCGATATTAAGCAAGCATGCATTCGATTCAAAAACAAATCCGCTGGAATATAAGAGCATCAAGGGTTTGGAAAATATTGATAAAGTAATTGAAATAGATCAGTCGCCGATTGGAAGAACGCCAAGAAGTAATCCTGCAACATACTGTGGATTTTTTACTGATATAAGAACTTTGTTTGCTTCAATTCCCGAAGCAAAAATCCGAGGGTATAATGCGGGGCGATTTTCTTTTAATGTAAAAAGTGGAAGATGCGAAGTTTGCGAAGGCGGCGGCATGCGTGTAATTGAAATGAATTTTTTGCCAGACGTGTATGTGCATTGTGAAAAATGCAACGGCAAAAGATATAACCGTGAAACTTTAGAAATACGTTACAAAGGAAAATCGATAAGCGATGTGTTGGATATGACGGTTGATGAAGCGGTTGAATTTTTTCAGAACGTGCATTATTTATATCGCAAAATAAAAGTGCTGCAGGAAGTTGGTTTGGGTTATATCACGTTAGGGCAATCGGCTGTAACGCTGAGTGGTGGCGAAGCGCAGCGCGTGAAGCTCGGAACAGAATTATCAAAACGAGATACCGGAAAAACATTTTATATTTTAGATGAGCCAACAACTGGTTTGCATTTTGAAGACATACAACACTTGCTTGATGTATTAAATAAATTGGTTGACAGGGGAAATACAGTATTAATAATCGAACATAATTTGGATGTTATAAAAGTTGCAGATCACATTATTGATATTGGGCCGGAAGGTGGTGATGGCGGCGGAAGAATTTTGTTTGAAGGCGTGCCGGAAGATTTGGTAAAAAACAAAGAAAGCTTTACCGCAAAATTTTTGAAAGAAGAATTGAATAATAAATGATGAATGTAAAATTTTGAATGAAGTATTATTAATAAGAAAATTGTCTGACTAGCTCCGGCATTCATGCCGGAGAAGCAAAATAACTATTGACCATTCACAAAATTGTTGAGTAAAGATTAAAATGTACAAGAGTGCGACGCAACAAATGTTTAATAATAATTCTATCGCTTAGTAAAAAAATATTTTTTAGATATGGAAAGAATTTTAGTTGATATGGATGAAGTGATTGCTGATACTACATTGGCAATGATTAATTGGTATAAAGAAAAATTTGGCGGCGATATTGACTATGAAAAAATGCTTGCAGGGCATTCTTTGGTTAAAGGTTTTCCTGACGAACATCAAACAATTGTGCGGCAACAATTATTTGAACCTGGATTTTTTCGCAACCTGCCAGTGATTGAAAACAGCAAAGAAGTGCTGGAAGAGATGAATAAAAAATATGAAATTTTCATTGTGTCTGCTGCTGTTGAATTTCCAAATTCATTAATAGAAAAATATCATTGGCTGATGGAACATTTTCCATTTTTTACCTGGCAGCAAATGGTTTTTTGCGGAGATAAGAGATTAATGTACGGCGATTATATGATTGATGATCATGCAAGGCACTTGCAACATTTTAAAGGCAAGCCTTATCTTTTTAATGCGCCGCATAATTTGGATGAAAAAAATTATGATCGCCTGGAAAGCTGGAAACATGCTGCAGACGTGTTTTTGAAGTAACTCTCTTTTTTAAGTTTATTAATAAAAAAAAGGCCGGTAACAAAAGTTACCGGCTGTTGGGTTTTAGGGGTAAGAACAATAAAGTACCAATAAGCGCAGCAGGTCTGTTAATAAAATCTTTTGTAGGGTACTAAAATAGGGAACGGATCAGGTTACTGTTAACCATTGTTTTCGGATATCAGATTCTACCAATTTCCCTGCCTGCTTATTGGTTGTGCGTTTAAAATATTTTTTGCTGTATTAATTTTATAAGATGTTGTATGCATTGAAAGCTTAACAACTGAACCGGAAATTTTTGTTGCTGTGAAAGAAGCAAACAGTATTAATAAAATGGCTGCTGCTATTAAAAAGAAGTTGACCAATAAATTTTTTCCGTGTACAGTTTTATGCATATGTATACAATGATGTATAAAATAATTTGGGTATGATAATTTTTTTAGAAACGTAAAACAGGGCAACGTGTTGAGTTTCTCCATTGGCGTTCGCTGCCTGCACCTAAACGGATTCCTAACTTAAACCCTGCTGTAAAGTATGCATCGTTTTGATTTGGATTGCCTCTTTTATCGCCTACATTATAAGCGCCTGGCTGGCCGCGCAACGGGCTTTTATTCGACATCTCATCTGCAATTTTTGCAGTGGCTGCCGGAAGATATTTATAAAATAAACTCGGGTCTACAAAGTTTGTACTCACGTCATCTATATAATCAGTAAATGTTTTGCGGTGAATGATTTCGAAAGAAATATTTACACTGTTGCTGAAATAATATTTAACACCAATGCCCATCGGAATATTTAATTGCGTTAATGCATATTCTTTTCTATCTGGGTATTCAGGAAAACCTTCGCCTTCTGTATGCAAATCGCGCAGGTTTACCCAGCTTGTTGTGTGCGTGTTTGGATCAGTATAACTTCCTTGTGGGTTGAAATGAAAAACACCGATACCAATAATACCATAAGGCCTTAATCTTCCTTGTATATCTGTTGGATCATTTTCAAGAAAAACAGTTGGATATAATTCACCACCAATAAAAGCTTCCTGTATGTTTGATCGGAAATCGAGGTTCCTGTTTTTGCGTGATTCTTCTTCACCACCTTTTACATTTGTATTTGCATCGCTTCCGTTCAGTCCGCCAAAATTCAATGCCAGCCTGATGCCCAGCCATTCTGCAGGATATGCAGTTGCATAAATACCGTAAGAAAGTTTGGTAGTTTTTAAATTGTAATCTTTAACAAAGCCAGTTCCTTTTCCGTAATTGCCGCCAAGATCACCAAGGAAACCCATTGGGCCAACTGTAATGCCTGCGTCAAAATAAGTGCCTGAAGAAAGTTGACTGAAAGACGGAATGTTTAATGCAAATAATAGCGTTGCAATAAATACACACTTCCGCAATAAGGAGTGTAAACACTGTTTCATGAATATTAGATTTTAGTTTTCCGATGGATTGGATTCAGCAACAAAATATAAAAATTGCTGGTATCTTACAAGAAACGAAGGAAATAGTTTTTTATGTGTGCAGAATTAAAAATAATTTCTATAAAAGATTTTTTTTGTGGCGTTATGGAGTAAGCAACATTTCAATATGTTCGATGCCATCTTCTAAATAAACATTGCTGGTTTGTTGAAAGCCAAGTGATTCGTAAAATTTTTGCAGGTATAATTGTGCGCCGATTTTTATTGGCATTTTTCCAAATAATGAAAATAAATTTTCAATACTTTTTTGCATTAATTTTTTTCCCGTTCCATTTTTTCTTGCTGCCTGTAAAACTACTACACGCCCAATAGAAGATTCTACATAGGAAATTCCCGCGGGCAATATGCGTGTATATGCAACAAGTAAATTTTTTTCATAACCCATCAAATGATAACTCTTCAAATCTTTATTATCGAGATCTTGATAAACACAATTTTGTTCAACAACAAAAATTGCATTGCGCAATTGAAGTATGGCATACAATTCAAACGGAGTAAGCTCTTCAAATTTTTTTAATATCCAATTCATAGTAGTTGGCAGTTGACAGTTGACAGTTCGTTTTTATTAATACTTGAAAATTGATTATTGAATATTGAATGTTGATTATTATTAATCATTAATAATAATTTTTGCAATTAATAATGACTCATAAACCATCGACAAAAATTCATAACTCATAATTCATAACTCCTCAATATCCATATTTCTCTTTCCATAAATTTTTTAAATGTTTTCTCATCTCTTCTTCGCGTGCATTTTTTTGCGGATCATAAAATTTTGTTCCGCTGATTTCTTTTGGCAAATATTCCTGCGGCGAAAAGTTATTGTCATAGTTATGGCTGTATTGATAATCTTTTCCATAATCTAAATTCTTCATCAATTTTGTTGGCGCATTTCTTATATGCAATGGCACAGCCAAATCGCCGTGGTTGCGAACAGCTTGTTGCGCTGCGCCAATGGCAATTGTTGCTGCATTACTTTTTGCTGAAGATGCAAGATAAAGTGCGCACTGCGATAAGATTAATGAAGACTCAGGATAACCGATTTTATTAACAGCTTCAAAAGTTGCATTCGCCAATAATAATGCATTGGGATTGGCATTGCCGATATCTTCACTTGCCAGTATCAACATTCTTCTTGCAATAAATTTTACATCTTCGCCACCTTCAATCATTCTTGCCAAATAATAAACAGCCGCATTTGGATCACTTCCGCGCATAGATTTTATAAAAGCAGAAATGATATCATAATGTTGTTCGCCTTTTTTATCATACAAAGCAATGCGTTGTTGTGCAACATCCATCACCAGTTTATCACTGATGATAATATTATTTTCAGCAGCGTTACATACAAGTTCTAAAAGGTTTAAAAGTTTGCGCGCGTCGCCGCCACTTATATTAATAAGCGCTTCGGTATCTTTCAATTCAATTTTCTTTTTTTTCAATTCAATATCATTTGCAATTGCAAATTTTAATAACTGAATCAACTCTTTTTCATCCAAAGGTTTTAAAACATATACCTGGCAACGGCTAAGCAACGCGCTGTTTACTTCGAAAGACGGGTTCTCTGTAGTTGCACCTATTAATGTAACAATCCCTTTTTCAACAGCGCCAAGCAATGCATCTTGCTGGCCTTTATTAAAACGGTGTATTTCATCTATAAATAAAATGGCGTGCTGTTTATCTTTTGCTTCATTAATAACTTCACGCACTTCTTTAACGCCGGAAGAAATGGCGCTTAATGTATAAAACGGAACCTGTAATGTATGTGCAATAATATTTGCAATCGTTGTTTTGCCCGTGCCCGGCGGCCCCCACAAAATCATAGAAGGTACTTTGCCATGCTCAATCGCTGTGCGCAAAATACTACCTTTACCAGTAAGGTGCTGCTGGCCGGCAAGCTGGCTTAATGATTGAGGCCGAAGGCGCTCCGCGAGCGGAGCTTGTGAAATATCCATAAAAAAATTAAAATTAATTAGTACAACAAGTTAGCTTTTTTAGAGTTTTAATTCAAAGATGATCGTATGTTCCTAAAGCGTGCAAACGCATTAATAAGTATAAAATATTTAAGCCGGATATTTTTATCATTAATAATTATTATTAACAGTGCATCGGCGCAAAGCTGCTCTGCTGTTGAGAATTATGCTATTAACAGGCCCGGCGTGGTAATGATAAAAACTGTTTTTTCCGCAACGGTTGATGTGCGCAATATGAAAATTGATACACGCCGTTTTAACCATCTTGTAGATTCTATCCAGGAAATTGATAATAACGGAATCGTTTTTACGCCAGAACAAAAACTGGATATTGTGCTCCGCGAAATGAACAATAACCCATCGCGTTTTTTTAAAACTACGTATGATTATATAAAACAAACAGAAGAAATTACTGCAACAGGAACGGGTTTTTTTATTACGGGTGATGGCTATGTTGCCACAAATTCTCATTTAATAGATCGTGACAATGCTTTTATAAGAAGGCATTTTATTCTTTCCGCATTTCAGCAAATTACAGATGCAAATATTTCTGCACTGGAAAATTCGTGGGCAACAAAATTTACCGAGCAGCAACGCAGTTCATTATACACCACGTATTCATCTGTTTACTCAAGATTGTTTTCAATGGTATTGAATGATCTTAAAAAAACAGTGTATGTTGTTTATAGAAAAGACATCGAAGGCAAGCCATCTGTCAGTGAAACAAAAGCGGCATCAATAATAATAAAAGGTTTGCCAATGCCGGGAAAAGATGTTGCCGTTTTAAAAATTGAAGCAGATACAAATTTGCCGACATTAAAAATTGCAACAGGTAATTTGCCAATGGTTGGCGAACAATTATATGTTTATGGATACCCTGCGCCAGTTACCAATAATGATTTTGTTGCTGCAGAATCTGGCATTGAACCAACGCTTACAACAGGTATTGTAAGCGCTATAAAAAATTCAGTTAATGGATGGCCTGTAGTGCAGATGGATGCAAATATTAATCATGGAAGTAGTGGTGGCCCGGTATGTAATAATAATGGCGAAGTGATTGGATTAACAACTTTTGGAAGTATTGAAAGCACCGGCGGATTGGCTGCAGGCCTCAATTTCGCGATACCTGTGCAAATTTTAAAAGAGTTTTTAGATTCGGTTGATATTGAACCATCAACCAGCAAAGTGTCTGCAATATTTGCAGAAGGCGTGCAACTGTTTGAAAAAAAATATTACAGCAATGCACTCAAAAAATTTCTTACCGTAAAAAGTTTGAACATACATTATCCAACAATAGAAACTTATATTTCCAATTGTAAAACTGCTATTAATAATGGCGAGGATAAAAGTTTGCGGGTTATATTTTATACAGCGCTCGGCATTTTATTAATCTTCATTATTATTATTCCATACATTTTATTGTTTAGAAAAAAGAGAAAGAAGATTAATGAATAAAAAAATTTTCAGTTATTAACCTGATCATTTTCTTTATTACTAATAGAAATTATATACCATTTCATCAACCGGAAATTCAACACCACATTCGCCAATATGCTTATGCTTACAAGCAATGTAAATATTGCTGAGCCGCGGAGAATGGGAACAACATTTAAATTTTTTGCCTGCGGCGGAAGTTTTATTTGCTTGGCTAATTCCGGCGCTTGTTGTAAAATAACAATAGCATTTCCGAAACTCATTACTGCAAAAAATAAAGCCATAAAACCCATTATGCGAATGCCTGAAGGCGTTTGCCTGCTTAATGAAATGGATGGATAAATAATGCTTCTTCTCAATTGCAAAGCTGCATAACTGTGCAGTATAATACCGCCTGCCAAAACAATTAATATTAATGCAACAAATATTTCCGGTGATGCGGCAAGGCCGATTAACCCGCACAAAACAAGCAACGCACCAACTAAAATATTTATCCAGGAAAGTATGGCAGTTAACGTTAATAATTTTTTCATCAAACTAATTTTTTTGAACATCCAGTTTAATAGATAATTCATTCAACTGCTTTTCATCAATAGTTCCCGGCGCATCAAGCATCACATCTCTTCCTGAATTGTTTTTTGGAAACGCTATAAAATCACGAATGCTTTCGCTGCCACCAAGAATGGAGCACAACCTGTCGAAACCAAATGCAATGCCACCATGCGGCGGTGCGCCATATTCAAATGCGCCTAATAAAAAACCAAACTTATGCAAGGCTTCTTCTTTCGTCATTCCCAAAGCATCAAACATTTTTTCCTGCAAACCTCTTTGAAAAATACGTATTGATCCACCGCCGATTTCATTGCCGTTTAAAACCATATCATAAGCATTTGCTTTGATGCCTGCGTATGGATGTTTTAAATATTCAGCAGCATCTGCAATAGTTGGATCGTTATTAATCATCACTTCAATATGATCTGGCTTTGGCGCTGTAAACGGGTGGTGGCGCGCAACCCAGCGGTTTTCATCTTCTGCATATTCAAACAATGGAAAATCTAAAACCCATAATAATTTAAATTCATCATCTTTTCTAAAGCCTTTATTTTTTCCGGTTTCCAAACGCAGCTCACTGATGGCTTTGCGCGTGCGTTCTTCCGCGCCGGCAAGTATTAATATTAAATCGCCGGGATTTGCATTTGTTGCTTCTGCAATTTTTTTCAGTTTGTCTTCATGATAAAATTTATCAACGCTGCTTTTTAATGTGCCGTCAATATTGTATTTTATATATACCAAACCTTTCATGCCGATTTGCGGGCGCTTTACCCATTCTGTTAATGCATCAATTTCTTTGCGCGTCATTTCACTGCTTGCAGGAACTGCAATGGCAACAACGGTTTCAGCATCATCAAACACTTTAAAATTTACATCATTAATAAGCGAAGAAATATTTTGTTGATGTGGAAATGTGTGTGATGGAAATTTTAAATTACAAATTTTCATTCCGAAACGGATGTCGGGTTTATCATTTCCATAATGCCACATCGCATCTTCCCAACTCATGCGTTCCACCTTTTCTGTGTAGTCAATTCCTTTTACTTGTTTAAAAATATATTTGATCATTCCTTCAAACATATTTAAAATATCTTCCTGCTCCACAAAACTCATTTCACAATCAATCTGTGTAAATTCTGGTTGGCGATCGGCACGCAAATCTTCATCGCGAAAACATTTTACAATTTGAAAATAACGATCATAACCACTCACCATTAATAACTGCTTAAATGTTTGCGGGCTTTGCGGCAATGCATAAAATTGTCCCGCATTCATTCGCGATGGAACTACAAAATCGCGCGCGCCTTCTGGTGTTGATTTTATTAAGAAAGGCGTTTCTAAATCCATAAAATTATTTTCATGCAAATAATTTCTTGCAGCGCGATTAACAGTGTAACGCAATTCTAAATTTTTCTTTACTGCATTGCGGCGCAAATCGAGATAGCGGTATTTCATGCGCACATCATCGCCACCGTCCGTATCATCTTGAATTGTAAATGGCGGTGTTGCAGATTTATTTAAAATAGAAAATGAAGTAACTTTTATTTCTATATCGCCGGTTGGCAAGTTTGCATTTTTATTGCTGCGTTCTGTTACAATTCCTTTTACCTGCAAAACAAATTCTCTTCCAAGCGGATTTTCGTCCAGTTGTTTATTTAATTCTTCGCCCAATAATAATTGTGTGATGCCGTAGCGATCTCTTAAATCAACAAAATTTATACTTCCAAATTTGCGGATGGTTTGCAACCAGCCTGCAAGTGTAACTTCTTTGCCGATATCGCTTTTTCTTAATTCGCCACAAGTATGCGTCCTGTACATTAATAAAATTTTTCGTTTGAATTTATAAGGCTGCAAAGGTAATTTAAAAGAAGATTGCGCACACGCTCATTTAGCGTTTAAAAAAATGCTGAATAATGAATTAATGTACAAGTGTGCGACGCCACTGAAATCGATTAATTATTCAAATGCCGGGTTAATAAAATAAAAACTGATTAATATATGTGTTATTAATAAAAAATGTTCTCGAATAGATTTTTAAATTCATTAGCCTTCAACCGGTTACAAAAACTTTAAAAAAACTCAGCCAAACGCTTTTAACTTTTAAAAATAATTTTTATCTTGTTTACTAATCCGTTTCACTCCATTCTCCTTGTGATTAATCCAACTCATAAATTCTGATTCGCACAACTTACCTTATCTCTCTTTATCATCCTGTATTCTTCTAAGGCCATTGTTTTTCATACTCTAATCACAAAAAGAAAAATGAACCTTATGGAAATTGTAATCATTACATCCGTAGTATTGGGCATTTTAATTCTTCACCGCCCTGTTGCATTTTTGTTTCATCAATTGTACCTGAAACAACAATACAAAAGTTTTATTTCGAAAGAAACATTTTATCATTCCATCGTTTCGCGGCATATAAAATATTATAACCGCTTGGGTTTGGAAGAGCAGCGGAAATTTTTATTCCGAACGCATCTTTTTAAAAAATCAAAACATTTTCATTACATAGAAGTAGAAGAAAGTGAAACGATGCCAATCCTTATAAGTGCAGTGGCAGTGGAGCTTACATTCGGGCTTGATAAATTTATGTTCAATTATTTTAACGACATTTTTGTGCTGCGCGATGATTATCATTATGGCATGTATTCGCGCCCTTTTATGGGCCATGTAGATCAAAGCGGCATTTATCTTTCGTGGGATAATTTTATGAAAGGCATTAACGGGCAAACGCCCAATTGCAATGTTGGTTTGCATGAAATGGGGCATGCGTTGGCTTATGTAAATTTTATTACGCAAACAGAAGAAGACAAATATTTTAAGAAAGAATTTTTAAATTTTTCAAAAGTTGCGCGCCCGATTTTTACAGCGATGCAGCAGGGAGAAAAAAATATTCTGGGCGATTATGCTGGAACAAATTATCATGAATTTTGGGCAGTATCTGTAGAATTATTTTTTGAAAACCCGGTATTTTTTAAACACGAATTGCCGGAACTTTATGAAGCAATGTGCAGGGTGCTGAATCAGGATCCATTAAATTTTGTAAATGGAAAAACAACAATCATGTTGCGTTCATCATCACAAATGGCTGGAGAAATAAAAAGAAAAAAGATAGCTTAGATCATACACACCATTTCATTAATAAAAAAAGATGCTGATTAAGTTCAGCATTTTTTTTGTCATTCTCGCGAAGTTGGGAATGACGGAATTGGAGAAGTTGATTGATAAAATAAATGTACAAGTGTGCGACGCAACTGATGATCATTAATGAACAAAAGATTGTACAAAATAAATTAAATAATAATCAGTTTTTGCTTAATGCTTTTGCAAAACGGTTTATATCAACTTCAGGAATTATTAATGAGTTATTAATAATATTTTGCGCAAACTGATTTGCAAAATAAGGCGCAAGCGAACAGCCTTTTGTTCCCATTCCGTTAAAAATGCCAACGTTTTTTTGCAATGGATGAAAACCTACAAATGGCCTGCGTTCCAGCGTTGCCGGGCGAACAGATGCAATATGATCATGAATTTTAAAGTCGGATTTTATCCATTCTTTTAAAATCATTTCCGTCATTTTCCTAAACGATTCTGTCGGCTGATCATTTTCAAAATTCCATTCATAAGAAGAACCAACCCAAAACAAATTATCTTTTAACGGAACAAGATTAATACCTTTTTTAAAAATATTTTTTGCAGTAAAATTTTCAATTTCAATGATTAATGCTTCGCCTTTATTCGGCGCAAATGGAAGGTTTTTAAAATAAGGATTGTTATAACTTTCAATACCATCGCAAAAAATTATTTTGTTTGCACTAATATTTTTATACGTGATTTTATTTTCATTAATAGCCAGTTCATTTATATCAAACCGTTCATCTATTAATAAATTTTCAGCAAGCATTTTTTTTCTGAAAGCATTTATTAATAAAAAAACATCAACTAAATAACAAGGTTCTATTTCTCCATATCCAAAATCGTAGTGAAAATTGTTGAGCCAATTATTTTCATCAGATGGGTTATTTAAATATTGTTTGTCTTCTTTATACCGATTAATAAATGCATTGCGCATTTGTGGCGTTGCAAAAAAATCAACTATATTTTTTTGAGTGATGCAATTAATATTTAAGTGATTGCCGATTTCTTCATATGCATTCAGCGCGAAAGGCAGCAACTCGTCAATCATCCAAGTCTTTACAATTCTTCTTCCCGTAACAGGATTAATAATGCCGGCCGCAGCTTTTGATGCAGTGTTTGGTTTTGATTCATCAATAATAATAAATGATACGCCGGATTTTTGTAAATAGTAAGAGAGAAAAGTTCCGCTTATTCCCTGGCCGATTATTAATGTTTCAGTTTGTACAAACCCTGAGCTTGGCGAAGGGTCTTGCGCAATCGGCTTTTTTTCATTCGAAAGCCTTTTCAGTTCATTAATATCATCATTCATTAACGCTTCTTTCTTTTTTCTTGACCAACCTTTTATTTGTTTTTCAATTCATTTGCTTTTACAGCAGTTTCGACAAAAGTGTACCAAATGAGTTTTAAAGGCCTTCTTTTAAAAGTATAACACGTTGGAAAAAATCCAGTTTCATGTTGCCAAATTCTTTTTTCAAGATCGTTTGTTAAGCCTGTATAATAACTTTTATCAGCGCATTGTAATATATAAACTGCATACATTTCTTCAGTTATTCATTTAATTTACCGCCCTTCGCCAGGCTCAGGGCTAGTCTTCAACATTAACTCTTATCCCTTCGCTGTGACTTGAAAATTCCGGTGCGTACATGCATTCAATGTTTGTAATGCCATTGCTAAAATTTCCTGTGTTGGTAACGAACAATGCATATTCAAAAACATAAGTGCCTTTCGGAAGCCAGCTAAAAAAGAAATTAGTGCTTGCATCTTTCGTGGTTTCATAATAGCCTAAACCATCCTGCCATTTATATTCGCTCAGTACATTAACGGGTTCCATGCATGATGCGCGCATATCTTTCATATGCACATATTCCATGTCACGATCAACTTTTAATTCGATGCGCACTTTTATTTTATCGCCTACTTTTAATGAACCATTTTCTAAAACAGGTTCCAGTATTAATCCGCGATCTGTATTTTTTTCAACAAATAATTTTTTATTGAGTTGCAACGGCGTTGATGCTGGTGTAATCTTATCCAAGTTTTCAAAGTATTGCCAGTATGCTGAACCCCAGGCTGGCTGCGCGTTTGCAGCCGAAGATGAATTTACTGACACAGAAATATTTCCCATAGTTGCATTTACAAAAGGCCCGTCAATTGTTTTTTTAAGATAACCCGTTCCGGCTTCAGCATTGGCATCATTGCTATTAATAACTATTTTATCACCTGCAATAATTTTTACTGTAGGAGTGTTTTCCAACCAATCAATTCCTTGCAACAACAATGCGTAACATGCGTCAGCCGTGGCTTTGGTGGTTTTCCAGTTTTGTGTTTGCTTTTGTTTTAATAACCAGGTTTTTAAATCATTCACAGTTTTTGTGTCTTTATTAATTTCACTGAATGCTTCTATTAATAACGATTGTGTTTCAACCGGAGCTTGTTGCCAGTAATAACCAGCGTTAATATCTTTCCAATACATTCCTTGTTCTTCATTAATAATTGCATTTTGTTTTAATGATGCAAGAATGTCTTTTGCTTTTTGCACATCGCCTGTTCTAAATAATGATAATGCAATCATGCCTTGCATAAATTTATTTTGTTGCAACCAAACCTGTTGTGATTGTTTGCGATAATAATTCATTGCCGCAAAAGCTTCACCAGGCAATGCATATTCATTAAAAAAACTGCGCATGTACAAATATTGAATCTGGGTATAATCAAGATTATTATTATTAATATTCAATTTATGTTTTACGAGATAATCATAATCTTCTTTTATTTTTTTATCCAAATATGGAAGTGCATTTTTTACAATGTCATTTAATTTTTCTGTTAATGATGGTGGCAATGCGTGTAATTTTTTTAAATGGCCGATGCCTGTTAAAATATATTGTGTGATGTAACGATCATCCGGTCCACCTTTAAACCAAACAAAACCGCCATCATCATTTTGCATAGCTTGTAATTTTGTTATTGTAGACTCAAGCTGGTGGCTCATTTCAGACATATCAAATAATAATGCAAGATTTTTTTTCTGTTGCGCTTCGTTTTTTGCTTCTAAAACCCAAGGCGTTTCCTGCAACAATATTGATTTTAATTCCTGGTTTTTTTGAAGGTTGGAAAGCAGCGCGCTTGTATCACTTGTTTTCCACTTTTCAAATATTGCTTTAATGCGCGGCGAACTATTAATAATTTTTGAAGCCAGCGCATTTGCATAAAAACGATTGAAAGTTTGCTCCGCACATTCGTAAGGATATTCTATCAAGTATGGCAAAGCCTGCACCGCATACCAAGCAGGATTACTGGTAAATTCAACAGTAAAAGAATGATGGTTTAATGTTTCGCTGTTGTTGCTTTGTAATAATTTTTCAAACTTAAAATTCTTTGTTCCGTTGCCGCGCATATTTAACGGAAGGCTTTCTGTTACCAGCATCCTGTTGCTTAAAACAGGTAATGTGGTTTCTTCACCATCGCTGAAACTATTGCCAGCCACAGTTTTCAGAGGCGCGTGTGCAATTATTTTATAAGTCAATGGTTTATTAAACTGATAAGGAATTTGAATAGGAAAAATAACAACGCCACTTTGTTTTGCACCAACTGTAAAATATTGATTGGCCTGCATATTCTGAAACCATCCGTCAACAGGTTCGTTTGTTGTTGCATCAAACAATTGCAATTCTGCCTGTCCTGTCATTTCAGAATCCGTTAAGTTTACAATTTTTGTTGAAAGATCAATATGATCACCTTCGCGCAAAAAGCGTGGTGCATTTGGTTGCACCATTAATTCTTTTTGTGTGATGGTTGTTTTTTCTTCATAGCCAAATGATAAATCTTTGGTGTGCGCAAGCGTCATCCATTTCCATTGCGTTAATGCTTCCGGCATCGTGAATGAAAATGAAACATTACCTTCAGCATCTGTTTTTAAATCAGGAAAAAAGAATGCTGTTTCGTTAAAGTTTTTTCGGATTTGGATTGATGAATTATCAGGCTCATTTTTTTTATTTTCTGCTTGTTCTGATTTTACATTTTTTAATTGTACATCTTGAACAACAATTCTAGACCCGTAGCCCGCAATATCTTTTTTGTAAGCAACATTGCTTCCTGTTTTCATATTATAAACAATATTATCATCTATCATTAATCCTTTTGAGCCGTCTGGGTCATTTTTAAAATCTGGAATTTGAATCATTCTTGGTTTACCAGCCATTGCTTCTAAAGTATTTGGTCGTAATGCCATTCTTACTGAGCCATTCAGATTTCTTACTACAGTAATATTTCCTAATAGATCATATTCTTTTTTATAAAAGGAAGTTAGATAGTAATTATCCAAATATTTTTCTTGTGACTGTATTAATGAAAAATTATTTCCTCCATTCCAATTTTCCTGAAATGAATAATTGGAAAAAATATCCGGCTTACTCCATTGTTGTTTTTTAAATTGATCAAGCGAAGCATCGTACATACTTGCCAAAACTTCTGCCGCAACTTTATCTTTTTTATATCCTGAAATTTTTACTGTCCATTTTTCTTCACTGCCTGGCAAAGTTTTATCGCGAAATGTTTCATAGCTGATATTTAATTCTTTATTTGTCCAGGAAACAAAAACAGTATTTGTATTTGTATAAAAACGATTGTTTTTTACAAAAGAATGAAACACGCCAAAACCTCCGCGATCATTTTCGGTAATATTAAAGTCAACAGATTTTTTTTCATTATTAATATTGAAGAAAGAATAACTTGAATCATTTTCTTTTTTATTAATGCCATGATCAATTTTTTGGATCACGAATAAATCCTTTGCTGATGAACCAACATTAATAGTTATCTTTTTTTCTGGTTCAGTAACTTTATAATTATCGAAAACCCAGTTGTATTGCGGGTTCGCAGGATTACCGTTTTTTGCATCATACAATTGAATGTATTTTATATTCTTTACATCTTCATTATATTTATCTTTTGCAGTCGCTTCAATTACATACCAACCTGCCTGAAAACTTGTGCCTTGTATCTTAAACCTTGAGTCTTCTTTCGTACTATCCGATTTTTCAAAAACCTTATTAATCTTTTCCCAGTTCTCTTTTTTTGTTTCATCGCTATATTCATCGAAAGGAAAATTTTTAATAAACTCTTCTTTGCTCATTACAAATTGATCTGGATGTTCCCAGTAACGTTCGCGTATTAATCTGTCGGGAGATTTTAATTTATAAATGGCAACATTCACGTTTGCTGGTTCAAATTCACCAGATAAATTTTTTGTCTGAATAAAAATATTTTTCAAACTATCAGCAGCAATATTATCGCCGTAAGGTAGAGCAATAGAAAGATTCAATGCTTTATAACCAACAGGCACAATGGTTTCAGCGCTTCTTGTTTCTCCATTAATGTCAGTAATGTCTGCGCTTATTTTATATTCAAAAACTGGCTGCAATATTTTATTAATAGATTTATCAGGCATTGCTGCAAACGAAATATTAAATTTTCCATCTGCATTGGTTTTTATTTCTCCATGCGCAATTTCCTGCGAACTGCTGCGCGGAATTCCTGAGCGCCAATACAGCCACGGATAAGGATAGCGCGCCTCGCGGACAACACGATATTTTACAGAAGCTCCATCAATATTATTTCCTGCATATGCTTTTGCAGAGCCGGTAATTTTTATAGAATCATTAATGCGGTAAGAACCTTTTACTTTTTCATATTCTACATAAAATTTTGGGCGCTTATATTCTTCAACAGAAAATGATTGTTCGTTTCCACTTGAATCATCTGTTATTTTAAATTCACCATTTAATAAATTTTCAGGAAGAATAAATTTTCCATTGTATGATCCAAAATCATTTGTTGTGAGTTGCAGTGAATCTACTTTTTCATCATTGGCATTGTATAAAAATATTTTTGTTTTAAAAGATGGAATTATTTTTGATTGCCTTGTTTCAGAATCTTTTGTAACAACAATTCCTTTAAAATAAATTGTTTGTCCCGGCCGATAAATTGAGCGGTCAGTAAATAAAAAAGTTTTTAAATTGTTTTTTTCATATTTTGATTTATCTGTGCTTTCATTATCATTTGCATCATTATAATTCCTATAAGTATTTATTTGATCGTCTAAGAAAAGATGATCTGTTGACGTGGTAATTTCTAATAATTTGTCATTGTTTCTATTATTATTATATTTTTCCTGCAATAAAAAATAGCCGTGGTTATCTGTTTGATAATTAGTTGATTTACTCATATCAGTTTTACCGGTTCTATTATTGTAGCTTCGTTCCAAAACCTGCACTGACGCTGCATTTAACGGCTGCCCGCTTTCGCGGTTCAAAACAAAATAATCAAAACCATTATTAATGTAAGCAATGTTGGAAACATAAAAATATTGAACGGCTAAAGGGTTTTTTGTAAGCTTAAAATTGCTGTCGACGCTTGCCAACAATGCAAACTCACCAACTGGCAATGCATCAATTTTTATTTCTGCAGCATGTTTTTGATAATCGTTTGTTTGTGGAAATTGTTGTGAGAAATTTTTGAGCGAAGGAAATTTTAATAATTTTTCCCAATAATCATCCTGCCATTGATTGTTGGAAAGATTATCTTTTATTCTTTGATCTATTTTAATAATCCGAAAATATAACTGCGAAAAATTTTTATAATTTATTAATGAACGAAAAGGTTGATCAGGAACGTTTACCTTTTCTGTTTGCATGCTTAATTCAGGTGCAACAATTTGTTTTAAAAGATTTATGCAATTTGATTTTCCTTCGGAGCTATCATTTAATAAAATTATTTTTTTGCAAATCGTTTTTGCTTCAACATATGCATAACGATTGTTTGTATCTTTTAATGCATCATACTTTTTTGCTTTTTCAAAATATTGCAACGCAATAAAATACCACGCTTGCGCAGCTTGCTGAGTTGAATATTTATCTGTAATATTTTTCAAGGCTTTGTTATATAATTCATTTTTATTTTCTGAAATGCTGTATTGATTTACAAATTCTATTCTTTCAATATCTGCATCTATTAATGCTTCAGGTTTTGCATCATTAATGTGAAATAATAAAAGTTGCTGAAATAATTGAAGCGCTTTAAAATGCAGCGATGAAGAATCTTTTGTTGTAAAATGATATTTTGAAAAAACATTTGCAGCTGCAAATGCTTCATCATTATCTAATTCAAAAGCATAAGCGGGTTTATTAATATCGCGTTCATCATTTTTAAAATATTCCAATGCGCGATGCGTTAATAAATCATACAATGTTGGCCGCAGGTAACGAACATTTCCTTTTATAATAATCGCATCAAAAGGCTCAAGCTTTGTTTGTTGTAATAGCTTTTCATTAAGCAATGAGGCAAGATATAATTCACTTATTTTTTTATGAAAATCATCAATCGTCCATGTGGCAATATCTGTTTTTTTAAAATCAGTTGTGTTTGTGCGGCTATAAAACCTGTAACGGTTTTGCTGAAAATAATTCCAGTACATTTCTGCCAAAATGCTTGTGAGTATTGACTTTGCGGGTTCCTGAGCAGATTTTATTTCTTCTTCTAATTCATTAATATTTTTTTTTACAGCATCATCCTGGTTGTCTTGCTGCAAATTCATTTTATACATTAATGCTTTAATAACCTGGGCATCATTTTTTTCTTTTTTTGCAAGAATGTAAATGTTGTTTACTTCATTCCATGCAGATTGTGTTAATCCTTTTTTATTAATAAGCGAATCAACTTTTTTCCAGTTTTTTTCATAACCGTTATTTGCATTTTGTGCAAATAATGTTGTGCCTGATAAGGATATTAATATAATGGCGCAGATATTTCTAATCATTGAAAAAGCTTTTTTAAAGTTACTTGTTTATTATAATCTTATAATGAAGATGATTGTAATTGTATTTTATAAGATGCACAATTTATAAAAATAGCATATCGCATTTCATGTTATTCCTTTAACAAGGTTATAACTGTTCCATCTTAAACAAACACAACGTTTGTACATCTTATATATGAGTTCTTTTTTAAAAAACAATTAAAATAAAATGTATGAAAACGAAATTTACTTTACTTATTGCAGCAGCTTTAGTTTTTACAACAGCAACGCAAGCGCAGAATTACAACGATCATAATTACGCATATAACAATGAAAGAAATGATCGCCGCGACATCCACCAGGATCGCAATGCAATGTACAGAGATGATGCACGCATTAACCAGGAAAAACATGAAATGTACCGCGATGAAGCGCACGGAAATTACAGAGATGCGCACATTGATCGTTATGAATTAAACAGAGATCGCCGTGAAAGATTTTATGATCGTCATGAGTTGTATTTTGATCACAGAGAATTTCGTCATGACCACAGATATGACAGAGGTTGTTTCTAAATATTAGTTGTCGGTTGTTTTTCAGAATAAAGAAGCCCGGAAATTTTCCGGGCTTTCTTGTGTTTGCGTAACAATATCTTTTTATTAATCGTGAATGGTCAATATTTTTCACCACTCACCATTCACCAAAATCATTTCTTCAAAACTTTCGCCATCGTTGCGCCGATATCAGCAGGGCTTTGTACTACATGTATTCCGCACTCAGCCATGATTTTCATTTTTGCAGCAGCAGTATCATCAGCACCGCCAATGATTGCACCAGCATGCCCCATTCTTCGTCCCGGAGGCGCAGTTTGGCCGGCGATGAAACCAACAACTGGTTTTGTTCCATTTTCTTTAATCCATTTTGCTGCATCAGCTTCCATGCTTCCGCCAATTTCACCAATCATTACAATGCCTTCCGTTTCGGGATCGTTCATTAATAATTCAACGGCTTCTTTTGTAGTTGTTCCAATTATCGGATCGCCGCCAATGCCCACTGCTGTTGAAACGCCGAGGCCGGCTTTCGCAACCTGGTCAGACGCTTCATATGTTAATGTTCCTGATTTTGACACGATACCAATTTTTCCTTTTTTAAAAACAAAGCCTGGCATAATACCAACTTTACATTCTTCTGCAGTGATAACACCAGGGCAATTTGGCCCGATTAACCTTGTATTTTTTCCCAGTAAATAATTTTTCACTTTCACCATGTCTTGTACAGGAATGCCTTCTGTAATACAAACCACCAAAGCAATTCCAGCTTCCGCAGCTTCCATTATTGCATCTGCTGCAAAAGCCGGTGGCACAAAAATGATTGACACATTTGCACCGGTAGTTTTCACTGCATCCGAAACGGTGTTGAACACCGGTTTATCGAGATGCGTAGTTCCACCTTTGTTGGGCGTTACGCCGCCAACCACGTTGCTTCCGTATTCTATCATTTGCGTTGCGTGAAAAGTTCCTTCAGTGCCGGTAAAACCCTGCACAAGTATTTTGGAATTTTTATTAACTAAGATTGACATATTAATATTTGTATTCGTTCAATTGGGAAACAAAAATAGGGGAAAATGCGGTGAATGTGAAAATGAGAAAATGCGCAATGTGAAAATGATCCATTAAGTAAAAAACAAAAATTAAAAAATAAAAAAAACCAAGTTGGTTTTATAAATATATATCTGTCAACAGTCATTTGTCATCAGTCAACTTTTTTTGTACCTGACAGTTGATTAATAATTAAGCTTCAGTGACGTCGCACACTTGTGCAGTTGTATTAATAATGATCTTTTTATCGCCAAAAAATCATAAAGAAAAAGCAAAGAACCTCTGAGAAACTCTATTCCTCAGCGCACCTCTGTGGCGAAAAAAAGATCATTATAGCCGCGATTGTACAAGTGTGCGACGCCACAAATGTTCATTAATGAACCGAATGTTCGGACAATAATATTAATGTGAAAATGTGATGAATGTGGTAAATGTGAAAATGCTGATGAAGTAAAAAACAAAAAGTAAAAATTAAAAAATCAGGTTTTAATAAAATCAGACATCATACATCGGCATCATACATAAAGTTATTTCAACAACTCATCCATATTGCGATGGTTATCTATTTTGCCTTTCATTTCCAGCATGCGCATGTCTTTTGCATCTTGCAAAAATTCGGAAGCGAAAATGAATTTATTAAGGCGATCGTTTTTACTAAATATAATTTCTTTGTTGCTGCCTTCCCATTCTTTCACGCCCTGGTACATGTAAATAATATGATCACCGGTTTCCATCACGCTGTTCATATCATGCGTGTTTACGATTGTGGTGATATTAAATTCTTTGGTGATTTCCTGTATCAGTTTATCAATCAGCATGGATGTTTGCGGATCAAGGCCGGAGTTTGGTTCATCACAAAATAAATATTTTGGATTCAATACAATGGCGCGCGCAATGCCAACACGTTTTTTCATTCCACCACTTAACTCCGCAGGAAATTTTTTATTAACGTCTTTCATGTTCACGCGATCCAACACTTCATTCACGCGTTTTAATTTTTGCTCGTACGAATCTTTTGTAAACATGTTTAGCGGGAACATAATATTTTGTTCAACCGTCATGCTATCAAACAATGCAGAACCCTGGAAAAGCATACCAATTTGCTGGCGCAATTCTTTGCGGTGTTCCTGTGTCATTTCACTAAAATTTACACCACTGTAAGAAATTTCTCCACTGTCGGGTTCAAACAAACCAACAAGGCATTTCATTAATACCGTTTTGCCGCTGCCGCTGGTGCCAATAATTAAATTGCATTGCCCGGCTTGAAAAACAGCGCTCACGCCATTAAGCACTTTTTTATCGCCAAAACTTTTGTGTATGTCTTTAAATTCGATCATTGATTTTTATTGATTGGCTGTTGGCCGTTAGCCGTTAGCTATTAGCCATTAGCTAAAAGCCAATAGCTTTCTTATGATGCTAATAATAATTGTGCCAGTATATAATCTGCAAATAAAATGGCCACGCAACTTACTACCACGGATTTTGTACTTGATCTGCCGATTTCCAACGCGCCGCCTTTTACATAATATCCATAATAAGCCGGAATGCTGCTGATAATAAATGCAAAAGTGTAGGCTTTTACCAAGGCAAAAAATACATTGTATGGTTTAAAAAATTGCAACAAGCCTTTATCAAATGTTTGCTTGGAAAGTATGCCAGACATAACGCCTGCAAACCTTCCGCCCCACATTCCTAAAACGCCGGCGATAATAACAAGCATCGGAATGGTTAACATTGATGCAGCAATTTTTGGAAGTATTAAATACGTTTTTGTATTAATGCCCATTATTTCCAGCGCATCAATTTGTTCGCTCACGCGCATGTTGCCCAACTCACTTGCAATTTTACTTCCCACAACACCGGCAAGCACGATACAAACCAGTGTGGGCGCGAACTCCAGGATAACGGTATCGCGCACAATTTGTGCAATGGTTGATTTTGGAATGAACGGGCTTACCAATTGATAAGCCGTTTGCAATGCAGAAACAGCGCCCATAAAAACAGAAATAATAACTACAATGCCGAGCGAACCAATGCCAATTTCAGAACATTGGTGCATAAATTCTTTCCAGTACATTTTCATGTTTTCCGGTTTGGAAAACATGCCTTTCAACATTAATAAATAGCGGCCGAATTCTGTAAATATTTTCATTCAGTAAAAATCAAAATCATTAATAAGTTAGAAGTATACTGCAAATACGAAATACAAAGTACGAAATACGAACCTAAAATCTTCATCAACGATTATTAATAAATTAGAAATAAGAAGTTAGAAGTACGAAATATGGATTTGAAAATTTACTTCAACATAATTATTAATAAAGAGTTCGTATTTCTAACTTATTATTTCGTATTTATTATTAAACGCCTTTCGGTGGCTTTTTCAATCGTTTCCACCACGATGATTTTTTAACTGCATCATCGCTTGAGTTCTTGCATTTTATTTGTGCATCAATTACTGCAACCAATGCCATATTATAAATACTGCGCACAGAACTTCCGAGTTGTAAAACGTGTACTGGTTTTTTTAATCCCAACAATATCGGGCCAATGGCATCTGCGCCGCCAACTTCTTTTAATAAATTATAAGCAATATTTCCCGCGGCTAAATTGGGAAATATTAATGTGTTCACTTGTTGATCAAGCAATTCACTAAACGGATAATTTTCTCTTATAATTTCATTGCTAAACGCAAGGCTGGCCTGCATTTCACCATCAACTATTAATGAAGGGTTTTTTTGTTTTACAATTTTCCGTGCTTCCGCAACCAACCTTGCTTCGGGCGAATCGCTTGTACCGAAATTTGAATAACTGAGCATTGCAATTTTTGGAACGAGATTAAAATTGCGCACTTCTTTTGCAACCATTAATGTAATGTCTGCGAGTTCTTCTGCTGTCGGATTAAAATTTACCGTTGTATCTGCAAGAAATAATGGGCCGCGTTTTGTAAGCAACAAATACATGCCTGCAATTTTTTTCACGCCTTCTTCTGTGCCGATAATTTGTATTGCTGGGCGAATCGTGTCCGGATAATTTTTTGTCAACCCCGAAATCATTGCATCGGCTTCGCCGGTTTCAACCATCATGCAACCAAAATGATTTCTGTCGTGCATTAATTTATGCGATTCATGTTTATTAATACCACGCCGCTGTCTTTTCTTAAAAAAAAGTTCTGCAAAAAATTTCCGCTTTTCATCCTGCTCTTCACTGTTCGTATCTATAATCGGAAAATCTTCGATGTCAATATTATTAATAGCAGCAATACTCTTTATCTTTTTTTCATTGCCTAATAAAATCGGGTAAGCGATTCCTTCATCATATACAATCTGCGCAACTTTTAAAATTTTCTGGTTATCAGCTTCCGCAAAAACAACTCTCCTTGGATCACGTCGTGCTTTGCTTCCAACAGCACGTATTAACTGATTATCCAAACCAAGCCGTTTATTTAATTCAATCGCATACGCATCCCAATTTGCAATCGCAATTTGTGCAACGCCACTTTCAATCGCAGCGCGTGCAACTGCTGGCGCAACGGTTGATAATAATCTTGGATCAAGCGGCTTTGGAATGATATAAGTTGGGCCAAATGCAATCGTCTTTTCATTATAAGCCATGTTCACAATATCAGGAACAGCAGATTTTGCCAAATCTGCCAAAGCCTTTACGGCAGCGAGTTTCATCGCTTCATTAATCTGCGTTGCACGCACATCCAACGCACCACGAAATATAAATGGAAAGCCTAACACATTATTAACCTGGTTCGGATAATCGCTTCTCCCGGTTGCCATAATAATATCATCGCGAACACCAATCGCTGCTTCATAAGTAATCTCCGGATCAGGATTTGCCATTGCAAAAACGATTGGCCTTTTCGCCATGCTCTTCACCATTTCAGGAGTAACAACATTGCCAACACTTAATCCAACAAACACGTCTGCATCTTTCATCGCCTGCGCTAAAGTGAGGTCACTTTTTTTAATTGCAAATGGTTTTTTGTCTTCGCCTAAATCTGTGCGCGCTTCATGCAGCACACCATCTTTATCAAACAAAATAAAATTTTCATACTTCGCGCCGAGTGCCACATATAATTTTGCGCAAGCCATTGCAGCAGCGCCTGCGCCATTAATAACAAAACGTACTTTATCAATTTTTTTCTTCTGCAGTTCAAGCGCATTAATCATTGCCGCGCTGCTGATAATTGCAGTGCCGTGCTGGTCATCATGCATCACCGGAATCTTCAGCGCTTCGCGCAATTTTGTTTCTATATAAAAACATTCCGGCGCTTTTATATCTTCTAAATTAATGCCGCCAAAAGTTGGTTCGAGCGCTTTTACAATCTGTACAAATTTTTCCGGATCTTTTTCATTAATCTCAATATCGAACACATCTATGTCTGCAAAAATTTTAAAGAGCACACCTTTTCCTTCCATCACCGGCTTGCTAGCTTCCGGGCCAATATCGCCCAAACCCAATACAGCCGTGCCATTGCTGATAACGCCCACCAAGTTTCCTTTGGCGGTGTATTTATAAACGTCTTCAGTGTTTTTAAAAATTTCTTTGCAAGGTTCAGCCACGCCCGGCGAATAAGCAAGCGATAAATCGCGTTGTGTTTTTGCTTCTTTGGTGGGCACTACTTCAATTTTTCCGGGCCTTCCCTTGGAATGATATTCGAGCGCCTGTTCCCTTCGAAGTTCTTTTTTTGCCATAAATATTTTTTTGTTAACCGGCATACGCAACATTAATCGTCATCAGTTGCGTCGCACTCTTGTACAGATAATTCTTTATTCAGCGATTAAATAAAAAACCCCGCACAACATTTTGCCACAAAGCAAAACAGGCTGCAAAATACAAAACTATTACCACTGGAAGGAATTGAGGAAAGTGGAAAATTTAAGCAGGCAATTCTGGATAACTATTTAGCTCATCAATAACATTATCATCTTGCCGTTTTTCTAAATTTCCTATTGAAATAAATTCGTAGATTTTTAATACTTGTTTGCAGTAAGTTGTTTTATGTTTTGGTATAGCATCTTCATTAAATTTTTTTGCTCTAATAAAACTTTCCGAAATATAAAAGCCTCTTAAACCTGTCCTTAATTGCTTCCAAAATGCAGTAGAATATTTTTGTTTGTCTTTATGACTCGCATTATATAGATCATATGAAATTTCGATAAGCTCTTTTGATATTAATAATTCAGAAATTAAATCATAATGAGGATTATCTTTTTCTTTTCCTTCATTTTTCCAAATTTCATTGCAATCTTTTGCTTTATCTAATGCAGTCTTCAGAATGTTTTGTTTTATATTTAATTTTCTATTTGAATAGAAAATAGTTATTGAAATAGCTACCGCAGTAATAGAAATTAAAATTGAAATAAAATCTTTTAACGCAAAAGATTCCAAGCAATAAAATATATATAAAAGCATAAGAATAAAAATTAGATATAGTAACAATATAGATAAACTGCAAATAAGAAACTTCACAACTTACAAACTCACAGAAACTCCCAGCCACGCCATCATTCCCATTCCAATTTCAATGGCACTTTCATCAATATTAAAAGTTGGTGTGTGCACACCGGAAGTAATTTTTTTTTCTTCATTCATTACACCCAAACGATAAAAACATCCGGGGATTAATTGCGTATAATAACCAAAATCTTCAGCGCCCATGCGCATTTCTGTTTCTGAAACATTTTCTTTTCCAATATATTCTTCGGCTTCTTTTCGCGCAATTTTATTCAACGCTTCATTATTATGAACAACCGGGTAACCAACATCAATATGCAAATCAATTTGCGCGCCCATACTTTCTACCAAACCAATTGCTTCTTTGCGGATTAATTCATGCGCTTTAAAACGCCACGCTTCATCCATTGCGCGGAAAGTGCCCATCAGCTTCACTTCGCTGGGAATAACGTTTGTTGTGTAACCGCCTTGAAAAGATGTGATTGATAATACAGATGGAGAAAAAGGATTTCTGTTTCTGCTGATAATTTGTTGCAATGCAACAATCAAATGCGATGCGATTAATATCGTATCAACAGTTGTGTGCGGCGCTGCTGCGTGGCCGCCTTTTCCTTTAATGGTAATATAAATTTCATCTGCACTTGCCATCACCATGCCGCCACGAAAACTAAGTTTGCCAACTTCCATTCCAGGATGAACATGAAGCCCGAGAATTGCCGCTGGTTTTGGATTTTCAAGTACGTTTTCTTTTATTAATAAACTTGCGCCGCCCGGATTTTTTTCTTCGCCTGGTTGAAAAATTAATTTGATGGTGCCTTCCCATTCATCTTTTAATTCATTCAAAACTTTTGATGCACCAAGCAAAACAGATGTATGCACGTCATGCCCGCATGCATGCATCAAACCAATATTTTTTGATTTATAATCAACATCATTTTCTTCTGTAATAGGCAGTGCATCCATATCTGCGCGCAATGCAATTATTCTCTTTGTTGGGTTTTTCCCTTTTATTATTCCGATAACTCCGGTCGTTGCTTTTATTTCAAATGGAATTCCAAACTCCGTTAATTTTTGCTGAACAAATTTTGAAGTTTCAAATTCTTTATAACTCAATTCCGGGTGCGCATGCAAATGATGACGGACTTCTATAAATTCATCAGCATATTTTTTTGCAAGGGTTTTTATTTTTTCTTTAATCATGATTTTATGTTAGATGCGGGTTACGGGTTTCGAGATACGCGATATTGGATTCGGGATTTTATTTTATAAGATTACAAATTATCGATTCATTAATGAGCATCAAGATTTATCCAGCATCACGTATCACATATCTCGCATCACGCACCTCGCATCTCGTATCCCGCTCCTTATTCTGGTTTTACTTCAATCGTATCATGCACTACATACATTCCCGTTGGAAATAACGAAGCCATTTTTTTTACATACACATCTGCTTCTTCACTGGTTTTAAAATTGCCAACTTTCAATCTGTAATTTGGTGGCTGGTATAAAAGATACACTTTCAACTCAGGGTATTGCTGGTATATTTTTGTTTTTGCTGCAAACACTTTATCGCGGTTGCTGCTATTAATAACTTGTATGCGGTAACCAGCGGCACTTCTGCGGCTGTCACGCGTTGTTGCTTCATTAATCTGGATTTGTTTTTTTATTAATAAATCCACACGAGCATCTTTATTTACAACAACCGCATTTGAATCTGTTTGCGCAAATAATTTTGCAGCAAACAACAGACACAACAAACCAAATATCTTTTTCATTTCCTTTTTATTTGTTAGATAAAATTGCTTTCAATATTTATTAATAAAAATAAAACAGTTTTAATAAACCTGTTTTTCATTAACCGGTTGGCCTGAAACTATTGCCAAGCTTGCGCTACAGCCGATTCGTTCTGCGCCTGCATCAATTAGTTGTTTGGCAAAATCATACGTTTTTATTCCACCAGATGCTTTTATTTTTATAGAAGGCGATAAATTTTTTCTCATTAATAACACCGCTTCCACTGTTGCATTTTTTTCTGCATAACCTGTTGATGTTTTTAAAAAATCAACGCCAGCCGCGCCGTATAAAGTACAGCATTTTATAATTTCTTCATCCGTTAATATTCCACTTTCAATAATAATTTTTACAACCTTTTTCTTATTATGAATAAAGGGCAACACTGTATTTATTTCATTCGCTAAATATTGCCAGTCGTTATTTTTTAAAGCAGTGATATTAATAACCATATCTAATTCATCTGCGCCATCTGCTATAGCCAATAATATTTCTGCAAGCTTTGCTTCAATCGCAGCATATCCAAATGGAAAACCTATAACAGTTGCAACTTTTACATTACTGTTTGCAGTTAATCTTTTTGCTTCGCGCACAAATGGCGGCGGAATGCAAACCGCTGCAAAGCTGTACTGCAAAGCTTCTTCACATACTTTAATAATATCAGCATGCATGGCAGTTGGCTTCAGAAAAGTGTGATCAATATATGAACAGATATTCATCCGAATGATTTGCCGTTAATAAAATTATAGTGCCAAAACTACTTCATTTCAGTAAATTCGGTAATCATTCATTTTAACCAATTAAAACTACTGCACATGGGAATTCTTCGAATGCACCCGCCCGGAAAATTATTTTTCCTGGTGATGGTTTTATTATCAATTTCATTTTATACAAAATCACAAACTACATTTCCTGTTAATGGTGTTGCAGATCCGCGAACAGCAACGTTTGCATTTACAAATGCAACGATTGTAAAAGACGGACAAACCACTTTGCAAAATGCTACATTAATAATCCGCGAAGGAAAAATAATTTCTGTTGGCACAAATGCACAAGTGCCGAAAGACGCTGTGGTAGTGGATTGCAGCGGAAAATATATTTATCCGTCTTTCATAGATATTTATAGTGACTACGGAATTGCGATTCCTGAAAGGCAGCGCAATGGTTTTGATTTTCGCGCGCCTGCGCAATTCAATTCCAATACAAAAGGTGCATTTAATTGGAACCAGGCCATTAAACCTGAAGTTGATGGATCGAAATTATTTGCAACGGATGATGCCAAAGCAAAACCTTTGCGCGACAATGGTTTTGGCACTGTGCTTACACATGAGAAAGATGGCATTGCGCGCGGAACTGGCGTGGTTGTTACATTAGCAAATGAAAAAGAAAATTTAGTGATCGTAAAAGAGAAAGCATCTGCACATTATTCATTAAGCAAAGGAGTTTCATCGCAAAGTTATCCAAGCTCATTAATGGGTGTGATTGCATTGTTGCGGCAAACTTATTTAGATGCACAATGGTATAAAAGCAAACCTGCGAAAGAAGGCACGAATATAAGTTTGCAGGCGTGGATTGATAATCAAAATTTGCCGCAAATATTTGATGCAAATGATAAATGGAATGATATACGCGCTGATAGAATTGGCGATGAATTTGGTGTGCAATATATTATTAAAGGTGGTGGAAATGAATACCAGCGCATTAATGAAATTGCTGCAACAAAAGCAACCTATATTTTATCATTAAATTTTCCTCAGGCACAGGATGTAGAAGATCCTAACGATGCACGTTTTGTTTCCCTCGCTGATATGAAACATTGGGAACTCGCGCCAACAAATCCTGCTGCATTTGAAAAAGCAAACATTCCGTTTTGCTTAACCAGCGCGGATTTGAAAGATTTAAAACAATTTATGGCAAATCTTCGCAAAGCATTTGATAATGGATTAAGTGAAGAAAAAGCATTTGATGCATTAACGAAAACTCCCGCAACATTAATAAATGTGTATGATAAAGTTGGAAGCATTGATGCAGGAAAAATCGCAAATTTCTTAATAACCAAAGGCCCGATTTTTAAAGAGAAAACAGTCATACTTCAAAACTGGATACAAGGTGAAAAATATGATGTGAAAGAAGAAGGATGGAACGATATTAAAGGCACATATAATTTAGTAATCAGTTCTGCAAATGGATCATCAAATTATACGCTTGATGTAAAAAGTGATAACAGTGCAAGTGTGATTGGAAAGGATACATTAACAACAAAATTTAATTATGATGGTAAAATTATTAAATTAAGTTTTTCATCTGCAATTGCTAAAAAGCCCGCTGGTACTGATTCTTCAGCGCAAAATAAAAGTGGAAAATTTGGTGGCGGCATGCGTGGCGCTGCTGCATCTTATCGATTAAGCGGCGTTAGCAATGGAAATGTTTGGAATGGAAACGGCGATGATACTGCAGGAAATATTTTAACATGGACTGCAACTTTCGCAAAAGCAACACCAATAATTGCTGATAGTACGAAGAAAAAAATGACACCAAAAGTTGGTAAAGTTTTATATCCGTTTGATGGTTATGGTTGGGAAGAATTACCAAAGCCAGAAAACATTTTAATAAAAAATGCAACTGTTTGGACAAATGAAAAAGAAGGAAAATTAGACAACACAGATGTATTGGTGAAGAATGGAAAAATTGTTCAGATCGGAAAAAATATTGTTGATGCATCTGCAAAAGTGATTGATGGAACAGGCAAACATTTAACTGCAGGAATTATTGATGAGCATTCACACATTGCTGCTGCTTCTATTAATGAAGGCGCGCAATCTGTTACGTCAGAAGTTCGTATTGGTGACAATTTAAATCCTGATGATATAAATATTTATCGCCAGCTCAGTGGTGGCGTTACTTCATCACACATTCTTCATGGTTCTGCAAATACCATTGGCGGGCAAACGCAATTAATAAAATTGCGCTGGGGCGTTGATGATGATGGTTTGAAATTTAAAGGCGCAGATGGGTTTATAAAATTTGCATTGGGAGAAAATGTGAAGCGCACAACTTCATCAAACAACAATCGTTTTCCTGATACACGTATGGGCGTTGAAGAAGTATTAACAGATGCTTTTACACGCGCTGTTGATTATGAAAATGCAATGAAGAATGCAGATGCAAATAATAAAAAGAAAGGCGCAACACAAACAGTTGTAAGAAGAGATTTGGAATTGGATGCATTGGTAGAAATTTTAAATAAAAAACGTTTCATCACTTGCCACTCTTATGTGCAAAGTGAAATCACTTCATTAATACGCGTGGCTGACAAATTTAATTTTCGTGTAAATACTTTCACGCATATTCTCGAAGGTTATAAAGTAGCAGATAAAATGAAAGCACATGGATCAAGTGCATCTACATTCTCTGATTGGTGGGCATATAAAATGGAAGTGCAGGATGCCATTGCATATAACGCAACGATTATGCAAAAAGTTGGTTTGAATGTTTGTATAAATTCTGATGATGCAGAGCAGGCACGCAGGTTAAATCAGGAAGCTGCGAAGAGCGTAAAATACGGCGGCATGGCAGAAGAAGATGCATTGAAAATGGTAACGCTTAATCCTGCAAAAGCTTTGCATGTGGACGATAAGGTTGGAAGTATCAAAGTTGGTAAAGATGCAGATCTTGTTTTGTGGAGCGATCATCCATTGAGCATTTATGCAAAATCATTAACAACAATTGTTGATGGAACAATTTATTATGACATACAAAAAGATGAAGCTGCACGAAAATATATTGTGCATGAAAGAAACCGCTTAGTGCAAAAAATGATGGGCGAAAAAAAATCAGGTGGCGCTACAATGCCCGCGCAGCCAAGCTTTCAGGTAATACTAAGTTGCGGCGATCATGAACACCATGATGGATTAATAACAATTGATGCAAGCGATGAAGACGTTAACACAAACAAGTAAACTCAACTGAAAATGAAAAAATTATTTTTTTTAATAACAAGCTTGTTGTTTTTAATAACAGCAAATGCGCAGGACGATGTATACCCCGCGAAGGATTACAAAGGCGTTTTATTTATTATTAATGGAACCATCCATGTTGGCAACGGCCAGGTAATTGAAAACGGGACTATCAAAATTGAGAATGGAAAAATTGTTGCAGTCGGGCAAAATATTTCTGCAACGC
This sequence comes from Bacteroidota bacterium, assembly GCA_013288945.1. Classification (GTDB taxonomy): domain Bacteria; phylum Bacteroidota; class Bacteroidia; order Chitinophagales; family Chitinophagaceae; genus Puia. The sequence continues at coordinate 20,782 of JABDAZ010000008.1, read as the reverse complement.
AAGATGCAAAAGTTGTTGATTCAAAAGGCAAACAAATTTACCCCGGATTAATACTTCCTGTAACTGATTTGGGTTTGAAGGAAATTGCAAACGGTGTTCGTGGTTCAAATGATTATGAAGAAATTGGTGATTTAAATCCAAGTATCAGATCAATTGTTGCATATAATACCGATTCAAAAATCATCGGGACATTAAGAGCGAGTGGAATTTTATTAGCAAGCGTTACGCCGCAAGGCGGCACTATCAGTGGTTCTTCAAGCGTTGTGCAACTCGATGCATGGAATTACGAAGATGCTGCATATAAACTGGATGGTGCTATTCATGTTAATTTGCCAACGTTTATTGCACGGCCAAACCGCTTTGCATTTTTTCTTGGCTTGCCGCAGGATCATGTAGATCCAACAAAACAAGCATTGGAAAAAATAGCTGAAATAAAATCTTTTTTCCGCCAGGCAAAAGCATATTTGCAGGAACCAACACATAAAGAAACCAATTTAAAATTTGAAGCCGTAAAAGGTTTATTTGATAAAAAACAAAAATTATTTGTTCATGGCGACCAGGTAAAACAAATGCTGATTGCTATAGATTTTGTAAAAGAATTTGGTTTTGATGTGGTGATGGTTGGTGCAAGTGAAAGTTTTCAAATTGCAGATTTATTAAAGCAAAATAATATCGCCGTGATTTTGCAGGAAGAACATGCATTGCCCGCAACAGAAGATGACGATGTTGATCAACCATATAAAACGCCGTATCAATTACAAAAGGCCGGAGTATTATTTGCATTGAATGATCAACACGATGAAACACGTTACCGCAACTTGATGTTTAATGCCGGAACTGCCGCTGCGTATGGATTAACGAAGGAACAAGCACTTCAATCAATTACATTAAACAGCGCAAAAATTTTAGGTATCGATGATCGTACAGGTTCTCTTGAAGTTGGTAAAGATGCAAACATTGTAATCAGCGATGGTGATATTTTAGATATGCGTACCAGCATTATCAGCGCTGCGTTTATTCAAGGCAGGCAAGTGAGTTTAGAAAATAAACAAACACAATTGTATGAACGATACATGAAGAAATATGGCTTGATGAAATAATTTGCCATGTGAAATTTTATACCCAAAAGCAGCTTCGTGAGAGGCTGCTTTTTTTATTAATATATCACCAATACTTTTTATTAATAAACTAATGAAGAATTATTAATCACTCATTCTTCATTATTAATTTCTATTGTCCGATCTATTGATTCATTAATGATCATAAGTTGCGTCGCACACTTGTACATTTAATTTTTACTCAGCTATTTATTTTGTCTTTCATTCTTTTTATTATTCGTCATTCCCGCCTTCGCGCAAATCTCATTAATAAAAATGTAGCTGATATTAATCTCGTTCTCCAATGGAATTCCCGCTTTCGCGGAAATGACGATTGTACATTCGCAGATAAATAAAATTTAAAAATTACAATGCATTAATAAATTCTGAACAAAAAACTAATGTACAAGAGTGCGACGCCAATGAAGTTGAATATAGTTCGCCAACTTCACTAACAAATGTTTTGTACAAAAAAAATCCACCACATTAATATACGTGATGGATTTTATAATTAGGTGTCATTCTGTTCAAACCTTCCGGCAGCAAGCAAATCGTACGAAAGTTCCGAATGGAAAAACAGAATGACAAGATTATAAAAAAAAGTTCCTGCTGATCTGGGCAGGAACTTAAAATATCTTTAGCCAGTCTTTTTGCTCATTAAAATTAGCGGTTGTTTCTTTTCCCTTTTGTTATGTGGCAGTTAAAAAGTTTTCTAAAGTAAAAATCTTTAGAGGGCAATCTTTTTTTCTGTCATCATTTTGCGCAGGTTGATCAAACCGTAGCGCATGCGGCCAAGTGCAGTATTAATGCTGCAATTAGTAAGGGATGCAATTTCTTTGAAACTCAAATCCGCATAATGGCGCAGGATGATTACTTCTTTCTGATCTTCAGGAAGCAAATCAAGCATCTGGCGAACACGGTCGTGGCTTTGGCGTTTCATCATTTTGGTATCCGCACCTTCTTCAGTAAAATTAATTACTTCAAAAATGTCGCGGTCGTCGCTGGTTTTAATAGCCGGCGTACGTTTCACTTTCCTGAAATGGTCTACACACAAATTGTGTGCAATGCGCATTGCCCAAGGAAGAAATTTTCCTTCTTCGGTGTAGCGGCCACCGCGGATTGTGTCAATAACTTTGATGAGAACGTCCTGAAAAATATCCTCGGCAAGGTATTTGTCCTTAACCAGGAACAGGATGGAAGTGTACAGCTTATCCTTATGGCGCAGGATTAATGCTTCAAGAGCATGTAAATCGCCGTCGCGAAATTGGTGAATAAGCTCATGGTCGGTGTTTAAGCGTAGTGATTTCATAAACTTCTACGGGTTTTTGAAGGTGATAGGATATATATGTCTGGATTTAAAAAAAAATTGATGGTTTGGTTTTTCGGTGTTTAGTGTAGAAGTGATAGGTCGATAGGCGAAATGAGTTTTAGTTTATTAATAGTGTGCGAATAAGAAATTAAAGATAGAGAATTTTTTGAAATAAAATCATTTTCCAAAAAAAAATTATTTTTTATTTCTTTTTAAGAAAAAAATTACAGGATGGGCATGTAATTTAATACAACCTAATTCTTATAAATTTGTTTTATAATTATGGGTGTATCTACAAAAGCTAAAGCTGCAGCAAAAAAAACCGCGACAGTAAATTCCAAAGACGCTATATATATAAAAGGAGCCAGAACGCACAACCTTAAAAATGTTACGGTTGAAATTCCGCGCAATAAATTAATAGTTGTAACCGGCGTTTCAGGTTCAGGAAAATCTTCATTAACGATCGATACTTTATTTGCAGAGGGCCAGCGCCGCTATGCAGAAAGCCTGAGCGCTTATGCACGTCAGTTTATGGCGCGCATGAACAAACCTGATGTTGATTTTATTAAAGGCCTTTGCCCGGCCATTGCGATTGAACAAAAAGTAATTACAAGAACGCCGCGCAGCACCGTTGGCAGCATGACGGAGATTTATGATTACCTGCGTTTATTATTTGCGCGCGCAGGAAAAACTATTTCTCCTATCTCTGGCCGCGAAGTAAAAAAAGATGATGTAAAAGATGTTGTGGATGCTATTAATAAATTAAAAGAAGGCGATAAAGTATTAATCCTTGTTCCATTCAAACAACAAAAAAACCGCAAGCCTGCAGAAGAATTAAATATTTTATTGCAGAAAGGTTTTTCAAGATTGTATATTAATAAAGAAACTTTACGCATAGAAGATTTGTTGGAAGATAAAGATTTTACATCTGACATTTCGCATCCTACATCGTACATTCTTGTTGATCGTTTGGTAGCGAAAAAATTTGATGAAGATGATTTGCACAGGCTCGCGGATTCTGTCGGCACTGCTTTTTATGAAGGCGAAGGTGAAATGATAATTGAAATAAATGGCGATAAAACACTTCATTTCTCTAACAAATTTGAGTTAGACGGAATTCAGTTTGAAGAACCGGTTCCCAATTTATTTTCATTTAATAATCCCTTTGGCGCGTGCCCAACTTGTGAAGGTTTTAGCCAGGTTTTAGGAATAGATTCTGATTTGGTAATTCCCGATAAGCAATTAAGTGTCTATGAAGGCGCCGTTGCTCCTTGGAAAGGCGAAAAATTAATCTGGTGGAAAGAACAGTTTATTAAAGGCGCAAAAAAATTTGATTTCCCAATCCATAAACCAATTATGGATTTGACGAAAAAAGAATACGAAACTTTATGGAAAGGCCACGGCGATGTGCATGGCATTAATGGATTTTTTGATGAAGTGGAACGCAATTTATATAAAGTGCAATACCGCGTTTTATTATCGCGCTATCGCGGAAGAACAGATTGCCCGGATTGCAAAGGTTATCGTTTACGCAAAGAGGCATTGTATGTAAAAATTGGCGAAAAAAATATTGGCGAATTGTGCGAAATGCCAATCAGTATTTTGCAGGACTGGTTCAACAAACTAGTACTAAGTGACTACGATACACAGGTTGCAAAACGTATATTAATAGAAATCAAAAACCGCCTGCAAACCTTGATGGACGTTGGTTTGGTGTATCTTACCTTAAACCGTTTGGCAAATTCATTAAGCGGTGGAGAAAGCCAGCGCATACAATTAACACGTTCTCTCGGAAGCAATCTCACCAATTCATTATATATTTTAGATGAACCATCAATTGGTTTGCACTCGCGCGATACAGAAAGATTAATACGCGTATTAAAAGAATTGCGCGATTTAGGAAACACCGTTGTTGTTGTTGAGCACGATGAAATGATGATGCGCGAAGCAGATTATATTATTGATATGGGCCCGCTCGCAAGCCATCTTGGTGGCGAAGTTGTTGCTGTTGGCAATTATGATGAGCTTATTAATAATCCAAAAAGTTTAACCGGAAAATATTTAAAAGGAGAATTAAAAATTGATCCGCCAAAAACAATCCGTAAATCAAAACGATTTATTAATGTAGAAGGCGCCCGGCAGAATAATTTAAAAAATATTACCGTTCAATTTCCTTTAGATGTTTTATGTGTCGTAAGTGGCGTTAGCGGAAGCGGCAAAACAACTTTGGTAAAACAAATTTTATATCCTGCATTAAATAAATTGAAAGGTGAGTTTGGTGATAAGGTTGGCATTCATAAAGCATTAACAGGCGACATCGATTATATTTCACAGGTTGAAATGGTTGATCAAAACCCGATTGGTAAATCGTCAAGAAGCAATCCCGTTACATACATTAAAGCGTATGATGAAATCAGGGAGTTGTATTCCAAACAACCACTAAGTAAAGTACGCGGCTTTATGCCAAAACATTTTTCTTTTAATGTGGATGGCGGGCGTTGCGATGCATGCAAAGGCGAAGGCGAACAGGTTGTTGAAATGCAATTTCTCGCCGATGTACATTTAACCTGCGAAGTATGCAACGGAAAAAGATTTAAAGATGAAGTGCTTGAAGTCACGTATAACAACAAAAGTATTTATGGTGTTTTAGAAATGAGTGTGGATGAATCTTTGGAATTTTTTAAAGATGAAAAAGATATCATTCAAAAAATAAAACCATTAAGTGATGTAGGTTTGGGATATGTAAAACTCGGGCAATCATCCGACACATTATCCGGCGGAGAAGCGCAGCGCGTAAAGCTTGCATCGTTTTTAGGAAAAGGAAAAGCGCAAGGTCACATACTTTTTATTTTTGATGAGCCAACAACTGGTTTGCATTTTCACGATATAAAAAAATTACTCAACTCTTTCAACGCATTAATAGAACAGGGACATTCTATTTTAGTAATTGAACACAATACAGATGTTATAAAAAGTGCAGATTGGATAATTGATCTAGGCCCCGAAGCAGGCGATGCTGGCGGAAACCTAGTGTACGCAGGCGTTCCAGCCGGATTAAAAAAAGTGAAAGAAAGTTTTACGGGAAAATTTATTTAAGTATGAAGTATAAGTTATGAAGTATGAACTATAAGTTATTTAAAATACTTTATAGCTAATACTTTATACTTTATGCTTATCTCAGCCGGTCCAAACTCTTCACCAACTTTTCATCTTTCCTGATTCCTCTTGCGGCGAGAATTAAAAAGATGGTCATTACAATTGGAAGCAATCCGCCGAATTCGTAAGTTCCTTTTGTTATCGTTGCTGATGATTTATATTTTTCTATTTGCCAAACTTCCAATGCGATTGCAGCGATTGAAAGTAAAATTGAAATAAGAACAATTTTACTTTGCAGCGGACGATTCTTAAATAAAAAAATGGCAATTAATGAAAGGCATGCAACGCTCATTAATACTGCAAATAATAAAAGGCTTTCTGTTGCAGATAATTTATAAATAACATTATTAGCCAGCGCCGCTTCAAAGATGGAAACTTTATACATCGAAAACCCGCAAGCCGCCGCCAGCAATAACCATATCGTTTGTATTCTTTGTAGCATTTTTTTATTTTTAAAAATCTCTTTGTTAATCGTGAATGATTAAAAAAACATTCACCATTTACCTACCCAAGTTCGGGATACAAAATAAACTGCCCCATAAATTCATTCACCTGTTTTCTTACTTCACCAATCAGCATTTGATCATCGGCATTCATTAATACATTATCAACTGCGTTTACAATAAACTGCATGTGTTCCTCTTTCATTCCGCGCGAAGTAACGGCCGGCGTTCCAACGCGAATGCCGGAAGTTACAAATGCACTTTTATCATCAAACGGAACCATGTTTTTATTCAATGTAATATCAGCTTGTACTAAAACCTGCTCTGCTTTTTTACCGCTGATATTTTTATTTCTCAAATCGATCAGCATTAAATGATTGTCGGTTCCATTGCTTATTAATTGATAACCTTTATCAACAAATGCTTTCGCCATTGCCTGCGCATTTTTAATAACCTGCATTGCGTAATCCGTAAATTCATCGCTTAATATTTCGCCGAATGCCACAGCCTTGGCGGCTATTACGTGTTCAAGCGGGCCGCCCTGTGTTCCGGGAAAAACCGCCATATCAATCAGATTACTCATCGGGCGGATATTTCCTTTCACATCTTTCAAACCAAATGGGTTATCAAAATCTTTCTTCATTAATATAATTCCACCACGCGGTCCGCGCAAAGTTTTGTGCGTTGTTGATGTTACAAAATGGCAATGTTCAAATGGAGAGCTTAATAAATTTTTTGCGATTAATCCTGCAGGATGCGCCATATCACACATTACAAAAGCGCCAACTTCATCTGCAATTTTTCTTATTCTTGCATAATCCCAATCGCGGCTGTAGGCAGAAGCGCCGCAGATTATTAATTTTGGTTTTTCTTTTTTGGCAACAGTTTCCATCATTTCATAGTCAACCAAACCCGTTTCTTTTTTAACGCCATAAAAAAACGGCTGGTATAATTTACCCGAAAAATTTACATGCGATCCATGCGTTAAATGCCCGCCCATGCTCAAATCCAATCCAAGTATTTTATCGCCGGGTTGCAATATCGAAAGCATTAATGCACCATTCGCCTGCGCGCCGCTGTGTGGCTGCACATTTGCATATTCACAGTTAAAAATTTGTTTGATGCGATCAATGGCAAGCTGCTCTGTTTGATCAACGATTTCGCAACCTGCATAATATCGTTTGCCGGGATAACCTTCAGCATATTTATTCGTTAATACACTTCCGGTTGCTTCAATAACTTGTAAAGACGTAAAATTTTCTGAAGCAATTAATTCGATGCCATGGCGCTGGCGTTCGAGTTCTTTTTTAATAAGGCCAAAAACTAAATTATCTCTTTCCATTTTGCAAAAATAGGGCAACTATAATTAAATGGCTCAAGTGTGAAATATTGGTGTAATATTTATTAATAATTTTTTTCAAACCAATTATTAATAAAAATAAAAATCGCGGCTAATAAAATTAATCAAAAAAATATTTTATTAATAAACTTAGCATGTATAGAAAAAAAAATTTTTAGTAAAAGCAAACCGAAATCAACAAAATATAACGCGGCAATTTGTAAAAAAAACACTGAAGTTTGAAACCATAAAATTACCTATTTTCACACACCTTTTAAAGGCGAGAAATAAATACGGATTAAGAAATACGAAATCATTTTATAATTCTTATTTCGTACTTCGTATTTGCTAAAAACAAATTATGAAAGCAATCATACCGGTTGCCGGCGCAGGCACTAAGTTACGTCCGCATACATATACACAACCAAAGGCGCTTATTCCATTAGCAGGTAAAACCATTCTTAGTATAATTGTTGACCAATTAATGGAAGGCGGCATTGATGAATTTATTTTTATTGTTGGTTATCTCGGCGAAAAAATTCAGGATTATGTGAAAGAAAAATATCCGCAACTTACCGCGCATTTTGTTTATCAAAATGAAAGGCAGGGAATTGGCCACGCCATTTTATTAACGAAAGATATTGTGGGCAGCGATGAATTGTTTATAGTGCTTGGCGACACAATTTGCGAATACGATATTAAAGAAGTGCTTGCCAATCCGAGTTCTGTTTTAGGTGTAAAACGTGTTGATGATCCGCGCAATTTTGGCGTTGCAGAAATTGATGAATCAGGAACGATTACGCGCGTTGTTGAAAAACCGCAGATACCAAAATCAAACCTCGCGCTCGTTGGCATTTATTTAATCCGCGAAACGTCCGGGCTTTTTAATTGTGTTGAAAACAATATAAAAAATCATTTAACGAGTTACGGCGAATATAATTTAACCGACGCGATTGAATGCATGATTAAGAATGGCGCAAAGTTTCAATCGTTTAAAGTGCAGAACTGGTTTGATTGTGGCAAGAAAGAAACTTTACTGGATTCAAATTCAAAACTGCTGAAAAAATTTGGTAGTAATATTTCTCCCGATCATCAATTTGAAAATACAATCATCATTCAACCCGTAAGCATCGCGCCGGGATGCGATATAAAAAATTCCATCATCGGCCCAAACGTTGCGATTGGAGAAAAAACAATTGTCAATTATTCCATCGTAAAAAACTCCATTATTGGTTCATTTGCAAACCTGTATGATATTGTGCTCACACATTCATTAATCGGCAGCGACACAGAAGTAAAAGGCGAAAGCCGCAGCCTTAATATTGGTGATAATACAGAGATTGATTTGGGGGAAAGCTGATATTAGTTATGAGTTATAAGTTATGGGTTATAAATGTTGGGACACTTTACCATGTTATTCTCAAACTAATTTAAATGAAATATTTTTGCATTAACTCATAACTCATCACTCATAATTTATAACTCTCTAATTCCCACATTTCCCAACCGCATCACCAATTTATTTGGTATAGAAATTCCCATCATCCAGGCTGGAATGGTTTGGGCAAGTGGCTGGCGACTGGCGAGTGCAGTCAGCAATGCTGGCGGTTTGGGGTTAATCGGCAGCGGAAGCATGTATCCTGATGTTTTGCGCAAACATATTCGCGCTTGCAAAGCTGCTACCAGCAAGCCTTTCGGCGTTAATATCCCTTTATTATTTCCCAATATTGAAACACATATTAATATTGTTATTGAAGAAGGCGTAAAAATTGTTTTTACATCTGCCGGCAATCCTTCAACGTGGACAAGCATTTTACAAAAAGAAGGAATAAAAGTAGTGCACGTAATCAGCAGCAGTAAATTTGCAAAAAAAGCAGAAGATGCAGGCTGCGATGCAGTTGTAGCGGAAGGCTTTGAAGCCGGCGGCCACAACGGGCGCGAAGAAACAACGACAATGGTTTTGCTGCCTTCAGTTTGTAAATCTGTAAAAATTCCTGTAATTTCAGCAGGCGGAATTGCTACAGGAAGACAAATGCTTGCCACAATGATAATGGGCGCCGATGCCGTGCAGATAGGAAGCCGGTTTGTTGCAAGTGAAGAAGCATCATCTCATATAAATTTTAAAGAAAGAATTATACAATCGCAGGAAGGCGATACGATGCTGATGATGAAACAACTCACGCCCGTACGTTTATTAAGAAATAATTTTTTTAAAGAAATATTTGAAGCCGAACATCGCGGCGCAACAATTGATGAAGTAAAATTATTACTCGGAAGAGGCCGCGCAAAACGCGGCATGTTCGAAGGAAATTTAGACGAAGGCGAATTGGAAATCGGGCAGGTGAGCGCATTAATAAATGATATTTTACCAGCCGCAGAAATTGTAAAAAACATTTGGAACGAATTTAACGAAGCCCTTAATAAACCATTATTATAATACTGCCAAAAACTGATTTATGAAAATGCCAAACAAAAAATTACTCCTTCTTTTTTTAATTTTTCCACTTGCTTTTTTTGCAAAAGCAAACAGTGGAAAACCAAGCGGCCCGTTGCAGGGTTATGTAACCGATGCCGTTACTAAAAAACCTGTTGCAGGCGTTGTTGTTTCTGCATCTTCAGCAAGCGCAAACGCTTTGCTGGAGGCTATTACAGACGATGATGGTTATTTCAGTTTTGGGCAAGTTCCATCAACCGCAGTTACTTTGCAGTTTGATAAAAAAGGTTACCAGCAGGTAAAAAAAACAAATATTATTATTAAAGAAAAAGCGCAGGTAAAAGTGAATATAGAATTTACACAGGAAGATTTATCTGGCGATAAAGATGATTCAGAATATCCGTTGCTGCACATGCTGCACATGGATTAAAAGTTTTGTAAAACAGAATTAATAAAAATATTTTATGCTATTAATTTTTAAAAAGATTAATAGCATTTTTATTTACCAAGCAGCAGAATTACTATTCAACTTCATTGGCGTCGCACACTTGTACATCATTTCTTTATTCAGATTTTGAGATTAATAATTTACAGGATTTTCATTTTATTAATCTGCGCATCTTCGCTAAAAATCTTCGCCGCAAATTCACAAAAAATAATCCAACAATCCATTAATCCAAAAAATCCAAATAAAGATTATCTTCAAAACTTACAATCAGCGTAACTTTCTGCATTAATAAATTATAAAAAATCTTTCCCTTAAATTATTTCTAACGATGAAAAATAATCCACTTGCTATTCTTTCAACTGTATTAATACTTTTTTTTTACAGCAGTTGCAGTAATAATATTTCAGAAAAAAATACAACGCAAACCACAAATAAAGATTCTGCATTAATAAAAGATTCATCCACAAACTGGGCATTGCTTGGCTTTGTAAAAGTTGACAGCGCCAACCCGATTTTAACGCCGGGCACAAATAGTTTCATTGATCCAATCATTAATAAAAAAGTTTTCTGGGAAGAAAAAGATGTTTTTAATCCTGCAATTGTTGTGAAGGATAATAAAATATTTATGCTTTACAGAGCGCAGGATAAAATTGGTTTGCCCGGCGGCACATCAAGAATCGGTTTGGCTGAAAGCAGCGATGGTATTCACTTTACGCGGCATGCAGCACCTGTATTATTTCCTGAAAATGACGAATATAAAAAGTACGAATGGCAAGGCGGCATTGAAGATCCGCGCGTGGTTGAAGATAGCAGCGGTGTTTATTATATGATGTACACTGCGTTTGATGGCAAAGTTGCGCGGCTGCTTGTTGCCACTTCAAAAGATTTATTACACTGGCAAAAAAAAGGTTCTGTATTTGCAAAAGCATACAACGGAAAATATATTAATAAATGGTCCAAATCTGGTTCAGTCGTTTCAACATACAATAATGGAAAAATAATTGCTACAAAAATTAATGGAAAATATTGGATGTATTGGGGCGATCAATTTATCTGGTGCGCCACTTCAGATGATTTAATAAACTGGCTTCCGGTAGAAATGATGAAAGATGAAAAACCAATTGTTCCATTAAGAAACGAAGCGTTGAATATGCCGGATTTAAAAATTGTAATTCCAACAAGGGCAAAAAAATTCGACAGTGATTTGGTTGAATCCGGCCCGCCGGCAATGATAACTAATCAAGGAATTTTATTAATGTTCAATAGCCGCAACATTCCTGCAATCGGCGACAGCAGCCTATCTGAAGGCACATATGCTGCATCGCAAGTGTTGTTGGATAAAAATGATCCAACAAAAATTTTGCACCGTTTAGATAATTATTTTATCAAACCTGATAAACCTTATGAACTAAACGGACAAGTAAACCACGTTTGTTTTATAGAAGGCTTAGCTCAATTCAATGGAAAATATTTTTTGTATTACGGAACAGCAGATTCGAAAATTGGAGTGGCGGTGAGAGATATTAAATAATAATTCTTGACACAATTTGAACATCTAAGTATTTATTCGGAGTGTGACTATTAGTTATATTTTTTATATTTGATATTATTCAAAACTGACTTATTATATGAAATTAAGATTTTTAATCCTACAACCGCTTTGTATTATATTTTTTATTTGCTTTATTTTTATATTCAGTTGTAAAAAAAATTCCAACCAGCAAACTCCAACAACGCCAACTCAACCTCAATCGCCAGTGGTAGCTTATGTAAATGCTTCGATAAGCGGCCGTGTTGTAGATATGAATCAAAAGCCCTTGGCGAATGTAGTTGTGAGCAGCGCTTTTAATTCAACAACAACAGATATTAATGGGCAATTTATTTTTACCAATACACAATTTGATAAAAATGCAGCTTATGTGAAAGCAAGTGCTGCTGGTTATTTTAATGGTTCAAAAACCATTCAACTTGTTGCAGGTTCATCTAATTATATTCAAATAGCATTAATCACTAAAAATCAATCCGGACAATTTACTGCTTCATCTGGCGGTAGCGTAACTATTAGCAACGGAGGAAGTATTAATTTTTCAGCAAATTCTATTGTTGACTCAGCCACAAGTGCAGTATATACAGGCCTTGTTACCGTGTCGGCTTATTTTCTTAATCCCTCAATGAACAATTTTGGAAGCATTATGCCGGGGCAATTAACCGGCATTGCAACAGATAGTTCATTAAAAGCTTTGCAGTCTTTTGGAATGATGGTAGTGGAACTTACTGGCGCGAGCGGGCAAAAATTGCAAATTGCAAGTGGCAAAACGGCTTCATTAACGTTCCCCATACAATCTAATTTGTTACCTTCTGCGCAAGACTCAATTCCTTTATGGTATTTTGATGAAGTTAAAGGATTATGGCGTCAACAGGGTAGCGCAGCTTTGCAGGGAAATAATTACGTAGGAACAGTTTCGCATTTTTCTTTTTGGAATTGTGATCACCCTTTTCCTATTGTAAATTTTAAAGCTTTAATAGAAGATAAAACCAACAGCCCTCTACCTGCAATTCATGTTGTAATTAAAAATGTTGGTGATAGTACGCTTTTATATGGAGATGGATATACAAATTCAACCGGCAATGTATACGGGCTTATACCTGCCGATAAAAATTTGCAATTGTTGGTTTACAACCGTTGCGGTGGTTTAATTTATACAAAAAATTTTACTACAACAGGTGCTGATATTGATTTAGGAACAATTAATGCAGATGCACAATCTACTTCTGTAATATTTTCTGGAACTGTTGTTAATTGCTCGGGAGCACCTATAACTAATGGAACCGTAAGTATTTTATTAGATGGCTTTTTTACGGATGCAACTCTAACAAACGGAACTTTTTCAATAACAGTTAACCGTTGTTATTCTACTTCCGCAATTGCACAAATTACGGCAACAGATTTATCAACAAACCTAATTGATACTTTATCTATTAATAATATTACAAGCACAAACATCACTTCATTGCAATTGACTTCATGTACATTATCTAATCAGTATATAAAATATACCGTTAATAATATGAATTATGAGTTTGATTTTCCACCCGATTCAATTAGCGCTGGCTTTAGCCAAGTACAAAAATCTTTTTTTATAATTGCAGCGTATCAATCAAATACAGATCGGTTTCCTTCAATTTCTTTTGGATTTTCAGATACAACATTACTTACAAATATTAATGCATCGGGAATTGACTGGATTCCACGATATTGGAATTATAACACATCAACTGTAATCTTAACCAACTTTAATCCAGTTGGAGGATATATTACGGGAACTTTTTCATCGCTTGTGTATGATTCCTTAAATAACAGTGGGACCCAACTTACGCTTCATGGTTCTTTTAATGTAAAGAGGACTTATTAATAACTATAAAGAAAATAGTTTGCAGTTTCAGCAAAAAATTTTCTATTAAAAACCACAAACTGAACTAAAAAGAAACGGAGCTGAGAACAGCCCCGTTTTATACTACACATGAGAAGAAGTTAATCATTGCTGATTTCTAACTCCCCACTTTCTTTAATAATTTTTGTATCGCCTTTCTTAAAATAATTTTTATACTTGTCTGTTATTTCCTGCGTTTGCTTTTTATCATTAATAAACAATTCGCCATTTTTATATTCGATATTGTAATCTTCTTTTGTGTTTATTAATCCTTCATTTTCCATGCCGTTGAGCATTTCACGATAACCCTTCAACGTTTCTTTTTCTTTTTTTATTTCATCTTTTGCTTTGTGCATTTCGTCTTTAATATCAACCTTATTGTTTTTTATTTCTTCACGTGCTTTTTCAAGCGATTCTCTTATCACATCTTTTTCAATATTTTTTGCATCATTAATACTTTTTTTAAATTCCGGGCTGTTGATTTCTTCTTTTACATTGTCCAATGCTTTTTTTACTTCTTCATTTATTTTTTTAAAATCAATATTATCCATCGCATGCTTAACGGCATCTTTTGTTTCTTTTTCAATTTTATCAACATCAACATCCTTCATAGATTTTTCCAAATCCTTATCCATTTTTTCCATATCCAAATCATGGTGTTGCATTTCAACATCTAAATTTTTCATAGCCTTTTCGATATCTGCGTCAATTTTTTCCCAATTGATGTCTTCCATTTTTCCGTTCAATTTTTCTTCGGCTTTGTCTAAATCCTTTATGGCTTTGTCCAAATCTTTTTCATCCATACTGGTTTTAAAATGGCTTTTGTCTTTATGTTTTGAAGGAATGGTATCTGTTGTATTTTGAATTTTATTTTGATAATATTTTTTTGTACCGTTCCATGATAATGCTGTGGCAGCAAGGGTTACAGGCACAATAATAAACAGCAAATGTTTGAATTGAAATGTTGAAGGCATACAATTATTTTTAGAAGTTAATAAATATACGATAGCGTTCGTATAAAGTAACAACCGCTCATAAAATGTTGCATGTCGGTGAAAAAATTTTTCAAAAATTTTTTTAAAAGAATGAATCGTTGACTGATGATCGATGGTTGATAGTCGAAAAAATTATATTAACAAAGTTAGATCCGATGAACAGCCAACGATCTTCGGCCATCGTTTTCTATCTTCCAATTGAAGGAACAACCGGCAAACTTTCATTGACATTATTGCTAACAGATTGCACAGCGAAGAAATAATTATCTTTTGAATAAGGCAAACGCATTTCCAATTTATCAGTAAAAAATTTTTTCTGCCATTGCGCTGCAGTTGTTTCGCGCATTAATATATAATAACCTTTTGGCTTGCCATTTTTTGGTTCTTTCCAAACTAAAAAAGTGGAGTTGGTTAAATTTTTTACATCAATTTTTACTTCTTGGGGAACAGACGGAGACTTTGCGAGATTGGCGAGATTGCTCAAATTCATCGCTGTGTTTTTTCTTAAATATTCAAAATCCATAAACTCCGGAAGATCGCCGTATTTGATATTTTTTTCTGTACGCAAGTCTTGGTGCTGGTGATCATAATTTTCATTCATCTCTGTAAAGCGAACCGCAGTAAACCCACGTTGCACAAACGGGCTATGATCTCCGCCGCGCAAAAAACGATCGTTTCTGTAAACCATTACAATTTCTAAATTGGCCACATAACGTTCACCAATTTCTTTTGCATAACGCGCCAATTGTCTCGATGCTCCATCATTCTCCAATCCATACTGGCGGATTGTTGCAGCCTTTTTTTCTAAATCAACAACAGGCAAACCTTCACTAAACACGCGGATTTTTGTATTGTCAATAATATTTGTTTCGTTGCTGTTATTGCTTCCCATAATATCATTATTCAGCATCGCTTCCACATTCCAGTTATTTTGTTTTGCGCGTTCCGCTAAATGATCGCTTCCTAACAAACCTTGTTCTTCGCCGCAAACAGTTACAAAAATAATTGTTGCAGGAAATTGATATGCACTCATTATCCGCGCACATTCAATAACGGCGCTGGTTCCGCTGCCATCATCATTTGCGCCGGGCGCATCATCGGTTCTGTTCATCACATTGGTAACGCGGCTATCCATGTGCCCGCTGATAATAAAAATTCGTTTATCAGATGTATCTGTTCCATGAAGAATCGCCATTGCATTTCCCATGTCGGCATTTACATCAACACGTTTTCCATCGGCAGGTAAAATCCATTTATCCAATTCAACCGTCATGCGGCCATTGCTGTTTTTTGCGAATTCCTCAAATTTCGAAACAACCCAATCGCGCGCAGCGCCAATTCCTTTTTTATTATCAGATGTTGTGCTTAATGTACTTCGCGTACCAAAACTTACGAGATGATCAATATAAGATTTCAGACTATCAGCATTCACTTCACTCACCATTTTTTCAATCGCAGGATCTTTCTGAATAATTGTTTGTGCGTTGCTATTAATAACAGAATAAATTATTAATAAGAATAAAAATATTTTCTTCATGATTGGAAATTGAGGAATGAAAATTATAGAAACTGTGATTCGGATACAAGTTTCGGGATTCGAGATGCGAGTTTAGGGATGCGTGATTTGTTATTTGATATTAATAAATTCATTACAATGCATTATTTTAATAATACATGATTTTACAATCCTAAACTTTTATCACGTATCTCGTAACACATATCCCGCATCACGCAACACGCATCACGAAACCTGCATCTCACGCAACTATCCACGAAACGCCCACTTTATCATTTCTTTCCAAGTAACTTTTTTGCCATACATTAATATACCAGTGCGATAAATTTTTCCTGCGAGCCATGTGGTAAATAAAAATCCTCCAATCAAACAAAGTATACTTACAATTAATTGCCAGTAAGGAACCGTTCCCGGAACGCCATATGCAATGCGCGCCATCATTACAATGGGAGAACTAAATGGAATAATACTTGCCCAAACTGCAAGCTTTGTATCCGGGCTATAAACCACGATACTCATTATTAAAAACGAAAAAATTATCGGCATTGTTACAGGCAAACTTAAACTCTGAGAATTTTGTACATCTTCCACAACACTTCCCACTGCTGCAAACAATGCAGCATAAAATAAATAGCCGCCTAAAAAATAAAATATAAAACAACAAATTATTAATGGCCAGTTTGCCGTGTTCATCGTGTGCTGAAAATTATAAATTTTTTGTGCTGATTCACTTGCCTGCATCATTCCGCCGCCGGGCATTGCTCCATTATTTTGTTGCATCGTGCGCACTTGTTCCAAAATATCATGAGGAATAAAAGCTTGCGCTGCGCTGGTTAAAATTATTATTAATACTATCCACATTAAAAATTGAGTAAGGCCAACTGCGCCAATACCAATTATTTTTCCCATCATTAATTCAAATGGTTTTACACTACTTACAATTACTTCTGCA
This sequence comes from Bacteroidota bacterium, assembly GCA_013288945.1. Classification (GTDB taxonomy): domain Bacteria; phylum Bacteroidota; class Bacteroidia; order Chitinophagales; family Chitinophagaceae; genus Puia. Next base: position 3,662 of record JABDAZ010000008.1, on the reverse strand, counting down.
ATACGGTTTGTTTTTTCTTCCATCACGCCGCGCAGCAGCATCATTCCATAAATAAGCATAGTGATATAAATTAAAATACCACTTGCATAACCAATTCCATAAGCCAATCCCTGGTTGCTTTCTTCAGCTTTATTTCCGTGTTCCAATAATGATTTTAATTCTGCAAACTGAGATTTTGTATGAATAGAATCCAACTCATTTCTTCTTACGCCGGCTTGTTGAAGCATATTATCTTCTATCGCATCATTAATTTTTCCTTCAATAGATTCTTTCGTTCCAAGCCCAATACTTTTTTTAGAACGAATAATGTATTGCGTTTTTTCTGTGCCTTCAAATTTTGGTATTAATAAAATAGCGGAATAACCTTTATCCAAATAATTAGAAGTATCAACACCTTCAGGAAAATTAAAATCAATATCGCCGCTGTTTTTTAAATTGTTTTTAAAGAAACCATTATTATCAACCACTGCAATTTTTAATTCTTCTTTTCCTTTTACTGAAAGATAAACGCTGCCTGCTATTAATACTACAATTAAAAGCGGCATTAATATGGTTGTGAGTACAAATGTTTTGTTGCGCACGCGCGTTAAATATTCGCGCTTTATTATTAATCCGATTTTGTTCATAAAATAAATTTGTGGTAGAAATTTTTTTAAAAGAAAATATTTTTTAAGCAACAGTTTGAAACGCTCGTGTTCTTGACCTTGTTCCTTCTACTTCCATAATAAAAATATCATTGAGCGATGGAAGAATTTCATTAAAGCCTTCAATATTTACCTGCTGTTGTAAAAAATGCTGCAACACATCATTGCTTTTAAAACCATCTTTTATTTTTACAACCAATTTATTTGCTTTTTGATCAACTACGTCAAACGCACTGCTGGCAAGGTTTGCAGGCAACTCAGTTAATTGAATGCTGAATTTATTTTCTTTAAATTCCTGTTTTATATTATGAACCGTTCCGTCTAAAATTTTCTTTCCAAGATTTACAAGAACAATATGATCGCAAATTTCTTCCACTTGTTCCATTCTGTGCGTGCTAAAAATAATTGTGCTTCCGCGTTGCGCCAATCCATAAATTTCATCTTTAATTAAATTGGCATTTACAGGATCAAGCCCGCTGAAAGGTTCATCCAATATTATTAATTTTGGTTCGTGCAAAACTGTAATTACAAATTGTAATTTCTGGCTCATGCCTTTACTTAAGTCTTCAATTTTTTTATTCCACCAACTTTGCATGTCGAATTTTACAAACCATTCTTTTACTTTTTGCGTGGCAACATCTTTACTTAATCCTTTCAACTGTGCGAGATAAACTGCTTGTTCACCAATTTTCATTTTCTTATACAAGCCACGTTCTTCGGGCATGTAGCCAATTTGTCCAACATCATTAACGGGATCAAAAGTTTTTCTATCCAAAATAATTTGTCCTTCATCAGGATAAAAAATTCCGGTTATCATTCTTATTAATGTTGTTTTGCCAGCGCCATTCGGGCCGAGTAATCCGAAGATGGATCCTTTCTCAATATTAAAACTGATATCATCAACAGCTTTTTGCGTAGCAAAATATTTGCGCAGGTTTTTTACTTCAAGCAAGTTCATGTTAAGGTTATTTGTTTTTCAAATATAATTCTTTAAAGATGACGGTTGCCAGTTGGCGGATGACAGAAAAAAGAAAGTTTTTATTTTATTAATAATTCTAGAATTGTAAGCTCGCAACAGCAGATTGTAAACTGTAAACCGTCATCTGTCATCTGTCATCTGTCAACTGCTCAGCAATCTTCGCCGCCACGCGCTCTCCATCCATTGCTGCACTTACAATTCCACCCGCGTAGCCGGCGCCTTCGCCACACGGGTATAAATTTTTTATTTGCGGATGTTGCAAACTGTCATTGTTTCTTGGAATGCGCACGGGCGATGAAGTCCGCGATTCCGTAGCAACAAGCACCGCATCATTTGTATAATAACCTTTCATTTTTTTTCCAAAGGCGATGAATGCATTTCGCAGACCTTCATTAATAAATTGCGGTAAAATTTCTTTTAAAGAAACGGAGTTCAATCCTGGTAAATAAGAACAAACCGGCAATGATGATGATTTTTTATTATCAACAAAATCAACCATTCTTTGCGCAGGCGCAACAAATTTTCCGCCGCCATATTCGTAAGATTTTTGTTCAACAAATTGCTGAAAATGTAAGCCGGCAAGCGGCCCATATTTATTATAAGATTGAACATCTTTTTCATCAACACTAATTACAATTCCTGAATTGGCAAATGGATTATTTCTTTTGGAAGGCGACCATCCATTAACCACCAATTCATTATTATCGGTTGAAGCTGGCGCAATAATTCCGCCGGGGCACATGCAAAAAGAAAAAACGCCTTTGCCATTTATTTGATCCACCAAACTATACGATGCAGGCGGCAAAAAATCTGGCCGTTCATTAATACTATTTTTTGAAAGCATATGATATTGTATCGAATCAATAATATGCTGCGGATGTTCGATGCGCACACCAAGCGCAAATGGTTTTGATTCTATTAATATTTTTTTGTTGTGCAACAAATGAAAAATATCACGAGCTGAATGTCCGGTTGCAAGAATGATTGCATCGGCTTCAAATATATTTTCATCAGCAGTTTTTACGCCTTTTATTATATCATCTTTTATAGTAAAATCAACTACTTTTTTTTCGAATAAAAATTCACCACCACTATCACAAATTAGTTTGCGCATGGCAGTAATTATTTGTGGTAATTTATTTGTGCCAATGTGTGGATGCGCATCAAATAAAATATTTTCTTCTGCACCAAAATGCACAAACAAATTTAATATGCGATTGATGTCGCCGCGCTTTGTACTTCGCGTATATAATTTTCCATCGCTGTAAGTTCCCGCGCCACCTTCACCAAAACAATAATTGCTTTCAGCATTAATAATTCCTTCTTTATTAAGCGTTGCCAAATCACGCCTTCGTGCGCGCACATCTTTTCCGCGTTCAAGTATTATTGGTTTTATTCCTTCTTCAATTAATTTTAATGCAGCAAATAAACCTGCAGGCCCGCCACCAATAATAATAACTTTTTTTTGTGCGTTGGCAACATTTTTAAAAGTAAAATGGGTTAATGTTCTTTCAACAAAAGGTTCATTAATAAATGCAGTAAGTGTAATTATTATCCAGGTTTGTTTTCCCCGCGAATCGATTGATCGCTTAATGATATTGTAGCCGGTTATATCTTCTTCGCTTTTATTAATGAGCTGTGCAACCTGCGCCCGGATTGCGTTTTCATCAATTGATGATGGATGTAATTTTAATTGAAGTGTTTGTTGCATCGTGCCAGATAGTTAACCTGAAAACGTTTAAAAAAATAAATGTAAATACTATAAAACGCAATTAAGGTACATGTAAAAAATTTGATTTTATTTATTTTTTATACTTGTATTTTATTAATGATTCCTTTTTTTTCGCAGCCATCTTATACAATAAAATAATGGTAAAGCAGTATAAAAAACGATATAAAAAAAACAGAAAAAAAATAGTTTAAAAAAATGAATAAGATTAATCGTAACTATTAAATAATATGTATCTTCAATCGCTTACTTAAAAATTTGTTTATGCAGGAAGTTATTATAAAAAATAAAAAAATAATTTCTTTTTTAA
>JABDAZ010000007.1 GCA_013288945.1 Bacteroidota bacterium | reverse complement strand
AGCGCCAAAGTATGCGCATGTGCAATATCGCAAACATGAATAAAATCGCGCACGCACGAACCATCTCTTGTTGGATAATCATCGCCGAAAACCTGCATCTGTGGCAGCTTTCCGATGGCAGTTTGTGTAATTGCCGGAATTAAATTTGCCGGCCTTCCGATTGGCAATTCTCCAATTAGTATACTTGGATGCGCACCAACCGGGTTAAAATATCTTAATAAAATACATTTTGCAGAAACGGCTTTTGCAAACTCATTAATAATTTGTTCGCCCATTTGTTTGGTATATCCGTATGGAGATTCTGCTGGTTTTGGTGGTGTTTTTTCTGTTACAGGAATTTCATCCGGATTGCCGTAAACAGTGCATGATGATGAAAAAACAAAATGCGGGATTTCAAATTCCTGCACGCATTTTAATAAGTTCATTAATGAAATCAAATTGTTTTCAAAATACATTAATGGCTGATCAACTGATTCGCCAACGGCTTTGTATGCTGCAAAATGAATGATGCCGGCGATATCTTCATTCTCCTGGAAGATGGCGAACGTGTCATCAAAATTGCAAAGGTCAACTTTATAATTTTTGATTTTTTTTCCGGTTATTTTTTCAACGCCTTCAAGAATGCGCGGGTTGGAACGCGAATTATTATCAACACAAATCACATCAAATCCGTTTTCAATTAAATCAACAATTGTATGCGAACCGATAAAACCACAACCACCGCTGACAAGAATTTTTTTCATAACAAAACAAATTATTAATACGCGCGAAGTTAACAAGTACGAAATTAAAAATACGAAGTACGAAATATAAAATTCGTACTTCGTATTTCTTATTTAAAATTTTTTTATTGATTAATCACGTTCATCAAATATTCTCCGTAACCACTTTTTAATAATGGTTGCGCCATTTTTTCAACTTGCTGTTTGTTGATGAAACCTTTGCGGAACGCGATTTCTTCAATGCACGCAATTTTAATTCCTTGCCTTTGTTCTATCACTTGCACAAATTGCGAAGCCTGCATTAATGAATCAAAAGTTCCGGTATCGAGCCAAGCTGTGCCGCGATCCATAATTGAAACTTTTAAATTTCCGCGTTTTAAGTATTCTTTATTAACATCGGTAATTTCATATTCACCTCTTGACGACGGTTCTAAATCGCGCGCAATATTCACCACTTCATTATCATAAAAATATAAACCCGGAACAGCATAACTGCTTTTAGGTTTTGCAGGTTTTTCTTCAATAGAAACTGCATGCATGTTTTTATCAAACTCAACAACGCCGTAACGTTCCGGATCGCTTACATGATATGCATAAACAATTCCGCCTTCCGGATTTGTGTTTTTTGTTAATTGATCACCAAGCCCAGAACCGTAAAAAATATTATCGCCCAAAACCAGTGCTACACTGTCTTTGCCGATAAATTCTTTTCCGATTACAAATGCCTGCGCAAGCCCGTTTGGTTTTGGTTGTTCGGCATAAGTAAATTTTAATCCGAGTTGTGAACCATCTCCAAATAATTTTTTAAAAAGAGGAAGATCGTGCGGCGTTGAGATGATCAGTATTTCATCAATACCTGCGAGCATAAGCGTTGACAGCGGATAATAGATCATCGGTTTATCATAAACCGGCATTATCTGTTTGCTGATTGCAAAAGTTATCGGGTGCAACCTGGTACCGGAACCTCCGGCTAAAATTATTCCTTTCATGTGATATGATTTTTAATCGGCTGCCAAAGTAGTAAACATTAATCAATAATAAAAAAGCAAGGGTGAGAAAAATGCGTATTTAAAAAATGATAATGAAAACTTTATCTTATTAAATGAACTATAAAATAAACCAATGCAGCAAATAATGCACTTACAGGAATGGTTAATATCCATGCCCATAATAAATTAATTGTAACGCCCCAACGCACGGCCGATAAGCGTTTGGTGGCGCCAACGCCGATAATTGCACCAGTGATAGTATGTGTTGTACTTACAGGAATGCCGAATTTTTCTGAGATAAATAAAGTGATTGCGCCGGCCGTTTCTGCACTCACGCCTTCCAGCGGTGTTACTTTTGTAATTCTTGTTCCCATTGTTTTTACAATTTTCCAACCGCCGCTCATTGTTCCTAAGCCAATTGCGGTGAAGCATGCAATCGGCACCCAATTCGGCACATGTTTTATATCATCTAAATTTCCGTTTGCAACCATTGCTGCTGCAATTATGCCCAACACTTTTTGTGCATCGTTTCCGCCATGGCCAAGACTGAATAATGCGGATGATAATAATTGTAATCTCCTAAACCAGTTATCTGCTTTATATGGATTTGCATTTCTGCAAATATTAATAATGATAACAGTAATTATATAACCAATAACCATCCCGATTAATGGCGCTAAAAAAATAAATAAAAATGTAGGAATTACTTTAGAATAATTAATAACGCTTATTCCATCTTTACTTAATGAACCTGCATGCGCCAAAGCCGCGCCCATAAAGCCTCCCAGCAAAGTGTGCGATGAACTTGAAGGAATGCCAAACCACCACGTTAATAAATTCCAAGCGATCGCTGCTATTAACCCGCAAAAAATTACTTCGAGTGTAATAAAATGTTCATTAACAGATTTTGCAATTGTGTTGCCGATTTTGAATTCGCCAATTAAATATTTGGAAATGAAAAAAGCCGCAAAATTAAAAATGGCTGCCCAAATAACTGCCTGGAACGGCGTAAGCACTTTGGTGGAAACTATTGTTGCGATTGAATTTGCTGCATCATGAAACCCATTAATATAATCAAAAACCAATGCAAGCAAAATGATGACAACGAGAAAGGTCATAAGCAATTAAATTATCAAATGCGAAAATGGCTTAATGGCTCAATGATCACATTTTTATTTATGGTTTATTATTACGGCTGCGCGTTTCTTTTTATACTTTTCATTTTCACATTGAGCCATTAAGAAATTTTCACATTAATCACGCATATTTAATAATGATAGATTCAATCACATTTCCGGCGTCTTCACATTTGTCGGTTACAATTTCCATTACCTGGTAAATTTCTCTTTTTTTAATTACTTCTTTTGCGTCGGGTTCTGTTTCAAACAATTTTTCAATACTCATATCAAAAATATCATCGGCCTGGTTTTCTATGCTGTTTACTTTTACCAACGCATCTGTTATTTTTCGCATGTCGCGCATGTTGCGCAATTCTTTTACAGCATTATTAATCTGTTCGCAGGCTTGCTCAATTAAATCCGCCATTTTTTGAATGCCGGTATCATTTGGGTTTACTTTATAAAAATTTATTTTTTTTGAAGATGCATGGATGTAATCGCAAATATCATCCAGCGCGTTGGCGAGATAATGAATGTCTTCGCGATCAAAAGGTGTAATAAAATTTCTGCCAAGCTCAGTAAAAATTTTATGCGTCAAATCATCATTAACATGTTCCTGATCTTCCACTTTTAAAATGATGGCGGCACGTTTATCATAATCGGTTTCAGCAACCACTTCTTTCATTAATTTTCCCATAATGTGCACGCCGTCCGCCACTTCTTCAAAAAGTGAATAAAAGACCCTGTCTTTCGGCATAAAAATTTTCATAAAAGAATTAAGCGCCATGCAGAATAATTTGGGTAAAAATAGAATTAATTAGTTTGTTTCATCAAAATGGAAACGCATAATATTTTATTAATGAGAAAAACTAATCTTTTTCAAGATTTTTTATTCGCTTTACTTAAGCGTAAAATCGAATCAGTTAACATTAAGGTAACATTGAGGTAACATTCGGGTTATAACACAGTCCTTCTTTTGCATCCAAATTAAACGCTTTAATTATTATGAGAAAGAGACTAGGTTTTTCGATGTTAATCATTTTTGCTTTGCTTTTTACGGCTGGTTCATTGCAGGCGCAATTCCTGTTGAATTCAGATTCGGCTTTTAAAGCAAATACGCCAAATTCTGGCAGGCTTTGGGGTTATGTTTTTGGAGATTGGTATTATAAAGCACATGCCGATTCTTTAAACCGTGGTGGCAACAATCAGTACACTGGTATTCCGCAGGGAAGAAATGCTTTCCAGTTTCGCCGTGTTTATTTGGGCTACGATTATAATATCTCCAATAAATTTTCTACAGAATTGTTATTGGCTGCAGAAGATAATTTTCCAGCATTCAATCCAGGTTCCGCAACAGCTGCAACTGGCGATGAAACTTTTAATAATAAACTTTCCTTCTTTATTAAATTAGCAAACGTTCGTTGGAAAAATATTTGGAAAGGAACTGATTTGGTAGTTGGCGAACAAGCAACACCAGCATTCCCGCTTTTATCAGAAAAAATCTGGAATTACAGATCAGTTGAAAGAACAGTTGCCGATATACGCCGCACGCCTTCTTACGATTTAGGCGCAGGTTTGCAGGGAGTTTTTGATCCGAAAACAAAAAATTTCGGGTATGATATCTTGGTTGCAAACGGAAGCAGCGCGAAAGCAGCAAGCACAAGTTTTAAATGGTTTTATGGAGATATCTACCATTGGTTTTTTAATAAAAAATTGGTGATTGATATTTACACAGATTACCAACGCCTGAACTGGCAGCCAACATGGCACCACGATCGCAACATGTGGAAAGGTTATATCGCTTACACAACTCCGGGCTTAACAATAGGCGCTGAAGCGTTTATTAATAACATAAGAAAAGATACAAAAGGTTTGCGTTTTGCAGGCACCGGCCCGTCAGATACTTTAAATACAAAAGCAGAAGCGATATCTTTTTATGTTCATGGAAATATCGTTCCGAACAAGTTGCGTTATTTTGCGCGTGTTGATTTTTACAATCCAAACAAAAAGCTTAACAACAGTGTAGATTCTTCTTATGCTGCGCTTTCGTCTCCAAATGGATACAATTCAAACTCGTATAAAAATACATACAACAACACTGGTGCGGTTGCAACTTCAACTGCAACTGGCGACATTACTTCAAAAGAAACTTTCCTTACGTTTGGGTTAGATTTTACGCCAGTTAAAGGCGTGCATTTTATGCCGAACATCTGGTACACACATTACAAATCACAATTGCCGCAAGCTCCCGGAGTTTTGGCCGGAACATCTGATGGCAATCATGATTTAGTTTATAGAATGACTTTCTATTTTGTTTTTGGTAAATAATATTTAAACAGTTTATTAATACTCCTGACACTTTTAGTTTTATAATTTTTATTAATTAAAAAGAATATGAAAAAGAATTTCTTACATAAAATTTTAACTGCATCAGTTATTTTATTTGCAGCAATCAGTTTATCATCATGCGGCAGCGGTGGTGGTTCTGATAAAAAATCAGACAGCACTTCATCAGCTTCAACAAGCGGTGATGACAATGCATTAATCGGCGCGGGCAGCTCTTTTGATAACCCGTTGTTTTCAAAAATGTTTTATGATTACAACACGAGCAATGGATTAAAAGTAGATTATCAGTCCGTAGGTTCTGGCGCCGGTATTTCTCAGTTAACAAGCAGGACAGTTGATTTCGGCGCATCAGATGCACCGATGAATGGCAAACAGGATTCCGCTGTTACTTCACCAGTTCTTCATATTCCAGTTACTGCTGGTGCCGTAGTATTGAGCTACAGCTTAGCTGGTTTAAAAGATACTTTGAAATTTACTCCATCATTATTAGCAGACATTTTTTTAGGAAATATTACTAAATGGAATGATCCGAAAATCGCTGCTGAAAATAAAGGCGTAAATCTTCCTGCTACTGCTATTACCATTGCACACCGCGCAGATGGAAGCGGCACTTCAAATATTTTCACTACTTATTTATCAAAAGTTAGTGAAGAGTGGAGCAAAAAAGTTGGCAAAGGTTCTTCCGTTAACTGGCCTGTTGGCCTTGGTGGCAAAGGCAATGACGGTGTTGCAAGTTTAATTAAACAAACACCAGGCGGTATCGGTTATATTGAGCTGGCTTATGCTGTGCAAAACAGTATGCCTTATGCAAAAATTCAAAATAAATCTGGTGAATTCATCACACCAAGTATTGGTAGCGTAACTGCTGCTGCAAACATTACTATTCCTGCAGATTCAAAAGTTTCATTGACTAATACAGAAGCGAAAGATGGTTACCCTATCGCTGGTTTTTCGTGGGTGCTTATTTACAAAGAACAAAAATATAATAACCGTTCTGCTGACAGAGCCGCCAAGCTTTTAAAATTGTTATCATGGATGATCCACGACGGACAAAAATTCAGCGGCGCTTTATATTATGCACCACTTTCACCAGCAGCTGTTACCACAGGCGATGCAATATTGAAAACAGCAACGTATGATGGCAAACCAATTTTGCAATAAATAATTTTTTATAGTTGTGAAGGACTGGATGCGTTCAGTCCTTCATGGCATTTTAAAGAGGGCCAAATAATATTCAATCATTAATACCTAAGCCATGGCGGAAACTGTGCAAATGGAAGACCAGGTAAAATATCAAACTGTTGCACCTGCCAAATCTTTATCGTACGCAAGCAGGGTAAAGCGTTCTTACAGGCAAATCAAAGTTGAAAGTGCGTTTAAAGTTGCTTTGGTTAGTATGGGCATTTTTATGGTGGTGTTGGTTTTTGGTATTTTTCTCACACTTGTTATTGGTTCATCTCAGTCTATCAAAACTTTTGGTATAAGTTTTTTGTGGGGAAAAAAATGGGATGCTGTTAATGATGTTTATGGCGCATGGCCTTTTTTAGCAGGAACTTTACTCACTTCTTTTTTAGCATTATTTATTTCCATTCCATTTTCAATAGCAGTAGCCATTTTTTTGGGAGAATATTTTCCCAAAGGATGGTTTTCTGAATTATTAAAAAACACGATTGAACTGATTGCAGCAGTGCCATCTGTTATTTACGGGCTTTGGGGTTTTTTAGTATTGGTGCCTTTTGTACGTACAATCGAAATTAAATTAGGAATACAACAGCAACAAGGCTGGGGGATTTTTACAGCATCATTAATACTGGCTGTAATGATTATTCCTTATGCAGCTTCACTTGGCCGTTCAGTAATTCAAATGGTTCCATCAGCATTAAAAGAAGCGGCTTATTCATTAGGCGCAACGCGTTGGGAAGTGATTAAAAATGTTGTTATCCCTTATACAAAATCCGGCCTTTTTGCAGGTATATTATTATCACTTGGCCGCGCACTTGGAGAAACGATGGCAGTAACAATGCTGATAGGAAACTCCAATGATATTCCTAAAAGCATTTTTGCGACAGGCAATACGATGGCGAGTGCCATTGCCTTATTTTTTGGCGAAGCCAATGATATACGCAGATCTTCATTAATAGAACTTGGCCTCGTTTTGTTTGTAATTACGATGATAATAAATATGCTTGGCAAAAGAGTTATTAAACGTTTCACAAATTAAGAAACATGGAAAGCAGCAATATAAAATACAGGATTGCCAAAAGCCGGGGAGCGCAAATTATCACAACCGTGCTGGCTTTTTCGATTGTTCTTCCTTTGATTTTTATTTTATTATTTATTATAAAATCAGGCATCCAGCATGTAAACTGGCATTTCCTGGTTAATGTGTATAAACCGGAAGGCGAGCCAAATCCTGGCATAGGCCATGCATTGCTTGGAACAATTTTGATTGTTGTAACTGCTTCCATAATAGCTATTCCCATTGGTATTCTCTGTGGTGTTTATTTAAGTGAAAATAAAACAAGCAAACTTGCTTACTGGAGCAGCCTTTGTGTGGATGTTTTGCAGGGCGTTCCTTCAATAGTAATCGGCATTGTAATATTTGCATGGCTTCATCAGCGTTTCGGATATTTTGCCTTGGCAGGAAGTTTTGCACTGGGCATTATGATGCTTCCCATCATTATTCGTTCTACTGAAGAAACATTAAAACTATTGCCCGACACTTTGAAAGAAGCCGGCTTTGCTTTAGGCATGCCATTTCACCGCGTTATTTTAAAAGTAATTCTTCCCTGCGGCATCAGTGGAATTTTATCCGGCGTAATGTTGTCTGTTGCAAGAGTATCTGGCGAAACTGCACCATTACTTTTTACCGCAGGTGTAAGCCATTATTTATCATCAAATGTTTTTAAAGGCCCGATGCAAAGTTTGCCTTTATTAATATATGATTATTACAGCCTGCCAAGCCGCGAAACGGATCCCAACAGTTTTATCAACCAGGCTTGGGGCGCTTCCGTTATATTGCTGGTCTTTGTATTATTATTAAACATCTCTACTAAGCTGATAACAAGAAAATGGAAAGTACAATTGTAAAATCTGTAGATTATAATGCATATTTCGGCGACAATCGTGTTGTAAAAAATGTGAACATAGAAATTCCGCGCAACACAGTTATTGCAGTGATGGGGCCATCGGGTTGTGGCAAAACAACTTTTTTACGCGGCATCAACCGCATGCACGAACTCATTCCCAATGCAACTGCCAAAGGAAAAATATTATTAAACAATGAAGATGTGATGGAGATGCACCCGATTTTTGTGCGCTTGAAAATCGGTATGGTTTTTCAACGCCCAAACCCATTTCCAAATTTGAGTATTTATGATAATGTAATTGCAGGGTATAAATTAAACGGCATTAAATTACCAAAAGCAGAGAAAGATAAAATCGTTGAAGAATCACTAACGAAAGTGGCATTGTGGAAAGAAGTAAAAGATTCATTAACGAAAAAAGGTTCCTTTCTTTCCGGCGGGCAACAGCAACGTTTGTGCATTGCACGCGCAGTGGCAATGGCGCCAGAAGTTTTATTATTTGATGAACCAACATCCGCACTTGATCCAATTTCAACTTCCACTGTTGAAGAATTATTTCACGAGTTGAAAAAAAATTATACATTAATAATCGTAACACACAACATGCAGCAAGCCGCGCGCGTAAGCGATCGCACTGCATTTTTTTATATGGGAGAATTGGTTGAATATGATGAAACAAAAAGAATGTTCACCAACCCAAGAGATAAACGAACGCAGAATTATATTACAGGAAGGTTCAGTTAAGCCATAGCTCAATAACATAATTGAGACATTGAGAAATTTCACACTGAGAAATTAAAACCGTACACATCGTACATCCGACATCATAAATCAAACATCAAATGACACAATTAGAAATAGAATTGCAGTTGCTGAAAAAAGAAGTGATTAATATGTGGAGTTTAGTGCAATCGCAAATGGTAAAAGCAAAAACTTCGATGCTTGAATTTGATAAAGATTTATCGCGCGAAATATTATTAAAAGAACGCCGCGTTAATGGCGCCGAATTAAAAATTGATCGCGACTGCGAAAATATTTTTGCCTTGCTAACGCCCGTTGCTGTTGATTTACGCTTTGTGCTTGCGGTATTAAAAATCAATTCAAACCTGGAACGTATTGGAGATATTGCAGAAGGCATTGCAAAATATATTTTAAGTGCAGAAAGTTCTTTCAAGCGCGATTTGCTGGAAGCAAGTTGTGTAATGAAAATGTTTGATCAGTCAATCAGCATTCTTGACGATACATTATCTGCGTTTGAAAATGAAGACACTATTTTAGCGCGCCAGGTTTTTCAAAAAGATGAATTTCTGGATGATATTAACCGCCGCGCAAATGAATTGATTGAAGCTTATTTAAAAGATCATCCGGAAGATCTTGATCAGGCATTATACATTCATTCCATCATCAGAAAATTAGAGCGTGTTGGCGATCAATCAAAAAATATTTCAGAAGAAATTATTTTTTATCTCGAAGCAAAAGTGTTGAAACATAAACACTCTCATTAATAAGTAAAAAATAAAAAGTAAAAATTAAAAAGAGATGTCGTCTTTCAAAAAGATGCCATCTCTTTTTAATTACACACAACAAACCTCAAATCGGAAACCTCAAAATTTATTCAGTCAACTGTCATCTGACACTTGTAAACTTTTTGTACCAAGCATTTGAATTTCTATTAGGCTCCCGTTGCGTCGCACTCTTGTACGGTTGGTTCTTTATTCAGCAATATTTTATAATTGGAAAATTTATTAATAATACTACGATAACGTTGTGGTAAAAACTTCGTAACAACAGCCATCTATCTTGCAGCCAATAAAGAAATAAATAATAAGAATGATTTTATAAAGCAAACGTTAGAATTTTCTCATGCAGTAGCCACTTCATTTCCATGCGGTGGCTTTTTTATTTGCGATGCTGCAAGATGCGCGATAAAAGATGCGGGGAGATGGATGCGAAAATAACAATCATTAATATCGGAATATCTCAATATCCAAATCCCTTATCTCGCATTTCTCCTTAAACTAATTAAATGTCAGTTCCGGATAAATTAAATCCAATTCATATTTTTTTCTTCCAGTGCAATTGTGCATCATAAAACTGATAATAGATTCTGTTGAATGATCAAGTGAAAGAGAAATTTTATTTTTCTCATTTATCCATTTATTAAAAATCGCTGGAAAATTTTTATCAATTTTATTAATGCACGTTACGCCCATTTTTTCTAAAGCAGCTGCGTTGCATAGTTGTTCATATTGCCCTTTAATAGGAATGGCCAACAATTTTTTTCCGAGATACAAAGCTTCTGCCGGTGTTTCAAAACCCGCGCTGGTAATGATTCCTGCGCAACTGATCAAACTTTTATTAAACTTTGTTTTATCAACAGGTATAAGTAAAATATTTCCTTTCTGTACAGGTTGCGTTACTTCTTTAGAAAAAACCTGGAAGCGAAAATCTTTTATTAATGATAAATTATTTTCAATAATCTCATCACAAAATGAAGGAAGATAAACTGTGATGTGCCCTTTATCATGCGGCTCTGCCTGCAAAATATCTTTCTTAATAACTGGTGGCAAAATAAAATTATCATACGCATTAAAATGCAAACCCACATATTGAGAAGCGCGCGCATAATTGTGCAAAATCCATTCACCTAAAAATTCTTTTTTGATTGGCCTGGGTGTTTTGTCTGACATAAAACTTGCCTGGTGCCCAAAATTTACCGAAGGAATTTTTTTATGCGCACATGCCAATGCAGTGATGCATTCAAAATCATTAATCACTAAATCATATTTTTCTACCGGTAAATTTTTTACTTCATTAATAACACGCAGTGGTGAAAATTTTTTAATCGTATCCAAGTAATTTAATCCGCCGGTGCATGTATAAAAAAAACTCAAACCCTTGCTTCTGTATTTTACTGGTGCATTTAATTGCAGCGTATTATTTTCTCCACTTAAAAAAAGATCAACGCTACCATACCGCTCCAGGTAAGGAAGTATTTCCATGGCGCGGCTGATGTGGCCGTTGCCTGTTGCCTGTACTGCATAAAATATTTTCATAATTGTAAAATTTAAATAGCCAATGAGTTTATATAAAAATTTATCTGGTCTGTTATTACATCCAGTTTTGGTTTCAGTTCTTTTTCATTTGTTGCTGGAAAATTCTTTTCATCGTATTCAAAAATGGTCCACTCGCTTTGTTGATATTCAAGCGCGGTAAGGTGTTCAACCCAATCGCCGGAGTTTAGATAAGTAACTTTTCCATCTTTATTTTCAACTACTTTTTTTTGTGGCTGATGGATGTGCCCGCAGATTACATAATCATATTTTTTTTCGATAGCGAGTTCTGCAGCTATCATTTCAAAATCATTTATTTTACTTACTGCCTTATTAACGCCGGCCATCACACGTTTGGAAATTGAAACTCTTTCCTGCCCGAAAATTTTTAAAATAAAATTTACAAAACGGTTGAAACGTATTAATAAACTATAACCGCTGCTTCCGAGTTTTGCCAAAGTTTTTGCACCGCCTTTTGTGGTATTATCAAACACATCTCCATGAAAAACCCATGTCATTTTATTATCAATTTCTAAAACAAGTTTGTCTGTTAATGTGAAATTGCCAATTTGTAAATCCGTGTAGCGGCGCATCATTTCATCGTGGTTGCCGGTGATGTAAAATACGCGCGTGCCGCTGGTGATGAGCTGCATAATTTCTTTAATAACCTGTATGTGTGCAACAGGAAAATATCGTTTGCTGAATTGCCAGCCATCAATAATATCTCCGTTAAGAATTAAAATATTTGGTGAAATACTTTTGAGATAGTTTGCCAGTTCTTTTGCGCGGCAGCCATATGTTCCGAGGTGAACATCTGAAATAACTGCAACATCAAGCGGACGTTTTTCCATTCGTGTGGTTTTTCAAAGTTCGCATTACAGTATTACTTCAGTCTTATGCAGTTGTTAAGTAATTGTAATGTCTATAACAAAATAAAAGCGTTTAATCATCAACATTAAGTTTGTTAATAATGCGGATACATTAGCGTAACTATTCCTTCATGTTGCGTTAAGACTGCGTTAATGCAATGAAGATAGTTTTGCACCAGATTATTTTTTTTAAACCTCCTGTGTAAATAATCTGGAACCTTTTCAATTAATATTTACAGTAAAGAAAAGCGGTTGCGTGAAATTTTATTTCAAAGCCATATTCATTTGATGGATTACAACGATTAATTTTTTTTAAACATTCTTAAAAACTAAACTACTACTTATGACACGCATCGCACACCCTGTGCGAATGTTGCTGCTACTGCTTTTGATGGCAACAGCAAACATTTGCTACGCACAGAAATTGATTACCGGACAAGTGCTTTCCAAAACAGATCAAACACCGGTTGCAGGAGCAACGGTTATTATTAAAGGAACAAAAACAGGAACATCAACCGGCTTGGATGGAAAATTTTCTATTAAAGCAAAAGAAGAAGATATTCTTGTTATTACTGGAATCGGCGTTACAAAACAGGAGGTTTTTATAAATGGAAAAGACAACATATCTATTAATGTTGTAACAGATTCCAAGAATTTAAATGAAGTTGTTGTTACTGCAACGGGAATTAAAAAAGAATCAAAACGTCTGGCATATGCGATTCAAACAATTGATGCTTCGTCGCTAACGCAAGCGCGTGAGCCTGATCCTATTAACTCATTAAAAGGAAATGCAGCTGGCCTTGCGGTAAATATTAATTCGGAAATGGGTCATTCGCCTGATGTGATTATGCGCGGTGAAAATGCAGCTACAGATCGCCCAATGTTTGTGGTTGACGGTGTTGCTATCGCATCGGATACTTATAATATCAACCCCGATGATATTGAGTCGTTCACTATTTTGAAAGGCCCGAACGCAGCAGCGCTATATGGTTTCCAGGGAAAAAATGGCGCAATTATCATCAATACAAAAAAAGGGACAAAGGATAAAAGAGGTGTTGTGATAAACTTTAATTCAAGTACGCAAATGAGCAAAGGCTTTATAGCGCTCCCAAAATATAATGATTCTTATGGCCCTGGTGACAATGGAAAATATGCTTTTGGAGGCGGCGGTTCAAGCGCCTCATCATATTTTGGAAATGGTGCAGTAGGTGTTGGTGTTAATGATTATGATTACGATGTTTGGGGTCCTCAATTTAGGGGCCAGTTATTACCACAATACGATGGCAAATATGATCCAACACAATCTTTTACTACTACATATGCGGATGGCAGCACTTATACAGGCCACGTAACACCAACACCGTGGGTTGCAAGAGGGAAAGATAATCTGAAAAATTTCATACAGGCAGGTTTGCTGTCTTCAAATAGTATTTCAGTAAGTTCTTCAACTGAAAAAACAGACTTAAGGCTTTCGGTTGGTAATACGTATCAACAGGGCATCGTACCAAACACTCAATTGAACAATGGCAATTTTACAGGAAGCATCACACAAAGGTTTAATAATAAATTAAGCCTGAGCGCCTATTTTAATTATAGCAGGCAGTCGTCGCCAAATGTTCCGGATGTTCAATACGGTCCAAACAGTATTATTTATAATATTATTATTTGGGGTGGTGCAGATTGGAGCGTAAAAGATCCTAATATCCGTAATTATTGGCAGCCAGGCAAAGTGGGGCTTCAACAAAATTATGAAGAATATTACCGCTACAATAATCCATGGTTCATGTCGTACGAATGGCTTAGAGGACATTATCAAAATAATATTTATGGTTATTTGTCATTGAATTATAAGATTAATGACAATTTTGATGTGCAGTTCAGGCCGAGCGCAAATACCTATGATATGCTTAATTCTGAGAAAATGCCTTATTCGGCAGGTTCTTACAGCAGGCCACTTCGCCAGGGCGATTACCGTGAAGACAGAAGATCTTTATTTGAATCAAATGAAGATCTCCAGGTAAGATATCATAAAAGCAATATTGCTGGCTTTCTTGATGTGCAGGCATTGGGTGGTGCAACAGCAAGAAATTTAAATTTCAATTCCAGCTTTACTTCAACAAATTATTTAAATGTTCCGGGAATTTATGCTTTTTCAAATTCTTTGAATCCAGTTCAGGCAACTGGTTTTAGATCGAGCATGTTGGTATTGAGCGCTTATTATTCAGTAGACTTAGGTTTCAAATCTTACCTGACAGCAAATATTACAGGCCGCGTAGATAAATCATCGGCTTTGCCTTCAAATACGAACAGTTATTATTATCCATCGTTCAATTTGGCGACTGTAGTATCGGATTATGTGTCTTTGCCAAGTGTAATATCATTTCTAAAAATTAAAGGTTCTTACGCAACCAGCAAAGATGGTGGAACAGCTCCGTTGTTTTCGCCTAATTTAGCAGGCGTTCCTGCTGCAAGCGGTTATGGCTTCGCTTGGAAATCGGCTTATGGAGGACCTGGTGGAGGCGCTGTATCAAATGTTTATCCATTTGCACAGACATATACTTTGTCTCCTACCTATTCTGCACAAACGAGCGCACAATACACAGATCAGGTGTTTAGCCCTGATATCTATACTTCTAAAAGACAAGCCACTGAGTTTGGAGCGGATATTCGTTTCATGAAGAACAAGATTGGACTTGACGTAACACATTATCATTATAAAAACACTGGTATTGTTGCTCAAGGTATTTCTTCTTCTTCTGGTTATTCTTCTTACGTAACTAACGGTAATGTATATACTAATGATGGCTGGGAAGCTGTTCTTTCAGCCCATCCTATTACAAATCCAAGAGGATTTGGCTGGACTATTACCGCGAATTTCTCAACTTATATTAGAAAGTGGGTGCATAATTCCAACCCTAATAATTATGAATTTAATGGTAAAAGAATAGATCTTGATTATGGTGATGGCTTTATCCGCACTCCGGACGGACAAATGGTGATTGACAAAACTTCTGGCTTGCATATGCGTATCCAGGAAGAAGGTGGAAGCCCTGCAAATAGGATTTATGGACACTCTGATCCAGACTGGCAATGGGGTGTGGTGAATATGGTGAGCTATAAAGCGCTTTCATTGCGTTTCCAGTTTGATGGTTTAGTTGGTGGCGTTGTTAATGACTATGTAAGACAGAAAACATTGCAAGGAGGTCGCCATATAGAAGCTGCTACAGGTGCACTTGGCGCAGCACGGCCTTCTGACGAAGCTAACATTGCAGCCTATACTGGACAAGGTGTAAACCTTACTGGAGCTGCCATTCAGCTAGATCCTATTACGGGTGCCATTACCAATTTTAAGGATTTGACAGAAACAAAAAATACTACAAAAAGCCTAGTTCAGCCGTTTGTTTATAATGACGCATCAATTCAGGATTTAACAACAATTAAAAAGACTTATGTTAAATTGAGGGAAGTAACTCTTACTTATAATTTATCATCCAGCTTGTTTGGCAAAAAAGGATTTATCCAGGGTGCAAGCGTTTCACTTGTGGGAAGGAACTTGTTATATTTCTTTCCAAACAAGTACAAAGATTTGGATGTAGATCAGTATACACAAGATGCAGGTTCTGGTTTGCAAACTCCAACTACAAGAAGTTATGGCTTCAACCTCAACATTACTTTTTAAATCATCAATAAAAAAATATGAAACAGATAAAAAATATATTATTAATTATTTTGGCAACTTTGCTGGTGGTTTCCTGCAAAAAACAAATTCTGGAAAAGCAAACGGATCCCAACAATCCTACCAGTGTACCGCCAAGTTTGGTATTAGGCACTGTCCTAAATGACATGGCTGGAAACGGCAGTCAAGGCAGCTTGGGTGGTATCAATTCGTGGAGTAATGTTCATGACTGGAACCAATACCATTGCCAGAATTATAACTATTACGGCAACAATATTTACAGCTGGACCAACGGCTCTTTCGATCCGTATCTGGTTTTAAAAAATGTTGTTCAGATGGAAAAAGAAGTACTATCAAGAGGCGGTGCCGCTGTAAATCCGTATGAGGCAGTAGGAAAATTTGTAAGAGCCTATTACTATTATAATCTCACATCTATGTTCGGTGATGTTCCTCAGGTAGATGCATTGCAAGGTGCTGTCAATCAAAATCCGGCTTATACATCGCAAGAACAGGTATTCCAATATGTGCTTAATATTTTGGATTCAGCAAATACAGACTTTGCTGCATTAATTGCGAGCAACGACAATTCATTGTCTGCTGCGCAGGATCTCTATTATCAGGGAAATCTTTCAAAATGGCAAAAATTGGTAAACTCATTTAAGTTAAGAGTATTGGTTAGTTTAAGCATGCAAGCTTCTGATGCAACTTTAAATGTGCCGACCCAATTTGCAAACATTTATAATAACCCTACAAAATATCCAATCTTCACAAGTGAAGCAGATGATTTCCAGCTTGTATATAATCCGGGTGGTTCAAATACGTATACTACTTATCCTTTTAACCCAAGCAATTTTGGATCAATAGCAGGCCGTTATAATATGGCTGATACTTATGTAAGTGCTTTGACAACAATAAACGATCCCCGTGTTTTTATAACTTGCGATCCTGCGTGGGCGCTTGTCGCAAGCGATCCAAACCCAGCTCAGTATAAATATTTTGTTGGAGCAAGTTCTGGCCTCGATCTTGGGACGATGTATGCAAACGCAAGTGCCAATAAATATTCATTTATTGGAAGAAAAAGATATTATTCAAATTTTACCGGAGACCCTGATGTTTTGGTTGGATATAAAGAAATGCTTTTCAATATTGCTGAAGCAATGGAACGCGGTTGGGTTGCTGGTGATGCAGAAACGTTTTACAAACTTGGCATCAGCACCTCAATGGCTTTTTATGGTATTGATATAACGCAGACAAACTTTACTGCTTATTTTCTGCCTCCAACTGCAAACGCGATTACACAGGTACAACCATATCCATTTGCTTTCAATTTTGCAATGTATTACGCACAGCCAGCAGTTCATCTTTCAGCTACTCCGGCAACAGCTATCAATCAAATAGTGCTTCAGAAATACATAACTATGTTTGAAAATTCAGGTTACGAAGCATATTATAATTATCGCAGAACTGGCACTCCGGCATTCGAAGGCGGCAATGGTGTTGGAAATAATGGCGCGGTTGCAAAAAGATGGGCTTATCCTGTAACAGAACAATCGCAAAACAAAGCAAATTGGAGCGCCGCACTCGCTGCACAACAATTTTCGGCTGATGATCTTAACCAGACAATGTGGTTAATAAAATAATTTGTTGATATAGTTTTACAGTATTCAAATTTGTAATGAATGCGAGGCGGAACTTATCTAAGTTTCGCCTTCTTTTATGAATCTTATTCAGCGAAAATATTTTTTAAAATTTAATAGAACGAATAATATGACATGCTATTTTATTGGTAACAACTAAGCTAGGCATTAACAATATTTAAAAAAACTATCGCGATAAATTTTATTAATATCAATCGAAAAATTCTTATAAAAATTTTCACTTATAGATTTACAATTTTTAAATCATCATAAAAAATTAATGATGAAAAAGGTTATTTTGTTAATCGTTCTTTTAAAAATAATTTCTGTTAATGCACAATCCCACAAAACCGAAAATATAATCATTGTAACGCTTGATGGAATGCGCTGGCAGGAAGTATTTGGCGGCGCAGATTCTGTGCTTATTAATAATCCAAAATACACGCATTCAAAAAAAGAAATTGACAAATTATATTGGAGTGATGATGTGAATGAAAGACGAAAAAAACTGTTTCCTTTTTTATGGACAACCGTTTTATCACAAGGGCAATTGTATGGCAACCGAAATATTGGCAACAATGTTGACAATGCAAATCCATATAAATTTTCTTATCCCGGTTACAATGAAATTTTTACAGGTTATCCCGACACAACTGTAAATTCAAACGATAAAATAAAAAACAAAAACACTAACGTTCTTGAATTTATTAATAAACAAAAAGGCTACGAAAATAAAGTTGCTGCATTCAGCACATGGGATGTGATGCCATATTTTTTAAACAAATGGCGCAGCGGTATATTTACCAATGCAGATTATGATTCGATTGCATTTAATAATACTTCTGCAAAACTTATTAATGATATACAGGTATTATCATTAAAGCCAAATGGCGAACGGCTTGATGTATTAACGTACATTTCAGCAAGAGAATATTTGAAAGAATATAAACCAAAAGTGTTGTACATTTCTTTTGATGAAACATATGAATATGCGCATCACGGAGAGTATGATCATTATCTTGCTGCTGCACACGGAGAAGATGCGATGCTTGCCGACATTTGGAATTTGGTTCAGTCGTTGCCAGAATATAATAACAAAACAACATTAATAGTTACATGCGATCATGGGCGTGGTGATAAAATAAAAGATCAATGGAGAGATCATGGTCAGGATGTTGCAGATGCAGGCCACATCTGGATTGCAGCGATTGGCCCGGATACAAAACCTTTGGGAGAAATGAAAACGCAGACAACATTGTATCAAAAACAATTGGCCGCAACGTTTGCTGCATTGCTTGGTTTTAAATTTATTCCTGATCATGGAACGGCCGATCCGATTTCAACATTAATAAAATAAAAATAATAATGAACACAGCAGAAGCAACAGAAACCACTAACCAGATAATGAGTTTTTATGAACAGCATGGCGGCGAAGAATATGCGGGTGAAAAAGTAACACAGCTCGAACACATGGTGCAGGCTGCGCAGCTCGCAGAAGAACAAGGTTATGATGAAGAAGTTATTCTCGCTGCATTTTTACATGATATTGGCCACATTTGCGAAGACGGCCATGGTGATAATGAAATGGGAGAATTTGGTATAAAAGATCATGAACAAATTGGCGCCGATTTTTTAAAAAGCAAAGGCTTCTCAAAAAAAGTTGTCCGGCTTGTTGAGTCGCATGTGGAAGCAAAAAGATACCTTACCTATAAATATCCTGAATATTATGATCAGCTTTCAGGAGCAAGCAAAAAAACATTAGAATACCAGGGTGGAAGAATGCCAGAAGATGAAGCGCTTGCATTTGAGCAATATCCATTGTTCAGTTTAATAATACAAATGCGCCGTTGGGATGAAGAAGCAAAGATTGAACATAAACCATTGCCTGACCTTTCCCATTACCGCGAAATGATTTTACATCATTTGCAAAATCAAAAAAATTAATTACGTTTTTATAATTGCAATTAATAAAAATCAATGCAAACAATTCCATTGCCGGGCAAGGATATAACGATGAAATCTAAATTAAAAAATTCGCCTTCATGGGTTTTTGTGTTGTATGTTTCATTGTCTGCATTTGTTGTGTATTCATGTATGTATGGTTTTCGCAAACCCTTTACAGCAGCCACTTTTAGAGGGTATCATTTATTTGGTATTTCTTATAAAGTTGTGCTTGTTATTTCGCAGGTGTTTGGTTATATGCTTGGTAAATTTTATGGTATACGTTTTATTGCATCATTGCAACCTGCTAAACGTGCTGTAACAATTATTAAATTAATAGCAACTGCATGGGTTTCTTTATTCTTATTTGCCATCGTTCCCGCACCGTATAATTTTATTTTTCTTTTTATTAATGGCTTTCCATTGGCAATGGTTTGGGGTTTGGTATTTGGTTTTTTAGAAGGAAGAAAAGTGACTGAAATAATGGGCGCCGTACTTGCAACCAGTTTTATTTTTGCATCCGGGCTTGCAAAAACTGCAGGTAAATGGTTGATGATAGATCTTAAAATCAGCGAGTGGTGGATGCCTTTTGCAGCAGGCACTTTATTTATTATTCCTCTATTAATAAGTACGTGGTTGCTCAATCAAACGCCGCCGCCAACTCCCGAAGATGTTGCCGCAAGAACCATTCGCAAACCAATGGACAAAGCAGAAAGAAAAGTATTTATAAGCCGTTTCGGCGTTGCATTAATACCTGTAATTATTGCATATGTAATGCTTACTATTTTGCGCGATTTCAGCGAAGATTTTTCTAATGAATTATGGATAGAAACGGGATATCAAAACAACGCCGGGATTTTTGCGCAAACAAGTACTATCATTTCATTAATCGTGCTTGCAGCAATCGGTGGTTTTTTTCTTATAAAAAATAATTACCGCGCTTTTCAATTAAACAATGTGATAGTAATATTTGGATTTTTGCTTGCTGCATTATCAACAACATTATTTCACCTGCATTTAATTTCTCCTGTTATCTGGATTATAATGGCAGCGTCAGGATTATATCTTGGCTACGTTCCATACAATTGTTTTTATTTTGAAAGAATGCTTGCTGCATACAAAGTGCCAGGCAATGTTGGGTTTTTAATTTACATCGCAGACGCATTCGGTTATCTCGGAACAGTCACGGTTTTATTGGTGAAAGAATTTATTTCCATCAAATATTCGTGGGTAGATTTTTTTACATGGATGTTTTATATAGCAGCAGCATTAGGAATTGTATTGGTATTGTGGGGTTCTGCTTTGTTTGCAAAAATTTATAAAAACAACAATTAATTAATGATTTTTTATGGATAAAAAATCTGCCATTGTTATTGGTGCGGGTATCGTTGGTTTGGCAACTGCACGCGCGTTGGCTATTAAAGGATATTCAGTAAAAGTTTTTGAACGCACACAAAAAGCAGTTGGCGCATCTATAAGAAATTTTGGAATGATATGGCCAATCGGCCAACCCGCGGGAACATTATACAACCGCGCAATAAGAAGCAGAAATATTTGGAAAGAAATTTCTGACAACAGTAATATATGGAGTGAAAATGCAGGCAGTTTGCATGTTGCTTATCATGATGATGAATGGAATGTGTTGCAGGAATTGCATGAAGCATTTTTACAAGAAGGAAGAAAAGTAGAGTTATTAAATAAAGAGGAAATCGCAAAAAGATCAGAAGCTGTTGTGCAACAAAATTTACTCGGCGGGTTATACAGCGCAGAAGAATTAATAATAGATCCGCGCGAAGCGATTGCAAATTTGCCAGGCTATTTTACTGAAAAATATCAGATTGAATTTAACTGGGGAAAATGTATTTCGCGCATTGCAAACCAAACAATTTATATTGGAAATGAAGAACACAAGGCAGATTTAATTTTTGTTTGCAGCGGTGCAGATTTTGAAACATTGTATCCATTAGAATTTTCAAAACTTGCATTAACAAAATGCAAATTGCAAATGATGCGCATGGTTGCCCAACCTGAGGAATGGCGCATCGGGCCTGCATTGTGCGGCGGCTTATCATTAATACATTATGCAAGTTTTAAAGCTGCATCTTCATTGCAGCAATTAAAAAAAAGATATGAAGAAGAAATGCCCGATTATTTAAAATGGGGCATTCATGTGATGGTTTCGCAAAATGCAAAAGGTGAATTAACTGTTGGCGATTCGCACGAATATGGATTAACGCATGATCCTTTCGATAAAGATTTTATTAATAAAATGATTTTGGATTATCTTAAAAAATTTGCGCAATTTAAAAACCCGCAATTAATAGAAAGCTGGAACGGGATTTATCCAAAACTTACCAGCGGTGAAAATGATTTGTTCTTTTCGCCCGATGCATCTGTGTATATTGTAAACGGACTCGGCGGCGCAGGTATGACGTTATCTTTCGGCTATGCGGAAGAAGCGCTGGCGAATTTTTAATTTATTAATATTCCTATAACTGCATTCATCTATCACACAATTGAAACCATTCTTTTAATAAAGTATATTTTTGCGCTGTTAACTACAAACCATTTTTATAAACGTTTAGTTCAGCATGCAAAAAATCAGGAAAATATTTTCAGTAAACCAGGCTTATTTTATTGGATATTTTTTATTTCTCATCGCTGTTGTTTCTTTTCTTTTTATCAAATCAAAAACTGATGGATTTGTTTTTCTAAATCCATATCATCATAAAATACTCAATGTATTTTTTATGATTTATACCAACGTTGGCGATGGGCTTTTTTCAATTGCAATATTTTTATTACTCTTATTTTACAAACGCGCATTAATAGGCTGGGAAATTGTAATCACTTTTTTATTATCAGGATTGATAGCGCAAATATTAAAAAATGCTTTCCCGATGCCGCGACCAAAAACGCTTTTAGGCGATGAACATTATGCATATTTTATTAATGGCTACACGCATGTTGGGCATGCAAGTTTTCCTTCAGGCCACACTGCGAGTGCGTTTGGGCTGGCAACAATACTTTCTTTATTTGCAAAAAATAAAAAGTGGAGCATTGTTTATTTGCTGCTTGCGATGCTTGTTGGTTACTCAAGAATTTATTTGGGGCAACATTTTTTGCAGGATGTTTTAGCCGGCGCCATCATTGGCGTTGCAAGTGCATTAATAGTTTATATAGTGATTGATAAAAAAACTTCCTGGTTTAAAAAGATGAAAGAAGCAGAAAATAAAATTCAAATCAATAATATTTAAACGTCTTGGATACACGAAAAAAAGTTTTCTTATTAATACTATTTTCTGCGGTTGTTCGCTGTGCGGTTGCTTATTTTTTAGAGTTTGGAAATGACGAAGTGTATTACTGGACCTACGCGCAACATTTGCAATGGAACTACTTTGATCATCCGCCGATGGTTGCGTTATTAATAAGATTGGGAACGTTCAATTTGCATTTGCATAATGAATTATTCGTGCGCGCCGGTTCAATCATTTGCGCAGCTATTAATACGTGGCTCGTTTTTTTAATTGGAAAAAAAATAAGCGATGAAAAAGCTGGCTGGTGCGCCGCGTTATTATATACATCTTCTTTTTATTGCAGCATTATTGCCGGCACATTTATTTTACCAGATTCGCCACAGGTTTTATTTTGGATGATTAGTATTTTTTTAATGGTTGAAATTATTGATGAGAAAAATGATAATAAAAATAAAAGCGGTGTATTATTGTTAATGGGAATTGCGATTGGCTTGTGCATCATGAGCAAAGTGCACGGCATTTTTTTGTGGGGTGGATTTGGTTTGTATATTTTATTATACAACCGCAAAATGCTTGCGCAGCCTGCATTGTACGGCGCTGTTTTACTTACTGCAATAATTGTTTCACCAATATTAATATGGAATATTCAAAACAATTTTATCACATATTCCTTTCATGAAAACCGTGTTGGTTTTTTTAATAAGCACTTGGATTGGGATAGTTTTTTGCAACAGGTTCTTGGTTCCATCGCTTATAATAATCCTATCAATTTTATATTATACGTTATCGGAATTACGGGAATTATCAAGCATAAAAATTTTATCAGCAATAATTATTTGCGGCTGTTTTTATTATTGGGCTTGCCATTGATAATTGTTTTAATAATAATGTCGTTGTTTAATGAAACGCTTCCGCATTGGTCTGGCCCGGCTTACATCAGTATTTTATTAATAACGTCAGTTTATTTTTCTAAAAAAAATTTATCCGCAAAAATTCCGCGCGGCATTTTGGCTGCAAATTATTTATTGTTGTTTGTTGCCATTGCAGGAATAATTGTGATAAGATATTTACCCATTCAATTGGGAAATAAAAAGGAAAAAATTTTAGGTGATGGCGATGTAACATTGGATATGGTTGGCTGGAGAAATTTTGCCAGCGAATTTTATACATTACGAAACCAGGATATTAAAGAAGGATTAATGAAAAAAAATTCTTCCATCATTTCCGACAAATGGTTTCCTGCAGCAAACCTTGATTATTATATCGCCAATCCATTTGATATAAATTTTTTTGCGGCAGGAAAAATAATGGACATACATAATTACGCATGGCTGAATAAAAAAAGAAAGCCATTAATAAAAGGCGATGATGCGTATTTTATTTTTCCATCCAATTATTATAATGCGCCAAAAGATAATTTGAAAAACTATTTTGAAAAAACGGATAGCGCTTCATTAATACCACAATTCCGATCAAACATTCATGTGCGTGATTTTGTAATGATTCGCCTGCACAATTACAAAGGTGGATTGAATGATGATGGAGTTATTAATGATGAGAAAAGCAGATAGTGGGATGCGAGATGCGAGATGCGAGATGCGAGATGTTAAAATTGTAGTGCAAGTTCGATTAATAAACCTTGTTTTTTAGATATTGTATTTTGAAATTTCTTGAACCTTTTCTTGATTTTTGTGCCTTACTCCCGTTTAGCTTCTAATGTAAATCCAATTGTCGTTCCAACATCTGGCGTGCTTCTTACGTGTATTCTTTGTTCGTGTGCTTCAATAATGTGTTTGCAAATGGCCAAGCCCAAACCTGTGCCGCCGCGGTCCCTGCTGCGTGCTGCATCAGTTCTATAAAAGCGTTCGAAAATGCGTGATAAATGTTCTTCTTCAATGCCAATTCCATCGTCGCTTATTTCTACAAGCACATGGCTTTCGTCTGTTTTATAAACGCTTGCCATGATGGAACCGTTGCTGCGCCCGTATTTGAGCGCGTTCTCTACTAAATTGGTAAGCACCATTCTTATTTTTTCTTTATCTGCAAAAACAACAATTGGAAATTCGCAACCCTTTTTAATAAATGGTTTTATATTTTTTTCACCAGCTTTCAATGCAAGAGATTCGAACACTTCTCTTATCAAATCCTGCATTACAAAATTTTGTTTGTACAATAATTGTTCGCCTCTTTCCAGCCGCGAAATTTCATCCAAATCATTCATCAGGTTTACCAAACGATCAACATTTTTTGCAGCGCTTTCTAAAAATTTTTTTCTTACTTCTGGTTCTTCCATTGCACCGCTTAATAAAGTATCTACATACCCTTGTATGGAAAAAATTGGCGTTTTAAATTCGTGCGCTAAATTTTGTAAAAATTCTTTTCTGTATGCTTCATTTTTTTTCAGCACTTCAATTTCTTCATTTCTTTTTTCGCCCCATTTTTCAACGTCTTCGCGCACTTCATCAATACTTTTTTGTGGTAGAATGTATTTAAAATAAACTTCTTCTTTTTTAGTTGCTTTTGTTTGATGAATGAGTTTGTAAATCAATTTTATTTTTCGGTAAATAAAACGTTCGAGCGTAAATAAAATTAAACC
Source organism: Bacteroidota bacterium (assembly GCA_013288945.1). Classification (GTDB taxonomy): domain Bacteria; phylum Bacteroidota; class Bacteroidia; order Chitinophagales; family Chitinophagaceae; genus Puia. Next base: position 47,383 of record JABDAZ010000007.1, on the reverse strand, counting down.
GTAAGTGCCCGCAAAAACAATAATAAACGAACATGCGCCAATCAATAAATTACTCGTTAAAAAATACGCACCAATAGCAACAGGAATTGCTAAAACGCCGGCAGTGAATGCAGATAATTGTCGCGGAGAAAGGCTTTTTGTAGAAAACATTGTATTTGCAAGTTCCGATTTTTTGTTGACAGATGACAGTTAACGGTTGACAGATAGATGAAACCAACGAGCTATTTTCTGTCAACAGTCGTCTGTCAACTCTTCGTGAAATATTCTTTAGAGATCAAACTTATAACCAACTCCTTTAATCGTTGTAATGCAATCCAGGCCGAGTTTCTGGCGTATTTTACGGATGTGCACATCAATTGTTCTGTCGCCAACTATTACATCGTTTCCCCAAACCTGGTTCAATATTTCATTGCGCAAAAAAACACGGCCGGGCCTTGATGCTAGCAAGTACAACAATTCAAATTCTTTTTTCGCAAGCGTAATGTCTTTATCATCCACAAGCACTTCAAACTTTTCGGGATCGATAGAAATATTTTCAATCTTTAATGCTTTGCCTTCTGGTTCTTTACTCGTTCTGCGGAATAATGCATTCACGCGGCTTATTAATACTTTCGGGCTGATGGGTTTATTTACAAAATCATCTGCGCCGGTTTCCAATCCTTTAATGTGCGAGCTTTCGTCGTTAAGCGCAGTTAAAAAAATAATTAAGGTATCTTTAAAAGCAGATTGCGATCTTAATATTTCACAAACTTCCATGCCTGTTTTTTTCGGCATCATGATGTCTAAAATAATCAAATCAGGCTTGGCAGATTTTGCTTTTTCCAAAGCTTCATTGCCATCTTTTGCAGTAAAAACTTCATAGCCTTCGCGCACAAGGTTGTATTCAATAATTTCTAAAATATCCGGTTCATCATCTGCAATCAATATTTTTTTGCCTTTTGATTCCATGAATTTTTTTGCAAAATTACTGTAAATAAAGCGTAGCGCAGGTTTGCAGCAATGAGTTCACAATTTCTTAATATAAAAATAATTTTAGCGTTATTAATAAAGTTGACAATTGACGGATGACAGATTTCGATGATCGCCGGATTTTATTTTATTATCCATTATCAATTAAAAATCACTTATGTCGCCGGTCAACTGCCATCTGTCATCTCTTTTGTATCTTTGCAAACACGGAGAAATCTTATGAAACAAATCGTACACGCATTATTATTACTATCTCTCACAATTGGCTTGCAGCGTGCAATTGCGCAGTCGAATCCTTATCCATATCCGGTGGCGCAGGACCGCATGCTTTTTCATGATGATATTGATAAAGAACAAAAACATTTACTTGCCCTTGATGGAAATGCAGATGATAAATTCACGCTTTCGAAAGATGAAAATATTAATAAGCAGGTTTATGATGCATTAATAACGCGCGTAAATGAAATCCAAAAACAAATTGAACTGGATACAACGCTTAATACAAATGTGAAAAAGCGTTACTTGATTGGTCTGAAATATTTATTAATGCGGTTTATGGAAAATTATTCCAGGCCGGAATTTACATTGGCCATTGCGCCAGGTTTGGTAACTGGTTTTGAAAAAGCCATGCAGCTCGACAAAAAAAATGAAAGCATTGAACCAATAATTGCAGAAAATAATTACGGCATTGGCAAAATTTTAAACGACTGTTTTTTATACCCTTCGGAAAATGCGGGCGTAAAACCTGCTAAAATTATTCTCTTCAGAAAATATTGCGCGCTTCATCCCAACGAAATTTTTTCTTTATTAAGAAACAATTTGGACATGCCTTTTGCAGACAGTTTGATTATGGTTGCTGGGCATAATGACATAAAACAATTGTATAATTATGCAGCATCAAACGATGCGTTGGGCTGGCGTATAAAAAACAATTATGATCCGCTTGTGCATATTGTTTCGCAAATGGCAAACAGCAAAAGCGGGCAATTGTTTTTTCCTTTTTTAGATAATTTAATGAAAGGAAAAATTACGATTGATGATATTAACCGCATTAAAGATGATGACTTGGCTTATTATCGTTTGCTGGTAAAAACGCGCATGGATTATGCTGCAAGATTATTGCCGCCGGCGCGCGATACTGCGCTTGAAATGGATGCGCTAAAACAAATGCTTGCAAAAAAAGGCCGCGATGTTTTTGTGAATACGATTAATGCATTGCACACGCAGGAAAACCCAACGCTGCGTTTTAAAATCCTTGAACCATTAACGCCGGAAGAATTATATTATCTCGTAGTGTTGAATGAAAACGAAATTTATACATCGAGTTATCTCGGTGTGTACGATCGTATTTTTCAACGCATGGCGAGCCCGCGTGGCGACAGTTTGATAATGCGCGTGCATGGAGATTATTTCCGCAAGTTTATTAAGATGGCTGCGGCTTATAATAAGCTTGATCATTTTTTGGGAACGATGGATAAAGAACACGCAAATGCGGTGATGTATTATTTTGTATTTGGATTGGAGAAATCGAACGAAGAAGAAGCCGTTGATGTAGCAGATTCTTACAGTAGTATTTTTGAAAAAAATGCGGATCTCGCAGCATATGTTTTGCGTGTGGTAAAATGGAATTATCAAAAAAATGTAGCTAACAATAATAAGCGCGGAACAATTATTTATAATTTATTACAAACATTATTTGAATCTGCAGACACAACAAAAAAGATTGACATTTCCGCACAACTCGGCATTCCGCCAATTTATACAGTTGATTATAATGCATTGAAAGATGCAGAAGGCCGCGTTGTTGAACAAGTGTTTTTTTATGGAGATCAGGATAAAGACGGGCAAAATTCTTTTGCAGATTATATGGCGCTCTTTCGAGGAAAATCGGAATGGAAAATTACTGAAAACCCTGAATGGGTAAGCATTTCATCAACACATGGAAAACCTGTTTTAATTTTTGCAAACCGTCCTTTATTAGGCGATGATGATCCTGACGCAAAAGCACAATTGCATTTAAGCGATTATTTATCGGATCATAAATTGAAACCAACAATCGTTATTCATCGAGGCCATAGTTATCATGTAAAATATACGATTGAACAATTGGCGCCAACAGCGCGCATTGTTGTTTTAGGCTCCTGCGGCGGCTATAATAATTTAAGTGAAGTTTTAAAAATAAGTGAAGACGCACATATCATTTCATCCAAACAGGTTGGCACAAAAACGGTGAACGAACCAATTTTGGAAGCAATTAATAACACATTGCTTTCAGGAAGAAATATCGACTGGCTGAACATGTGGAAAAACCTCGGCGGAAAATTTAAAGCCGGCAGCGCAGCCAAAGATAAATTTGACGATTACATTCCGCCATACAAAAACCTCGGCGCCATTTTTATAAAAGCTTACCGCAAAGCGATGGGAGATGATGAATAGTTGACGGTTCGCAGTTAACAGTATTTTACGTTGATCGTTATTTGATGGCCGTTGGCCGATTCTGTTTTTATTATCCATTAATAAATTATCAATTATCCATTAAAAATTTCTTTCGCTCATCGGCCAACGATCATCGGCCATTATTTTCTGTCATCCGTCATCTGCCAACTGTCATCTCTTTCGTATCTTCGCGCATCGTATGGCAGAAAAAGTAAAGGGTAAAAAAATTTTTGATTTCAGTTTGTTGCGGCGCGTTTTTTATTATGCATCTCCGTATAAAACCCGGCTGTATTGGTCTATCGCATTATCAATTTTACTCGCTATTGTTTCTCCGCTTCGCCCGTTTTTAATCCAGGTTACTATTAATGATTATATAAAAAAAGGCGTTACAGAAAATCTTGGTATAAAAAATAAAATGATTGAATTATTAATCTGGATAACGATCATCCAGGTTGTAGTTTTATTAATAGAAACAATTGCGCGTTTTTATTTTTCATTCATCACGGCATGGCTCGGACAAAGAGTTGTAAAGGATTTGCGCGTGGCTGTTTATAAAAAGATATTGGGTTTAAATCTTTCTCAGTTTGATAAAACACCGATAGGAACATTAACGACAAGAACGATTAATGATATTGAATCTATTAATGATATTTTTTCCGACGGATTAATTCCCATCATTGCAGATTTGCTTTCTATCATTTCTATTTTAATATGTATGTTTTATGTGGACTGGCGGTTGACTTTAATTTGCATTGCACCATTTCCATTATTAATAGTTGCCACGTATATTTTTAAAGAAAGCGTTAATAAATCTTTTATAAGAGTAAGAAATGCAGTGGCTGCATTAAATGCATTTGTGCAGGAACATATTACCGGCGTGCAAATGGTGCAGGCTTTTGCTGCGGAAGAACGTGAATTTTCAAAATTTAAAAACATTAATAAAGAACACCGCAATGCAAACATCAACGCGATTTTTGCATACTCTGTTTTCTTTCCTTTTGTAGAAATTATTATGGCATTCTCAACCGGATTATTGGTTTGGTGGGGCGCGCGCCAGGTGTTATTAATACCCGAGCAAGAAGCAAAAGAATTGACAGGAAAAATCATTTCATTCTTTTTATACCTCAATTTATTATTCCGCCCGTTGCGCGTGATTGCAGATAAATTTAATGTGCTGCAAATGGGAATGGTTGCAAGCGAACGCGTTTTTAAAATTTTGGATAACGATGATTTTATAAAAACAGAAGGCAATTATTCTCCCGAAAAAATAAAAGGAAAATTGGAATTTGATAATGTTTCATTTGCTTATGTTGATGACCGCTATGTGTTGAAAAATATTTCTTTTGAAGTGCAACCCGGAGAAACAATTGCCATTGTCGGCCATACAGGAAGCGGCAAAACTTCAATCATCAGTTTATTAAATCGTTTATACCATATTCAAAAAGGAGAAATAAAAATTGATGATGTAAATATTGAAGATTATAAATTGGATTTATTAAGAAAAGATATTGGCGTTGTGTTGCAGGATGTATTTCTTTTCTCCGGATCTGTACTCGATAATATTACATTGCGCAATGAAGATGTGCCGCGCGAAAAAGTAATTGAAGCTGCCAAATTAATCGGAATGCACGATTTTATTATGCGCCTTCCCGAAGGTTATGATTATAATGTGATGGAACGCGGAAGTTCATTATCACTCGGCCAGCGGCAGTTGTTATCATTCATCCGTGCATTATTATACAATCCATCTATATTAATTCTTGATGAAGCAACTTCATCTGTTGATACAGAATCTGAATTATTAATACAACATGCAATCGATAAATTAATTGCGGGAAGAACGTCAATTGTAATTGCACACCGCCTTTCAACAATAAGAAAAGCCAGTCAGATTATCGTGCTTGATAAAGGCGAAATTAAAGAAAAAGGCACGCACGAAGAACTGATGGAAAAGCAAGGATTTTATTATAAACTTCATCAATTGCAATTTGAGAAGCAGGAAAAAGTTGCGTAACATTTATTTATAAATCATATTAATCTATAAAATAAAAATGGATTGCAGTTTGCAATCCATTTTGTTTATTAATAAAATTTTATTTGATTAATGCAATGTAACAGAACTTGTAAAAGCACCAATGGTTACAGTTGCTAAAGCGTCACAAGTTCCACCGCCAAAATCTAACGTGCCGCTTAAACTTGCGCTGCCTTTTTTGTAAGTAAACGATTCAATGCCGGAAACAATGTTTGGGCAAGTTTCCTGCTTAACAAGTGGCGTAGTAACTTTTGCAGAAAGAGATGCACCATTATTTGTATTGGAAATTGTATAATTACCAGTTACGCTGAATACATAAGTTGATAGATCTGTTGAACCAATGCCAGCAGTTTGCGTAACTGTTTTTGTTCCAGAAAAAGTATAAGAAGAATCGTTTGGATAAACAATTGAACCATTGCTTACCGAACTTGTGTAAGCAACACCTGACAATGACGTTTGGTTGGTAAGCGTATACGTTCCGCCAAGCTGGTAGCCATTTACTTTATAATTGCTGAAAGTAGCTGAAATGATAGCTCCCGGATTGCGAAACCTTTCTGATAAAGTATAAGTGATAGAACCAGAACGCGTGATGTTATCTGCACTTGAGCAACCTGTTCCAAAATCAACAACAATAGTTTTTGGGTAAGTTGTAGTATCTGCCGGTGTTACTGTCACATTTGCGCAGTAAAAAAAACCAAGTGGCTGCGTTGTTCCGGCGCCATTTGTTATTGTTCCGTTTTGATGTTCAATAAAACTATTTAATGAATGATCCTGGTTCGTTTGGATACTTACATTTAAAACATCATCAAACGCGTTATCTGTTGATGCGCCGTTTGCAGATAAGGATGCGGCGCCATTATTATCCGCCGGTGTGCCGCCATTTGAACTGCTGCTTTTTTTGCAGGCATTAATCATTAATACCGCCGTTATAACACTTACAATCATCGTTGCACGTACAATTATTTTATTCATTTTCATAGTTGCTTTTTTAAAGAATATTTGTTTGATTTTTTATTATTAACCTTCATAAACGTTTTTTATTAAAAAATATTCTCTTTCATGTTCAGATTTATGTTTAAAAAAACCACATTAATAACCTTCTTTTTCAAATGAAGCATTCCGATTTTATATTTTGATGCAGCACCCGTATCTTTGCGCAAAATTACAGGATGTCTATGGTGTCAAAATGCCTCAAATCTTTATTGGTAGCGGTTTTCAGCTTAGGCATGGTGTTTTTTTGCAATGCATTATTTGCGCAGGAAGATGGTAAAAAACTCGATCCTGCAAAAATTATTATGGAACACGTTTCCGACGGGCATGAGTTCCATTTTTTTACTTTGAACGATAAAAGAGTTTCTATTCCGTTGCCTGTAATTCTATATTCTCCGGGTAAGGGTTTTTCTGTTTTTATGTCTTCTGCTTTTGAAGAAGGGACTGAAGTGCACGACGGTTACCGTTTGCTCGAAGAAAAATATATGTCGGATAATAAACTGGAAGAAATAAAAACACCAAAAGGCCAGCCGGTTTATCAAACAGGAAAAATTTATGTAGCGGACGCTTCCGGCATGCCTGATGCTTCTGTAAAAGTGTATGATTTTTCGCTAACGCGCAATGTTGTTCAACTTATCATCTCTTTAATATTATTGGTTTGGTTAATGACGAATGTGGCCAAAAAATATTCAAAAGGCCACGGTGTAAAAACTGCGCCATCAGGTTTTCAAAATGCCGTTGAGCCGGTTATTACTTTTGTAAGGGATGAAGTGGGCAAACCAAACCTTGGCCATAAATATGAAAAATACATGCCTTATTTGCTTACTGTATTTTTCTTTATTCTTATTAATAATTTGGTTGGCTTAATTCCGGGCACGGCGAATGTTACAGGCAATATTGCTTTTACAGCTTGCCTTGGTATTATTTCTTTTGTAATTATTTTGTTCAGTTCCAATAAACATTATTGGGGGCATATTATTAATCCGCCAGTTCCTTTTGCAATTAAATTTATTATGGTTCCGATAGAAATCCTTGGCATTTTCACCAAGCCATTTGCATTAATAATCCGTTTGTTTGCAAATATGATTTCCGGCCACATTATCGTATTGAGTTTTATTATTTTGATTTTTATTTTCGGCGCGATGAATGCAGGTTTGGGTTGGGGAACATCGCCGTTATTCGTTTTCTTTTCTGTATTTATTTATTTGCTGGAAATATTGGTGGCATTTATCCAGGCTTTCATTTTTGCAAATCTTACAGCAGTATTTATCGGCCAGGCATTTGAAGGCAGCCATGATGATCTTAGCGAACATAATGACGCAATAGTAATTTAATTTATTAAGAAGAGTTTTTTAATCATAAAACAAGTATCATGAATTTGATGACCATTTTGTTGGACGTTCAGCCTGGATATGGTGCAATTGGTGCCGGCCTTGCTGCAATTGGCGCTGGTATTGGCATTGGCCAGATTGGTAAAGGTGCCGTTGAAGGTATCGCACGCCAGCCGGAAGCAACAAACGACATTCGTGCAAACATGATTCTTGCTGCGGCCCTCGTTGAGGGTGTTGCCCTTTTGGCAGCAGTAGCAGGATTGCTCGTTTCGCTTAAATAAGCAGCACGTAAAACTTATACTGCATCTGATGCACAGGGCAAAGGATGCAGTATTTTTAAAAAATCAACTGACGTATTTTATACTGATAAAATAATTTTGTATGAATTTATTAACGCCCGATTTAGGATTGTTTACCTGGAATTTACTAGCCTTCCTGATTGTGTTTTTTATTCTTAAAAAATTTGCATGGAAACCCATTCTTGGTTCTTTAAAAGAAAGGGAAACCGGTATTGCAGATTCGCTTGCAACTGCTGAAAAAATAAAAGCAGAAATGGCACAGTTGAAAAATGAAAATGAAGAACTGCTTGCAAAAGCCCGTGAAGAAAGAGCGCAAATGCTAAAGGAAGCACGCGATATAAAAGACAAGATTATTAATGAAGCAAAAGAACAGGCGAAAATAGAGTCATCAAAAATTATAACTGATGCGCAGGCTGTTATTGAACAACAAAAAATGGCTGCATTAACAGAAGTAAAAAACCAAGTTGGAAGTTTGGTAATAGAAGTTTCTGAAAAAATATTGCGCCGTGAACTGGCCAATAAATCAGAACAGGAAAATTATATTACGCAATTAACAAACGAAGTAAAACTGAATTAATATGAAAAATGCGGCAATATGAAATGTGAGAATAATTTTATTTGTATTCAATTTCACATTGCCCACATTTTCAAATTTTCAAATTAAACTATGCTTAATCCACGTTTAGCAGGCAGGTACGCGAAGAGCCTCATAAATTTATCCCTCGAACGGAATGAATTGGAAGGCACCTATAATGATATGCTGTTTTTGCAATCTGTTTGCAACAGCAGTAAAGATTTTGTGAGCCTGTTGAAAAGCCCTGTTATTCCATCAGAAAAAAAAGAAAAAATATTAGATGCAATAACTGCAGGCAAAGTGAGCACGATGATTGCCACGTTTAATAAATTATTAATACAAAAAAACCGCGAAACTTTTTTACCCGAAATAATAACCGCTTTTATTCAGCAATACAAAGATTACAAAGGCATTCATATTGTTACATTAACAACAGCAACGCGGGTTAGCGAAGAGTTGAAAAAAAATATAGTTGATAAAATGAAAGCAAGCACTTCCATGCAAAATATTGAATTGAAAACGGAAGTGAAAGAAGATATTATCGGCGGGTTTATACTTGAAGTTGGCGACCAGCTTGTTGATGCAAGCATTGCTTACGAACTGAATAATATAAAAATGCAGTTTCAGAACAATGATTTTATTTATAAATTGAGATAAGGTTAACGCGGAAATTTGATAATATGAAAATGTGAAAACCGTCGTCTTACAGATATTATTAGTTTTACTTTTTACTTTTAAATTTTTACTTTTTAATTGATAAACTATGGCAGATATTAAACCAGATGAAATTTCGGCGATATTGCGCCAGCAATTAAGCAATTTCAATGTTTCGGCAGATCTGGAAGAAGTTGGAACTGTATTGCAGGTGGGCGATGGAATTGCCCGCGTTTACGGATTGAACAATGTAAGCAGCGGCGAATTGGTTGAATTTGAAAATGGCATTCGCGCCATTGCGCTTAACCTGGAAGAAGACAATGTGGGCGTGGTATTAATGGGCGAAAGTGGCAATATTAAAGAAGGATCAAAAGTGCGCCGCACCGGAAAAATCGCTTCTATTAATGTGGGCGAAGGCATGGTTGGCCGCGTTGTAAATACATTGGGTGAACCAATTGATGGCAAAGGCCCAATAACGGGAGAAAAATATGAAATGCCGCTGGAGCGTAAAGCGCCCGGTGTAATTTTTCGCGAACCGGTTAAAGAACCATTGCAAACTGGTATTAAAGCGATTGATGCGATGATCCCAATTGGCCGCGGGCAACGTGAGTTGATTATTGGTGATCGCCAGACTGGTAAAACTGCAATTGCGGTTGATACAATTATTAATCAGAAAGAATTTTATAAAGCAGGCAAACCTGTTTATTGTATTTATGTTGCAATCGGCCAGAAAGCTTCTACCATTGCAAACGTAATGAAAACGCTGGCTGATAATGATGCGTTGCAATATTCTATTATTGTTGCTGCATCTGCTTCTGACCCTGCACCTTTACAATTCTATGCACCATTTGCAGGCGCTGCCATTGGCGAATTTTTCCGCGACACCGGAAGGCCTGCATTAATCATTTATGATGATTTGTCAAAACAAGCCGTTGCTTACCGTGAAGTTTCTTTATTGCTCCGCCGCCCGCCAGGCCGGGAAGCATATCCTGGTGATGTGTTTTATTTGCACAGCCGTTTATTGGAACGCGCAGCAAAAGTTATTAATGATGATGGCGTTGCAAAAAACATGAATGATTTGCCGGATTCCATCAAACATTTGGTAAAAGGCGGTGGCTCATTAACAGCCTTGCCGATTATTGAAACCCAGGCTGGTGACGTATCTGCTTACATTCCTACAAACGTAATTTCTATTACCGACGGACAAATTTTCCTGGAAGGTAACTTGTTTAATGCAGGTATCCGCCCGGCGATTAACGTGGGTATTTCTGTAAGCCGCGTTGGTGGCAATGCGCAGATTAAATCAATGAAAAAAGTTTCTGGTACGTTGAAACTTGACCAGGCATTATACCGTGAAATGGAAGCATTTTCAAAGTTTGGTGGCGATTTGGATGCTGCTACAAAAGTGGTAATTGACAAAGGTGCACGTAACGTGGAAATCCTTAAACAGCCTCAGTATTCCCCGGTGCCGGTTGAAAAACAGGTTGCGATAATTTATCTTGGTACACAAGGTTTATTACGAGGCGTTGCAGTTAAAAAAGTAAAGGAATTTGAAGAACATTTTTTATTGGAAATGGAAAACAAATTGCCTGAAGTGTTAGCTGAATTTAAAAAAGGAAACCTGCCGGATGATGGCGTTAAAAAAATGGTTGAACTGGCAAACGGGTTAATTCCTCAGTACAAATAATATTAATAAATGAATAGAAAATCCCTGCAAATTTTGCGGGGATTTTTATTTTGTAAACTGGTTTTAAACTTTCTATCTTTTATATAATCACAGTTTTGCAAATTTAAAAACACGGATTTTATTTATTAATAAACACTTGAATTTTTAATCTTGCAGAAAAAAAAATTTCGATTACTAAGAGTTTCTAATAATCAATTACTTAAAACAAAATGACATTGCTTTCTAAAATTTTTTTTACGAATCGCTTGCATTATTCAAAAATGGGTGCCATCTTTACATCATCAAATCGCACACGGTCCTTACCCAATCTTCCTAATCAACCAAATTTCTCCAATCCTCCTTATTTAGTATTAAGTTTATCTTTTTTTCTTTCTATATTTTTCTTCCAATAACTCTGAATAATTAATTCTTTCCACTACCACTATGGATTTCTTGTAACAACAGTTGATCACGTACTTTAAATTATTTGTTATGAAACATCTGTACCAAACACCCAAAAAAAATTATTCAGTTTTTATTAAACACGCAACAATTACAGTTGCAATTATTTCCCTTGCATTTCATTCTTTTTCGCAAAATACTTTGCAAACCAGCAGCAGGGCAAGCTATGCAGTGAACGATAATTCATCTTATCCTTTATCTTTTATTGCAACTTTAAAAAACTTTAAAGTTGTGCTGAACTGGGGATTAGCTACTGATAAAAATACAAGCCATTTTATTATACAACGCAGCAGCGACGGCAACAGTTTTGATGATGCAGCAGTTATTTTTACTGATGTTGAAAATGCAAAAGAAAATTACAGATATGCTGATAACATCAGTTCAATTGATACCGGCATGTTGTATTACCGCCTTAAAATTGTAGGCCTTAATGGCAAAACAGAATACTCAAAAATTGAAATAATTAAAGTAGATAAAAAGATGGAAGCTGAAATTGCTGCCAACGATTTAAATACACCAAACGATACGGTAATTATAAAATATGGTGCTGCAAGCACAACCAAACAATAATCTACAACATAGCCCTTAAAGCTTAATAGAACAACAAAAGACAAATAGAACAAATTAAAAATCATTAATAATATAATTCACGAGTTTAGTTTTAAAGGGTACGATCAACAACAGCCGGGCTTTTCTAAGCCTGGCTTTTTTTATTAATAATAATAAACGTTTACCAATAATCATTTTATAAATAAGTTCATCTTCATTTTTACTACATTAGCTGATGAATATGCACATTCCCGCAAAACCTATTATACATTTAATGTAAAAAAAATGAACATGATAAAAACAGTTATCATCGACGACGAAAGGTTGGCAAGAAATGAATTGAAAAAATTGCTGCTTGATTTTCCTGAAATAGAAGTTGTTGCAGAAGCTGCAAATGCCGCAGAAGGAATTGAAAAAATCGACAGCCTTAATCCTGATTTAATTTTTTTGGATATACAAATGCCCGGCAAAACCGGTTTTGATATGCTTGCGGAATTAGATAAAACGCCTTTCGTAATTTTTACAACCGCTTACGATGAATATGCATTGAAAGCTTTTGAAGTTAATGCACTTGATTATTTATTAAAACCCGTTGAACCAAAAAGGCTTGCCGATGCAATACAAAAATTGCATGTAGAAGAAGATAAAGAACCCATTGATGATAGTGACATTTCTACCAACAAAAGTATTTTAAATGAAAACGACCAGGTTTTTGTAAAAGACGGAGAACGTTGCTGGTTCGTAAAACTGTCAGATATACGTTTATTCGAAAGTGTTGGAAATTATGCAAAAGTTTACTTTGGCCCGAACAAACCATTAATATTAAAATCATTAAATGCATTAGAAGAAAGGCTGGATGAAAAAATATTTTTTCGTGCAAATAGAAAACACATTGTGAATTTGCGATTAATAGAAAAAATAGAACCCTATTTTAATGGCGGATTATTATTAGAATTAAAAGGCGGAGAAAAAATAGAAGTAAGCCGCAGGCAAACCGTGAAGTTTAAAGAAATGATGAGTTTATAAAAATGTAAATTTTCAAATGATTAATAAGAAATTTCTATTAACAGGATTATTGTTTTCAATAATCACTTTTATTAATGCGCAGGATATTAATAAAATTATAAACGCTACAGAAGTTGAACGCATAGAAAAAATTTTATCCGCAGATGATATGCAAGGCCGCGCAACTTTTAGCGCCGGCATTGATCGCGCAGCAGATTTTATTAAACAGGAATTTAAAAAGACAGGGCTTGAAACGCCCAACAACAGCGGATCTTACATCCAGGATTTTTATCTTACCAAATCAAAATTTATTGATGCAAAAGCATTGCTGGACGGGCAGGTGATTGATAAAAATAATATTGTTGCATTTACATCAAACCCTGATTTGTATATTAACCAAGACAGCGGTTACACAAAAGTTTTTATTAAAGCTGGTGATAATTTTCGTGAACAGGTTTCTAAATATGTGCAGAGCGAAAAAAGTTATTTAGTACTTGTTGATACGTCTTTTTCAAAAGATATAAAAAGAATGGGGGCAATGAAACGCGCTGCATTTAAAACGCAGCGCAGCACAGTATTTATTATAACCACAATAGATCCCAAACAATACGAAATTGAAATAAAACATGAAGTTTCAAAATTGAAATTGGCAAACGTTGTTGGTATTTTACCTGGAAAAAGCAAGAGCAATGAATACGTAATTTTTTCCGGCCATTATGATCATCTTGGTATTGGCAAGCCAGATGACAAAGGCGATTCAATTTATAACGGTGCAAACGATGATGCATCCGGAACAACGGCTGTTATTATGCTAGCAAAATATTTTAAGCAATTAGATAATAATGAGCGCACATTAATATTTGTTGCATTTACTGCAGAAGAAATTGGCGGTTATGGTTCGCAATATTTTTCCAAACAATATGATGCATCAAAAGTGGTTGCGATGTTTAATATTGAAATGATTGGAACGGATAGTAAATGGGGTAATAATTCTGCGTACATAACTGGTTATGAAAAAACGGATATGGGAAAAATTTTAGAAAAAAATTTACAGGGAAGCAAGTTTGAATTTCATCCCGATCCGTATACGCCACAAAATTTATTTTATCGTTCAGACAATGCAACCCTTGCCAGGCAAGGCGTTCCGGCGCATACCATTTCTACATCAAAGATGGAAGAGAAACCAAACGATGAACCAAACTATCATAAACAAAGTGATGAAATCGGAACGCTTGATATGAAAAATATGGCTGAGATTATAAAAGCAATTGCAATAAGTTCTTCATCAATTATTGCAGGAAAAGATACACCAACAAGAGTAGTTGCCGATCAATTGAAAAAATAACTGCTGCAATTTTATTAATGTTTTATAGCTCTTATAGATCCATAAAAAGAAATCATTCCACGATTGGTGCTGTTAACCTGCACCGTTGTATAACCGGCTTTTGAAATATTCATAGTAATCTGCGTGGCATCAGTAATATTTTTTGGCTTGATTAAAATATCCCAGCCGCCTTTTTTTGCATCTTTAATGGTGTAATCAAAATCAGCGGTTTTAAATTTAATTCCGCCATCATCTGAAGAACCAATTGTTCCAGTATACGCAACGCCAAAATAGGGAAGATAAGCTTCTATAGAATCTTTCTTTATTATTAAATCATAACCATAGGTAAGTTGCCGCGTACGGCCGCCCATTGTTGTTGCAGTCTCTGCATCAAATATAAAACGCTGCGAATCGATCATCATTTGAATAGCAGATTCTTTAGCATTTTGTTTTGTTGTTTTGTATCCTGCGCTTGTAAATTATTAATAAAAGAAAATGATATTAATAATGCCGCAAAAATATTGATAAAACAGGAAAGGTTGATTCTTTCATTTCATTATTTTAAAATAAAATCTTAATTGTATACAAGCAGAAAATAATTTTTAAAACAAGATTTGATTTCTATTGTACGAAGCCGTTATAAGAAATGGATTCTTTGGCTTGACATGTTACCTGCAGGGTTGAGTAACCGGTAGAAGAAACACTTAAGAACATTTGTTTTACGTCGCCTGCATCTTTAAAAACAATTTTAATATTCCATCCTCCTTTTTTCTTTTCCTGCAATGTATATTTAAAATTTGTCGACTTAAAAACTATACCACTTTCTGACGCACCAACTTCAAAAGAATTTGTTTTACCTACGTAAGGAAGATTTGCTTGTATTGTATCCTTGCTCACTTTTAGCTCATAGGTAGACAAAAGCGATTTACTTTGCATGCTCAAAGGAATTACAGTTTTAGCTGCAAACACATACAACTGTGAATCTATTAATGATTTTATTTGATTAGTTTGTAATTCTTTTTCTGACGGCGTTACATCCTGTGCCTGCAGAGCTGAATTTATTAAGGTAAAAGATAATGACAGTAAAAGAATGGCTGCTATCTTTTTCATTGTATAAAAATTTTAATCAAATATAACTATACCTAATTTTATTTGCCGTTAATAAATTTTTTTAACACCTTACTCATTTCTTCTTCAATTTTATCATTGCATAAATTGCCGATGCTTCCCTCGTGCGTGTGGTGCAATTGTTTTTTATAATCGAAATTAAATTCGCCTTTTTCAATATCGTTTCCAACTTGTTTGTAGGCTTCGCGAAATGAAACTCCTTTATTTACTAATTCATTAACGGCTTCAACACTAAATAAATATTTATATTTTTCGTCGTTCAAAATGTTGTCTTTAATAATAATATTTGACAACATTAATCTTGTCATTTGCAAACAAGCTTTCAACTCTTCTATTGCAGGAAAAAGAATTTCCTTCGTTAATTGTAAATCGCGGTGATAGCCCGACGGCAAATTATTTATTAATAAAGTCAACTCATTTGGAATCGATTGAATGCGGTTGCATTTTGCACGAATCAATTCAAAAACATCAGGATTTTTTTTATGCGGCATAATGCTGCTGCCCGTTGTCAGTTCATTTGGAAAAGAAATAAAACCGAAGTTTTGATTAATAAACAAACAACAATCCATGGCAAGTTTGCTAAGTGTTGCAGCAATCGTGCTTAATCCAACGGCAACAATTTTTTCTGTTTTGCCACGGCTTATTTGTGCGTAAACAGAATTATAATTTAATGTTTGAAAGTTTAATGTTTGAGTAGTTGCTGTTCTGTTCAATGGAAACGAAGAACCGTAGCCAGCGCCGCTTCCAAGCGGATTTTTGTTTGTGATATGATATGAAGCTGCAAGCAATTCCAAATCATCAACCAAACTTTCTGCATAAGCGCCGAACCACAAACCGAACGATGATGGCATGGCAATTTGCAAGTGCGTGTAGCCTGGTAATAAATTATTTTTATATTTTTCGCTTTGCGATATTAATAAATCAAACAGTTGTTTTGCTTCTTCTTTTATTAATAAAACTTCTGCGCGTAAATATAATTTTATATCAACAGCAACCTGATCATTGCGGCTTCTTCCACTATGAATTTTTTTTCCTGCTTCGCCAATTTTTTGAGTTAATAACAATTCTATTTGCGAATGTATATCTTCAACATCTTGGTGAATGGTGAATTGTGAATGGTGAATTTGTTCAAGAATTTCTTTTAAACCAATTTGAATTTTTTCCAATTCTTCTTTCGTTAATAAGCCAACACTTTCCAGCATTTGCGTATGCGCAAGCGATCCCAACACATCATATTCTGCAAGCAGGATATCAAATTCTTTATCGCGCCCAACAGTAAAAGTTTCTATCAGTTGCGATGTATTTGTACTTTCTTTACTCCAGAGTTTCATGGCGTTTGCGTATTAAATTATTTTATCCAGCAATTGAATATACATTTCAATTCCCTCTTTAATTTCATTGATGTAAATATATTCATCAGCAGTGTGGCTTCTTGCAGAATCGCCCGGCCCCATTTTTAATGCAGGAAAAGGCATTAATGCTTTATCCGAAGTTGTAGGCGAACCATAATAGCCACGATTCAATGCCAGCCCGGCTTTCACCAAAGGATGATCCAGAGGAATTGACGTTGACTTCATTCTTGTTGTGCGTGGTTTGTAATTACTTTTCAAATTATTTTTTAACGCATCCAATATTTCATCAAAAGTATACAGTTCATTCACGCGCACATCAATCACAAATTTGCATTGCGAAGGAACAACATTGTGTTGTTTATTTTCTGTTTCAATAATCGTAACGCTCATGCGCGATTCGCCAAGCAACGGACTTACTTTATCAAAATGATAATTGCGGATCCAGTTAATATCATCTACAGCTTTATATAATGCGTTCTCACCTTCATTGCGCGCAGCGTGGCCGGCACGGCCATTTGCAATGCAATCAATAACCATTAATCCGCGCTCTGCAACAGCCATTTCCAATTTTGTTGGTTCGCCAACAATGCCAAAATCAATTTGCCCGAGATAAGGAAGCACCAATTCAATTCCATTAACGCCACTTATTTCTTCTTCTGCGCTTGCTGCAAAAACTACATTGTGGTTTAAATTTTCCAAATGATAGTAATGCAAAAAAGTTGCAATCAAACTTACCAAACAACCGCCAGCATCATTGCTTCCGAGGCCAAATATTTTTCCATCTTTTTCAATTGGCATAAATGGATCAAGCGTGTAACCCTTGTTGGGCCTCACTGTATCGTGGTGTGAGTTTAATAAAATACTTTGCTTTACAACATCGTAATATTTATTTTTTGCATAAATATTATTTCCAACTCTTGAAAAAGGGATATTGTGATTATTAAAAAACGCACTCAAAATTTCCGCAGTATCATTTTCTTCTTTTGAAAAAGATGGCGTTGCAATTAATTGTTTTAATAAATCAACAGCTTCTGTTTGTAATATTTGTATTTCTTCAATTCGCATTTTAAAAATTTACGATAAGGTTTTATAATCTTCATTTATTAATAGTTGTTCCTGAATTTCCTTCAATCAACGCTTGTAAATTTTCTGCTTTGCCAATAATTACTTTATGAACGCCACTGTTTAATGCCGTGAAAGCATTGTCCAGCTTGGGTATCATCCCTGCGAAAATTATTTTCTCTTCTTTTAATGTTTGATAAGAAATTTCATTAATGGTTGAAATAACAGAATTATCATCATCAGCGTTTTTCAACACACCACTTTTTTCAAACGAATAAATTAAACTCACTTCAAACAATTTGCTTAATGCTTTTGCAATTTCCTGCGCAATCGTATCAGCATTTGTATTTAATAATTGCCCTTCATTATTATGCGTGATTGGTGCAAGCACAATTGCAATATTTTGATCCAATAAATTTTTTAAGAAAGACGTATTAACAGTATCAACATCACCAACAAATCCATAATCGATCGTCGCATGATTTCTTTTATGTGCAATAATAATATTTGCATCAGCGCCACACAACCCAATAGCGTTGCAGCTTTGCGACTGCAATTGCGCAACAATATTTTTATTAATAAAACCTGCATAAACCATCGTTACGATCTTCAACGTCTCTGCATCTGTTATTCTTCTTCCATCAATTAATTGCTGGTTAATGCCCAATTGATCAGCCAGTTTCGTTGCCAGCTTTCCACCGCCATGCACTAAAATTTTTTTGCCATCAATCAACGAAAATGCTTTAATGAATGAAGCCAATTTTGTTTCATCATCAATAATATTTCCACCAATTTTTATAACAAACAATTTTTCCACGCTATTAATAATTGGATTTTAATATTTCTGAAAGCACCGCTTGTGCCGCCCACACACGGTTTCCGGCTTCTTGTGTAACAATACTATTTTTACTGTCTAGCACTTCATCACTCAATTCTACATTTCTGCGCACGGGCAAACAATGCATCACTTTTGCATTGTTGGTTAATTTTAATTTCTCATCAGTAAGCATCCATTCAGGATCATTACAATAAATTTTTCCGTAATCTTTATACGTGCTCCAATTTTTTACATACACAAAATCAGCATCTTTCAGTGCTTCATCCTGGTCATTAATAATTGTTGCGCCTTTTGTAAAACGTTCATCCAAATCGTAATCTTCCGGATGCGTAATTACAAAATCTGCATTTCCCCATTTATTAACCCATTCGGCAAAACTGTTTGCAACACACTGTGGAAGCGGCTTTACATGCGGCGCCCATGTAAGCACTATTTTTAATTTTTCTTTTTTACTTTTTACTTTTTCATTTTCAACAATTTCATTAATCGTAATTATATCCGTTAACGATTGCAATGGATGCAGCGTTGCACTTTCTAAACTCACCACCGGAATACCCGAGTATTTTATAAATTGTTTAATATACAATTCACTGTAATCATCTTCTTTATTTTTCAGCGATGGAAAAGTGCGTATACAAAGTATATCAAAATATTTTCCCATTATCGGCGCGGCATCTTTCACATGTTCAACCGTGTTGCCACTCATTATTGCTTCTTCTTCAAACTCCAGCGCCCAGCCATCTTTATCAACATTAAAAACAATTACATCCATACCTAAATTTTGCGCAGCAATTTGTGTACTCAATCGCGTGCGCATACTTGGGTTAAGAAATAATAAACCAACACGTTTATTAATACCCAATATTTTATCAGCAAAGGGATTTGCTTTATACATCAATGCTTTTTTAACCAAAACATTAATATCAGTAACATCATTAACAGAAATAAAATTTCTCATTTTAGCTAAAAGTTTAAAGCTGAAAGCATAAAGCCTTTTTATTTTCGAATAGTTTTAATTAATCCGATGAGCATTGCTTTTACTTCATTTACCATCAAATTTATTTTAGAATATTTTTCTTCATTAAGATAACCTAAATCGAAGGCAAGTAAAATACAATATTCAAATTCCTGCACTGAACCAAGCGAAATATCCAAAAAATGAACAAAGTCTTTATCGGTATTTCTTCCGCAGCCTTCTACGATATTTAAAGGAATGGAATAAGCAGATCTTTTAGCTTGTGATTGCAAATTAAATTGTTCGCTTTTTGGAAAACACGGTAGTATTTCTTTATAAACAAACAATACAAGCTGATGCCCTTTTTCCCAAACATTATATTTTTTGTAGTCTCTCATGCTTTAAGCTTTATGCTTTCAGCTTCCAGCTCCAACATTATAGACTCCAAAAATTCATCAGCATCTTTTTTCCGCAAAGCCAATGATGGCAATAATCTTATCACATTCGGTTTTGCCTCGCCCGTAAAAATATGTTGATTAAATAATAAATTTTTTCTCAAATTTTTTAATTCATCCGGAACATCAAAACCAATCATTAATCCTTTGCCGCGCACATTTTGCAACTGCGGAATTTTTTTCAATTCATCCATCAAATAATTTCCAATCGTTTCAGCATTCTTCATCAAGTTTTCTGATTCAATAACTTCAAGCACAGCAAGCGCAGCAGCACATGCGAGATGATTGCCACCGAAAGTTGTACCAAGCATTCCATGCTTTGGTTGTAAGTGCGGCGCAATAATAATTCCTGCAACCGGAAAGCCATTGCCCATTCCTTTTGCCATTGTATAAATGTCTGCATCAACACCAGCATAATCGTGCGAGAAAAATTTTCCGCTGCGGCCATAACCACACTGCACACTGTCTGCAATAAAAATTGCATTGTGTTTTTTACAAAGGCTGCTTATTTTTTGTAAGAAAGAATTTGATGCTTCATTAATACCACCAACGCCTTGAATACCTTCAATTATTACAGAAGAAATCTGATCACCGTTTTCTTTGAAACACGCTTCCAGCGCGGCTTCATCATTAAACGGTAAGAAAATAATATTTTCATTTTCATTTACCGGCGCAATAATATTCGGGTTGTCAGTCGCAGCAACTGCAAGCGAAGTTCTTCCATGAAATGATTTTTTAAATGCAACAATTTTTTTTCTGTTGTTATAAAATGAAGCAAGCTTAAATGCATTTTCATTTGCTTCTGCACCAGAGTTGCAAAGAAATAATTGGTAATCTTCCTTGCCTGAAATCTTTCCTAATTTTTCGGCGAGTTCTTCTTGCAAAGGCATTTTAATTGAGTTAGAATAAAATCCTACTTTATTTAATTGCTCTGTAACTCGCTGCACATAATGCGGATGCGTATGGCCAATAGAAATCACTGCGTGACCGCCATACATATCCAAATATTGTTGCCCTTCCTCATCCCACACATAAGAACCTTTTGCTTTTGTAATAGCAATATTATTGATTGGATAAACGTCGAATAAATTCATTTCTATTTTTATTAATAAATTTTAAAATTAAAAAGCAGCAGACTTAAACCTTAAGCCGATCGTTTCTTCAAATCCAAACATTAAATTCATATTCTGCACAGCCTGTCCAGACGCGCCTTTCAGCAGGTTATCGATTGCAGAATGGATTACTAAATGATTGCCAACTTTTTCTAATTGAATAACGGCTTTATTATTATTTACAACCTGCTTTAATGAAATTGGTTTTTTGCTCAAGAATGTGAAAGGATGATCTTTGTAAAATTCATTATATAGTTTATTCAGTTCTTCTTCACTCAAATCACAATTCAATTGCGAGCTTATAAAAATCCCTCTTGTAAAATCACCGCGCCAAGGAACAAAATTTACTTCGGCTTTTGTATTTTTTTGTAACTGATTTAATGATTGCGAAATCTCTTTTATATGCTGATGCGTTAATGTTTTATAAGCCTGTATATTATTTGCGCGCCATGAAAAATGTGATGTTGCTGATAAACTTTGTCCCGCACCAGTTGATCCCGTAATACCTGTTGTATAAACTTTATTTAACAAACCTGCTTTTGCCAATGGCAATAATCCCAATTGAATGGCTGTTGCAAAACAACCGGGATTTGCAATATTTTGTGCGTATTTAATTTGTTCTTTATTTAATTCCGGCAAGCCATAAATAAATGGAAGGTTATTAAACGCAGGCGGGTGGCCGCTTTCAAGCAATCTGTAATCCTGCGAAAGATCTATTATTTTAATATTTTTAAAACTATCAGTGTTTTGTTCTAAAAATTTTTTTGCTTCGCCATGGCCAAAACATAAAAACAAAACATCAATATTATTATTGATTGAATCAGAAAATTGCTGCGTTGTTTCTCCTAATAAATCTTCATGTACTTCATGCAAAAATTTATTTGCATTGCTTTTGCTATGCACAAAATCAATTTCAACTTGCGGATGATTAATCAAAATCCTGATCAATTCTCCGCCCGTGTAACCTGCGCCACCAACAATTCCTGCTTTTATTTTTTTCATGTCAATGTATTAATCACAATTAATCCTGTCATTAACAGTAGAAGGTTGTGATGATAAAATAAATTCCAAATCTTCATTTGCTGTGTTACTTATTTTATGTTTTTGCTTTGGCAAAATGTGAATGCCTTCATTTTGTTTTACAATAAAATTTTCATCATCAATTTCAAAATTTGCAATTCCTTTTGTGATGAAAAAAAATTGTTGCGCATGTTCATGATAATGTTTTTGTTCACTTGTTTGCGGCAACATTTTTTCCAGTTTTATTGATAAAGAATTTTCATCAACAAAATTCCAGCCATCACAATTTTCTCCCCATTTGTAATGCATTAATGAATTTTCTTTTGAAAGAATTTTCATTTTAAATCTTCATTTACTTTATGAAAAATGGAAGTTTGATTGCCGAAAATTTTTGCAAAACCTTTTACATCATCACCGCTCCAGCCTTTATTCATTTCTCCGTATGATCCAAATTTGCTGCTCATTAAATCATGCGCACTTTCAATGCCAGTGACTGTAAACCTGTATGGCTGCAGCGTTACAAACACTTTTCCTGAAACGGTTGTTTGTGTATCTTCTAAAAATTTTTCTATGTTGCGCATTGTTGGATCGAGCATTTGCCCTTCATGCAACCAGTTTCCATACCAGGCGCTTAATTGATCTTTCCAATACAATTGCCATTTTGTGAGTGTATGTTTTTCCAGCAAATGATGTGCTTTAATAATAATAATAGGAGCAGCAGCTTCAAAACCAACGCGGCCCTTTATACCGATAATTGTATCGCCAATATGAATGTCTCTTCCAATGCCAAAAGGCTGCGCAATAGATTGTAAATATTGAATGGCTTCAACTTTATTAATAAATTTTTTATCATCAACGGCAGTTAGTTCTCCTTTCTCAAATTCCAGTTGTATTTTTTTTATTTCTGTTTCCGTAACTTTTGTTGGCCATGCATCTTCGGGCAAATAATCTTTTGATGTGAGTGTTTCTTTTCCGCCAACTGATGTTCCCCATAAACCTTTATTAATACTGTATTGCGCTTTGGCAAAATTCATTTCAACGCCATGCTCTTTCAAAAAATCTATTTCTTCTTCGCGGCTTAATTTTAAATCTCTTATTGGTGTAAGTATTTCAACACCGGGTAACATACTTTGAAAAACCATATCAAAACGAACCTGATCATTTCCCGCGCCGGTGCTGCCATGCGCCACATACGCAGCATCAATTTGCTGCACATGTTTTGCCACTTCAATGGCTTGCACCATTCTTTCTGCACTTACGCTTAATGGATAAGTTGCATTTTTTAAAACGTTTCCGAATATTAAATACTTGATGCAATTTTCATAATACTCTTTAGTAACATCAACACATTTGAAAGAAGCAGCGCCTAATTTTTTTGCGCGCGTTTCAATCTGTTTAATTTCTTCATCGCTGAAACCTCCAGTGTTTACGGTTAGTGCGTGGACTTCTAAATTTTTTATTTTATTTAAATAGATGGCACAATAGGTTGTGTCCAATCCGCCACTGTATGCGAGTACAACTTTATTATTCATTGAAGAAAGTTTGAAAATTTAATGTTTGATATTAGATGTACGAAGTATGATTTCTGTTATTAATATTTGCAAAGAAAATTTTATTAATCAAAATCTATCAATCAAATTAATCCTATAAAACATAATTCAGATGGAAAAAAAATAATGCAATAATGATTTTGATCGGCTGCTTCCAGTTGTTTCTTTTTTCAAAAAAGGCTTGAGCAATTTCCATTGTTTTATTTTCATAAAACGCTCATACAATTTGCTGTGCTGGTGAAAATCCTGTTTTGTTTCTTCGGGTTCATAATGATCTTTTGGATCATACAACATCGCGGTGCACATGCAATTTTTTCTTTCTTTGCTCATTAATATTTCATAGTTCACACAGCTTTTACAACCTGCCCAAAATGCTTCGTCTTGCGTTAGTTCAGAATAAGTAACTGGTTCATATCCGAGTTCGGAATTTATTTTCATCACCGCCAAACCTGTTGTTAATCCAAATATTTTTGATTCCGGATATTGCGTTCTGCTCAGTTCAAAAATTTTCTTTTTAATTTGTTTTGCCAAACCACCTTTGCGAAATGCAGGCGCAACAATTAATCCTGAATTGGCAACATATTCCCCGTGGCTCCATGTTTCGATATAACAAAAGCCTGCCCATATATTATCTTTTGTAAAAGCAATTACAGCTTTTCCTTCGCGCATTTTTTCTTTAATATAATCAGGGCTTCGCTTTGCAATGCCCGTTCCGCGTGCCTTTGCAGACGATTCCATTTCATCGCAAATAATTTGTGCAAAATCCTGGTAAGATTGGTTGGCGATTAATATCTTAAATTCCTGTTCCATTATTTTTTCTTGAATGATGTACGATTGTCAATGAAATATCATTGATGTAAAATTTCCTGCCATGCAGGAATGATAGCGTTGCGATAATAACAACGATCACGGGAGATTAATGGTATCAACGTCGCACCCAAAAGGGGATAGGGCGAACAGAAAAAACCATGCACACCGGCATAGCAAAAAACCCACGCTTGTTGAAGGCGTGCAATATCACTTGAGATAAGTGTGATATGGGTGAGTTTTTTTTCATTTCAGTATATAAATAAAATTGACTGGAAATGTTTTAACGATGCAAAGAAAAACAATTTTTTAAATGAATGGAACTTTTTTATAGAAAACCTTTGGAGTTAATGTAAAATTCATGTTAAGCTTTAGTGGAAGTGTAATATTGTAAGATATTAAACGATGATCGTTGTTCGATGATTGATGGGCGAAATAAAAAAAATGCTATGTAATAATTTATTAATGGATATAAAAAACATAAATCATCAACGGCCAAGTACCAACGATTATCGCATCAAACTTTTGCATGAACAGCATGCACCGCCGCGCTCATCTCCTTTATTAATGAAGGATCTTTTTCGATAGCGTTGCCTACTACAATTAAATCTGCGCCAGCTTTGCAATTGAGATATGCTTTTTCAGGATCTTTAATGCCGCCGCCAATTACCAATGGAATTTCAATACATTTCGAAACCATTGAAATCATATCTTCTGTAATGGCACGTTTGGCGCCGCTGCCGGCATCCATATAAATTAATTTCATGCCAAGCATTTCTGCAGCCATTGCGGTGCACATTGCAATTTCATTTTTATCTGCAGGAATGGGCGTTGCATTACTGATATATGAAACGGTTGTTGGTGCGCCGCCATCTATAACCATGTAACCGGTCGACATAATTTCTAAACCGCTTTGCTTTACAAACGGCGCTGAGATTACATGCTGGCCGATTAATAATTCTGGATTTCTTCCGGAGATTAATGAAAGATATAATAATCCGTCTGCATGTTTTGAAACCTGCGATGGCGTGCCGGGAAATAATATTACGGGAATGTTGCAATTTTTTTTAACGAGCTGAACAACATCATCAAGATGATTGGAGATAACCAAACTGCCACCGATTAATAAATAATCTACATTGGTATTAATGGCAAGGCTGGTAAGCTCTTCAATTTTCGCTGCATTTACTTTATCGGGATCGATTAATACTGCAAATGATTTTTGCCCTGCAGTTTTTTTTGCCACTAAAGATTCGTAAATGTTTTTCTTCATTAGCTTTTCCGTTGGCGTATTGCAAAAATGCAAAAACTTTTCCGCTTTATGGTTTTCTGCGGCAAAGTTTTTTACAATTTGCCTTTAGTATTATTACGAAACTTTTTTGTGGACGGATTGTTTTATTAATAACTCTTATTGTAAAACTATATTAAAACGCGCCATTTTTTATTTTTTTATTAATGAATCGAAAGATGATTTTATTACTAACAGGTAATTTTTTTTTATCGTAAAACCAAAAAAAATTTCTCCGAAAAAATGTATTGTATGTTGATAAATCTACAAACGCAATACAGGTCTGTAATACAAAAATTATCAACCGTTTTTTTCCACACGTGGGGATATTTAAGAAGCGGGAATATCGAAATCAAAAAATACTTTCGTTTACCCCTTAGATACTAATTTTCTTAACAATAACTCGTTACTAACCCATGTCAAATAAAAAGCAATCTGTAAAAGGTTTGCAGTTTACCCGTCGCTTTACTAATGACGCGGTAAATGTGTTCGACCAGTTTGAATATGATTATCGTACTTCTGTTATTCGTAACCCAAGTGGCGAAGTTGTTTTTGAAATGAACAATGTTGAGGTTCCGAAACAATGGAGCCAGATTGCGACTGATATTCTTGCACAAAAATATTTTCGTAAAGCAGGTGTTCCGCAAGCTGATGGATCGTTGGGACGTGAAGGTTCAGTAAAACAGGTTGCGCACCGCATGGCCAATTGTTGGAAAGTTTGGGGCGAACGTTATGGATATTTTGCAAGCGAAAATGATGCACAGGTTTTTTATGAAGAATTGGTGTATTGTATTTTGAACCAGGCTTGTGTTCCTAATTCCCCGCAATGGTTTAATACCGGTTTATATGAAAGTTATGGCATCACCGGAAAGCCACAAGGCCATTATTATGTGGACCAGAATGACAATCAATTAAAAAAATCTACTTCTGCATACGAGCGCCCGCAACCGCATGCTTGTTTTATATTAAGCGTGGATGATGATTTGGTAAATGAAGGCGGTATTATGGATTTATGGGTTCGCGAAGCGCGCATTTTTAAATATGGCTCTGGTGTTGGAACAAATTTTTCAAACATCCGTGGCGAAAATGAAAAACTAAGTGGCGGTGGAACTTCCAGCGGGTTAATGAGTTTTTTAAAAATTGGCGATCGCGCAGCAGGCGCAATAAAATCTGGCGGCACAACTCGTCGCGCAGCGAAAATGGTTTGCCTGGATTTAGATCATCCTGAAATAGTAAACTTTATAAACTGGAAAGTTGAGGAAGAGAAAAAAGTAGGCGCATTAATAGCCGCCGGTTATCCGAGCGATTATGAAGGCGAAGCATACAAAACTGTTTCAGGGCAAAATTCAAATAACTCTGTTCGTATTTCCAATGAATTTTTTGAGAAGCTAGCAAATAATGAAGACTGGGAACTTAAAGCGAGAAGCGATGGCAAGGTGATGAAGCGCATTCCTGCAAAGGAAGTGTGGAACCAGATTGCTTACGCAGCATGGCGTTGCGCTGACCCGGGTACCCAATACGACACCACCATTAATGAGTGGCACACATGCCCCGCTGGTGGCCGCATCCGGGCTTCCAACCCTTGCAGCGAATATATGTTTTTAGACAATACGGCCTGTAACCTCGCCTCTGTTAACCTTCGCCGGTTTTATGATGAAGACACCAACACCATTGATGTAGAAGGCTTTTCGTACACATGCCGTTTGTGGACTGCTGTACTTGAAATTTCTGTATTAATGGCGCAATTTCCTTCAAAAGAAGTTGCACAATTATCTTACGACTACAGAACACTTGGTTTGGGTTATGCAAACCTTGGTTCTATGTTGATGGTGATGGGTATTCCATACGATAGTGAAGAAGCCAGAGGAATTGCAGGAGCGATAACCGCGATTATGACCGGCATTTCTTACAAAACTTCTGCAGAAATTGCCGGGGTACTTGGTGCATTTCCAAGGTATGAAGAAAACAAAGATGAAATGTTGCGCGTGATGCGCAACCATCGCCTTGCTGCTTACGATGCAGATGAATATGAAGGTTTGCAAATTAAACCGCAGGGTATTAAAGCACAATATTGCCCGGATTATTTATTAAAAGCCGCTACCAAAGCGTGGGACGAAGCTGTGCAGTTGGGAGAAAAATTTGGTTACAGAAATGCACAATCAACAGTAATCGCGCCAACCGGAACAATCGGTTTGGTAATGGATTGCGACACAACCGGCGTTGAGCCAGATTTTGCGCTAGTAAAATTTAAAAAACTGAGTGGCGGTGGTTATTTTAAAATCATTAATCAATCAGTGCCGGCGGCTTTAAAAAATTTACATTATAACGAAAAAGAAATTGACGCGATTATTAAATATGCCGTTGGTTCAGGAACTTTTGCAGGAGCACCAAATATTAACCACCAAACACTAAGTGAAAAAGGATTTATTGCAGAAGAACTTAAAAAATTAGATACGGCCGTTGCTACCGCTTTTGAAATTGGTTTTGTTTTTAACGTGTACAATCTCGGTGAAGAATGTTTGCAGCGTTTAGGTTTTAAACCCGAACAGTATTACAACTTTGAATGGAGTTTGCTGGACGCGTTGGGTTTTACTGACAAAGAAATTGAAGCAGCCAACAATTACGTTTGCGGCACCATGACCATTGAAGGTGCGCCGTTATTAAAGAACGAACACCTTGCTGTTTTTGATTGCGCCAATAAATGTGGTAAAAAAGGCGAACGCTTTATCCATGCGCATGGCCACATTCGCATGATGGGAGCTGCGCAACCTTTTATCAGCGGCGCTATTTCAAAAACCATTAATCTTCCCAACGAAGCAAATATTGAAGAGATTGCAGATTCTTATTTGCTTAGCTGGCAGCTTGGATTAAAAGCCTGCGCGCTTTATCGTGATGGATCAAAACTATCACAACCATTAAGCACAAAATCTGACAAGAAGAAAAAAGTTGATGACGAAACAAGCGACAAGGCGCAAGCAACAAGTGAAACTGTTTCTGCCGAATCAAACATAGTTGATCTCGGAAAATTGACTGTTCAGGAATTGTTGGAGGAAGTTACCAAACGCGTACAATCTTCTCCCGATACAAAATTAAAACGCGCACTTGCAACAATTGTTGAAAGAAGGACTTTGCCTGCAAAACGCCGCGGTTTTACACAAAAAGCAAAGATTAATGGCCAGGCCATTTTCTTAAGAACCGGTGAATACAGTGACGGAACAGTTGGAGAAATTTTTATTGACATGGCAAAAGAAGGCGCAACCATGCGCAGCATGTCAAACTGTTTTGCCATTGCCATTTCTATTGGCTTGCAATACGGCGTTCCGTTGGAAGAATTTGTAGAAAAATTTGTTTTTACGCGCTTTGAACCATCCGGTATGGTTGACCATCCGAATATTAAAAGCACGACTTCTATAGTTGATTTTATTTTCCGCGCACTGGCTTATGAATATTTGGGAAGAACTGATTTGGTTCATGTTCTTGATAAACCTGAAGTATTAAATGCAGGAACTGATGACTGGGATGATATTCCAACGTCTTTAGAATACGATAAAAAAAAACCTGAATTAAGTGATGTAAGAATTGTTGCAAAAGCTGCGAATAACGGAACAAGCCAGCAACCGGCAAAAAGCACAAAACCGGCAAATGCATATAAGCCAGAAAACGGGTTAAGCGCCGTAAATGCAGCAGCAAAAAATATGCAAAGCGATGCACCTGCCTGCAACACTTGTGGCCATATAACCATTCGCAGCGGCACTTGCTATAAATGCCTGAACTGTGGCAACAGCATGGGTTGCAGTTAATTTATTAAAGAGAATTCTTAGGACGGTTTTTACATAAAAACACAATCCGCCTCATTTCTATGGGCGGATTTTTTATTATTAATAAACAAGATTATAAATAAAAAAAGACTGCCTGATTAAGCAGCTTTTCTGATTCATTAATAAAAATAAGTTGACTATCTTTTAATAAATTTTCCCAAACCTTTGCCTGCTGTTGCATAAGCTTCGGCAAGCCTTTCGCCGGTATCATAATCATTTCCCCAGAAAGATCTGCCGGGCGCATTTTGAACAGATATTTTTGCAAGAACATTTCCTTTATTGGCAGTTTCAACAATTAAAACTTCTGCAGTTATCTCCGCATTTTTTTTCCATACACCCACATTAAAACCTGGTTCAGTAAAAGTGGTATGAAATATCAGCGTGTATTTTGCGTCTTTCTTAATCGTCATTTCGCTGTGTTTCTCAAATAACTCTTCAAACTTTGGTTCGAAACGGTTTTGCCTGTCGGCTACCCAGGCTTTCGACCAGTTGTCGCCGCGGCCAGATTCTTTTTTATTGTATTCATCTTTTTTGCTCGCCACATAATCATCTTCTTTTGGAAATTTACCAACGCCCATATTGTCGTAAGTAAATTCTACATTAATAACTTTTTCTCCTTTCAGAAAATCGAGTTTGCCATCAAGTAATTTAATGCGCTGTGCATTAACAGAAAGCGAAGTAATACATACAAAAAATAAAAGGGAAATGATTTTAAATTTTTTCATTTGGTTTGTTTTTGAGTGGAATAAATATAATAAAAATTACAATTGCAAACTCGCCGCAAAATGAAAAACCATTTATTAATGTTTATTTTTTAATTCAATTATACAGAAGCAATAAGTGTTTACGCCAATACTATTTATTAATGTGGTGTTTTGCAAAAAATTTCTGCCTGTTTACTTGCATGGCAATTTTAGAACGCTATTTTCGTTATTGAAATTCGTACACCTAAAAACATAATAATGAAAAAAATCCTAGCCCTTGTATTAATCGCGTCTTTTTTTGCATCTTGCGCCAGATCGGTTACGCCTTATGAAGCAGCAAACCGTCATTACAGCCATTGCAGAAGCGTAAGATAATTTACCCAAAGTTCATTTCTTTTAAATAAAAATTTTTAAAATGGTTGTCATTAATGGCAGCCATTTTTTATGTAAAACCTTCCTATTTTTACCGGAAAGAAAGGGAATGACGATTCAATTTGGCTATAACAAAAAACAAGTGTTGGATGGCTTGCGCAGCCATTTTTTTGGAATGGCAGAAATAAGGGTTTTATTTATTGTTATTAATGTGTTTGCGATTTTATCTGCTGTGCTTTTTTATTTTAAAATAATAAAGCCATTTCCTTTTTTAATATTTTCTTTATTGTGGTTTTTATTATGGATTGCTGTCAGGCGTTTACTTCCATTAAGTATTTATAAAAAATCAGAAACTTTTAGAGATACATTTATTTTGAGCATGGAAGAAAAAGGCGTGATGCTTGAAACGCAAAACGGCACACAGGTTTGGCAATGGAAAAACTTTAGCGAATACAAGGAAACAGAAATTTTTTTCCTGCTCTATTTTAACCGGCGTTCTTTCTTTATGGTACCTAAAGATGCATTTAAAGATCTCACTGAAATCCAGGCTGCGCGCAGCCTGCTCCGCACCAAGATTGCCAAATGATTATTTAACAGTTTGGCTTGTGGAAAAATTTTCGCGCCCAGTTAAATCTGCATATCTTGCAGCGTTGCTACAATAACCTTGCTAAACAAGAGTTATTAACGGAATCAACAAATTTTTTCAGCATTAATAAGCAGTTCCGTTCTGATGAAAAAACAGTTGGTAAAATTTACTCCTTTATGTCAAAAGTTACTTTCAACAACAAAAACACCACCTTCTACACAACGCTTAAAGCTTCGGTAGAACAATATTTTACCACTAATAATATTAAAAAAACCGGCAACTGGAAACTGTATTCCAAAAGTGTAATATTAATACCGTCTGCCATTCTTATTTATATTTCTTTACTGGTTTTTACCATGCCGGCTCTAGTTGGTATCGTATTAAGTTGCGCGTTGGGATTAATCCTCGCGAGCATTGGTTTTAATGTAATGCACGATGCCTGCCACGGAAGTTATTCGCGTAAAGGTTGGGTAAATGATATGATGGGTTTGAGTTTGAACGCGCTCGGTGGAAATGCTTTTATCTGGAAATTTAAACACAACATTATTCATCACACATATACAAACGTTGATGGCATTGATGATGATATTGCAAAAAGCCCGTTAATGCGCCAATGCGATACACAGAAATGGGTTCCTGCGCACAGGTTTCAGCAATATTATGTAGTGCTGGTTTATGCAATTTCATCTTTTGCTTGGGTGGTGATGATGGACTTTAATAAATATTTTAAGAAAAAAATCCAATCTACACCATTGCAAAAAATGGATCAGCGCGAGCATTTTGTATTCTGGTTTAGCAAAGCTCTATACCTTATTTTTTATATCACTTTACCAATTGTATTTGTTGGATGGAAAGCATGGCTGGTTGGTTTTGCATGCATGCACGTAACCATGGGATTAACACTTGCGCTTGTATTTCAGTTAGCGCACGTTGTTGAGCACGCAGAATTTGAATATGTTGGTATAAACGACAATAAAAAAATTGAAGAAGAATGGGCGATTCACCAGGTGAAAACAACGGCGAACTTTGCACCAAAAAATAAATTGGTTTCCTGGTATGTTGGCGGCTTAAATTTTCAAATTGAACATCATTTATTTCCGCGCGTGAGCCATGTTCATTATCCTGCAATCAGCAAAATTGTAAAGCAAACCTGCGAACAATTTAATATTAATTACAACGAATTTCCAACAATGACAAGCGCCATTGGTTCTCATTTTAAAATGATGAAACAGTTTGGTAAAAAACCTGTTTACGCAAACGCTTAAAATTATTTTATTAATAATTGTTTAGCTAAACGGCGTAAATTCAGAAAACAAATTTGCTATTTCCGCAACATTTCCAACCGGGATATAATCGCAACATTCTGCATACTTCGCCCACATTTTTAATACTTCCGGATTTGTGTGCGCGCTTTCAATGGCTGCTTTTGATTTCCATTCAAACACTTCAATAATAGTTCCATCCTCAGCTTCCATCATTATGGAATTTCTATCGGTAGCCAAATGTAATTTTTGTAAAGTAGAAAGATGTTCGCGCATTAGTGATTTCAACATTTCTTCTTTACCAATTTTTGGTTTGTAACCAACAATTACAATTCTTTCCTGCATAAAATATTTTTATTAATAAATTTAAATTACAAAAAATTATTGCCGTTAATCTTTTTTAAACTCATCAATTTCATTAATAAATTCAATTGCTTTAATAACAGAAGTCCATTCGGTTGTGCTGAATAAAATCCTGAACCATTTTTTATGACTGTTTTGCAAAGAAATATTTTTAAACAACCACACTGCAACAACTGCAAAAAATAATGCAATCGGAAAAGCCGTTAATAAAAAATTTGCCGTGTTATTATTAATCCAATTGCTGCTCCAAAACCATGTGCACCAGAATGGCAATTGCAACCAAATAATGCGCGTGATATTAATAGTTGAAGCTTGCAATTCAGCTAATTTTTTTTGCGCATTAATAATGCTTTCACCAAAATTTATTTGAGAAATTAATACAAGATGTTTTATATAAACTGCAATGGCAACAATATTAATAACCATTATTATTCCAATAGAAAAAGTAAAATATAAATTTTTAAAATGATTGCCATACACAAGTATTCCAAGAAATAAAACATACAATATTCCCAAAATAATTGCGACAGATTTAAACGCCGCCAAGCCATTTAATTTTGATTTTGCTTTTTGCGTTTGCACCATTTCTATACAACGCATATTTAATGTCCATAAATTTTCTAAATTTTTTTCACTTGCGTTCCATGCGTTTTTTAATTCCTGCGTTTCCATTTTTTATAAATTATACGTTGAAAATTTTTGTTTTAATTTTTCTTTAATGCGGCCAATTTTTGTTGCCACATTTGTTTCTGTAATACCGATTATTTCTGCAATTTCTTTGTAACTTTTTTCTTCGAGATATAAAATCATTAATGCTTTGTCAAGCTCTTTTAATTCATTAATAAATTGCTGTAATAAATTTATATTTTGATTGGTTTCAGATGAATTATTATCATCTTCAATTTCAATTAAATGTTCTTCAAAAGAAATTGTGTTGCGCGTTTTTTTTACTTTTCTGTAAAATGAAATGGCCGTGTTCAATGCAATTTTATACATCCACGTTGTGAATTTGTATTCAGAATTATAACTGCTGTAAGATTTCCATAACTGGTAAATAATTTCCTGCGCCAGATCTTCAATATCGTTTTTATTTGAGCAATAAGAATTGCAAACTTTAAAAACAATTCCCTTGTTTTCCTGCATCAGTTTTGAAAACGATTCTTTATCAGTTTGCATGTTCATCTAAAAATAAAATTCTTCCATCTATTATTCGCAGAAGGATTCAGAAAATCACAGTTTCTGAAAATTATTTTTTGATTATTAATAAAACGGTTTTGTTTATTAATAAGAACCAGAAAGGTTTTGCAATACTTTCATCGCTTTATCAGCATCGTTCTTCGCAACGAAAATATGATCATGATATAAGCAGCAACAACATTGCAACTGATATTTTCATCAGCAAGCGCTTTGGAAAATGCAGCCGTTAATCCAACAGCCTCTAAAGAAGAATGAACAGTAAGCGTTATCCACGCTGCGATAAAATGATAAGGAAGATGTAAACTGTCGGCAAATATTTTTGTAGTAATAATTGTATCGCCTTCTTGTTCTTTAAAGAAAAATAAAATTTCTTTTTGCTGTAAATTTATTTTTTTATCAACAGTACAAAAAACGTATTCGCCATCATTAAGAATTGGCTTCATTGTTTTTAATAAAGAAATTAAATTTATTTCTCCCGGCATTATTTTTATCTCGGTTTATATTTTGCTTCATCAAAAATTTTCTTTGGATCAGTTTTCATTAATTGCGCAGGAGTAATCGACGGATTATTTTCAACATATTTTTTTACAATTTGCCAGCCAACCCATTGGCCAATATTTCCCGGAGAAACGTCTGGCATTCCCTGCGTACTTGGCGAATCGCCCATATAATTTTTTATAACATCCGGATCAATCGTATATAAAATATTATCGCCTTGCAAAAAATAATTCCATATTAATCCTTCATTTGCTTTGCACCAATCCAATTGTTTTTGTGTGAAGCCTGTTTTCAAACTGTCTGCAGTTTCAGGCAAAAACAAATCGGTGAGATACCAGTATTTTCCTTTTTCAACCATTTGCGCAATCAAAGGTTTGTCGCCACTTTTATCCGGATATAAATCTTCAGCAATTGCTTTGGCACAATTCACATTAATATATTGCGGCTCGAAGCGGCGGGAAATATAGGATGGATACATTTCCTGTCCTTGCATACTATTATAAAAAGAAAATTTATTTCCTGCATACAATTGCAAACCGATGCCAAGCGCATAGTTTGTAATCGCAACACTTGGCGCATCAAACGGGCCGATGTATGTTACTACTTTTTGTGGCAGCGGATATTTTGGAAAATAATATTTTACATATTGAAAAGTTTTTTTCAAATCATTTTCGAGCCAGTCAGTTTTTTCAAATTTTAATTGAATAGAATCTTTTACAGGAAAATAACTTGTGAGAAATTGGCGCGTTGCTGCAAAAGCCATTTTGCTTGTATCGCTTAAAATACCAACGCCTAAAATGTTTGCAGTAAAATCTGTAAAAAAATAGGGAAACTGTTGATTGAGTTTATATAAACCTGCTGCAAAATTATTTGAATCGAGCGCGAAGAATGCATTATCAAAACGTTCAATTTTTACCGTGACAGGAATGTTGGAAACATCAGGAATATTTTTTCCATTTTTACATGATGCGATCAAAAATATTATTAATGAAACAGAAATTATTTTTTTCATTTTTATTAAACGATCTCGGTTAAAAATTAGTGCGAAGTAAAGCTATTTCATTTTAGTTTTAACTTCTTACAATGCATGTTTTGGTTAATGAAAGCAATGATTTGATTTTTTGTAAATTTGCATTATGAAAATCGTTCTCGCACAACAGAATTATCACATCGGAAATTTCGAAAATAATACACGTAAAATTATTGAAGCGATTGATCGTGCAAAAAAAGAAAATGCAGATTTGATCGTGTTTTCCGAGCTCGCCATTTGCGGTTACCCTCCGCGCGATTTTTTGGAGTTTGAAGATTTTATTAATGCTTGTTATAATGCAATTGATATTATAAAACAGCACACAGAAAATATTGGAGTAATCGTTGGTTGCCCGCAGAGAAATCCGCAAGCGGAAGGAAAAGATTTATTTAATGCTGCATGGTTGTTATTTGAAAAAGATGTGAAAGGTGTTGCGCATAAAACATGTTTGCCAACATATGATGTGTTTGATGAAAATAGATATTTTGAACCTGCTTATAACTGGAATATTATTGAATTTAAAAACAAAAAAATTGCATTAACGATTTGCGAAGATATCTGGAACCTTGGCGATAATCCGTTGTACAGAATTTGCCCGATGGATGAATTAATAAAACAACAACCGGATGTGATGATTAATATTTCTGCATCGCCATTCGATTATGATCATGATAAAGATCGTAAAGAAGTGGTGCGTGCAAATGTGCTGAAATATAAATTGCCGATGTTTTATTGCAACGCAGTTGGTTCGCAAACAGAAATTGTTTTTGACGGCGGAAGTTTAGTGTATGATGCGAGTGGAAATATTGTTAAAGAATTAAAATCTTTTGAAGAAGACTTTTTTATAACTGTGCTTGAAGATTTAAATGAGTTGACAGTTGACAGTTTACAGATGACAGATAAAAATAAGTCTGTCAACAGTCAACCATCATCTGTCAACTCTTTCGATAAAGAAATGCGCGTGTCAAAACAAAATGATCCGGCAAGCATTATTAATTATCTGACTGCTGAAAATAATATTGCACAAATTCATGCAGCATTAATACTTGGCATACGCGATTATTTTTATAAAATGGGTTTTACAAAAGCAATTCTTGGAAGTAGTGGCGGCATAGACAGCGCTGTGGTACTGGCTTTGGCTTGTGAAGCTTTGGGAAAAGAAAACGTGCGCGCAATATTAATGCCTTCACATTTTTCAACTACACACTCCGTAAGTGATGCAGAATTATTGTCAAAAAATCTGGGAAATGAATATGATATTATTCCGATAAAAAATATTTATGATGCATTTCTTACAGAACTAAAACCTGTGTTTAAAGATTTGCCTTTTAATGTTGCTGAAGAAAATATTCAAAGCAGATCGCGCGGAAATTTATTAATGGCAATCGCAAACAAGTTTGGATATATTTTATTAAACACTTCCAACAAAAGCGAACTCTCAACTGGTTATGGAACTTTGTATGGCGACATGGCTGGCGGCTTGAGTGTGCTTGGTGATATTTATAAAATGCAGGTATATGCGCTCGCAAAATATATTAATAGAAATGATGAAATCATCCCGCAAAATATAATTGATAAAGCGCCTTCTGCAGAGTTGCGGCCCGAACAAAAAGACAGTGATAGTTTACCTGAATATGATGTGCTTGATAAAGTGTTGTATCAATACATTGAAAAAAGACAGGGCCCAAAAGAAATCATTGCCATGGGAATTGATAAAGATTTAGTAAACCGTATTTTGAAACTCGTTAATACAAACGAATACAAACGCAATCAATTTTGCCCAATCATCCGCGTAAGCTGCAAGGCATTTGGCGTTGGAAGAAGAATGCCAATTGTAGGAAAATATTTATCGTAAAAAATATTTAATTAATTTTTTTTAATCAGCTTTACTCCGGCCTCGAAACAAAAGCGTTAAGAAAATTCGGAATAAATCCGTTAAGAACCCGGCGTTGTTTGAGCCATTTGCGGTTAGCATTAATAGCATCTTGCGGCGAGTTTCGCCGGGTTTAGGATTTATGCAGAATTTTTAGCTTTTGTTTCGCAGCCTTGATTTTTTTGTTTCTTTTTTTATCAAGAAAAAAAGAAAAGAACTGCATTAAAAAGTGTTTGCAAATTTTTATTAATGTTTCATATAAAAAGCAACATTCACAGAAATCGGCCCAACGGGAACGGCTTTTTCAAGATGCAAAGAAGTGGCATTAATACTTGTAATATTTACATTGCCACTGATAACGCTAAAAATTGTGTCAGATAAAACGATAGCAGTTTGCGCGCTATCCAGGCTCCAGGTAAATGCTGTGGTTTGTGGATCATTTACATTACATTTTGTTGCGCCTTCATCAACCGTTCCGGTGCCGTCAGCTTTTAACGTGAGAATATTATCTGATTCGCAACTGCTTATTCCGTAGCCTGTCGGAAATGGCGCATCAATTAATCCATCGTTATTATTATCTAATCCTGCAGTATCAAATTTCCAGGAAGTTTGCGTGAGCAACTGCATTTTTGTTGGAGGCGTTGAAGCATTTGAATTGCTTTTGCTGCATGCATTTATTAATAAAAAAATTGCGGCTACAAAAACTGCTGAAAAGATCAATTGTTTTTTCATAAAATATTTTATACGAGTGTAACAAGTTTAATGCCTCATTTATTGTGTATTTAATTTCTATGATTTGTTAATGATTTTTATTTCCATTCTTATTAATAAAAAATGTATAAAAAATGAATAAGAATGAATACAGTTGCCAATTACAATATAATTTGCGGGCTTTCATTAACTTGGCAAGCAACTTGCACACTGAATTCGTTATTTTGCAACATTAATATAAAATTATGGTTTATACTGCTGAAGACATCAGGCAACTCAATGAAAAAATTCAATACCAAAGTGTATTTATTGATCGCTTGCGCGATGAGGTTGCGCGTGTAATTGTTGGGCAACATTATATGATCGATCGCTTATTAATCGGCTTGTTAAGCAGCGGCCACATTTTGCTGGAAGGCGTGCCAGGACTGGCAAAAACGCTTGCCATCAAATCTTTGTCACAAGCCATTCGCGCAAAGTTTAGCCGCGTTCAATTTACGCCGGATTTATTGCCCGCCGATGTTGTCGGAACGATGATCTATAATCAGCAACGAAATGAATTTGTAGTACGCAAAGGGCCCATCTTCGCCAATTTTGTTTTGGCAGATGAAATAAACCGCGCGCCTGCAAAAGTGCAAAGTGCATTACTGGAAGCGATGCAGGAAAAACAAGTAACACTCGGCGACACGAGCTATAAATTAGAAGAACCATTTTTAGTTCTTGCTACGCAAAATCCACTGGAGCAAGAAGGAACATATCCATTGCCGGAAGCACAACAGGATCGTTTTATAATGAAAGTAATTGTTGATTATCCAACCAAGCAGGAAGAACAATTAATTATCCGTCAAAACGTGCAGGGCATTACATCTCCGCAGATTGAGCAAGTTGTTTCCACGCAGGAAATTTTGCAGGCAAGGGATTTAACCCGCCAGGTTTATATGGATGAAAAAATTGAAAATTATATTCTGGATATTGTTTTTGCAACACGTTCTCCGGAAAAATATAAACTCGAAAAATTAAAATCATTAATAGCATATGGAGGTTCGCCACGTGCGAGTATTAATCTTGCGTTAGCTGCAAAAGCAAATGCATTTTTAAATAAAAGAGGTTATGTAATTCCGGAAGATGTACGATCAATTTCCAAAGATGTTTTGCGCCACAGAATTGGATTAACATATGAAGCAGAAGCCGAAAATGTGAATGTAGAAATTGTGATTGATGATGTATTAAAAGCTATTCAGGTGCCGTAGAGAAGTTGACAGATGACAGTTGGCAGAGAATAGAGTTATTAAACCTTGTTCATGACAAATTATAAAAACCTTGAAGCATGGAAAAAATCCATGCAATTGGTTAAGGCAATTTATTTATTATTAAAAACTTATCCTCAAGAGGAATTATTTGTTTTAACAGCGCAAACAAAAAGAGCTACAGTTTCAGTTCCGTGTAATATTGCTGAAGGTTCTGGCCGCAACTATAAAAAAGATTCCATCCAGTTTTTTCACATAGCCAGAGGATCTTTGTATGAAGTAGAAACGTTATTAAATATTGCTTCAATGACAGCAATTATTAACGAAGAAAAATTTAAAGAGATTTCAGTATTAACAGATGAATGCATGAGAATATTAAATGGATTAATTACTTATTTCGAAAAAGAAAAGTTGAAATAACCTATTAAAATTTTAATCCGTCATCTGTCAACTGTCATCCGTCAACTTTTATATGATATATGTGTAAAGAATAAAAATGCTAACAAGCGCAGAAATATTAAAAAAAGTCCGCGAGCTGGAGATTAAAAGCAAAAGGCTTACACGCCATATTTTTACGGGCGAGTATCACAGCGCTTTTAAAGGCCGCGGCATGAGCTTTCGTGAAGTGCGCGAATATGCTGCGGGCGATGATGTACGTTTTATTGATTGGAATGTTTCCGCGCGTTTCAATCATCCGTTTAGTAAATTATTTGAAGAAGAAAGAGAATTAACGGTGATGTTGTTAGTTGATGTAAGCGCAAGTTCTTTATTCGGAACGGTGCATGCTAGCAAACAGGAAATGATTACAGAAATCTGCGCTGTGCTTGCGTTTTCAGCGATTAATAACAATGATAAAGTTGGTGCAATTTTATTTAGTGATAAAGTGGAAAGTTATATTCCACCAAAAAAAGGAAGGCAACACGCATTATTTATTGTGCGCGAATTATTAACGGCAACGCCGAAAAGAAAAGGCACAAAATTGAGTGAAGCCATTCGCTTTTTTAATAATTCGATCCGTCAAAAAAGTATTTGTTTTATACTCAGCGATTTTTTAGATGAGAAGTTTGATGAAGCATTAAAAGTGGCTTCAAAAAAACATGATATTACTGGCGTGAAAGTGTACGATAAAATGGATATGCAATTGCCATCCGCAGGTTTGCTGGAAGTGGAAGATGCAGAAACAGGAAAAATTCAATGGGTTGACAGCAGCGATTTTTTAGTGCAAAAAAATTACCAGCAACATTTTTTTGATGCAACGGAATATTGCAAAACTATTTTTTTAAAAGCAGGATCAGATTTGTTGCACATTCGTACAGATGAGGATTACGTGAAAGTTTTGAAGAAGTTTTTTATAGGACGAAACCGGCCGAAATAATAAATGAGAAAAATATTTTTACACATACTGGCTTCGATTATTATTATTTTTTTATTTGCAATGCAAAACGGTTTTTCACAAAACGCAGTTTCTGTAAAAGCAAGCATTAATAAAAATAAAATTTTAATTGGCGAACCCATCCAGTTAACGATTGAATCTACCGTTCCTTCAAATGCAGAAGTGGCGTGGGTTGCAGAAGATTCCATCACGCATTTCGATTTTGTTCAAAAAGGAAAAATTGATTCATTAATAAAAGGCGACCAAAAATCTTTTCGGCAGGATGTTATTATTACAAGTTTTGATTCCGGCACGCAAGTGCTTCCGCGTTTAAGTTTGTCGGTTAATGGCGTTGCCTATCTTACAGATTCTGCAATTGTAGAAGTTGGCTATTCAAAGTTTGATCCGCAAAAAGATTATCACGATATAAAAGATATTGTTGATGTAGAAAACCCGAATGCAAAATATATTCCGTGGATTGTTGTTGCCATTACATTACTATCCATTGCACTTGTTGTTTACTTCATTCAAAAAAAGAAAGGAACAAAAGAAATGGAAAAACAAATGGCCATTTCAAAATTAACGCCGTATGAAGAAGCAATAAAATCATTGGAAGAATTGAAGCAACAAAAGCTTACACAAAACAATCAAACAAAATTATATTATACAAGGTTGAATGATATTCTGCGCCAGTTTGTATTGCGCAAATTGCAGATCGCAAGCATGGTAAAAACAAACGACGAACTGATTTTACAATTGAAACAATTAAATATTTCAAACGAACAATTTACACAGCTTGCACAAGCATTGCGCATGAGCGACTTTGTAAAATTTGCAAAATATTTGCCTGGCGAAAACGATAATGAAAAAAATTATTCCATCATTCATTCATCCGTTGAACTTTTAAATAAGATAGAAAAATAGTGCTGTACGATTGGTTTCAACATATCACTTTTGCGCAACCTGCATTTTTCGCGTTGCTGATTTTATTACCATTAATGATTTGGTGGTACTTGCGAAAAACGCGCCCGGGTTCAGGTGCATTAATCGTTTCATCAGTAAAAAATTTTGGCGCAACACGTTCATGGAAAAACACATTCAGGCATGTGCCTTTTATATTGCGTTTATTAATGACAGTTTGTATAATAATTGCATTGGCGCGGCCGCAAATTGGTTATGATGAACAAAAAATTAATGGCGAAGGCATCGATATTGTTTTGTGCCTCGACATCAGCGGAAGTATGCTGGCACAGGATTTTACGCCAAACAGAATGGAAGCCGCAAAAAATGTTGCTTCGGATTTTATTGATAACCGTCCGGCAGACAGAATTGGTTTGGTCATTTTTTCCGGCGAAAGTTTTACGATGTGCCCATTAACTTCTGACAGAAATGTTTTAAAATCTCAGCTCTATAATGTACATAGCGGCTTGCTTGAAGATGGAACTGCGATTGGTTCAGGATTGGCTACAGGCGTTGACAGATTGCGCGCATCACAATCAAAAAGTAAAGTAATTATTTTATTAACCGATGGAGAAAATAATGGTGGATTAATAGATCCAAACACAGCAAAAGAAATTGCAAAATCAGTTGGCGTTCGTGTGTATACAATTGGCGTTGGTACAGAAGGTTTCGCGCCAATGCCCGTGCAAACAGCTGGCGGCATTGTAATGCAAAAAGAAAAAGTAAGTATTGATGAAAAGTTACTTACACAAATTGCAAATGAAACCGGCGGAAAATATTTTCGTGCAACAGATAATGAAAGCCTGAAAAATATTTATACAGAAATTGATAAACTCGAAAAATCGAAAGTAGAAATAACTGCACTTAAAAGATACAACGAACAATTTTTTCCTTTCGCATTAATAGCTGCTGCATTATTATTACTCGAATTAATTTTGCGCTTTACATTATTTAAAAAATTTCCATAAGCGTGAAAGCAAAAGTTTATAAATCAACAGGCAGCTGGTATATTGTAAAAACTGAAACCGGCGAATTTTGGAACGCGCGCTTAAAAGGTGTTTTTAAAATTGAAGGGATTTCATCAACCAATCCAATTGCAGTTGGTGATGATGTGGAAATTGATTCAGAAAATGAACTTGAAAAATCTGCAACGATTATCGATATTCATGATCGCAATAATTATATTAATCGCCAATCGCCTTCACATAAAATGCAGCACCACATCATCGCTGCAAATGTTGATCAGTCATTATTGGTTGCCACTTTAAAAGAGCCAAGAACATCACAAGGATTTATTGATCGTTTTCTTATTGCATGCGAATCGTATCATGTTTCCGCCATTATCGTTTTAAATAAAGCAGATCTATACAAAAAAAAAGAGCTGGATAAATTTGAACAATGGAAAGAAATGTATGAATCCATTGGCTATAAAATTGTATTAATAAGTGTAAAAGAAAATAATGGCGTTGAAGAAATTAAATCAGCATTAAAAAATAAAATCACTTTATTAAGCGGCCATTCCGGTGTTGGAAAATCTTCTTTTATTAATGCAGTTCTTCCAGAGCTTTCTCTCAAAACCCACGGTGTGAGCGGCTGGAGCGGCAAAGGAATTCATACAACAACATTTGCAGAAATGTTCGACTTGCCAGAAGGCGGACAAATTATTGATACGCCCGGCATGCGCGAATTTGGTTTGGTTGATATTTCAAAACAGGAACTCTCTCATTATTTTCCTGAGATGCGCAGCCGCATTAATGATTGCCAGTTTAATAATTGCCTGCACTTTAATGAGCCAGGCTGCGCCATAAAAAAAGCCGTCAACGACGGCTTAATTCATATAGATCGGTATGTGAGTTATTGCAGTATTCTTGATTCTGTTGGCGAAAAAAATTATTAAGACATAAATCTTTTC
The DNA here is from genome assembly GCA_013288945.1 of Bacteroidota bacterium. Taxonomy (GTDB): domain Bacteria; phylum Bacteroidota; class Bacteroidia; order Chitinophagales; family Chitinophagaceae; genus Puia. The sequence goes on along the minus strand of JABDAZ010000007.1, from coordinate 3,623 downwards.
GCTGTATTAATCAGCAATTTATTTTCTAAAAACTTTGCAACTTCCACTACTGCATCATTATCTTTTCTTGGCGCTTCGCGAAATTTTCTTGGATAAATTGAAATGCCTGTGTAAATATTATAATGAAGTGTAAGCACATGGTTCTTAAATAAAAAGTCCCACATCACAGAATCGAAATCATCTGTTTTTTGTGTAAACTGGATATCCAGATCATCTGCTAAAATGTTTGCAACTTCATAAAAACGTTTAAGGCCGCAATCATCATCAATAACAGCTTCTGTGCAACCAAAATCGGTACGGAGTGTAAGGCTCATAGAGTGGGGGATTTAGGGTTTTATAAATAGGTTCAGACATTATTAACTGTTTCGCGATGCCCTGAATTTACCAGCCTTCGGCACTTTCTCTCCACTCAAAATCCTTTCCGCACCAACGTTTCTTCCGCTGCTAGGGCATCCATATTTTGGTCCGAATAAATTGTTCCAAAGTCTGCACGAACTTGTGCTAAAACTAATAGTAATAAATAGCAGGAGGGTTAATATTTTGAGGCCGGGTTTCATGGGTTTAGATTAAAACGATTTAAACCTACAAATATTATTTGTCATTTGCAAGCACCGTATAAAATATATAATCAACCCAAAAAATATGCAGCCAAGAAATCATTATAAAAATTAAATGTCATTCTCATTTTTAAACCAGCTTGCATAATGCAAATAATTATTTGCGATGCGATCAATCTGCCCTTTAATCAATTCTTCATTAATGTTTTTTATTTTTTTTGCAGGAACGCCGGCATAAATAACGCCGCTTTCAATCTTTGTCCCTTCAAGCACAACCGCGCCCGCAGCGATTATCGAGTTGCTTCCAACTTCTGCATTATCCATCACAATAGATCCCATTCCAATCAGCACATTATCATGAATGGTGCAACCATGCACAATCGCATTATGGCCGATAGAAACATTATTGCCAATAATCGTTTTCGTTTTTTGATACGTGCAATGCAATACAGCGCCATCTTGTATGTTCACTTTATTACCAATACGAATGCTATTCACATCACCACGAATAACCGTATTGAACCACACACTGCAATCATCGCCCATAATTACGTCGCCAACAATGGTTGCATTTGGCGCCACAAAACAATTCGCACCCATTTGCGGAAGCACCCCTTCAACCGGAAGAATCATAGCCATAAAAAAAGTATTTTTTGTTAGTGATCAGTATATCTCTTCTCAGCACCAGTTGCGTCGCACACTTGTACATTTAGTTCTTTATTCAGCGCAGCTTACATCATGTTTCTCTAGTTGATATTCAGATATTGGGATATTATGATATTGAATGTAACGATATTAATGATAATTTCCTGACCTCATTTCTTGTGCCTTGCATCTTGAACCTTGTTCCTTGTTTATTTGAAATCACGACATTTGTATTAATGAACCAGCGCGAATTATTTTTAAAACATGTAGCCCAAACATCTTCATCGCCACTCGCTTTACAAATTGCCAAAGCCGAAGGAACAACATTATTTGCAACAGATGGCAGACAATATCTCGATCTCATCGGCGGAATAAGTGTTTGTAATATCGGCCACCGCCATCCAAAAGTAGTGGAAGCAATAAAAAAACAAGCTGATGAATATTTACATGTTTTAGTGTATGGAGAATTTATTCAATCGCCGCAAGTTCAATATGCATCAATGCTTGCAGCAAATTTACCATCAACATTAAATTCCGTTTACTTCACCAACTCCGGCGCCGAAGCAGTGGAAGGCGCAATGAAATTAGCAAAACGCGTTACCGGAAGAACACAAATAATTGCGTTTAAAGATTCTTATCACGGTTCAACACAGGGCGCATTAAGCATTATCGGCGATGAATACTGGCGCAATGCATTTCGTCCGCTATTGCCGGATATTTTACATCTCGATTATAATTCCTTTGATTCATTAAAAAGTATAACAGAAAAAACAGCCTTCATAATTGCAGAAACAATACAAGCCGAAAAAGGAGTTTACGCACCAACAAAAGAATGGATGCAAGCATTAAGAAAAAAATGCAACGACACCGGCACATTATTAATACTCGATGAAATACAAACCGGCTTCGGAAGAACAGGAACACTTTGGGGATTTCAACAGTTTGATATTATACCTGATATTTTATTATTGGGCAAAGCGCTCGGCGGTGGCATGCCGCTCGGTGCATTTATTTCAGATAAAAAGTTGATGGATTTATTTACAGATAATCCTGTGCTTGGTCATATAACAACATTTGGCGGCCATCCTGTGTGTTGCGCTGCAGGCCTTGCTTCCATGCAAGTATTGCTTGAAGAAAATATGATTAATGAAGTTTATAAAAAAGAAAAATCATTCCGCAGTTTATTAAGCCATCCAAAAATAAAAGCAGTTCGTTCAAATGGTTTATTAATCGCCGTTGAATTTGAAAATTTCGATTTCAACAAAAAAATAATTGACAAGTGTATTGAACAAGGAATATTGACAGACTGGTTTCTCTTTGCACCACAATGCATGCGCATCGCGCCACCGTTGATTATTAATGAAGACGAAATAAAAATGGCTTGTGAAATGATTATTGAGGCAATCAACAAAAATTAGGAAGATAAAATTTCATCCACATATTCTTTTAATGCAGGCAATTTGTTTTCAATGATATCCCATACAATATCATAATCAACTCCAAAATATTCATGAATAAGTTTGTCCCTTGTCCCGGCAATTTTTTTCCATTCAATGTGCGTATAAATTGCCTTAAATTCTGCATCTGTTTTTTTTGCAGCTTCTCCAATAATTTCAAGGCTTCTGATTATTGCGCGGCTTAAAACAGGATTATTAATTATTTCGTCTTTTGCCAATCCGTTTGTTGTTTAAGAATAAAATTTACTTCATCTGACATGTGCCTTAAAAGCTCAAGATTAGAAGGCAACATTTTGAACTTGTTTTAAAATATGAGGGCCAATATATTTGCTTAATGATTGTGCAGTAACAAGCTCCACTTTTCTGCCAAGTAATTCTTCGAGGTAAAAGGACAATTCCATGAAATTGTCGTATGTTTTTTTACCTTGTTCAAATTCTACCAAAAAATCAATATCGCTTTTTGTATGAATAGCAATATCATTTGCAAACGAGCCAAACAATCCCAATCGCTTTACACCAAAAGATTTTATTTGGTGTTTGTTTATATCAAGTTGTTGCAATAAAGATGCTTTATTAATAATGGGGATTTGCATACAACAAATTTAATTTTATTCCTCATAATATCCCAACGCATTTTTATAAATCCCTTTTACTTGGTCGATTAATTTATTGGGCGATATTACTTCAACTTCTTCACCATACGAAAGCAGTTTCATAATAAAATCAGGGGTGATATAAAGTTGCAAAGTGATTTTTAATTCTTCTATATCATCTGCAATTATTTTTTGAGATTCATGCAGCGGAAAACTTTTTATATACCTGCCTTGCAAAGGCTCGAATGATAAAATTATTTTTTCTGGTTTACCATCGGTTGCAGAAGCTATTCCAAAACAATTTTTAAAAATTTCATCAACATCTAAATCGTTTTTCCATTGAAATTTATTTTTTGATAGTTTAATATCCG
>JABDAZ010000006.1 GCA_013288945.1 Bacteroidota bacterium | reverse complement strand
TAATCATAATTATCTTCTTCTTTATTTTCAGCAACTAATTTATTTACATAAACAATCTGATCTTTTGCATTGGTAATTGCAATTTGCAACACTTCAATAATCGGCATTTCATTATCAGCAAGCGCCACTTCAATTAATAACGGAAGATTAATGCCGGAAACAACGTGCACGTTTTCTTTTAATGCGTACCGCAATATTTGATTGGTAATACTGCCTCCAAGCAAGTCGGAAAAAACAATCAATTCATCATCCGCATTAATGTTTTTTAAAACATTATTTAATGCATCTTCTATCGATTTATTTCCATCAACGTAAGCTTCTATTATAAAAACATTTTCAGTTTCTCCAATAATAATATCAAGCGAAGATTTTATTCCACCAGCAAAAGTGCCATGCGTTGCAATTAAAAATTTTCTCAATTAATGCTTTATTAATATTGATTATTAATCGTTTTACTATTTGTAATAATACTTAAAATCTATGGTTCTTAAAAAACGTTTTTAATGAAAATATCAATTGCCTTTTACTTCTTTTTTTTGTTGCAAATCATCATCAGGAATGATAAGCGCAATCCACTGCGTATCCGCAGAAGCAACGTGGGCGCGCCATTCAAAGGAATTTGTTTGTCCTGCTTTTAATAATAATTCTTTCTGTTGATTATTAATAATAAGATTATCAGTACGAATATTAAAATGATGATTGCCCGATCCGCGCGCATTTATTTTTATAATGATTTCACCTTTTGTATTTGTTGATGAAACGATTTCAAAATTCAATGCATGAGAAGAACGCAAATCAATGTTATAAGTTGATGCAGGCAACAAAGAAATTGTTTGTGCATCGCCATTAGATTTAACGGAATAATTTCCTTCCGGCAACGAAGTATGAAAATGTTTTGTTGCAAAATCAGGTTCAACTTTTAATTCTTGGCCACTCGTTATTTCTTTAAAAGTTATTGTTGAATCTGATTGCCCGTCAACAATTGCCGCGCCAGTCAAATCGCTTAAAAGCCACACCCAGCGTGCAACAGGATGAACCCAAATTTCTTTGTATGTCCATGTGCTTTGCACGGGCCAATAGGGCGCATCCGTTTCTTCACGCGATTCTATACCAACCGGCAATGCACCAGCAAGATGCCCGGATGATGGCGTATATAGCGGCGTAAAATCATACCCTTCGCCATACATCGCACTTTGTGCAAATGGGTTTTTACCAATAATCCATTCTAACTGATGCGCTGAAAGCTGCGCTGCTACAAGGTCTCCGCGTAAGTGTGCTGCACTCATTAATGCTTGCGCCTGCGGTAATATTGTTCCGAAATGCCCGCGGTAATCCATCCATACGGGAAACAATCTTAAGTAATGCCCTTTGCCCAAAGCAATGCCGTTAAGCACTTGTCTTTTAAAAGATTCTTTACGGCTTTCTGGCACATTAATATATTCTGTATCGCTGTAAACCGAGGCTGGCATTACGTTGTAAGGCGCTGTATATTTTGAAATTGTTTTTAAATATTCTGCATATAAAGTAATTGAACAATACCATTTCATATAATCAGGATGATTTGGAAATGTATTACACAAAGCTGTTAATGCAAGAATATGCGCTTGCTCACGGCCGCGATGAACGAAATGTAGGATGCGATCTTTTGCAGTGTTTGCATAAAAAAATCCGGTTAACGGAATATCCCAATCTGGTTTTTTTCTTTGCTGTGCATTAATAATTTTTTGCGAAAGGGAATCAGCAATTACTTCATATTTTTTGTTGTTTGTTATTTTATAAATATCAATTGCTGCAAGAATACTTTCCGCTGCATTTTCAAATTCTATATTGTCAGAATCAAAAGTTCCTGTCCAAATATCTTTATCCGATTTTGGATTTGGCCTAGCCATTCCTTCCATTCCAAATTGCCAATCGGCTTCTGCCATTTTTAATGCAAGCGCTGCAAGCCGAGGATCACTTACTTTTAAAACCCTTGCCCCGATTGCTTCTGCGGCTGATGCCATAAAATTATCCTGTGGATTATTTCTTGCTGTTGCAATTACATCATCATCATCGCCAATAATATCATTTGTTCTTCTACTGCTTATAGAACCTGTACTTCTATAGCCATCACCAAAGCTTGTTTTAATAATCCAATCAAGCCCCCAGCGCGCTTCTTCAAGCACACGATTATACAATTCAGGATTTTCATTTCGCGTATGTAAGTGTTCTGCAAGGCTGAATAATCCATAATCAATTTCACTCGTGTTGCCCATACCTTGTGTAAGATCGCCAGCATCATGCCAGCCGCCATTAATAATAATTTTTTTATCATTATGAACACAAACCCAATCGCGGTGGCAAACGCCGTGAACGCCGGGAACCGCAACACCACAGCGTTCTGTATAAAAAAAGTTAAGCGCTTTCCATATCGAAGCTTCCCAAACATTTGCACCAATGGAAAATGGATTTGTTTTTATTTCACCTGCTTTTAAAATATAATTTCCGGGTGTTCTGATTTCAGAAAAATCCATCACCTGAAAATTTCCAAGATGCGTATTTTGTATTTCTATATTTTTTAATAAAACAGTTTCGCCATTATCCTGGTTGATTAATAAAAAATTTTTTGCATCAATATTATTTGCAATCGCAGTTTTTGTTGAGCCGGTTTGATAACCATCTTGGCTATAAGAAATTCGTCCGGGCCAAACATCCCAACCTTCAATTTTATCAGGCTCTACATTTTCTAAATCAAGTTGATCAAAATAAAATTTTATAGAATCGGCTTCTTCCGGAGCGTTGCCGGATAAGCCGTAAGAAATTTCCATCTTCGTGATTTTATCACGCGCCACATTTCCAATTTCCCAAACAACATGGTTCCATTCATGATTATTTAAAACGAGTGAAGTTTCACCTTCCTGTCCAAATAACATTGGTATTTTTTTAATGCCATCATTAAATAAATGAATGTCTAATGCTGCAGTATAAAATCCAGGTAAGTCGGCATAAATCCAAATTGAAATGCGGTTGTATTTGCTCCAGTCATCGCCATCAAAATTTCTCCTGATGCCCGCACGGCCCCAGCCACGGCCATTCTTCGGGCCAGGCCCTTCGAGTTTTGTTGGCGTGTGCATTAATAAAGATTTATTTCCGCTGTGAATTTTTTCTGATGTAAGAGAAATATTTGCAACGTTATTAACCTCTTTTATTTTTGAAATTTTTCGTGCATCAACTATTTCATCTGCACCAACAGTATAGCTTTTCCATGTTTCTAAATTTTCCATTCCATCAAGTGGTTTGCTGTCGATAATTTTTTTATTTAGCCAACGGTATGATGCAGAATTTTCGAAATTTACTTTAAGCGGTTCTCTTGTTTGTGCTAATAACTGAGAATTAAATAAAAATAAAAATGTGGAAAGAAACAAGAGCGGGATTAATAACTTCATGATGAATAACAATTTAAAAAGAACGCGTTCTTCAACAATGTTAACTTTTTTAATTCAGTCTATAATAAGAATAGACTACTATTTTTTGTTAGGAGAATTAATAAATTTTTTAATAAATGTGCAGGAAAATTTTTGATTTATTCAATGCCTTTTACGCGCATTTGTAATATATAAATGGCTTCCGATGCAGTTATAAAAAGCAGGTTTTTATTTTTACCGCCGAAGCAAAGATTGGCAGTCCATTTTTCATTAATAGGAATGAAAGCAATTTTTTTTCCTGTTGAATCATACACGGTAATTCCGTTGCCGCATAAATATAAATTTCCTTTTTCGTCAAGCGTAATTCCATCGGCGCCTTGATTAATAAATATTTTTTTATTGATAAGATTTCCATTTTTTAAAATGGTATAAGTATAAATTTTGCCAGCTTGTATATCTGAAACGTATAATGTTTTTCCATCAGCAGATCCTGCGATGCCATTGGGTTTCATCAAATCCGAGTCTATAATAACTGGTTCTTTTTTATTGTTTGGAAGGTAATAAACATTCTCTTTTTTTAAATCTGCATGTGTTCTTTTCCAGTAGGAGCGCTGATAATATGGATCAGTAAAATAGGTGCCGCCTTTGGCATCGACCCATAAATCATTTGGCCCGTTTAATAAATGATTTTTATAATTTTTGATTAATACTTTTATTTTTTTTTGCTTAGTGATTAACCACAATTGATCATGTTCATCAGCACACGAAATAATATTTCCTTTTTTATCAAAATATAATCCGTTAGATCTTCCTGCATGATTTAAGAAGACGGATAAATTTCCATTGATACTATATTTCCAGATTTTATTATTTGGTTGATCAGTAAAAAAGATGTTTCCATATTTATCAACTGCCGGTCCTTCAGTAAAACCGAATTGCCTTGAAACAAGCTTCGGCGCTGCGTTTCGTTCGATAAGAGAATCTTCATCAAATCCAACTTGCTGCGCATTGATTGAAAATGAGATGAACAATAAACAAACGCTGATAATGTTTTCGTAAAAATATTTTAGTAAAAATTTATTCATTAAAAATGCAAAAGGCTGAAGAAATTTATCAACGTGTATTTAAAATAAAAAAAATTTTCTCTAAAAATACAATGTAAAAATGGAATTACTTTTATAACAAAAACTCAAATTTGAAAAATGAAAACAAAAAAAAGAAAGCAGTTTAAACTGATTTTTTTTTCAATCTTGATTTTTTTTCAATTATTAATTACATATTACGACATTCTGCAGCGTCATTTTTACATCGTTTTCCATTGTGCACGAGGATGCGCAATGGTTGCACAATGCTGCACATTTTAAGCATGCTTCAATACAACTTTTGTATGTTTGATATCCTTTCATGATTTATGTTTATAAAAATTATTTCAATTCCTGTGCCGCGCCAACTTACTTATTCGTCACTTTAATTTTTATTAATTATAAAAGATCGTCTGTAGAAAATTTCAAAAATCATTTGCTTTTAAAATAGATTTTTGCAAGCTAGTCCATTGCACAGAACCAATGTAATCAGTAATCATTTTTTTGTATTTGCTTTGTATGGAATAGAATTTCAGCATGTCTTTTGCAGGTGCGCTCAGCCGATCATTGGGGCTTAATAGTGCATCCATTAAATTAGCTATTAATGTTTCATTAAAATATCCGCTTCGTTTCAAAGCCGCCATGGCGTTGCCTCTCGTGCGAAACTCATAAGAGCCCGAAGTGTATTTTACAAGTTCATCAGCGTATGATTTTTTGCCTGTTGAGTTGTAAGCTATCTCTAACCATTTTATTAATGTGCTTTTACCAACAATGCCTTCAACGCCTTTTGTTTTTGCAAGATAAAATTTTGTTTTGGCAGGATTTACTGTTGTCAATTTTACCAATGCCATTTCAATAATATCGTAAGACGAGTCTGATAATAAATTTTCAAATGCCGGTAACAATCCGTTAGAAAGTGGTGAAGCATTTTTTAACGCTGCTTTTCTTACAGCAGCATCTTTATCTATTAATGCTGATTTTATTAATGCAATACTTTTTTCATTGCTGTCATTTGCAAGTTGTGCAACCACTTCAACTTTTAATGGAAAATATTTTTCTTTGTTGAACACATTTATTAATGTTTCTCTTTTAGATTCTACATTAATATTTTTCATTGCTGCAACTGCATCAAAGCGATCAAGTATAGAAGATGATTTGATGGCCTGCGATTGCAACATTGAAAATGGTTTATAAAAACGTACACTTTTTAAAATTTCATTTCCCGGATCAAACAAAACAAAATCAACTTTTTTACCATCTGCAATTTGCATTTTTATAATTTCTGTTTGCTCATTAATGTTCACCAATTTTTTATCAGTTGTTTCATCAGTATAATGTATTTCAATCCAAACAGGCATTTTATACAAACCGTACTGGTAGCCGGTTACATCAGAAATTTGTTGTGTTTGTTTTATAATAATTTCTGCATTATTTCCTGCTTCTTTAAAATTTATATCGAAAGAAGGTTCGCCGCCACGATAAATCCATTCGTCCCAAAACCATTCAAGATCCATACCTGTAGTTTCTTCAAAAGCTATTAATAAGTCATGGGAATCTACATTTTGATAAGCATGTTTTTCGAGATAATATTTAATTGCTTTATTATAAATTTCCCGCCCGCCAACAACATATTTCAACATGTTTAAAACAAAAGCGCCTTTGCCATAAATGCGAACGCCGCCGCCTTCACTATGCGCCACTGCAAATTTGTTTTTCTTCGATTCTTCAATCGCTGCATTTTGCGAACCTCTGCGATCCCAGTCAAAAGTTTCCTGTCCTAAAACTTCTTTTTCAAACAACTGGTTATAGTATGTTGCAAAACTTTCCTGCAACCATTTATGCGATTCGCTTCGCGCAGTTACATAATCGCCAAACCATTGATGCGCGAGTTCATGAGAGTTTACGCCAATATAATTTCTGTCTAAATGTGCGCGTTTATCAACCATAAAAAAATCGCCGAAAATGGTGGCAGTCGTATTTTCCATTGCGCCAAACATATAATCCTGCACAGGAATTTGCGAATAACTTTCCCAAGGAAATTTTACACCAATTTCTTTTTCATAAAAATCAACCATCACTTCGCTATATTCAAAAGTTGGTTCAACACGATCTTTCCATTGGGGATAATAATATAAATGCACGGGCACGCCAGATGCGGAATATGTTTCTTTAATGTCATACTTTCCAATGCCGAGCATTACCAAATACGCCGATTGCGGATGGCTCATTGCATAATGCCAGGTGCTCGTTCCGTTGTTATTATTTTTTCGTTCTTCCAGTTTTCCGTTTGATAAAACTTCGTAAGATGAATCGAACGTTACATACATTTCGGTTAATAATTTATCATTCATGTCATCATATAATGGAATCCAGCAACGGTTATCAGTGGCTTCGCCCTGGCTCCAGATTTGTTTCCTGCTTAAATTATTCTTATCGTTCCATCCGATAAAATACAATCCGCGCCGCGGGTTTACTTCATACGTTATGGTAAGATTATATTCCGTATTCCAATGCAAAGTTTCTGCAGGCAAAATGGAAATGCCGGCGCTATCATTATGATAATTTACTGGTTTGCCATCCAATAAAATTTCTTTGATGTTCATTTTAATAGCATCTAAAAAAAACGAATCCACGGTTGGCCGAAGCGGCGTAAAAACATGTACTACTCTTCCTTTTACCAATCCAGTTGAAGTTTCAAATGAAAGCCACAATTGCATTTTTGTAAAATCAAGTACGTGATTGCGTGGAGCGAGCGCTGCGTCGTTGAGGTAACTTCTTTTTTCAAACTGCGCCTGTGCTATAAAAGCAGAAATACAGCACAATGCAGTGATAGCAAAAAATCTTTTCATTGTTAGAATTGGTTGAGTAAATGGAAGGTAAACATTAATAATTGAGTGTAAACAGGATGAAATTATTTTTGGGAAAACTATTGTTTTTTACCAAAATATCATTTAGTTTAGTAAATGTAAAGTCTTATAAAATTTATATTTATTAATCTAAAAAATTTTACAACTAATTGAAAATCTGTGAACATAAAATCTAATGTGTTCCCAAAAAATGGTAAATTTTCCCAATAAGAGATTTATTTTTGAATTTTTATTTATTAATAAATTGATTTTCAGTCGGTTAAAAAGGTGGCAAAGTAATAGATATTAAGTAAATCACCAGAAAACAAAAAAGAAAAAAATACAAGGCTGATTTTGAATCGAAAGGTTAACATGAACAAGTAAAAGAAAAAATTTTATTCTGATTTAATAGCGACAAAAGTTTAGTTTTTAAAGGGTATGATTAACAATGGCCGGGCTTTTCTAAGCCTGGTACTTTTTCAAACTAAACAAATTTTGAATAAATTATTTAAAGCATTTAATCTGGCTATAGAAAATAAAAAACATTAATACCTGATTTTTTGGACCCACAAAAAGAAAAGTTTAGTTTTTAAAGGGTATGATTAACAATGGCCGGACTTTTCTAAGCCCGGCACTTTTTATAAAAGCTTTCAATAAACTTACATGGAAAGATATTCGCGCTGAGGTTTTGGCTGGCGTTTACCAAAGAAAATATCGATAAGAATAAAAGCACCGGTAAGAAAAGCTGTCATGATTATAAACATAGCAGGCACCTGTTTTTCCTTAATTTTTATAACGTAAGGAAAACTTAATAATGCTAAAGAAAAATTAGTGGTTCCAATAAGGCAATACAAAAAACGCCTGCGGTATTTAGGCCCTTTCTTCGCTCTTATATATAAAATGAAAGGTGCAATCAGAATTCCAAAAAAGCCACACAAAATATAGAGAAGGATGGCTAAAAAAATATCTCCCACGCCAGCTTTGGGATAAATAATAAGGTAAATAATCGCCAGCCCCAAGCCAACAACCAGCATCGCCCGAAAAAGGTGCCTGTAATATAATCTGTTTATTTTTTTCAAAGCAGTGAATTCAGTAAGTTGTCAAAAGAGATTATTCTTTTGCCAAAAATAGCTTTTATTTTTTTAAAATAATTTCCCAGCCAACAAACAATTTGTTAATGAAAGTAATTTTTTAAAAATTATCGCTGTCGCGGTAAGCTTTTATTAATGCCATTTCACCTTCTTTGCCGGGTTTTGCGTTGCCATGTTCCATTCCCAAAATTCCCTTGAAACCTTTATCGTAAATGTGTTTAAAGATATTTTTATAATCCATCTCGCCGGTTGTCGGCTCATTTCTTCCCGGATTATTTCCGATTTGAAAATAGGAAATCTCATCATAGCTCCAGTCGATATTATTAATCACATTGCCCGTATTTCTCTGGATGTGGTACATATCAAATAATATTTTGCATGAAGGACTGTTAACCGCTTTGCAAATTGCATAAGCCTGATCGGACGTGCGCAAAAATAAATCCGGCGTATCGCTTAATGGTTCAAGCACCATAATGATTCCATGCGGTTCTAAAATTTCAACACCTTTGCGCAGCGCATTAATAACATTTGCAGTTTGAATGCCCATTGGCAAATGCCTTTCAAAATCTCCGGGAACAACAGTGGTTAATTTTCCACCACAACGTTTTGAAACATCAATGGCATTGCGGCAGCCTTTTAAAAATATTTCAACAAATTCCGGCATACCAGCAGCTAAAGTATTTGCGCCATTACCACCTTTATTTAAAACAAAAACACCCATTCCCATTCCAAACTTTGCAAGCGCATCGCCGATTTTTTGTTGCTCTTCCGGCGTTCTTCCCATCATGCCATTATCTTCAATAGCGCGAAAACCATTATCATAACCAAATTTTATCTGCTCGATAAAATCATCGCCAGCGCTGTTTTTAAACATGCCATCATGAATGCCATAATTCAAATGAAATGGTTTATCTGAATTTTTTGCACCATTATTATCAGAAGCCTTTGCAATCCCCGCAGTAAATAAAGAAGCGCCGCCGAGCAAGGAATTTTGAATGAAATGTTTGCGTTGCATAATCTGAATGTTTTTTCAGATTAAAGATATGGAACTAGTTAAAATAATTTACCTTGAATATTAAGCTTTGGATATGTGGGATGAAATGTTCCTATAATTACAAAAGGATTAGGTGCCATTAGATGAAATTCTCTTGTTGTACCAAGGAACAAATACAAGTCTTTTGTTTTAGCAAAATCATCAAAGTATTTTTTTCTCACATCACTACAAGCCTTTTGCTCATTTCCTTCATGTCTTTTTAGACTATTCCAATACAATGCGCCAATTTCCCAATCTTCAATCATCAAAGTAGTTTCTTTGTTGTTTTCATCAATGAATCGAAATGAAAATTTGTATGGCAATTTTTGTACAACTTCAAATGGATTATCTGAATTTGCAAAAAGATTTAATTGTTGAGCATTTGCTTTTAGAGCATCGAGTTTCTTTTTGTTCCATTCTCTTTCAACAGATTCTATTGTAAAGTCAAGTATTTCTTTTGGTTTAAAAACCGCCAAAGAAGTGAGTTTCTTTTGGTCTTTTGCTTCAGCTATAAGTTTGGCAAGATCAAAATGACAACTTTTGAGAACTATTTCTTTTCTCAATTGCCAGTTATTATCTGTATTAAGTGATGCAATTATTTTGAAATCAGAATCAAGATTAGGTTTATGACTTTCGGGTCTAAAATCAGATGTATTTTTTGTGAGATCAATTTCTATCCAATCATATTTACTATATCGTTTGTCATATTCTAACTTTCGAAAGGGTATTGGAAATATTCTGACCCAACTACCATCCTCACGAAATCCTGCTGTACAAACTAATTCATCATACTTAGAAGATAAAGTTGGATATGTTTTCACAGCAATAAGCACTCGTGTCAACGCCATATTCAAATATGTTTAAGTTCATATTTCCATTTGGGTAATGAAGTAATTGCATCTGCCAAATGCTTTCTATGACATTGACAAATATCGGCCTCAAAGCAAGTTAAAGCCACACGTTTTTTCTTTTTTAACAAGTCAAAAATTTGTTCTTGCTGTAGTTCTGTTTTAAGAAGAGTTTTTTCTCTATATATTTTAAATAAGTTATCGTAGTCTTTTTGTGAGTTTAGTTCTTGCCTGTGTTGTGATTCTATACCGACTTCTGGAATATGTAAATATTCTATACCAAGGTTTTCACAATATTTTTGAATCTGGCTTTTTGAAAAACCAAATTTCATACTAATAGGATTATTACGAACATCAATCAACAACTTCACATTATTTTTTATTAACCGATTTAAATATTCTTCTAAAGAAATCCCTTCATAACCAATTGTAAAAAGAATTGTACTTGAATTGGCAGGTTTTGAATCTAAAATTTTTTGATATTGTTCATCATTAAGTATGTCCTTTGCAGCTTTACTATTAATAGCATAATAATGGAAGTTTAAATAAGTGTGTTTCATTAATGCATTGCTGCTTAATTTTCCATAAAGAGTTTTTATTTCACCAAGTGTTTTCTTATCATTTATATTAAGCTTAGAAGTGAAGTTTGACTTATCAAGTTTAGTGAAATACTTATTGTCTTCATTTAAAAATCCATGCTTAACCATAGCTTTCAAATCTGCACTGGCAGAAAACGAGAAACATCCAAAGTGATAAGGGACAAAATCATATTCAGGTTTTTGCTGTTTTTTACTAAAAAGAAACAAAAGTTTTTGAAGAGCAATCTTCTCAATATTTCCATTTTGAGATTCAATCAGCGCAAGTATAATTTTTCTTCTATAAAACATATGCAAAGTTCTTCTTTTAATATTAAATTTCAAAACAACTTCCCCTGCTCACCAGGCCTGCGGAATTGTGTCGTGTCCAAACTCCATTCTTCTGCGTTCATGCCGTAGAGCTTGCCGTATTTTTTATATTGTTGTGCTACCATTTGTGCAATGTTTCCTTCGCCGCGCATGCGCACGCCCCAGCGTGTGTCGTTTACTTTTCCATCATGGCTTTGTTCAATTAAGTGCCACACTTTATCTGCACGATCAGGAAAATTTTTATACAGCCAATCATGAAATAATAATTTTATCGCACCATTCAATCGGATAAAAGTATATGCAGTAAATGTGGCGCCGTTGTCGCGCGCTTCTTTCATGATGCGCTGCATTTCGTGTTCGTTTAATCCGGGA
The DNA here is from genome assembly GCA_013288945.1 of Bacteroidota bacterium. Classification (GTDB taxonomy): domain Bacteria; phylum Bacteroidota; class Bacteroidia; order Chitinophagales; family Chitinophagaceae; genus Puia. The sequence continues at coordinate 64,692 of JABDAZ010000006.1, read as the reverse complement.
ATCATCGGGCCCATCATAACGCCCATGCGCACGCCGGCGCTACTGAGTTCATTAATCACTTTTAATTTTTGTTTGGCCGTTGTGGTGCGCGGTTCCATAATGCGCCGCAAATCTTCATTGAATGATGTGATGGAAACCATTGCAGATACCAATCTTTTTTTGCCCATTTCCTGCAGCACATCTTTGTCTTTTAATATCCATGAATTTTTTGTGAGTATGCCAACGGGCTGATTGAATTCATTACAAACTTCAAGCAAGCCGCGTGTTAAACGATACTTTTGTTCGGCTGGCTGATAACAATCTGTGTTGCCGCTGAGCATGATGGGAAATGGTTGCCATTTCGGGTTCATTAAAAATTTGCGGAGCAGTTGCGGCGCATTTTTTTTCACGATTATTTTTTGTTCAAAATCCAGACCTGCGCTATAACCCCAGTATTCATGCACGTTTCTGGCGTAGCAATAAATACAGCCGTGTTCGCAACCTGCGTAAGGGTTCATGCTATAACCCATTCCTACATCAGGGCTTTCTACTTTATTAACGATGGTTTTTGATTCCTGTTCGATGTATTGCGTGGGAATATTTGATTCTGTCCAATCATCAATTGCTTCGATATGTTCTTTGGTGCTTTCGTTTTTAAAAAATTTATTTTTTGTATTGATTTGAGCGCCCCGGCCTGCAAGATATTGTACGTTTTCTTCCTGTTTTTTTGCGGCAACTTTAAAATGATCCTGTTGCAATTTGTCTGACATGGCATTAATTTTTGCAAGTGAATTTTTTGAACCACGGAGACAAGGAGAACACGGAGTTGCACGGAGCGTGTTTAATTCAGAATCATTCTTTTGATTCCATCTTTCATTAATGGCACATGAAAGTTCATGATGTAACCAAGGCGTTTGCCGGTAAGTTTTAAATGACTTAATAATTGCGCTTCCCAAATGGGATGATAATTTTCCTGCGTTTTTAGTTCAACGATTATTAAATTGTCTATTAATAAATCGATTTGCAAACCTTCATCAATTGTCATTTTATCATAAATAACTGAAACCATTTGCTGGCGAAGAAATGGAATATTTCTTTTCGACAATTCATAACAAAAACATTTTTCATACACAGATTTTAATAATCCTGATCCTAATGATTTATGAATGGAAATGGCAATGTTCATCAATTCAGAAGTGAGCCATTGTTCCCTTTCTGTGATTGGTTTAAAATTATTTTCTGTTAATGATTTCATTTTTTATTTTAAAAATAGCGTACGGATTAAAATTTTTTTTTCGCTGAGTACGGAATAAAAAGTACAAGTGTGCGACGCAACAAATGCTTAATAGTAGTTCGCCAAGCTCACTACCAAATGCTTAATACATCATTTTTTTCTGCGTCACATTAATAACGCAAATCAATCACACATCACATAAACAGTTCACCCTGTTTTGTTGACACAGGTAGATTCTGAAATTCAAAACGCTGCGCAATTTGATAGGGATTTGGCTTTTCATTTTTATCAACAACCCTGCGTTTTAATAACAACATGCTGTCTGCAATAAAACGGCCGGTAAAATTTTTGTGCGAATATTCCAGCCAGCTTTTCTCATATTGCCATGGTAATAATTTTCGCGCGATCGTGATTTGAGGTTCGTCAATAAAATGTGGTTTGTTGTCTTTATCTAATTTCATTAATTGCTGAAACGGTTTTAATTCTTTCACCAAATTTTTAACCGGTTCTTTGGTGGTCACGTTAATATAAATTGTGTGCGAAGGAAAACTTCCAAAATCTTTCAACTCTACTTTAAAAGGATGATAACCCATCGCCACATTTTTCAACCGCGTTACAAGCCGCTCTTCAAACATGGTGTATTGCACAAAACTTATTAATGTAAGGTGCGGCTTGCCATACAGTGCAGTTGGCGCTTTAAAGTCGTCGTAAAATTTTTGTTTTACTTCTTTTATTTTGTTGCGCAGTTCTTCATGCGGATTTAATACCAGCAAATACTCATTAATATTATATCCGGGAATGGTTTGCAAATTTGTTTTCATGATTGCTATTTTTTTAGTTTTAAAAAGTTGATTGTGCCAATTCATTTACTGGTAAAAAATGAAATACGTTTAATGTTTTGTATGCAGCAGACTGGCTTTCTTTTTTTATTAATATCAGTTCGCTTGCCATAAAAGATTCATGAAAAATTTTTTGCGAAAAACTGAACATTGCTTTTTCATAAATACGCTGTGGCAATTTTGTTGCCATGCATAAATGCGGTTTATTAATAATTGAAACCGGCGGAAAAATGAAATCATTAATAACTTTTAATTGTTGCGCAAGTTGCTGAAACGGTTCCGGGTTTTGCACGCGCAAATAAATAGTGTGCGGCGGAAAACCGCTGTAATTATTGAGCGTTACCAAAAAACTATTTTGCATGCTGCAAATGCGCTGGATCCATCTTATTAATGTTTCTTCCATTTCTTCGCGTGCCAAAAAAGCGGCTACATTAATATGCGGTTTTATATCAGCAGGCATTTCTATTTTATACTCATTGTATAAAATATTTTTTTCTGAAATTATTTTTTCAGCCACATCTGCGCCCGGTTTTATTATCAGCAAATAATCCTGCATTTGTATTTTTTTTGTTTGTAAACGGTATGATTTTTATTAATCCACATTTTGTAAAAATAATTTTGGCGATTAATAATTTAGCATAAATTTACTAAATAAATTAGCAAACAAAAAAATATTTTATATGGAAGTGGAACAATTTTTTGGCGCGGGTTATAAAGGCAGCAAAACGTATCACCAAAAAGATGTGCGCACTGCCAATGCCACAGGTTTTGGCGCCGCTGCCGACGATTATATGGAACGCGGGATTGATTTAAATGAACAACTCATCCGCAATAAACCGGCAACTTTTTTTATGCGCGTGCGCGGCGATGCGATGATTAATGCCGGCATTTTTGATGGCGATATTGTGATTGTTGATCGATCCGTAAAAGCTGCTACGGGCAAGGTTGTTATCGCTTCTTTAAATGGTGAAATGCTGATCCGGCGTTTTGAAAAAACGTTTAATAAAATAAGATTGGTGCCCGAGACAAATAAACTCGCGGCGATTGACGTGGATTTATCAGGCGCAGAATTTTCTGTTTGGGGCGTGGTGACGTATGTAATTCGGGATGTGTGAAAATGATGGCTGGTGATCGTTGGCCGTTGGTCGGTTTCAAATAATAAATATTAATAAAAAATTTCGTCATCGGCATCGTCCAACGATCATCGATTTAGTTTTTGCAATAACCTCATTATTGATTAAACCTTATAGAATGTCAATGGTAAAAATTTGGGTTCACGCCGTTTGGGCAACCAAAAACCGGGAGCCATTATTAACGAAAAAATTACGTTACCAATTGTTTGCGCACATTCGCGAAAACACATTGAGCAAAAATATTTATATAGATTTTATTAATGGTTATGATGAACATATTCATTGTTTGATTTCATTAAATCCGGATCAATCCATTGCAAAAGTGATTCAATTAATAAAAGGAGAAAGTTCATTTTTTATTAATAGAAATAAATTGAGCAACGGAAATTTTGAATGGCAGGAAGAATATTTTGCCGTGTCGGTGAGTGAATCGAAATTAAATTCCGTGAGAGAATATATTAAGAACCAGGAAATTCATCACAGCAAAAAAACATTCAGCCAGGAGCATGATGAATTTATTTCGATTTATGAATTTGATCGCGAACGGAGATAGTGAAAAAAATCTTTACAAATATTATCAACATGTTATTATAGAAAAAGGGATTTATTTTATTATAAAATAAAATCTGATTAGCTCCGGCATTCATGCCTGAGAATGCGGAGAAAGAAAATAAAAACAAATGAAAGCCATCGTTGATTGCAATAGTTTTTATTGTTCGTGCGAAAGGGTTTTTCGCCCGGATTTGTTGAACAAACCTGTTGTTGTTTTAAGCAACAATGATGGCTGTATTATTTCTCGCAGCGATGAAGCAAAAAAACTTGGCGTTGGCATGGCTGGCCCATATTTTCTTGCCAAACATATTATTGATAAAAATGACGTGGCTGTTTTTTCTTCTAATTATCATTTGTATGGAGATATGAGTATGCGCGTGATGGATACTTTGCGAGTTTTGGTTGGCGAAGAAAATGTGGAAGTGTATTCTGTAGATGAAGCATTTTTAAATCTTGAAAAAATCCCTGCGGATCAATATGAAAAGTTTGCCATGGAAATGCGAGAAACTGTAGAAATGTGGACAGGCATTTCTGTTTCCGTTGGCGTTGCGCCTACAAAAACGCTGGCAAAAATTGCAAACCATATTGCCAAAAAAGATAAGGCAAAAACAAAATGCGTAACCTTATTAATAACAGAAGAAGAACAACGAAAAGCATTGCAACTTACGCGCGTTAATGGAATCTGGGGAGTTGGCAGCGCGTATGCAAATAAGTTAATCAACTGCGGAATTACAAGCGCATGGGATTTGCGAAACATGCCCGAAGAATGGGCGCATACCAACATGGGCGGCGTTGTTGGCGTTCGATTAATAAAAGAATTGCGCGGCGAACCTTCCATTGTGATGAACAAAGAACTGGATACAAAAAAGATGATCGCAACCACGCGCATGTTTGGAAAACCAGTTACTGAACTGCATGAATTAAAAGAAGCGATTGCAACTTACACATCGCGCGCTGCTGAAAAATTACGCAGGCAACAGTGCGCTGCAAATACAATCAGCGTTTTTATTGTTCCGAAAGAAGAAAGTTATTCATCCAATTTTCGCCATGGTCCTTCAGTAAGTTCTTATGCAACTTTGCAATCAGCAACTTCATTTACACATGAATTAATAAAACCTGCGGTTGAATTGTTAGATGATCTTTTTGAAAAAGGAAGAACGTATAAAAAAGCTGGCGTAATGTTGAGCGGAATTGTTCCTGATGAATCCATCCAGGGAAATTTGTTTGCAACCGAATCAAAAAATACAAACCGCTTTTTAATGAGCGCGGTTGATAATGTAAATTTCGCCATGCGCGATGATGTTGTAAAATTTTGTACATCGGGCGTTAATAAAGATTGGAAAATGCGCCAGGAACTGCGCTCAGAAAGGCACAGCACAAGATGGGAAGAGTTGAAGGAAGTGAATTAACTTTATTAATGATTAAAAATTTTTCCTTCATCCTTTATTACTAACACGATGGCAAAACCAAACAGCAGCGCAATTAATTCTTCGCGCTTACAGGCTTTTCAAAAATTAAATATTAATGCAGATCACCGAGCAATACTTTGTTTAGATGGCGGCGGCATGCGCGGCATATTAACGATTCAATTATTAAAGCAATTGGAAATAACTGCAGGCATTCCATGCTATGAATTATTTGATATGGTTGCCGGAACTTCAACCGGTGGAATTATTGCAGGATTAATAGCAAGCGGCCATACCGCTTTTGATATTGAAACGATGTATGAAAATTTAGTAACAGAAGTTTTTGATCACCGTTTGCTTGGCAACCGTTTTATTAATCCGCCAGCTTTTACAAAAGAAAAATACCGTGCGTTGTTGCAACAGATTATTGGCGATGTTACATTGAACGAAGCTTGCAGCAAAACCGATATTGATTTGATGATAACTGTTCAGGATATGAGCGCGGCGGAAGAAACTTTTTTTTCCGTTTTTAAACAAAGTGATGGAAGTTTTTATGGAACATACCAGGATGTTTTGTTGCGCGCAGTGATGGAAGCAACGATGAGTGCGCCAACTTATTTTTACCCGATGGAAAGATTTGTTGATGGCGGAACGACAACCTATAATAATCCCGCGCTTGCCGCTTTTATGGAAGCGGTTTCTTATAGCAATGCAGATAAAAATCCAAACGATTCATTGTATAAAATTTCTCAAATCACCTTGTTTAGTTTTGGAACGGGCATTTCAAGAGAATTTATTAAGCCAACTGAAACGATTGATCTGAAAGGAATCGATCTTGTGTTCTGGCTCAACTGGCTGATGACGGAAATGGGCCAGGATGCAAGCGCCATGCAGGTTGACGCATTCCGCTCGCCGATGATACAACATACGATTGATTTCAGAAGGTTTCAAATTTCGCTCGACCCGCAGGCGATTAATAAATTACCAAACATTGATTCCCTGGATGAAGAAAAATATGAAAGCAAATGGCTGCACGATTTAACTGAAAAAATCCTCGGCAAAATTGATATGGCAGATATCACAAAATTCGATTTGATGAAAATAATCGGCCAGCAAATGGCTGCATTTATTATGAATGATGGCGGCGCTTTTACAAAAGATTTGGCAGAAAATAACCGCGATATTTTAGTAACTGCTTTGGGCGATATTACACGCATCAAAAAACAAATGAGCAGTGCGGAGTTTATTAATAGTTTGAAAGCGTGAGTTTGATTTTTTTGATTTCTGTTTTTATGAAATATGACTTGGTTTTTCATTGAGCCATTTTCACAGTGAGGAATTAATTTATTGTCCGAGCTTTTAGTTTATTAATGAACATTTGTGGCGTCGCACACTTGTACGATTGCAGCAATAATGAACTTTTTTCTCTGCGGTTCTCTGTGGTAAATAGTTAACAGATGAAAATTAAACTGTTTGCAGGGAAATCAATGATCACCAAAGAACGAATGTACAAGAGTGCGACGCCAATGAAGATGATTAATGTACTGATGCTTGGTTCAAAAAAAATATTTTCTTAAACTTTTAAAATATTAATATTCCCTGTGCGTCTGCGTATGTAAGTATGGAGGAATTTTTGACGATAGAACCGCTCATGAGCAACCCTTCCCGAAAAAATATTAGTTCGGTTATCAGCCAGTTTGGCCAGCGCCTTTTTGGCTTTATCCGCAAACGCGTGAACACGGAAGAAGACGCCGAAGATATTTTGCAGGATGTGTGGTACCAGCTTACGGCAACGGTGGATACCGAGCCGATTGAGCAGGTGAGCAGTTGGCTGTTTCGCGTGGCGCGCAATAAAATTATAGATCGCTACCGCAAGAAAAAACCGGAATCGCTGGAAGATGCGCTGGCATTTGAAAACGAAGACGGCGAATTTAACCTGAAAGAAATTTTGCTGGCTGATAATAAAAACCCGGAAACGGAATATTTGCGCAGTATATTTTGGAAAGAACTGGAAAGCGCATTGGAAGAATTGCCGCAGGAACAACGCGAAGTTTTTATATGGAATGAAATGGAAGACGTGCCGTTTAAAGAAATTGCAGAACGCACGGGCCTTTCGATAAACACATTAATATCGCGCAAACGCTATGCTGTGCTGCATTTGCGGAATCGTTTACAAACCTTATACAGTGAAATTATTAATTACTAAAAAAATATTTATATGAGACGGAGATTTAATGAACGGAAATTTTTTGGTATCATTTTGATGGTGCTGGTTGGCGTGACAGTTTTTAGCGGCGCAGTAATGCTGCTTTGGAATAATGTACTTGCCGCAGTTGTTTCTGTAAAACTGATTACATTTTGGCAGGCTTTGGGTTTGCTTGCATTAAGCAAAATATTATTTGGCGGTTTTCGTGGCGGGCATTGGGGAAGGCATGAATGGAAAAAAGGAATGATGCAAAGATGGGACAGCATGAGCGCTGAAGACAAAGAGAAATTTAAAAGTGAATGGGAAAACCGCTGCGGCAGAAGGTTTGGAAGATCTTTCCGCGAAGAAAAAGCAGAACAATAATTATTAATAAGTGGTGAAATGTTTTTAAAATATTTCACCACTTAAATTATAAAATCTTTTGACATGCAAAATACCAACGCTGCTATTGCAACATTAAACGAAACGAATCGCGCAAAATATTTATCAGTAAAATTTGGTGAATGTTTATTTCCCGCAAAAAATAAAACGCGTGATGAATGGACAGTTGAGCAACTTGCGCTTAAACCTTACCAGCATATTTTGGAAATTGGTTTTAACAGTGGAACCGTTTTAGAAAAAGTTGCAAAAAAAATGCAGTCGGGCTTTGTTGCCGGCGTTGATGAATCAGTTGATAATTATTTGAGCGCTTCAAAAAGAAATAAAAAATTTATTAATAACGAAATGATGCAATTGCACATTGGAGAAATTGCAAGCTTGCCTTATCCGAATCATTATTTTGATACGATTTATGGCAACAATGTTTGCACCAAATGGAAAGAACCAGAGAACCAATTTATACAATTGCATAATTTATTAAAGAGCGGCGGAAAATTAATAATGGTATTTCAACCACGCTGGGCAACAACTGAAAAATTGATTTGGCAAGCCGCTGAAAACATACAGGATCAATTTGCAGAAGCTGGCCTAACCGACACCAGGCTTGCGTTTCGTGAGATGAACCCGGTGACTTGTATTACTGCAACAGGATTTAAAGCGTAAACATTTTTCGAAACCATTCTTCATTATTATTAATAACGTTTCTGCGTTTGCGTATTTTCTTTAACAAAAACTTTAACAGCTTTTGCAGGCTGTGCATTAAATTTCTGTAGCGTTTTTTATTCTATAATTGAAAGAACAAATTTTATAAAAATTAAAAACTTTTAATTATTTAAAAACTCTACATTATGAAACGCTTTATTATTCCGTTGTTAATTATTGGTGCAAGTTTATCTGCCATTAATGCGAGCGCGCAAGTATATGTTCATGCAGGAATTCGTATACCTGTTCCGCCAATTCCAGGATTTTTACGTCCGCCTGCGCCGCCCGTTGTAGTTTATCAGCAGCAATGTGCGCCTGAACAATCTGCTTATTATAATGATTATAATGGTGCACAGGTTGTGGTAGAAAATCCGGGTTATGTTTATTACGAAAGAGATGGACGCAGATATTATGAAAGGCCTCGCGAAAATTATTATCATGATTATTACAGGCATGATGATCGCAGGTATTATGATCGCGGCCGTGAACATGAATACAGGCATGATGATCGCAGGCATTGGTAAAATATATTCTTTAATATAATCAGAATAAAAAAAGCTCATCAAAATGATGGGCTTTTTTATTTTATATTAATAAATGGAACGGTGATTTATTATTTTTTTTAAGATCACTAAAGAACCAAAAGTACAAGTGTGCGACGCAACAAATGATCATTAATGAACCAACGATCGGACAATAATAATTTGAAAATTTGAAGATGTGAAAATTTGAAAATTTGATACATCACTTCATAGTTTATAGTTCATACTTCATACCTATCAATCATCATCATCTTTCTTCTTAATGGTTTTTAAAAATGCGGCGCGTTTTGGTGAAGGAACAATTGCATCCAATCCTTTTATTGCTTTCCATAATACTTCATTAAATGCACTTTCGGGAACGCGATCTTCTTTGGTGAAATCAAATGTTGCAGATTTTTCCGATAGTATATTCAACGCTATATTTCTTTCATTAATATCAATATTTGCAGGCAATGAGTGAAATGTTGTTGTATCTGCAACGGCTGAAAAGCAGTTCCACATTGGGTTTGCGGCTGCATCATACTGGCTCATCGGCGGAATGCCGGCAATTAATTCCATTGTTCTTAACAAGGATGAAGTAGAATACATGCTGTGATCAACAAAATGCCTTTTTACATAACCGCCGGCAATGTATGCAGGGCTTCTGTGCGCATCAACATGATCGGGCCCGTTTTGTGCATCGTCTTCTAAAATAAAAACAACACTTTCTTTCCATGCACTGCTTTGGCTAAGATGTTCAACCATTCTGCCGACAGCCAAATCATTATCTGCAACATGCGCGAAAGGAGTGAAGGCTCCTTTTGATAATCCACTTGTATGATCGTTGGGCAAATAAATAATATTTAAAACCGGTAACTGATTAATATTTATTAATGAATCAAAATCTTTCTCCCAAATTTTTTCGCGCGCAATATCTTGTATAGACAAATTCCATCCGGGATATTTTTGCATCGTATATTTTGCGAGCGATGCCAATGCAGGTTTGCCTTCATCAGAAAACTCGCCATAATTTCTTAAGCTCACATGATGACGAATACATTGATCCCAAATAAAACCATTTTTTGGAAATGCAATTGCGCGGCCACCACCAAAATCGTAACTGCCACCGCGGCCGCCATAACTTGTCGGCCAGTTTTTTTCTGTATAATCATTTGCATATGCGGCCATGCTCCAGTTGTGGCCATCGGCACTTACTTCGCCATCGCAATAAAAATTATCGAGCAACACAAATTGTTTTACAATCGCGTGTTCATTCGGTGTAATGTTTTCACCAAATAATACAAGGCTTGTATCGCCGTTGCCTTCTTTCACATCGCCAAGAACTTGATCATAAGTTCTGTTTTCTTTAATAATATAAAACACATGTTTGATGGGCGATGCATCGCCCGTTTTCATTGGAACTGGATTTCCTGCTTCGCCTTGTGTTTGCGATTCTTTCAATTTATTATACGGCGTATTTTCATAAACAAGTTTTGAATACATCCCTGCAGTTTCTTCATCGGGTTCATTAAAAATGCTAAGCGTTCCTTTAAAAAGTCCTCCGATGTATTGCACTTCATGTGGTTTGTTTTCATCGCCTCCTTTGTAATTCACGCGCTGCTTGCGCTTGATGGGATTTGGCCCGTAAGGATTTGCTATGGAAGAAAAACCTTTTCCATTGGCAACATATATTTTTTTATTAATCACTTTCACGGAAGTTGGATACCAGCCAACAGGAATAAATCCTTTTGATTTTGAAAATCCGGGATTGCTTACATCAAAAACTGCGAGGCAATTATTATCTGCATTGGCAACGTACAATGTTTTTTCATTTACACTTAATGCTACGGCATTTGTTGTAGAACCATCCGGCGCATTTGGATACAATGCAGCATTTAAAGTTTCAATTACTTTTCTTTTTTGAAGATCAATAACAGAAACGGAATTATCATTTGCATTCGCAACAAAAAGAAAATGATTATTTTTTGTAACGCACAAATCATTCGGATTATCACCAACATGAATTTCTGAAACTATTTTTTTTAATTGCGTATCAAAAATTAAAATTTTATCACAGCCCCAGCAACTGATATATAATTCTTTTTTGTTTGACGAAAGAACACAAGTATAAGCTTCGCCGCTTAGTGCAATTTTTTGGATGATCGTTTTTGTTTGAAGATTAATAATGTATAAAGAATTATCTTCTTTGGTAACAACGTATAAAATTTTTTGCGCGTCATCAATATCAATCCCTGCAGGAGAAATTTTTTGTGGCCATTTTTTTCCAAGAATAATACTGTCTTTTAAAATGAGTTTGTTATTGATGATTGCATATTTTAATATCCAATTATCATTTCCACCGGAAGCATATAAAAATTTTTCATCTGCGCTGAACTTCAGGCCCAGCCAGGATTTCGGGATGTCGACGCTATCCAGAACAATTTCTTTTTTTACATCAATCAGTTGAAGCGATTGCGTGCTTTGCCCGTTGTTGGTTACTGCAATATATTTTTTTGAAGAAGAAACGGTAATGTTTAAAGGAAGATCGCCGAGCGGCAAACTATTACCAACCGGCGTAAGCGACCAACCATTTGGAAGTGTAATTCTTTTGGCGATTAAATGACTTTTATTTTCTGGTTGTGCATTGCCATTAATAAATAGGTTAATAAGCAAAAAAAGTGCGCATATCTTTTTCATAAAAATTTAGATAAGTAATGAAACTAAACCTTTATAAATTTACGCTTCTCTTAATTGATAGAATTAATAAAAAAATAATTCAGGGAAATAATTTTTCTGCAATTATTAATGATTCAGGTTTGCCAACATCCACGAGTTTTGTATTGCTGTGATCAAAACTTTTTATAATTTCTGTTGGCGAAAGTTGCAGGTAAACATCAACAATAGAAAATTTTCCTTCCTGTGTTATTAATGGAAAAATTTTTGGATCAATAATATGAATTCCGCTGAAAGCTTTTTGTGCAACTTCTTTTTTTTCTTCTTCAGAAAATTTTAATACAAATCCTTTTTCTTCATTTGTTTTTACATTTCTCCATCCGCATAAATTATTATTATTATCAAATAAAAAATAGCGTGAAGTTTCGCGATTGGTTGTTGCTAAAGTTGAGAGCGGATTATTTTTTTTATGAAACAAAATCATTTCATGCAAATCCAAATCAGTTAAAATATCTGCATTAATAACCGCAAAAGGTTTTTCATCATTAAAAAACCAGCTTGCTTTTTTTAATCCGCCACCAGTTTCCAAAACAATATTTGTTTCATCACTAATGGTTATTTTACTTCCCCAGTTATTATTTTTTTTAAGCTCATTAATAATTTGTTCTGCAAAATGGTGAACGTTTACTAACACATCTGTAATATTAAATTGCTGTAAGTATTCAATATTGCGTTGCAGCAAACTTTTGCCATTTACAATTGCCAATGCCTTGGGATGCGCGTCAGTCCAAGGTTTGAAGCGTGTGCCCAATCCTGCTGCAAATATCATTGCCTTCATTAATAAATATTTTTCGTTTTTATAAACTTAACGAAGACAAATATAATGTTTCAATTTATTGATAAGTGCCACACAATAAAATAGTCGCGCTTAATTATTGGTAGTGTCATTATCATCTTTTATCTTGTTGTACAATTTTTTGCAAAAGAGATTGCTAACCTTAACCACCTATGTATTTTTTATCCTTCATAAAATACCTCCGATATTTTTTTTCATTAATCTTTTTATTATTTATTTATACTTCTGCAAACGCACAGTTGCAGGCCAATTTTTCTGCAGATAAAAATGGCGGATGTTCGCCACTAACAGTTTCATTTACGAATACAACAACCGGCGCCTCCAGCAATGCAACTTATCAATGGGATTTTGGAAACGGAAATACTTCATCATTAATAAACGCAGGCGCAACGTATGTTTTCGAGCAATCTTACGCAGTTACATTAACAGTAACTGACGGCACAAAAACTTCTTCTCAAACAAAACAAATAGTTGTTTACAAAAGGCCAACTGTCGATTTTACTTTTGATGTTGTAAAAGGTTGTTTGCCTTTGCCCGTAAATTTTAATGCAACAGCAACTGCCGGCGATGGATCAATTGCAAATTATTATTGGGATTTTGGAGATGGAAATACACAACAAACATCAGCCGCGCAAATTGCACATACTTATAATTTTGTTGAGAATAGTATTGTTGGATTAACTGTTACAAATAATTATGGCTGTTATTCATCTGTTGAAAAAAATGCTACCAAAGTTCTTCCATCGTTGCAGGCAAGTTTTAATGCAAACCAAACGCAGCTTTGTAATATATCTGATGCAGTTAGTTTTACCAATACAAGTTCTGGATCCGGCTTATTAAATTACGCTTGGGATTTTGGTGATGGAACAAATTCAACAACTACAAATCCTTCTCATGCATATAATAAAAAAGGAACTTATACAGTTGGCCTTACTGTTTCAAATGCTGATGGGTGCTCGGTTTCAAGTACGCAATATAATTACGTTAACGTCCGCAATTTCAATTCAGATTTTGCGCCAACACAAGTTGTTTGTAAAAATAATAATACTGTTTTTTCTGATAAAAGTGTTCCGGAAGCAACATTGCAAACTTGGTTTGTAGATGGAGCTGTAGCTTGCTATTATTGCTATGGCGGTTTTCCATACATATTTCCCGATACATTGAAACATACTGTTCGATTAATAAATAATTATGGCGGCTGCTTTGATACGGTTACCAAAATATTTAAAGTAAATGATGTGCCGGATATTAAGCCTTTCAATATTAATATTCCAACTTATTGCAATGCGCCTGTATCGGTTAGTTTTAAAGACACTACCAAAAATGTAACTGCATGGTCGTGGACTTTAAACAATACTTATTATAATAATCCTTTTTCAACGGGCCAGCCAAATGCAAATTATTTTTTTGCCAACCAGGAATCTGATAATGTAATTCTTACAGTTACTAATGCAGCAGGTTGCACTTCAACCGAATCTCAGAATGTAAATATTCTTAACACATTTGTTTCAATACAAGTTACAGACTGGTCGTATTATTATACAAGCTGCGACACTTTGCGAATTGGGTTTTCAGCTTATTCAGTTAAAGATTCAATTGCAAGTTACAAGTGGGATTTTGGTGATGGCAGCACATCTACCGCGCAAATGCCATCACATTTTTATAGCAAGCCCGGTAATTATATTGTTACATTAAGTTATGTTACAAAAGGTGGTTGCACTGGGAGCGCGCAATATAATTCTGTGCAGGTTTATAAAAGGCCGCATGCAGATTTTTCCGTAACGCCAACAATTTGCGGCAATATGCCAACTATTTTTTCTGATAAATCAATTGGGCCAATTTCTGCATGGTATTGGGATTTTGGCGGTAATGCTTATGCATATTCAAGTGGCCCAACGCCAACGGTTCAGTATTCTGATTCAGGAACGTATACCATAAAACTTATAGTTATTAATGGAAACAGTGCATGTGCAGATACAGTAACAAAATTGAATTATGTAAAAGTGTTGCCACCGTTTCCAAAAATTAGTAACGAAATTAATACCTGCGATGGCAACCGTGGCCTTGTAAAATTTACAGAAAATTCTAAATATACAAATACCTGGAAATGGGATTTTGGTGATGGAAATGCACAATCATTTACCTCGTTTCAGGATACTGTTTTGCATAACTATTCATCTACCGGAACATATAAAATTATATTAAGCGCCACCAATGGCCAGTGTATTGTAAAAGATTCAACAACTATTTATGTTCTTTTAAAACAAAAACCAATTCTCTCCGCAACAACAGCAAGTATATGTGCCAATGATGTACTGAATATTACAGTAGCCAATATGCAAACCAATCCTTATCCATATGGATATTATTCTGGTTATTATTATCCTTCAAAAGCGCAATACGGAGACACTACAAATTATAATGGTTACTTCACGGTTAGCAATTATAATTCTTACTTATACAATTCAGGCCAATTTACATTGAGCGGATTAGACAGGTTGAAAAGTGATATTCGGGTTATTACAACTTCATATTATTTTGGGTGTAATGATACATCCAATTATATTCCGGTAAAAATTCACGGGCCAAAAGCTGGTTTTAAAATAGTTGAAGGAAGCCCTTGCTACGCGTATCCAGTTATTCTGCAGGATACTTCTGTTGCAGGAAACAGTTCACCAATTAAAACATGGCATTGGATTTTTGGTGATAATACTTTTGCTGATGAAAATAAAAGCAGTACCGAGTATCATAAATATCCTGTGCCCGGTGGTTTTTATCCGCAACTAACAGTTACCGATGCAGACGGATGCTCGGACGAAACATCTTTGTACACAAACAACTTTGTTTATCCAAGTGGGCCAAAATCTTTATTTACTTACAATCCAACCAACGTAACTCCAAATACGTCAGTTTCATTTTATAATAATACCAATGATTTTGGAGATGGCAACACGCAATACAAATGGCTTTTTGGTGATGGGAATTCATCAACAGATTTTTCACCACAACATATTTTTTCAAGCACCGGAACTTATACCGTGAAATTAATTGCAAGCAATCCTGTAACACATTGCATTGATACATCAACACAAATTATTAATGTAAAAATTATTAATACTGCATTTTCTTTCAACAAATCTTTTATTACTTCTGCTGATTGCCCACCGGTGATTGTACAGCTTACAAATACATCAGCGAATGCAAATACCGTTGCATGGGATTTTGGTGACGGAAGCAAAGCAGATAATCAAAATAATCCAAGCCACACTTATTATAAAGCAGGAACCTATAAAATAACTTTATATGGTTATGGATATAATAATACCGTTGATACAACTGTTGATTCAATTATTGTAAAAGCGCCATCAGCAAAAATAAAAGCAAATCCATATTTTGGTTGCACATCACAATTGGTAACCTTAAGTGCTTTAACAGCAGAAAAAGGAAATTCTTTTAACTGGGATTTTGGAGATGGAACTGTTGCGCAATCAAAAGATACGTTTTCAGTGCATCAATTTTTAACTGCAGGTGTTTACGAACCTTCATTAATAGTGAGTGACAGCAACGGTTGCAGCGCGCTGAATGATTCTGTGATTAAAGTTGTTGTCGACAGCCTTTTTATTGCAATCAAAGGTTTGCCTGATCATCTTTGCGATTCTGCACAAATATTTTTAAAACCACAAGTCGTAAGTGTTGCGGCAGATCAGGCACAGCAAACATTAATATATCACTGGGATTTTGGAACAGGAAATGTTGCAGATACTTCTAACATTAAGAACGCAATTTTTACTTATAAAAATTCCGGTACGTATACAATTACTTTCAATGTTACTTCGCCATATGGTTGTGCAAAGCAAGCATCACAAACAATTACCGTTTATAAATCTGCAAAAGCTTCTATTAATGGCCCGTTAGAAATTTGCCAGAATGGATCGGCACAATTCAATGGCAGCGCGAGTTTAACGGACAATATTCAATGGCAATGGATTTTTAATAATGGAAATAATGCGGCCGTGCAAAATCCATCACCACAAATATTTAATACTGCCGGCGATTATAAAATCTTATTAATCATTAATCATTCCGGTTGCTATGATACGGCTGTTAACATGCTCACTGTTCATCCGAATCCAACTATTAATGTAACGCCAAAGCAAGCCGTTATTTGTTTAGGAAAAACAATTCAATTGAATGCAAATGATGGTGCAAATTATTTATGGTCACCATCAAAAACACTTGATAATAATACAATCGCATCACCTGTTGCATCGCCTGTCATTAATACAACATACATTGTTCAATCAACAACGAGCTTTGGTTGTTCAGCAACTGATTCATCTGTGATTGCAGTTGCACAACCTTTTAAAGTAAAAATTCCTGCCGATACTTTTGTTTGCAAAGGCAGCAATATTATGTTGGCCGCAACCGGTGCAAATACATATAATTGGATTAGTGGTGATGGATTAAATAATACACAAATTGCAAATCCTGTAGCGTTGCCGCAATCGCCAACTTCATTTACTGTTGTTGGTTATGATGCATATCAATGCTTTACTGATACAGAAACGGTGCATATAAATATTGAACCGTTGCCAACTGTTAATGCAGGCGCAGATGTGCAAACCCTTACTGGGTCTACAGTTCAGCTTGGTGCAACCGGCAGTGTGGATGTAACGCAATGGAGCTGGTTGCCTGTTGATTATTTAAGTTGCACAGATTGTGAATCGCCAGTCAGCACGCCGCGAAGTGATATAACTTATATAGTTACGGGAAAAAATATTTACGGTTGCGCAGCATCTGATACGGTTATTATAAAATTAGTTTGTGCTGAAGATCGCGTATATGTGCCAAGTGTTTTCAGCCCGAATAATGACGGCAATAATGATGTATTTTATATAAAAGGAAAAGGAATAAAAACTATAAAATCACTGCGCGTTTTTAGCCGTTGGGGACAAATGGTTTTTGAAAGGACGAATATTAATATTGACGATCGCACTGCAGGATGGGACGGCAATTTTAAAGGAAGCCCGGTATCTACAGGTGCGTATGTATACATCGCCGAGTTACAATGCGATACTGGTGAAGTATATGCGCTGAAAGGAACGTTGGTGATTACGAGATAAAATTGTTCAATAAAGAACTAAAAGTACAAGTGTGCGACGCAACGATGCTTAATTGAAATATTAATGCTTGGTACAAAATATTTTTTTGGTAAAAAATGCGTCAACAAATTTTTATTAATAAAGCTATATAAATTTTATAACAGCTTTATTAATAAAATAAAATTTACAAAACAATATTTTGCAACAGCTCGCTCTTAAACGGATAATCTGTATTAAAATGAAGGCCGCGGCTTTCTTTGCGGAACTGCGCGCTTCTTACAATTAAATAACCAACGGTAATTAAATTTCTTGCTTCTGCAAGTTGTGGCGATACGGCAGTTGTTTCGTATAAATTTTCAATTTCTTCATGCAAAATATCAAGGCGTTTCATTGCTCTTTGCAGGCGCACGTTTGTTCGAACGATGCCAACATAATCGCTCATTAATAACTGCAATTCTTTTATACTTTGTGTTATTAATATCATTTCACGCGGTTGCGTTGTGCCTTCTGCATTCCAGTCGGGCACGTTTTCATTAAAACTTATATCCGCTACAACCCGCACTGCGTCTAAGTAACAACGATGGCTGAATACCAAAGCTTCCAATAAAGAATTGCTTGCCAAACGATTTGCACCATGCAAACCTGTTGAAGAACATTCGCCGCAGGCATATAAATTTTTTATGGAAGTGCGGCCAAATTCATCTGTTTTAATTCCACCACAACTATAATGCGCGGCGGGCGCAACTGGTATCATATTCTTTGCGACATCAATTCCTATTGATTTACATTTCTCATAAATGTTTGGAAAATGTTCGATAAATTTTTCAATGTTCATGTGCCTGCAATCGAGATAAATATTTTCAACTCCTTCTTTTTTCATTTCACTATCGATGGCGCGCGCAACAATGTCGCGCGGCGCGAGGTCTTTTCTTTCATCATATTTTTCCATGAAAGCTTCGCCATTTTTATTGCGCAAAATTCCGCCATCGCCACGCACTGCTTCTGTTATTAAAAAAGATGGACTGATGCCAGGTTCATACAAAGCTGTTGGATGAAATTGTATAAACTCCATATTTTCTATGCGGCCTTTTGCGCGGTAAACCATTGCAACACCATCGCCTGTTGCGATTTTTGGATTGGTAGTCGTTCTGTAAACTTGCCCGTTTCCACCAGTTGCAAACAAGGTAATGCGAGAAAGAATTTTTATAATTTTTTGCGTATGCAAATCCAAAGCATACACACCGTAGCATTCAATATCAGGTGTTGACTTTGTTATAAGATAACCCAAATGATGCTGCGTAATAATATCAACAACAAAACAATGTTTTACAAACTCAATATTTTTTTGCCGTGCAACTGTTTCCAACAACGCACGTTCAATTTCTTTTCCAGTAACATCTTTGTGATGAAGAATCCTGAATTCAGAGTGGCCGCCTTCTCTTCCCAATTTATAATCGCCATCGGGATCTTTATCAAACTGTGTTCCCCATTCAATAATTTCATTAATGCGTTCGGGGCCTTCTTTCACAACTATCTCCACAGTTTTAGGGTTGCATAATCCATCGCCGGCTATTAATGTATCCTGAATATGTTTTTCATAACTATCATGTTCCAAATCTGTAACGCCCGCAATGCCGCCCTGGGCGTACTTTGTATTGGTTTCATCAGCTTGCGTTTTTGTTATGACCAATATTTTTTTATCAGGATTATGCTGCGCAACTTTTAATGCATAACTCAAACCTGCAATGCCTGAACCGATAACCAAAAAATCTGTTTGTATCATATTTTAAAAATACATTTTTAATTAAAAAACTTACCAGAAATTATTAATGAAAATAAAAATGCTATCAACTTTTTTGCTGATAGCATTTTTATAATAATGATTGTAAAAATATTTTTATTAATACTCAATTGAATATTCAAACTTCTGTGGTGTGTTCAGCATTTCTATTAAGTTGTATTTTATAGTAACTGTTTTTTTATCAGTAGAAATTGCTGCAAGCGGATTGTCAACTTTTTTAACAGCGCGTGGTAAATTAATTACAATGGTATACGGAATTTCAACGCCCATATTTCCTGCATCTTTCATTTGGCTCAGTTGCGGATTATCTAATAATGCTTTCAGTTTTTCCTGGTTTACTTTGCGCGAAATAAAACCATCTTTACTTTTAAAATCATAAATGTTATTAAACTGCGTAATGTCCGGGCTTTGCATATTGCCTACAGGGCTTGCGCTGTCTGCTTTTCCGGCTGTTAATCCTTTTAATAAATCAGTTGTGCCAATAGAACCATCGCCAAGTGATGTATATAATTTTTGTAAATTATTTAAACTCGTAAACGGAAAATTCATTTCTGTTTTAAAAATTTTTTCATCCATATTTAATTTCATCCCGATTTTTCCATCTCTCAAAAGCGCTTTCTTTTCAGGAGAAATACTTGTTGATGTATCAACAAAAGTTTTAAATAAAATAGTTGTATCCATTTTTTTTGAAGGCAATTGTTTGTCCATTTCATCTTTGCCCATATAGGTTTGCATCATGTCAAGCAACTGGCTCATATCCATCTTTGTAACCCATTGCCCGCTGCCGTTTGGTTTTATATCAATCTGTTCATTAATTTCAACGCAACCTGTAAGGCAAAATATAAACGCAACAGGCAATAAAAATTTTATCAGTTTCATTTTTTATAAGTTAAATTATTATTTGGCAAGATACTGTTTTTACAGAATGCCGGTTTGGTAAATTACTGTAAAACTTTGTGAACTATTTGCAGATAACAAGGTTAAGCCCATTTTGTTGTTGAATGCATCAGGCGCTGCACTTAAATTCTCAATCGCAATGCTGGCGCGGTTTGGCGGCGTAAAAATTTGCAGGTAAGGATAATTTTTATCAGGAAAAAAAGACAACGATATTTTATTTAAAGGATTAATAAGCGTGCATGCTGCGCCGCTGATATTTTTATTAAGTAAGAAACAATTATCTAGTTCCGTGTCTCGGATTAATCGTGGTTCAGCAAATTTATTATAGGTTAATAATTTTCCTGTCGGGATTAATTTATTATTAAATTCTAAAATACTTTCTGCGTTAAATTGCAACAACCAATCATCAATTTTTCCACCTAATTTAAAATACGGATGCCAGCCATCTGCAATCGGAATTATTGTTTCGCTTAAATTATAAACCGTTGTTTTTATTTGTAATGAATTATTAATGCTTAAAACATATTCAACTTCGCAACGGTAATTGTATGGATAACCAGCATCATCTTTTTTATAATCATATTGCAAAGTGATGGTTGCTTTTTCATCATTTGCAAATTCATTTATTAATAAAAATTTTTTATTGTACAACAAACCATGAATGGCCGAACCATCCATAAATTTTGTTTGAAACTCAAAATCATTTTTATTAAAAGAATATTTTCCTTCGGGAATTCTGCAAGCAAAAGGAGAGAGCTTAGCACTTTTAAAATTTACAGACAATTCGTTTTTTATATTTTCCGCGCTTTCATAATTATCAATAATATTAATAAGATTATTATTTATTAATAAACTAAACTCGTGCAATAAAGCGCCGAAAGCCGGCAGCACAGCGGCTTCTGTCTTTGTTAAAGAATCTTGCAGAACAACTACATCTAAATTATTTTGTTTGTGATGAATTGAAAAACGCATAAAATTTTTAAGAGAGAAAAAATTATTAATAAATAATTTGATTGCATTTTATGATGGTTCAATCCATGCATCACTTTCTTTCAACAGATTAATAAGTTCATCAACAGCAATATCGCTGCTCACACTTCGCTTCACAACATCTTTGCCTTTGTATAAAGTTATTTTTCCCGGGCCGCTTCCAACATAACCAAAATCTGCATCAGCCATTTCTCCGGGCCCATTTACAATGCAACCCATTATGGCAATTTTCACGCCTTTCAAATGATTGGTTACGGATCTTATTTTGGCAGTTGTTTCCTGCAAATCAAACAAAGTCCTTCCGCAAGATGGGCAGGAAATATATTCTGTTTTTGAAATTCTGGTTCGCGTTGCCTGCAAAATTGAGAATGAAGTATTATTAAGAAATTGCTGGTTATTTTTTGTTTCGAGATACGTTCTTCCACTAACTTTTGCATTAATAATAAGTGATGGATTATTAATCAGCCAAATGCCATCGCCCATGCCTTCTAAAAATAATGCGCCGGCTTCTGTAGAAAAATGAATGAGTTGTTCGTCAATAGTTGTGTCATAACTTTCAACAACAAGTATCACCGGGCATTGAATATTTCTATTCATCAATTCCATTATAAACCTGCGTATAGAAGGCATTGCATGCGCATGCAAAGACCAAATTGTTAAAACAATTTTATCATCATGCGCAATGTTATTAATAAAATTGTATGAAGCATCATCATCTGTATCTATAGAAATAAAATTCAACACATCCGATTTTTTATCGGCAGAAATATATTCCTGCGCATTAAATAACGGATAATATTTTTCTTTATCAATTGCATTCAACCACACATCATGGTTGCAAATTACTTTCAGCGTGCCAGGCAAATTGAAATCAAGAATTTTTTTTGCAGTGTATAAATAATCCGCAGCGCCATCACTTATATTCCATTTATCTGTTTGTTCGTCGTATGTATAGCCGGCAGACTTTAAATCGTTGTGATTAATACTTTTCGCTTCCATAAAATCTGCAATTACAACTGGCACATATTTGCCACCAATATTTGTAACTGGTAAACTTTGCCTTCTTTTATATTCAAAAGGCGAATATGGAATTTTTTCTATTGGCTGAATAGGAGTGGTAATAGTTTTCGGTTGACATACTGCGCTTGATGGTTCATTAATAATAATTTTATTTTCTGTCAACTGTTTATTGTAATCTGTCAACTTATTTCTCTTATCATATCGTTTTACAAGATCAATACAAACAGGAACTTCAAATTCCGGATCTTCCGTTAATGAAACTCTTATTGTATCTCCAATTCCATCTTCCATTAATGAACCAATGCCAATGGCAGATTTTATTCTTCCATCTTCGCCATCGCCAGCTTCTGTAACACCAAGGTGCAATGGATAACATTCGCCGAATTCATCATCCATTTTTTGTATTAATAAACGATATGCTTCAACCATTACAAGCGGGTTGCTGGATTTCATACTTAACACAATGTTGTGATAACTTTCATTCCGCGCAACGCGCAAAAATTCCATCGCACTTTCCACCATTCCCATAGGAGAATCGCCATAGCGGCTCATAATACGATCGCTTAATGAACCGTGATTTGTTCCGATGCGCATGGCAGTTCCATACTCTTTACAAATTTTTATTAATGGAGAAAAACGATCATTGATGCGTTCCATTTCTTCATTGTATTCTGCATCGGTATAATTTATAAATTCAAACTTTTTTTTGTCGATATAATTGCCCGGATTAATCCTTACTTTCTCAACAATGCGCGCAGCAATTTCTGCAGCGTTTGGCGTAAAATGAATATCTGCAACCAACGGCGTTTTATAACCTCGTTTGCGCAATTCGTTTTTTATATTTAATAAATTTTCAGCTTCATTTTTACTTGGCGCAGTAATGCGGATCAATTCAGCACCAGCTTCAATGCAACGGATAGATTGCTCAACAGTTGCCATTGTATCCATAGAATCAGTGGTAGTCATGGTTTGCACGCGAATCGGATGAAAATTACCGAGCAGCAAATCGCCCACTTTAACTTCAATAGTTTTTAAGCGGCTGTAATTTGTAAGTGAATTGCAATAAAGTTGCATAGTTCTTTTGTAGATTATAATTATCTGCAAAAGTAACGAAGAAAACGGAGAGGTTATTTTACTAAATTATCAATTTACCAATCCTTATCCGGCTGAGATAATGATTTTACTTTATTTTGGTTCATTTTTTCCTGCGCTTCATTTTCGCGCTGCTGCAATGCTTTTAATAATTGATCAACCTGCTTTTTTGTAAGCTTGCTTTGTGGTTGTTGTTGTTGCTGCTGATCTTTATTTTTTTGCGGATCTTGTTTTTTATCCTGGTCCTTTTTGTTCTGATCTTTTTTATCATCTTTTTTTTGCGGTGGCGGAGGCGGGGTTTTACTTTTTAATTCCTGCATTGCCTTTTGCAAATTTTCGCGCGCATCCAAATCGTTGGGATTAATCTTCAATGAATTTTTCCAGGCATTAATACTCTCTTCTAATTTTTTTTGTTTGATTAATGCAACGCCCTGGTTGTATGACGCATTTTCTTTTATTGAATTATCAGTTGAATGATCAATCGTTGACTGATAAGATTTCGCTGCATCTTCATAACTGTTTTTGCGAAACTGCACATTGCCCAAATTATAATTTGATGTCGGATCATCCGGCGATTTTTCAATTGCTTTTTGATATTGCAGCATCGATTGATCAAACTGTTTTTCTTTATATAATTTATTTCCTTTTCTTATTAATGCATTTTCATTTTGCGCAAACGAATTTGTATTAATAAAAAAAACAAAAGCCATTAATATGCAAACAAATTTTTTCAAGCTGTTTTTAATTTTCTTTCAGGTAAAATAAATTCTATTAATAAAAGCAATAATGCCGCGCCCAAAAACCATTGAAAATAACTGATGTAATCTATAAATTCAGCATCCGTTAATGATTTTTTTTCGATACTGTCGAGCTGCTGCGATAAAGTGATTAATGCATCTTCCATATTATCGAGCCGTATATAAATGCCATTGCTTGCATCACTCAGTTGTTGCAATTCCGCTTCGTTTAATTTTGAAATAACAGTTTGCCCGTTCTCATCTTTTTTTACTTCTTTGCTAACCGGATCAATAATCGGCGAGCCATCTGGCGAACCAATACCAACTGTATTAATCATCACGCCATCATTTGCCAATTCTTTTGCAACTTTCAAAGCATCCGGATCATGATCTTCACCATCAGATATTAATACAATCGATTTATATTTTCTTTCTTTACTATTGAAAGATCCATTCGCCATGCGCAATGCATCTGCAATCACCGTTCCCTGCGTTGGCACTGCATCCGGGCTTGCATCGTGTACATACATTTTTGCCGCGCTGTGATCAATCGTTAATGGCATTTGCAAATAAGATCTTCCCGCAAATAACACAATGCCCAAACGATCATTTGGTAATTTATCAAATAATCTTGTCAGCAATTGTTTTGCGCGTTCAAGCCTGCTTGGCTTAATATCTTCTGCCAGCATGCTTTTGCTCACATCAAGCACAAGCATTACATCAACGCCTTGCCTGTTTACATTTTGTAACGAACCCGGCCGTTGATAATTTGCCGCGCCAAGAATAATGCCTGCAAATGCAAGAACTATAATAATAAATTTGAGTGTAAATTTTAACGGCGAATAATTTTTTACAAGTTGTTTCACCAATCGTGCATCACCAATTTTGCTGGCTGTTCTTTTTTTCCATTGAAGAATAAAAATAAAAAACATAACCATAAAAGGAATTGCCGCGAGCCCAAAAAGATATAAATTATTTTCAAAACGCATCAGTTAATAAAACGGTTTTTGTTGCACGATTATTTTGCAAGATACCGAACTACACTTGCAAAAAGAAAGCCAATATAGTTTTTGAGAATTTGAAAATTTGCCAATTTGAAAATTTGAAAATGGCTCAATAGTTCAATGCGATAATTTGATGATTGTAAAACAAAAAAATAAAGGTTAAAAAAAATTAAACATCAAACTATAACTTCAAACTTATTCTGTCAACTGTCATCTGCAAACTGTCAACTTTTTTGTACTTAGCATTTGACTTTCAATTAAGCTTCATTGGCGTCGCACACTTGTGCTTTTGATTATTAATGAGCTTTTGCATGCAATTCGTTTTGCATTATTAATCCGAAAAATTTATTGAAAATTTGCATTTGTCATTTCACCAATTTGCACATTCACGTTTTTATTAATAATAAATTTTACCACAAAGCTCACAAAGAACAACACAAAGTTGCACAAAGAAGTTTTACTTTTTACTTTTTGTTTTTTACTTAATATACTTTGGTGAATGAAGAACTAAAAGTACAAGTGTGCGACGCCAATGAAGATCATTAATAAACTAAAAGATCGGACAATAATAATTTTAAATTTTTAAATTTATAAATTTGAAAATGTGGAAATGTGAAAATGAAAAACAAGAAATCATAAATCACACATCACAATTCATAAATCAATTTTATCTTTTTCCTTCGAAGAAACCGAGTTGCTTTAATATGTTTTTTAAAATATTCATGCGCACATTCCGCATGTCAATTTTTTTATCGGGCGATTCTATATTCAAAACAAAAAAATAAGGGTGTTTATTTTCTTCTATCCAGCCAACAATCCATCCGAGTTCATTTCCATTTTCCGTGTTTCCCCAACCGGTTTTATAACTCAGTTTATAGTTTGCATTATTTTCGCGCAGCATTACACCGCGAACAATTTCCTGCGTGCGCTGATAAAAAGGCAACTGATCAAAATATAATTTTTTTACCAAACCCAATTCTTCATCAGCAGTAATTTTTAGATGATTATTCAGCCAGAAAGAATCTATCGGGCCGCTGGTATTTTTATTTCCATAATGCAAAGAATCAATCCAGCGCTGCATCGTGTCTCGTCCAATGCGCCGCGCAACTTCCTGGTAATACGGAACGGACGAAACTTTAAACGCTTCGGCCATCGTTAAATCTTTGTTCCATTCTTCCTGGCTGCGTTTTATGCCATCCCATTTGATGACCATATTTTCATCTTTAATAACGCCGGTTTGTATCCCGATTAATGAGTTCACAATTTTAAAAGTAGAAGCAGGCGTGTAGGAGCTGTCGCGATAACGTTTGAGATTATAAATGGTGAAATTTCCCTGGCCATTATCAAACAAACCGAAGCTGCCGGTTACATGCGCATCATCAAAATATTTTTTTAAACTTTTATCTTCAGAAACATTATTAAGCGCGCAGCCGGAAAATAAAACAAATAATAAACAAGCCGCAAAAATTTTTTGCATGTGGTTTTTTTTGCAAAGATGCAGACTAACTGAATGTGATTTTAATTTTATTGCGGAAAGAATTTTTATTTAATAATAACCGCAGAACCACCAAAGTCGGGTATTGGCAGATAATTTATTTTTTTCTCAGAACAAAATTGTTCGACAGCTTTTCTGGCACCTTTATAATTGTCGTTGTTAAAATCGTGTATAAATATGTAACCGCCATTAACTAGTTTATCATAAAAAAATTGGAGGCCGTTATAAATCGGCTCGTACAAATCTGCATCTAAACTTACGAATACAAATTGATCATTAATGTTTTTTGCAGACTCTGGAAAAAAGCCTTTTACCGGAATACATTTATTTGGAAAAGGCATTACTTTTAAAACACCTTCAACAGATGTATCGGAAAAATCCTGTTCACCAGATGAGAATTTATTTTTTGTTTCGCTGATAACATCTCTGTTATCAAATCCTTCGAATGTATCGAAAAGATAGAGTGACCTTTCAGGAAAATATTGGTTTATATATCTTGCAAATTTGCCTTTATAAACACCTAATTCTGCTGTATTGCCTGCTAGTTTTTTATTATTAATTTCATAGCTTATTAATTCAAGCGTTGCAAGGCGAACGTAATCAAAATAATTTTTATCAAGCGTTCTTTTTCGTTGTAATAATCCTAAAGAGCTACTGATAAAAATATTTTTCTTTTGTAAAAATTTGCCTGCAATATAATTTGCACCTTTTGCAAAAACATTAATCATACAATGATTTTGTGCAAATGTAAATAATGGATTAGATTATAAACACTCTTTTAAATAAAATAGAAAAGCCACACAAAATTGTGTGGCTTTTCTATTTTATTTAAAAATTATTAATAGATCAATTTGCCTTTAAATTTCAAATATTTGTCTTTCAAAATACTTAAATAACCAACTTGCTGATCGGTAATTGCTTTATTATAAATCCTCACTTCATCAATTACGCCATTAAAGAAATATGGAAACGCAGGGTTTTCATGTTTGCCAATAAATAAATCATTAGAATTAGGAGTAAAAGGAATTCCTGATGGATAATCTATTTTTTTTGCTAAAGCTCCATTTACATAAAATTTTGCTGTAGCTCCGTCATATGTATATACAAGTGTGTACCACTGATATTTTTGAACCCAAATGCTATCTGCTGTTGAGTTTCCAGCAACACCGGCATTTGATCCTTGCGGATTATCATCTCCATAACTACCATCAAATAGTTCCTGAGTTGTGTCTACAGTTGGACTGCAACCTCCAATACCATTATTTGCTGCAAAAAATGCGAGATTGTAAAAACCATTTGTATTATATGGATAACCTTTCGATAATATTTGATTACCATGGCATGATGCTTCATTAAAGCCATAAACTTTCACAATTGCATAAATTGTTATATTGTTTGTCGGATTAAGGCTGGTACTGTTTTTTATTTCCATATAACTTGTGCTTCCATCAAACAAATAAGCATTGTTTGCATTACCAAAACGATCGGCAGTTAAGGTTGCATTGTTAAAAGTTATATTGTTACCGTTGCCACTACTATCGTTTAAATTGCCATTATTAAAATTATAATAAGCTACTAAACCATCAGATAAATTTCCTAATGTGTCATTAATAACAACAGTGTCCTGAATTGTAACGGTGTCCCTTACAATTATAGTTGTTGTGTCATGAACTGTAACAGTTTTTTTAGAGCAACTTGTAATGGATGTACTGAAAGAAATAAAAGCGAGAATTGCCAGAAAACCTGGCAGTACGAATTTGAGCAATTTCATAATGGGGGTTGATTTAATGATTAAAATATTCGGTGAAAATAGAAAATAAAAATCATACTTCAAAAAAGCAACCCCGCGAAGAATCGCGGGGTGACAAGGCTTTATTGCTTAAACCATAAAAAGTTGTTTGTATATTTTTATACTGACTGAAATTTTTGTTTGAATATTTTATTTTCTATTAATGATGAGTTTGTATCTAATAAAAACCATAATGCCAGGAGTGAACCATAACTTCCGCCGCGTTCTACCCATTCAAATAATTCATAATGCGGATAGAAAAATTCGCTGGCGATTTTCCAAATGATTAATCCTAAAATCATTGGGCGAAATGGTTTTATTAATACTGCAAATGCAGAAATGATTTCAAAAATGCCAATTGCTTTTGCAATGATTAACGGGTCTGAAAACCCAAGTGTTTTATATTGGTTTATTAATCCTTTCTTCTCAATTAAATTTAACCAGCCATGTCCGGCGAGTAATAAAAAAACAACAATGCGCAAACACAAAAATAATCTTGCATAAGTTTTTTCATCAACTGTTACATTCGGATTGATTGGTATAAATAAATTTTTTAGGTTTTTTTGAATGCCGCCGCTCGTTATTAATAATGCAAGTGGCGCTCCGAAATTTCCTGCACGTTCAATTAATTCAGCAAACGGTTCGCCGGATAACGGGCGAAGCGATGCTGTTAAAACTCCCCAAACTACCAACCACAGCGGGATTGCACGGATTGGAAAAACCAACATTATTAATCCGCAAAAAATATCAAACGAACCAAGCACCGGCATTAAACGATAAGCCATATCATGGCCAATGCCAAACACCGCAAAATAATTTACCCAAATTGGTTTTGTAATAATTCCAAATGCACCATGGCCGATAAAACACATTGCTATTGCGATACGCAATGTGTAATGTATTTTTTGTTCGCGGGTGATTGAAAACATGTCTTATTCTTTTATTAATAGCGTTGATTTTATTAATCAACTTTATTTTCTCGTTGAAATATTTAAAAAAATTTTTACTTTTTTTCTTATTAAAATAAAAATCAAAAATTTTAAAAAGCATCCCCGCTAAGAATAGCGGGGAATTACTGCTTATTGCTTAAACCATAAACTTTATTCTGCGCCATCAATTTTTGCGCGCTGAATGGCATAATTGCCAACATTTTGTCCAACGGTTAACCCTGCACTACAATCAATTTGTGTATGTATACCGGAGATAAATCTTGATTTTGCTGCTTCTTGCGACATTGCTTCATACTTCGATGCATTTGCAGGAATGATGTGGCCAAGAATAGTTGCCGCTGCTTCACTAAAAGTTGAGTGGCCTGATATGTATGACGGAAAATTAGGAACGCCTGTTAATGTTTTTATTGAAGGATCCAATTGCGAAGGGCGTGGATTAAAATAAAAATATTTTGTATCCCAGCAACAAATTCCTGCATCCATTAATGACATATTTAGCAGCGCTATATTGCGTGCCCATCTTACTTCGCTAAAATTTTGTGTAATAAAATCTTCTGCTGCAATTGCGTTCCAATGTCCCGGCGGAGTATATGTCCCAATGCCATCAGCCCAAAATTGAACGATGCGCATTTGATCGCGTGTTGGGTTTTTAATTTGTGAATAAACCAATTGTGTTTGCTGTGTCATGTCTGCACTTGTTGCAGACGGCGGTGGGCCCGGGCGCAAAGTTTTTACTGTATTGGTATCAAATAAAAATGGAATTACTTTTCCAAACAATGGCAACATTGGAGGTCGTGCCGGTGTTTCTAAACTAAACCAAGGCGTGTTTCCTGCGGCTTGTGTAGTGGTTACAAAATTTGCCCAGATGGCTGGTGTGCCAACTGCAGCACCGGCTTTGTCTGCGCGGCCGCGTGCAATAAACAGTTCTGCCACTTGTCTTCCCAATGCTTCGCCTGCGGTTATATCGCTTCTTGCAGCTGCGCCGGATTTCATTGCTGCCAATTCCTGCTGTTGTAATAAAGCATTAATATTTCCAATTTCATCTGGAAAAAATAATTTCATCATTTCCGCTGTAACGCCCGCCAACACTGCTGCTTCAGAAGGGTAAGAAGGCATATTGGTTTTTGTTACTTTTGCTTGTATGGTTGAATCATTTTTATATGGCGCCGGCCTGTTGTATAAATATTTATAATGCCAGCAAGCGATTAATGCATCATATTGCGCAGCACTTACATAAGCATAAGCGCGGCTTGCATATGGTGGATTTGAAAATGGAAATAACGGATATGCAAATGGGTTTGTTGAACTTGGAATTGGATACGTTCCATTTGCAAGCTGATATGGAGCGATATTATATTTTGCAACAAGCCCGCGCATAATTTCATTCCACCTGAATACGCCGCCAGCGCCCCAATATTTTATCTGGTCTTCATCTACTGATGAAAGGTTTTTTTGATAACCTTTTATTTCATATAAATCTGCAAGGTATAATGGTGAAGTTGTTGCAACCGGTGCGGCTACTGCAAAACTATCAGGCCTTGATAATAAAACTGTTTTCCATGCTCCAGCATTTGCATCAACATCTGCAGGTTGCAGCATTGGTTCGTTTGCTGTTCTTCCGGTTACGTTTTTATTACATGACATTAATGCAATTCCAATTGCCACTGTTGCTGTTAAACACAAAAAATATTTTTTCATAAATTAGTTTTTAGAAGATTCTTTTGATGAATGTTTTTTTGCTGTTTTCGTTTTCTTGCTAAAATCAAGAATATAAAAAACTGATCCTTCGTAAGCTGTTGACTGGCCTACGTTTCGGCCCGCAACAGTTGTATTTGCACCCGCAACAATTGATAATCCCGGAACCATTTTAAAATTGTATTTAAAATTTACGCCCACCATTGATGCATTCATTTTATTGCTTGGAAAAGGCATATCATTTTTCCTGATATCGAACCCGCCCAAGGTATACATTTGATTAAAAATAGCTTCAGCAATCAGCCTTTCGCTCCTGTAACCTGCACGAACATTGTATGAAAGCATATTTGGCATATCCACTTTATTACTCAAAATTTCCTGTGTTGTATAATAAGAAGTGCGATCAATAGTGATATCATTTCTATAAGTATACGTTCCCGAAGCAGTTGCAAAAAAATTACCAAGCTGATAGTCCAGCATTAATCTTCCGGAAACAGTTGTACTGTGCATGCCGATTGATAATGGTAAAAAATCTGCGATATAATTTGACAATGGCGTGGAAAAACCACCGATGGTATAAATTGAAAAAGTGCCTTTGCCAATTTCTTTTTCTATTGGCATCCATTTCAGCCAAACAGATAAATCCTGGAAGCCTTTCATGCCGTGCAAAGTGCCTGCAGTTGCGTGTGTTTGCACGTAAGGAACATTAACAATTACATTTAATTTATCAGTGATTCCATAAGTTCCCATCAGGTTATACATTTTTGTAGAAACAGTTCCGAGGTTCTGATTGTTTCTTTTAAAAGTGCCTTCCCAATAATTTTTCCAGCTGTTGTAGCTGTACATTGCGCCGACACAAAAATTTTGTTTGGCCATCATAATCGCATCCAAATCTGTTTGCGCTTTTGCAGCAGGATGTAATAAAAATAACAACATCATTATCGTTAATGTGTGCCTTACCAGTCGAAAAATTTTCATAATTAATAGATGTTTTGGTTAGTGTATTTTTTTAAACCTGTATGATGATTTACGATTTTTTCATTGTTAAATGATTAACGATATGCTCGCCGATTTTTTTCCCCATTCCATGGCTTATTATTACCGAATAATGATAATGGATGCCACCATAAAACCTGGAATCTTTTGTTTCCAAAGCTGCATCACGAAAAGATTTGTATGATCTTTTATCAATCCCGAATTCAAGTTCTGTTGTATCGGTATAAGAAAAATTATCACCGAACACACTCGTTAATGCTTCTGCTGCAGATGCCGAAATATAGCAATGCCCGCAAGTATATTCAGGAAATGGCGGCGTTTGTAAATGTGGCCTCCAGTTCGCGTCGAAATATTTATTAATCACAGTTTCCGGCCTTACTGTATTGTATTTATATTTTATGTTCCAGCATTGGATAAATGTATCAAACAATGCAATGGCAGTTTTGGCATAAGCGCAAACTGTTGTGTTAAAATCCGCTTTGGATTTTTCTGCGGCAATACCAACAATACTCATCCAATGCCCGCCGGGAGAAAACTTTTTTGTACCAAACATTAAATGCCCCGACACATTTAATTTAAAAGGGTTATCATCCCAAAAATCTGCAATGGCAGTTTGTTCAGTAGTAAGGCTGTCAACAGTACGCTCGCTATTTTTTACTTCTTTATAATAAGGGCTTGTTGAATCTGTAACATTAAAAATATAAGCCGGCGGCGGCAAATATTCTGTAACGCTATCTACAACAAGGGCGCGTATTTCACTCCAGTGTGGTTCAGCAGCGCGGGAATAAGCCGGCGGGGTAGGAACCCAACGGCCAGGTGAATCAAGCACCGTATACTGAGGCGCACTGCGGGTTTGCGCGTAATTGTCTTTTTTGCTCCATGCCATTATTGCGGCAGAAACAGTATCACTAAATTCAATAGAATTTTTAAAAACATCGTCAGGCATTCCATGATCGGTTGCCAATTTTTTTAAACTGTCCACATAATCGCTCATGCTTCCGGCAGGAAAAGTTACAGCTTCACCGAGCTTGCAAAATGCAAGCAATGATGCAAATTCATAATCAATTTTTAATCCTTTAGTTGGAGCAGGAACAAATTTTAATTCCTTTAATTGCCCTGCAAGTGATTGATATTTTTTAGGATTGCCTGCAGCCATCACTTCATACGCGGCAACATTTGCATACATATAATTGCGCGATGCAACTATTGGGCTAAAATTATTTCCCATCACTACACCATTTAACTGGTAAACGGTTTTGCAATATAAAATCGGATCATTGAAAACTTTTTCATAATCCTTTTTTGAATTGCAGGATGCAAAACCAATTGCCATGCAGGCAATTGCCAAAAATTTGTTCATAATAAAATTGAGTTAATGCTAACAACGCCAATCATTTCTTTTTAATAAATTGAAATGATTAATAACAGGCTAATTACTGTTGTGAAAATGGAAAATCAGCAGTGTTCGGGAGGTTGTTCCGCTGTGAGGGAAAACGTGTTTGTAAGATTTGCTGTGTAGCAAAAGGACTTTGGTGAAATGGCAATAGAATAATTTACGAACTTGAAAAGTTCCTGAATTGTATAATTGTCTGTAGAAAAACTTTTAGCAAAAGCAGCATGGTTATCGCCTTTTTTGCTTTGGCCGGTATGCTGCAAATCATTAACTAATTTAAAAAAATCATCTTTTGCATTTTGAACTTTCATCGCCTGCAAATTCGGGATGCACAACAATTCCAGCGAATCATTAAAGTGGCGGATTTTTACATATTTATATTGAACGCCTTTTACTTCAACCTGTCCGTCAACGCGTTCAAACTGTTTTGAATTTGCATAAGAAGAAACATGCTCCGCAGGAACTTTTATAGAAATAAGATCTGCATCATTGTAGTTGTTATCATCCAGCTGTGCTTCAAGTTGCACATTTGCTTTTTGCTCCATGTAAGAAGAAAAAAACCGGAAACCAACCCAGTTAAAGATTAATATTCCAAGAAGTAATATGGACGCAACTTTTTTCAAGAATTGGCAAATTAATATTTATTATTCATTTAGTGTAAATTTTTTCGTCATTTTCTAAATTTTTTATTCTGATGCTTATTAATATTTGGAAGCGTATAAATAATTACTGATTCACCTTCTATTTCATAAATAATCAAAAAAGAAAAATTTTTAAGTTTGCATCACGGATAATTTTTGATTATTAACAAAACTCTAATAATATAGTTGCTTGCTTGTTGCATTATATTTTTCGAGTAGTTGATTTATTTTTTTCATCTGCAGTATCAATATACTTGTTCAGTTTTTCTTTGCATTCCAGACCTGATATATTGTTTATTTAAATTTACATTTTTTGTTTAACTATTAAAAGGTTTGAAAAATGCAAAATAATTTATTTTACACTATACGTTTTCTTTTCAACACCGATGCCCGTAAGTGTTAAGCTTTTCCAACTTGCCGGCAGTTTTGATTTAATTTGAACAATGCCTTTTGGTGTAATTTCCAAGCCACCGAAACCCATTAATAAACTTTGTAAAATACCGCCCGCGCCAGTTGCAAAATATGGATTTGTCCCGCCTTTTGTTTCTGCAATTACACGAAATGGCGGATTAAGATTTGGCATGTATGCGTCTTTAAAAAAATGAAACGCTTTTTCACCATCACCGAGGCGCGCATATAACAATGCAAAAACAGCTTGCGTCATTGCTGGCGTTCCTTCATTCGGTACGCGTGTTTCATAATAACTCAAATCTTTTTTTATTTGTTTTTGATCTGTAATTTCTTTTAACGGATAAGCCAATAAATTTACATCAGCCTGTTTGATGCCTTCACCATTATATGCTTCAAATTCTTTGGTAACACCATCAGCAAATTTTATAATGGGAATATTATTCGCAACATTCATCCAATCTGCATCGGGCTGCAAACCCAATAGATTCGCGGCTTCCGTGGCATTTTGCAAATTGGCTTTTGCAGCAGCATTTGTAAATGCATTATTATCTACATTCTCTGCCCACTCATCTGCTGCAACAACATTTTTTATATCATAATGACCCGCACCATTTCTTTCCACACGAGAAGCCCAGAAATCTGCCGTGGCAGAAAGTATCGGATAACCTTTTTCGCGCAGCCAGTTTTTATCCTGCGTTGCACAATAATAAGTCCATGCGGCAAGTGCAACATCGGCAGTAATATGATGTTCAAACGGGCCGCTTAATGCCCACACTGGTGTTTCTTCAACGCCGGTTCCGGCACTTTCCCAAGGGTACATTGCGCCTTTATAACCATTTGCAAAAGCATTTTTTTTCGCAGCTTCCAATCTGTCAAAACGATAATCTACAAATGCTTTTCCAAGTTCAGGATGCAGCACAAGCATTGCAGGATACATCCATAAATCTGCATCCCAAAAAACATGGCCGTTATAACCCAATCCGCTCAAACCCATTGGCGACGGGCTTTGCGCTGTTCCTTCGCGAACAAAAGAATACATATGATATAACATGCTGTGCACATCTTGCTGCGATTGTGCATCGCCATCAATAATAATATCGCTCTTCCACAATTCATCCCACGCTTTATTATGAAACATGATTAAACGATCACGACCTTGCAATTTCGCAAAGATGGTTAAGCGCTCCGCTTCGTTTAACGGATCATCATGATGCGCAGATGTTATTGAAGAACCGGCAATAGAAAAATGATATGTTTCGCCGGCTTTAATCTTCTTACTAAATTTCATCAGGTGCATATTATTGTCCCACATTTCATGTATCACGCGTGGTTCTTGTCCGTGTGGTTCAACAAATAAAAAAGTAGTTGATGCGCACATTAATAATTTTCCTGTCGGGCTTTTTGCAGAAGAAGTTAATAAGCTTATTAATGTATGCGGTCTGTCAATTTCGTTGTAATAATTTTGTACATCTTTTAATGCGTCCGGCGCTTCCATAACGCTTGAACCAATTATAGAAATATCTTTTTTTGCAGTGATGGAAACATCCATTAATACGGTAAAAGGCAATTGCCTTAATGAATAATATGTGTAAGCAATTGTTGCCTTATCGCCATAGTCGAACGATGTTGTAAAATTGGCGTGGCGCATATCCAACTCTTGTTTCATGTTTGAAATATCTCTTGCAGAAATTTCCCTGTCATCCACGCTCAGCTTCATGTTTAGCAGATTGAAGCTGCGTAGAAAATTACTCACGCGGCCTCTTCCGTATAAATCATATGCACCGGCAAGTACTACATCTTTTACTTTAAAAGGTTCTGGTGAAGAAACAATTCCAATCATTCCATTCGCAACTGTAACGCCATAATAAGTTGACGGATCAATTTTATCAGCGCTTATTTTCCATGCATCTTGTGCTGATAATAAATAAAAATTAAAAAGTAAAAAGTAAAAGAAGAGCAATCGTTTTTGCATATAAAATTATTTGTGTTGTAAATGTAATAACAATTTATAATGAGCATGTTTTATTAATGTTTCAATCTGATTTTAAAAATGATTTTTTTGATTTGTATCTTTTCTATTAATGCTTGTAAATTTTTATAAGAAAATATTTTTCATGAAAAAATTGTAGTTAATATTCCACATCTTATTAATCGCCTTTCTGATTAAATAATAATTCATGTATTAATAAATCATGGCAGATATTTTGAATTAACTAAACAAAAAATTTACATGAAATATTTTTCTGCCGTTCTCTTTTTCCTGGTTATTGCTTGTGCAAATAATGCTGATAATTCTGCAAAAAATAAACCTGCAATGGATAGTACCGAAATTAATAATTCGGTTAATAATAATGATTCGCTGCCTGCGCCATTTGCAACAAAATCAGTAAAAGAATATTGCAAAGTAATTGGCTGGCCAGCAGGTAAAATGCCCGTTGCGCCAGATGGTTTCCAGGTGAGCAAATTTGCTGATGGATTTTATAACCCGCGTTTTATTTATGCAGCCGAAAATGGTGATGTATTTATTGCCGAAGCAAATACAGAATTGAAAGGTGTAAAAAAAGTTGCCGCCAAATTTGTGCGCGCAGGAAAATCTCAAAATCTTGGTGAAAGTGCGAATAGAATAACATTGCTTCGAGGCGGCATTAATGGTGCGCCGCTTCATAAATATAATTTTTTGGAAGGATTGAACCAGCCTTTTGGAATATTAACAAACGGTAATAAATTTTACGTTGCCAATACCGACGGGCTTATGGAATATGATTATCATTTGGGAGATACAATCATAAAATCTGCAGGTAAAAAAATTGTAGACTTACCTGCTGGCGGATACAATAATCATTGGACGCGCAATATTATTTTGAATGATAAAAAAGATAAAATTTATATTTCTGTTGGTTCAGGAAGTAATGTTGGCGAACATGGAATTGCAAATGAAATACGGCGCGCAGATGTGCTGGAAGTAAACCTTGATGGAAGCGGTGAAAAAATAGTTGCTTCCGGTTTGCGCAACCCTGCGGGTTTGTCGATTAATCCTGAAACAAAAAAGTTGTGGGCTGCAGTTAATGAACGTGATGAATTGGGTGATGAACTTGTGCCTGATTATATTACTTCAGTAAAAGATGGCGGCTTTTATGGATGGCCATATTCTTATTTCGGCAATCATTTAGATCCGCGAATGAAAGACAGCCAGCGCCTGGATTTGGTGAGTAAAGCAATCGTTCCGGATTATGCAGTTGGTGCGCATACGGCGTCGCTGGGATTAACTTTTTATACCGGAACGTCGTTTCCTGACAAATATAAAAATGGCGCGTTCGTAAGCCAGCATGGCTCATGGAACAGATCGCAACTTGCAGGTTATAAAGTAGTTTTTGTTCCATTTAAAAATGGAATGCCTGCTGGTAAAATGGAAGATTTTGTAACAGGTTTTATTTCCGATCCGGAAAAGAAAGAAGTATTCGGAAGGCCAGTTGGAATGGCCATTTTAAAAGATGGATCAATGCTGCTTGCGGATGATGCTTCAAATATTATCTTGCGAATTCAGTTTGCAAAAAAATAGATTATTAATAAACGAGTTCCTATTAATAAATTATAAAAAATGATTTGCGCATTTTTTGTTTAAAATATTTACTAGTATTAATAAAAAAATCACCTGCATTTTACAGGTGATTTTCTTTTTATTATTATAAACTTGCAGTCATTTTTTGTTTCTCATTTTGTTTCTCGACTACTTTTTTTAATCCTTCCAAAACTTTTTTCCAGTTCTCTTCAGAATGTGTTTTTGTTTTTTCGTCTGCAATATTTTCCTGTTTGATTGATACGGTTACTTTATCATTTTTTTCTTTTAGTTCGTAAGTAAGAACCATCCAATTTTCAGGTTTGTCTTCAATGCCCGACATGGAACTCCAGTAATTATATTTTATCAATTTGTTTTTTTCAATATCAAGAATAGTTCCGTGATCCTGGTATTTTTTTCCCTGCCATTCGCCCTTGTAAATAATCGGGCTTCCTTTTTTCCAGTCTGTTTCGGTATCAGTTCCAAAAAAATATTGCTTAATAATTTCTGGTTTGGTTAATGCTTCCCAAACTTTTGAAACCGGTGCATTAATGGTTGTTTCCACCCGGCCCGTTATATTATTTTTCATAAAAAAAATTTTTAGTTCAATAAAAAAGAATAAAAAATGATGCCAGATAAATACATTTTTTATCAGTTTTCACAGGAGAAATGTGAAAATTGGAGATTTCTCAGCTGTTAATAATAATCATGCACATGCCCGTAAAACCTGATAATTATTAATGATTGAATCGTTGTTTATTAATCAGATTTTTATGCTTTTTTTGACTTTATAAATTGCCAGCCACAGTTATTAACACCACCTGCAAAAAAAATTTGCAATTGAATTAATGTTTTAATGATATTGCAGTAACTAAAATTTACCAACATGGCGATGGCAAAAAAAGCTGCTAAGAAAAAAGCGGCCCCAAAAAAAATAGCTAAGAAAGCACCTGCTAAAAAAGCTGCTCCAAAAAAGGCTGCACCTAAAAAAGCGGTTAAAAAAGTTGCTAAGAAAAAATCGGCGCGCAAACCTAATGCAGCATTTATGACGCCGCTGACTGCAACTCCTGCATTGGCAGAAGTTATCGGGTCAAAACCACTTCCAAGAACAGAAATTATCCGCAGTATTTGGGTTTATATAAAGAAATATAAATTGCAGGATGCAACCAATAAACGCATGATTAATGCAGATGCAAAATTAAAAGTTTTGTTTGGTGGTAAAACACAGGTTTCTATGTTTGACCTTGCAGGTATCGTTAATAAAAATGTGAAGTAATTTTAATTACTTCGTAATAGTTTATTAATACGATATAGCATGCGTGAATAACGCATGTATGCAGTGCATTAATAAAGATTGAGAAAATTTTAAAATTGCCGGAATTATAAGCCCGCTTTTGTTTTCTAACGATCCTTGTTATAATAGCTTATTCATTAAAAAGGTTTGTAAATGTTTTACAAACCTTTTTTCATTTGAATAATCATTATTAATAAAATTAGTTGGAATCATATTCATACACTGCGTAACCCCACGGTTTCAAATTCCATTCTTTATTTGAAATCATTTCTTTTTCGTTCTTAAAAACATTTTGTGCGTTGCCAAATAATGATTTGTCGTTAATAATAATTGGTTGCGGTTTATCAGAAAAATTAAGAACAACCAATACTTTTTTATTTCCTTTTTCTCTTACAAATGCATAAACAAATTTATCATTTCCAGCATTCACTTTTTTAAACGATGCGTCAGGAGAAAGCGCAATATTTCTTTTGCGGAGATTAAGCAAGGTTTTATAAAATGCCGCCCGCTGAAGCTTATTAAAAACCATTGGGTCTTTATCAAAAAATTGAATTGCCCTGAGCACAGGTTCTTCCTGTCCGCCATATATTAAAGGAACGCTGCCAGCCATCGTTTGCGTAAACACTGCAAAAGGCGCATGCACATCACCGGGAAAAACTCCATAGTCTGCTTTGTTCCAGCTATTTTCATCGTGGTTGCTGGTGAAATACATTTTGATAGTGTTGGCTGGATAAATATTATCAAAGTCGCGCTTGATACTATCCAACGCAAATGCAGGCCTTTCTCCAGCGGCAACTTTAATCATCATTTTAAACATGCGCCACGGATACACAGCATCAAAACCACTTTCAGGAAGATAAGCGCTGTCGCCTTCTGCAAGCATAAAAATATTTTTCATGCTTTTTAATTGCGGAATACATTTGCGCCAAAAAACAGCAGGCACATTCCATGCAACATCACAGCGAAAGCCATCTATATCTGTATTGGTAATCCAATATTTCATTGCAGCAATCATGCTATCCTGCATCACATTATTTTTATAATTCAATTGCCGAGTGTCTGCCCAATCAACTGCAACAGCAGCTTTTCCATTGCTGTCTTTTACAAAAAAATCCGGTTGTTCGGTAAGCCATTTATTATCTGCGCCGGTGTGGTTTGGCACCCAGTCGATAATAACTTTCATTCCTTTTTTGTGGATTAATTGAACGATATTTTTAAAATCTTCCAGCGTGCCAAATTCCGGGTTAATGGAAGTATAGTCAGACACTGCATAATAACTTCCGAGCGAACCTTTTCTATCCGTTTTGCTGATGGGATTAATTGGCATAAACCAAATGGTTTGAACGCCCATTTCTTTTATACGATCAAGATGTTTTGCAAATGCATTAAAAGTTCCTTCCAGTGTAAACTGGCGCACATTTACCTCGTAAATATTTCCCTGCATTATCCAAGAAGGATGGCCATCTATAATTTTATTTTCATCTTTTGCAATTGAAGTAACCTGGCAAAAACTATAATAAAATAAAAAAGACTGGAGCAATAAAACGGCGAAGATTTTTTTCATTATGACAATTTAAATAATCAAAAAATATGGAGTTGCACAATTAACTATTTCCTAAAAATATACTTTATAGAAAATCAATTTTGAAAACATTAATAACAATCGTTCATTAATAAAATTACAAAAGTTGCCGATAAAAAGTTTTTCTTAATTTTTATTTATTTTATTAATAACCACGCCCGGATTTTTATAAAAATCCAGGCGTGGTTATTAATAAATTTGTTTTCATCGTTATTAATATTCATCAAACATTAATAAAACTTAAGGCAATGCTTTTTTATGTTGTTTAAGAAATTTCTTTCGTGGATCTTCTTTGTTGAGTTCATTCATTTTTCTATAAGCTTTTAATAACGGTTCCGGCAATGCGCCCTGGTAGCCGATTTCAAAGTAAGAAAATCCATCAAACGGAATGGTGGTTTTAATAGCTTGCATTTTTACGCGGTTTTCAACCTGCGCTTTTTTAAAATAAGATGTAAAGACTTCCTGCCTTTTTTGATGTAGTTGTTTTAGTTCTTTTGCAATTTCTTTTGCACCAACAAGCCTTGTACATTTTTCCTGCAACGTAAACAAAAGTGTATCGTGAATTTGTTTGTTTAAGTAAGCAATAAAACCTTTATCGCGTATAGCAAGTTTGGTAACGGTTACAGAATCGTTTGAAGAAAATGCGTCTTCATTAATGTGATTAATAAGCTTATAATATTTCTTTTTTGCCTCGAAAAAAGTGATGTATTCTTTTTCTTTTGTAGTATATTCAAATGGTTGGATTGTTATAGAAGCTTGCTTGTTGCTCGCCAAAAAATCCGCCGTTTCCGACATAAATTTATCCTGGTTTTTTACAAGCGTGCTGCCCATTATCGGCCATTTTATTTGCAAGGATTTTTCAATTACTTTCTCTGTATTTTTTACATCAAAACGATAAGGCGTTGTTGCTGGTTTTACAAAAATGTTTTTTATCAAATCCATTATTACATCATGATAATGAAATTTTGGATTTTTTAAATTTCCTGTAATGGGTATTTCATAATCAATCACGTCGCCACGTTCGCGAATGAATGCAAAAATCAATGGAAGCGGAATCCATTTTTTATCTTTTCCACGCACTCTTTTTGTTGGCCGTGGATCAGCAATTATTAAATGATTTTTACTATCAATAACGCCGCCCAAAACATTCCAAGCGCCATCAACTTCAATGCTTCCGCGATCGAGCGGGAAAGATGTGTACGTAACAGTGTATGGATTAAACATTGAAATCGGCACATTCAAAATATGGTACGTGATATTGAAATACGAACTGTCGTTTGGGTCGATGCTTAGTTTTATAGAAATATTTCCATAAGGTTTTAAGCCAGATTTTAAATACACATTTACGCGCGTGTGGTTTTTATTAATAGAATCTGCAACAATATCCAAACCATGCAAACCGGTTGCAAATTCTTCACTCAAAGAAAAATCATTAAACTTTATATCGCCATTAAGCAGCGCGAGATTATTTACTTTATAATTACTTCTAAAAAAATTATTCGACAAATCTTTTATATAATTTCCAATGGTGATCAGGATGTTTAATTTTTCTGCACTTCCAGTTCCACCACTTGTGCTTGCGCCTTTTTTTGCAAACATAGTTTCCAAATTATCGCTGTTATCATAACGTTCATATTTTACATAAGGGCGAATAAGCGAGATGGAATCAAAAAGATATTTATTGCGAATAGGGCTCAGTTCATTAATAACCAGTTTGAGTTTTTCAAAAGACATGTAATCGTCTTCAGGCGTTTTTCCCAAATGAAAATCATTAATAGCAATATGTCCGGATGCGACAAGGTTTTGTGCATTATGAAAATTTCCTTTTGCCAATAAGTCTGCATCAAGGTTTGCGCGCGCGCTGCCATAATTGGCGAGATCTTTTACATATTGTTCAAGCGGTTTTAAATCAAATTTTGTAATGCGATCTGCAATTAAATAATCACTTGTTTTCAGGTTCATATTAAAGCGCCCTTCCATCGCGCCTTTTGTTGGCCCGGATAA
This sequence comes from Bacteroidota bacterium, assembly GCA_013288945.1. GTDB lineage: Bacteria > Bacteroidota > Bacteroidia > Chitinophagales > Chitinophagaceae > Puia. The sequence continues at coordinate 21,764 of JABDAZ010000006.1, read as the reverse complement.
AAAAGAATATTTAAATTCAATCGTATCCTGGTTCCAATATCTTCCGGGCGTTTCAATATTTACTTCTTTAATAAAATAATTGAAAGGAATTTGTTTATCAGCATAATGAAATTCGCCATCAACAATTTTGAGATCAAGCAGGTTAACTTTTGTTTGTGATGGTTTTGAAGGCGTAGAATCGTTGGAACTAAATTTGTCTATTAGATCATCCAGATTCATTTTCTTTTTGTTGCGGATGATTTTTATAAAAGGATGATCCAATGTGAGGCTTTTTATCTCGAACGTATGGTAGAAAAATTTCCTCACTCCAAAATCAATGCTCAAACCTTTTGTTGAAAAAAAGACGCTGTCGCTTTTGTATTCGTAAACTTTTAGATTTTTAAAATGCACATAACCGGTAAAAGGATTTACGTAAGCCCAGTCGAGCGTTATTTCCCTGCCGGTATATTTCACATCATATTTTTCAATTAAATATTTTGTAATGGGGGAAATAAATATAATAACAACCGCAACGATAATAAAAACGGTAATTACAGTTACAAATAAAATCCTTCTTAATTTTTTCATACCATTCATTAATCAATGATTATGCTAAAAACAAAGAGGCGGAACGAACTTGTAAAAATTAAATTTTCAAATCATTGAAATGCTTTTGAATTTTAAGGATTATTAATATTTTTTAAAAACCTTTTTTGAAAAAAGTTTTTTACAATAAAAATGTTGGTGAAATTTTATTAATGATATAGATATAAAAAAATGCGAGAGCTTTCAATAAAATATTTCAAAAAAATATTTATTAATATTGAAATGAAAGTGATTAACAACAATATAAAAATTTGTTCTTCATAATCGAAATAAAATCGTTTACCGGAATTTTCCGATTAATAATAATGATTAGATTGCAAGCTTCTAGATGGATTATATGAAACCGATTTTTTACCCGTTGCGGTTTAGCTTTTTTTGTATTATTTTTTTATTTTCTGCTGCTTACGTGTCCGGTCAATCCTGTCCTGTAGCTGTTGATGCAACTATTTCAGCTTTTCCAAATACTTATTATCCTGGTGAATCTTCACCAGCCACTAATGCAACTTCAATCACGCTTGGCGCAGTTCCTTCTGGTTATGGCACAACGCCCATTGCTGCCGGCGATATTGTATTGATTATTCAAATGCAAGGGGCGCAAATCAATTCGTCCAATTCCGATAGTTATGGAGATGGTGTAAGTGGTGGCTTTGGAAACGGTTATACAACAACGGGTTTAGTTGCGGGTAAAATGGAATACGCGATGGCAACCAATTCCGTTCCGCTAACCGGCGGCACATTAATGTTGAACGCAGGTTTGGTGAATAGTTATACGCGTTCAGTTTATGGCATTAACGGGCGCTATTGTTACCAGGTTATTCGTGTTCCATATTATCTCAACCTTACTCTGGGAGCTACTATTATACCACCATTCTGGAATGATTCGCTTGGCGGAGTTGTGGTGCTGGATGTATACAATAATTTAAATTTTAACGGGCAAACGATTAATGCTTCTGGCTCTGGTTTTCGCGGCGGTGGTGGACGATCAGTTGGCGGCGGTGATGGTGCAAATACAGATTATGTAACGCTGTCAACCGCTACAGACAACGCTTCTAAAGGTGAAGGAATAGCAGGAACGCCAAGATATGTAAACAATAATGGTGTGTTGCTCGACAATGGATCTTCCCAAGAAGGCTACCCCGGCGGCAGTTACGCCCAAGGTGCACCCGGAAATGCAGGTGGTGGGGGAACTGACGGTTACCAGCATTTAAATACAGATAACTCAGGCGGTGGTGGCGGTGGAAACGGCGGCGCAGGAGGCAAAGGTGGAAACTCCTGGTCTTCTAACTTACCAGTCGGTGGCGAGCCGGGCGCTGCATTTTCACAAACATCGCCAGCGTTGCTGGTAATGGGCGGTGGCGGTGGTGCGGGCACAAGCAATAATGCTACAGGAACGCCCCCGGGTTTTGCCAGCAGCGGAAGCGCGGGCGGCGGCATTGTAATTGTTACCTGTCCTAAAATTAGCGGCACAGGTATCATTAATGTAAATGGACTTGATGCAAACAACACTGCATTAAATGATGGCAGCGGTGGTGGTGGAGCTGGCGGAAGTGTTTTACTAATATCCGGTTCATCTCTTTCATCCATTACAATTACTGCAACGGGAGGTATCGGTGGTTCAAATAATCCAGGTATGGTGAGTGCATCTTATCATGGCCCGGGTGGTGGTGGCGGTGGTGGAGTTGTATATACCAATTTTACAGTAAATGCGGCATCCTCAGTTAGTGCCGGGGCACACGGAACATCGACAGCTTCGGGTGGCACAATTGCATATGGTTCTTTCTCTGGTTCAGCTGGTATTTTAAATCAGGCAATTAATTCTGCGCAGCTTTCTACAATAATACCTTCGTGTAACGGGCTTCCGGTTACACTTGTAAATTTTTCTGCAACATTGAATGCATCTGAAGTTGATTTACGCTGGCAAATTGCAAACGAAAATGGCCTATCAAATTTTAAAATTGAACGCAGCACAGATGCAATGCATTTTGTGAGCCTTGGAAATATCAGTTATGAAAATGGTATTCAAGTTTATAAATTTATCGATCATAATCCCGTATCAGGTTCTGATTTTTACAGGTTAAAAATGATTGATGAAAACGGGCAATTTGAATACAGTAATATTTTACTTGTTAACCTTATTAATACAAACAGCAACCAATTGATTGCATATCCCAATCCTGCTTCTGTTTTTGTAACGCTGCAATTTAATTCGGATAATGCGGGGCAATTGGCTTTTGAACTTTTTGACAACAGCGGCCGGCGATTAATAAGTAAAAACTTTTTTGCGCAAAAAGGCCTGAATTATTTTTCTATTCCTGATATCGGCAATTTGTCAAAAGGCATTTATATTTTAAAAGCCAGTAACGAAAACAAAATTTTTGTTCAAAAACTCGTAATTAGTAAATAATTATTAATAAGTTTTTCTCTTCAAAAATCTCAGGCATTACTATAAAAAGAATTAAATTCCTTTTACGGGAAGAAAATAAACCAACCAATATTTTTAATGGCTTGATGTAAAGGTGTTTACCATTTCGGCACATGGTTGGATTATTAATAAATCAATCAGCGATACAAAATTAAAAATTCGACGGCCATCAATAGTTAATTATATAAACTGATTATTTTCCTGGACGGAAAAGCCCCTTTCAAAATTGAAAGGGTTTTTTATTTTATTAAAGATGCAACGAAGAAATCTATGTAATTGTCAGAAAGAAAAAATAGATCCATGAAAAAAATATTTTTTGCAATAATTGCATTTTTCCTATTAATAATCGTTGCACAATCGTGCAAAAAAAACGGCAGCAATTCAAAAGCTGTTTCATTAACGCTTTCTAATTCATCAGTAAAAAAAGGTGAGCCATTTATTGTTACCAGCAATCAAACTTCATCAGCATCAGTTATAAAATGGTCTGTTAATCCATCATCTAATGGTGTAAATATTTCTTCGTCAGGAAATCGCTCAGTTATCCTTTTCTCTAATGCAGGACAATATATTGTTACAGCAAATTATTATAATGATTCAACGCAAAGTATTCCAAACGGCAGCAGTTCATCGCCGGTAATAGTTTCAGATAGTATTTATAATGATTCTTCCGGGCAGTGGGCGCAATGCAATGTGCTTGTGCACCCGCCGTTAAATGCAAATGATCAAATTATGCTTACGCCGATTTCTTATTCAGATACGGGCTTGGTTTTTCTTGCACAAACAAAAGATACTTATGAAAATGAATATCCACATCTTGATTATTTAAGTGGTCCAGATAGTACATCTGGTTATGAATTTGTTTTCGCAACGCTTTCATTAAATCCATGCGTTAATGTAGTTCCGGGCAATGCGCCGGCAACTTCATTAATAACTCTTTCCGGATTAAACAATGGCGTTTTTGATTTAAGATTTATTTTAAACGGAACAATTTATAAAGGAGAAATTACTGTTACAAATTCCAATTGCACTTTTACATGGAACTATAATTCGGATGTTACCATATCTCCATTAATAATTGCGAAGCAGTAAATTATTAATGAAAATTTTATCTCGTTAAAAGAGAAATCATTAATGCACGCGGCGTTGTTCCTAAACGCGGGCCGCCCCAATCCGTTTCGTCGCCATTTAATATTCTTGTTAGTTTGAATGTTCCATTTTCATATTGGCCTTCTTCAACTTTAAGATATTGCCATGCTTTTGCTGCATTAATACCCGAGGGATTAAATGTAATGTGGCAATGCGAACCAATCACTAAAAATTTATCATCATCCATTTGCACCAGCATTATTTTTCCAATAGCTTCCGTATTTTTTTGAATATTATTTCGTGCCGCTATTCCAAAAGATATCGTTGCTTCCCATTTGCCAAGATTAATTTTTTGATCTGCATGATCATCACTTTCAATCACCGCTTTTATTTTTCCTTCAAAAGCCCAGGTGGCAAGCTCTCGCATCATTGGTGAAAAAATTGCATATTCTTTTGCAAACGGTTCAATAATATTATTCATCTTTTCAGATGCATTTTTATTGCCATTATTATCAATACCAAATGGTGAAAAACCAATGCCGCCGCGTGCAAGCACTTCATACATATATTTTACTTTATCTGCGCTGGTAGCTGTTTCCGGAACAAACAACGGATTGTCTGCGCGGTTATACAATTCAAGCAGCTTCATTACTTTGTCAGATTCAGGAATATAAATATCCGGCGCAACCAAATCAAGATCAGGCGCAGCTATTTTCCATATTGGTATCACATTATCAGTCGGGCCGCCACTTTCATAATTCGTTGCGCTCGGGTTAGAAAGCGGATCTCTTATCGCAGCATTTGCATACATCGGCAAATTGTATTCGGCCTTGCCAGCTTTGGCAACATGGCCAATAAATTTTGCAACAGAATATGCCTGAAAATATTCATCAGCCCTGTCGCCAAAAACCTGCAGCCATGTGCCTGCAGAATTTACAGCATGCAATGAAGTGAGCACATCACGCATTAATAATTCTTGCGGAACTTTTTCATTAAACAATTTTTCAGCCGCCGGCGAATAATCTCTTACACTTCCCCACGAACCGGCTTCATTTTCAACCTGCATCATAATAATTGTATGTTGCGGATCTGCATGTTTTATATATTTCATTAATGCAGTAAAAGCTTTTATATCTGCATCTGCTGTTGCATTTACATTTGGCGAAGGCGAATCAACAGGCTTGCCATTTTTTCCAGTGACGTTTGGATATTTTAATGCATCACGTTTCATCCATTCAGGCATGTAATGATTGCTGCCATTTTTCCAAGTGGCAAACCAAAGCAGCACAAGATGTTTCTGATGTTCCCGCGATTGATTAAGCAGCGTATCTATTAATGAAAAATCAAACTTGCCTTGTTGCGGTTCAACCTGTTCCCAGTAAACCGGTACTTCCAATGTGTTTGCATGCATTTGTTCAACAGACAACCAAACATCGGGAAGCAATGCAGGCCAGCCGCTTGAGTTATGTGCCTGTCCGCCTAAAATAAAAAACGGTTTGCCATCTATTAATAAAGCATGCCTTCCGTTTTTTGTTATTATTTCAGGCATTGCTGCCGGAGAATTTTGAGAATAAATATTTTCTGAAAGAAATAATAAGAATATGAAAAATGCTATTATAATCCGCGTCATTTTTTTTTGAATTTATAATAACAAGATAGCAGTAAATGAAATACTTTTTTGCTTCGTTTTTATCAATAAATGATCTAAAATTTCAGAAAGATGCGAAAGGAAATATTATTGTTTGTCTTTATTAATAATGTTTTTTGAAAATATAAAAAGTTGTGTTAGATAATATTTATTTATTAACTCCAATTCTGTAATTCAATTATATTTCCATCCGGATCGCTGATATAAATAAATGTAAGAAGGCCAACTTCATCAATATATTTTTCAGATAATTCGCCGACTTTTTTTGCACCTTTTTCCAGTGCCAAATCTAATAATTTATTGATTTCATCTGTTTGAAATGCGATATGCCCAAATCCTTTTTTATTAGGCACCGGTTTCTCGCAATCAACCATTTCTTCATACTGAAATATTTCCAGTGTCGGCCCACTATTATCATAACCTGGCAAGCGCAAATGCATTCCTTGTAAATGCGCATTGCTTACTCCTGTTGCTTTTTCAAGCCACAATCCTTGTTGATCTCTTTGTGGTGGAACAGGAATGCAATTAAATACTGCTTCATAAAAACCACATAAATCTTTCCAGTTTTTGGTAATAATATTCGTATGCCCATATCTGATATTCATATTTGTCAGTAGTTTTATTTTATAATGATAATAATCGCAACAACCATTCTTTTACTATGCAATTAAATAAATAAAAAGGTATTAATCTTCGGTGCTTATTTTGAATTTATAAATCTATATAACACCCGCGCAATTTAAGTAAGAATAAAAGAGCATTTTTATTTTGATATTAATACATGAAATAACAACAAAAAAAATGACAAACATTAATACTTTGCTATTAATGTTTGTCTTTTATAATGTGCCCGGGACTGGATTCGAACCAGCACATCCTTGCGAACGCTGCGACCTGAACACAGTGCGTCTACCAATTTCGCCACCCGGGCAGGTTTTATTCAGGGATTGCAAATGTAAAATCAAAAATCAATCTTAAAAAAACAATTATGCAACGCTTCTTATAACCGATATTTTTAAATTAATAACTTTCTAAACTGCAACATTAAATTCGCGCAGCGCATCATTTAAACTTGTTTTTAAATCTGTACTTGCTTTGCGCTGGCCGATTATTAATGCGCAACCAACACCATATTCTCCAGCAGGAAATTTTTTAGTATACGTACCAGGAATAACAACACTTCTTGATGGAACGCGGCCTTTATATTCTTTCGGTTCATCGCCGCTTACATCAATTATTTTGGTAGATTTTGTTAGCACCACATTTGCGCCAAGCACCGCTTCTTTTTCAACAATCACACCTTCAACGACAATAGATCTGCTGCCGATAAAACATCCGTCTTCAATAATAACCGGTGATGCCTGCAAAGGTTCAAGCACACCGCCAATACCAACGCCGCCGCTCAAATGCACGCCCTTGCCGATTTGCGCGCAACTGCCAACTGTTGCCCATGTATCGACCATCGTTCCTTCATCTACATATGCGCCGATGTTTACATAGCTTGGCATCAGCACTACATTTTTTGCAAGGTATGCGCCATATCGCGCAACTGCATGCGGAACTGCACGAACGCCGAGCTCTTTATAATTTTTTTTCAACAACATTTTATCGTAAAACTCAAATGGTTCAACGTTCCAGGTCTGCATTGGTTGTATGCCGAAATACAGCAGGATAGCCTGTTTCACCCATTCGTTAACCATCCATCCATTGTCAGTTGGCGATGCAGTACGCAATCTTCCTTTATCAACTTCTTCAATAACTGCGCGAACGGCTTCGGTATATTTTTGTTCTTTTAATAAATCTTTATTTGCGTATGCTTCTGTTATTAGTTGTTTCAATTCCATTTTTATTTTTTTGCAAACATAGTATTTGCACTGCAAAAATGCGTGCAGATGTTTTTGAAGATGAATAGTTTTATCTTTATAATTAATCATATTTTTTAAGCGTTATTAAACGGATGCTTTTCTTAATGATCAATAAAAAAGTTAACCAGCACCGGAAACCACCAGCGATTATGAGAAAGCTTTTATTAATAATTTGTGCAGTTGTTTTTAATTTTTTTATTTATCAAAACAGCTTCGCGCAGGATTCTTTACTTATAAAAAAAGATTCTTCTCTTAAACCTTTAAAACCGCTCACAGCGCAGGAACTGGCAGAAATTCAAAAATCGTTGGATTCATTATTTGCACCAACAAAATCTTATTTCCAGGCAGGTATAAATTATTTAAGTAACAACGTTTACCTTGGCCGAAAAGACACGATTGCTATTCCATATATTAATGCGTCGGTTGGTTATTATCATAAATCAGGATTGTATGTAAGTGGCGCTGCTTCTTATTTACCAAATGCAAATCCCGGCCGTTTTGATTTATTTACAATTGGCGCAGGATATCTTTTTAAAATAAAAAAATTTGAAGGGCAGGTTAATGCAGATAAATATTTTTACAGCAGCCAGAGTATTAATGTGAAATCTGCCATTAAAGAAAGTTTTGATTTTTTCGCTGCGTATAATTTTGGGTTTATAAAAATAACAGCAACGCCAACACTTATTATAAGCAATGAATCATTAAAAGCAACAGCAACTTCTGCACCTGTTTCCAGCACTGAATCTGACTTTGCATTGATGCTTGGAATTGAACATACTTTTTATTTATTAAACAGCACAGTAGACATTACTCCAACTATAAATGCAAACGGAAGCACGCAAAATTATTACAATATTTTTTACAGGGCACGAAAATCGAGAATAAAAAAAAATGGCCAGGTTGTGCTGCCAGCCAACATTTCAGCGCAGGTAGATGATGCTGCTCAATTCAAAATCCTGGATTATGAATTTACTTCGCCAATTAATTATGTGGTTAAAAAATTCACGTTTAATTTTACGCCGGTTTATGCAATCGCAGTTCATCCGGCATTGTTAACTATCACAACACAAGTTGCTAATCGTGCGCCAAGAGTTGTTACGCATCCTGAAAAAATAAGCAATTCATTTTTCTTCCAGGCTGGCATTACTTATAAATTTTAGCAGAATATTTTTTTCTATTTATTATTAATGCAAAAATCATTTGCATGTATTTTTGCAAACAAAAATTAAACAAAACTATTTTGGATTTTAATGATGATATAGAAAACTGTTTAACCGTACTTAATGAAGGCGGAATAATTTTATACCCGACCGATACAATTTGGGGAATTGGTTGTGATGCAACAAATGCTGATGCTGTAAAAAAAATATTTTCTTTAAAAAAAAGAAGCGAAACAAAAAGCATGATTATATTAATGGCCGATGAACGCGATGTGCTGAAATACGTTGCCCAACCGGATTTGCGCGTTTTTGATTTTTTAAAAACAGTAAAAAAACCAACCACAATTATTTATGACGGCGCAATTGGTTTAGCGGAAAATTTGATTAATAATGATGGAACAATTGCTATAAGAATTGTGCATGAAAATTTTTGCAAACATCTTATTAAACGTTTCAGGAAACCAATTGTATCAACGTCTGCAAATATTTCCGGGGATACTGCGCCGCAATTTTTTAATGATATTAATAAACAAATAAAAGACGGCGTAAATTATATTGTAAACCATCGCCAGGATGATAACACTGCGCAACAACCATCTTCTATTATAAAATGGAATAAAGATGGCACGCAAACGATCATCAGATCATGAATTTTTTACGTAAACTTTTTTCGTAAAAATATATTCTTCCACATCTGTTGAAAGATGACGTGAAGTGTATATTTGCACCGTGAAATTTCTTATTATACAAACCGCTTTTATTGGTGATGTTGCTCTCGCAACCTGTCTTGTTGAAAAATTACACCAGCATTTTCCCAATGCGCAAATAGATTTTTTGGTAAGAAAAGGAAATGAAAGTTTATTTACTAATCATCCTTTTCTCAACGAAATTTTAATATGGAATAAGAACGAAAACAAGCAACGCAATTTGTTTAAACTGCTTCAGAAAATCCGCCAAACGAAATACCATAAAGTTATTAATGTGCAGCGCTTTGCAGCCACAGGCTTGCTTACGGCGTTTAGCGGTGCAAAGGAAACTATTGGTTTTGATAAAAACCCTTTCAGCTTTTTCTTTTCAAAAAAAATAAAACACCGCGTTAATGATGGCGCAAACATGTTGCATGAAACGCAGCGCGATTTGTTATTAATAAAAGATTTTACTGATGATAAATTTATTATGCCGCGCTTATACCCTTCAATAGAAGATTATAAAAGTGTAAAAGTTTTTCAGCAAAAAAAATATATTGTTATTGCGCCTGCATCGGTTTGGTTTACGAAGCAATATCCAAAAAGTAAATGGATAAGTTTTATTAATAAAATTGATGTTGCTTATAATGTTTTTTTAATTGGCGCGCCATCGGATAATAATTTATGCAATGAAATAATTGAAGAAAGCATTAATAAAAATGTAAGCAATCTTTCTGGCAAACTTTCTTTTTTACAATCAGCCGCATTAATGAAAAATGCAGTAATAAATTATGTAAACGATTCTGCGCCGATGCATTTTGCATCTGCCGTTAATGCACCTGTTGCTGCAGTCTATTGTTCAACCATTCCTGCATTTGGCTTCGGCCCTTTATCAGATAAAAAATTTATTATAGAAACCGAACAGCCGCTAAGCTGCCGCCCGTGCGGGTTACACGGTTATAAAGCCTGCCCGCTTGGCCATTTTAATTGCGCGCATTGGATTGAAGATGAACAGTTGCTTGCAAAGTTGGAATTTCGCTAATAGCCATTAGCTTTTAGCTGCTGGCTGTAGGTTTGGTATTTGAGTTAGATTTTTATTGTAAATATTTCCATATTTATTAATACCTGCAATATTATTATTTCAATCTTCTTTCAAGTGTAAAATACCAAAAGCTCATAGCCAATAGCTAAAAGCTAAAACTCAACTCTTGTATATTTGCAAACAATGGAAATCAACTGCACAGAAAGGGAATTATTTATTTTTAAAAAGATTGCGCATGCGGCGGAGCAATTGCAAGTTCCATGTTATGTGATTGGTGGTTTTGTGCGCGATAAAATTATTGGCCGCGCAACAAAAGATGCAGACATTATGTGTGTTGGCGATGGCATTGAACTGGCGCACAAAGTCTCGTCACTTTTTCATAATAACCCACCGGTTGCTTACTTTAAAAATTTTGGTACAGCACAAATAAAATTGGATGATCTTGAAATAGAATTTGTTGGTGCGCGCAAAGAAAGTTATCGCGATAATTCCCGCAACCCGGAAGTTTCTCCCGGCAATTTAGAAGATGATCAGTTGCGCCGCGATTTTACAATAAACGCGCTGGCAGTGAGTTTGAACGCGGCTGATTATGGAAAAATAATTGATCCGTTTAATGGATTAAACGACATTAATAAAAAAATAATTCAAACACCATTAGATCCGTTACAAACATTTAGTGATGATCCTTTGCGCATTATGCGTGCAGTTCGTTTTGCTTCGCAATTAAATTTTGAAATTGCGCCGCAAACTTTTGAAGCAATAAAAAAAGATGCGCACAGAATTAAAATTATTTCGCAGGAAAGAATTAGTGAAGAGTTGAATAAAATATTAATGAGCAATAAACCTTCCATCGGTTTTGACTTATTATATAAAAGTGGTTTGTTGCAAATTATTTTTCCGCAAATGGTTGATTTGGCTGGCGCAGAATATATTGATGGCAAAGGACATAAAGATAATTTTTACCACACATTACAAGTTGTAGATAATATTTGTGAAAATACAAATGACCTGTGGCTCAGGTGGGCAGCGGTTTTGCACGATATTGCAAAACCTGCAACAAAAAAATTTGAGAAAGATCATGGCTGGACTTTTCACGGCCATGAAGTTGTTGGCGCAAGAATGGTCCCGAAAATTTTTACAAAATTTAAGTTGCCGCAAAATGAAAAAATGCGGTTCGTACAAAAAATGGTTGCGTTGCATTTGCGGCCAATAAGCCTCACAAAAGAAAATATTACAGACTCCGCAATCAGGAGATTATTGTTTGATGCAGGCGATGATATTGAATCATTAATGATGTTATGCAATGCAGATATCACTTCAAAAAATAAACAAAAAGTAAAACGGTATCTCGAAAATTTTGAAATCGTTCGCCAGCGTTTAATAGAAGTTGAGGAAAAAGACAACATCAGAAACTGGCAACCACCAGTAACCGGCGAAATGATTATGGAAAAATTTGGATTGAAACCTTCGCGCATTGTGGGCGATTTAAAAAATGCAATCCGCGAAGCGATATTGGATGGAGAAATTGAAAATACATACGAAGCTGCATTTCAATTTATGATGGAAAAGGCAACGGCATTGAATTTGACGCCAGTAAAATAATTAATGATGAATTAATTATTATAAACGTTTTATTCTTTACAAATGAAAATTGCATATTAAATATTTACATTATTTTTGAAAATTGTTTATCATTATCTTTTATTAAGTTGAAAAAATAATTACAAATTGAGTTTATGGCTGTATTGAAATTCAGGATTTATTTAGAAGAAGACGACAGTGTTTACCGCGATGTTGCTGTAAGGCATACGCAATCATTTCAGCAATTGCACAATATTATTTTGAAGGCTTATGAATTTGATAATAAGCACCAGGCAACTTTTTTTCGCAGCAATGATAACTGGCAAAGAGGCCGAGAAATAACGCTTGAAAAATATGATAAACAATATAAAGCCGAACCTTTATTAATGGCCGAAACTGTTATTAATTCTGAAATAAAAGATCCAAACCAGAAGTTTGTTTACGTGTATGATTTTGTAAAAAACTGGTCTTTTATGGTTGAATTGATTAGCGTTTCCAAAGAAGAAAATGCAAAACTGGATTATCCGGTTTTGGTAAAATCAGAAGGCATCGGGCCATCGCAATATGGAACGCGCGGTTTGGTTGGCGATAAGCTTGCAGAGATTGAAGAAAAATATGATCTGAAAAAAAATGCCGACGGATATTATGTTGAAGGCGGATCAAAAGATGACAGCGGGCTTGAAGAAGAAACTGCCGAGGAAGAAAACGAAGAAAGTGAAGAAGAAGCCGGAACTGATGACGAACTATAATCATTTCTCTTATTAATATTTGTTGGGTTCTTTACAAGCTCATGCAAATTGAAAAATAAAACCATCATAATAATAGTTGGCCCAACCGCTGTTGGAAAAACTTCTCTCGCCATTCAGTTAGCTGAATATTTGCGTACAAAAATTATTTCTGCAGATTCGCGCCAGTGTTTTAAAGAAATAAATATTGGCGTTGCTAAACCTTCTGACGAAGAATTAAAAAAGGTGCATCATTATTTTATTAATACATTTTCTATTAATGAAGAAGTGAATGCTGCGCTGTTTGAAAAACTTGCTTTGCAATATGCGCAAGAAATTTTTAAAGAAAATGATTTCGGTGTAATGGTTGGTGGCACTGGTTTGTATGTGAAAGCATTTTGCGAAGGTTTGGATGAAATGCCTGCTGCAAATTTATTAATAAGAAATGAAATTCAAAATCAGTTTATAGAAAAAGGATTGGCGTGGCTGCAAAATGAATTGCAAAAAAATGATCCTGAATTTTATAATAAAGGAGAAATTCAAAACCCGCACCGCATGATGCGCGCGCTCGAAATAAAATTAACTACAGGCAAATCCATTCTCACATTTCGTTCTCAACAAAAAAAAGAAAGGCCTTTTAATATTATTAAAATCGGTTTGCAATTAAATAAAGAATTGCTTCATCAAAACATTAATAAACGCGTTGCTAAAATGATGGATGATGGTTTATTAAATGAAGTAAAAAATTTATTTCCGTATAAAAATTTAAACGCATTAAACACGGTTGGTTATACTGAACTTTTTAATTTTCTTGAAGAAAAAGTTACGTTGGCAGAAGCTGTTGATCTTATTAAAAAAAATACAAGGCATTATGCAAAACGGCAAATGACGTGGTTTAAAAAAGATGCCGATATCAAATGGTTTTCTCCAAATGATTTTGAGTTGGTAAAAAATTTCGTTCTTATTAATAACTGATTTTATATGATGTTGTTGATCCGTTTTCATCATTCATCCATTCAATAATAAACACTTGCTTCCTGCTGTTTTTTTGAAATTTACCCAATATTGGGTATTGTCTGTCCATTCATACAAACATAGTTTTGATGTGGGTTTGACAATTTGATTTTTTTAAACTAATTTACTATTCCTGTTTATTATTAAAACATCAACTTGTATATAGCGCGGATTTTATTTTGAGCATTTATTTTTAAATGCAGAAAGCAAATTGCAAGTTGCCCAGTCGAAAAGTTGAACCCTCTTGAACTGCAAATAAATTAAACCTTAATCAGCTAATGAAAAGTGTTGTTATTAACGTAGCAAATTTTCTTGTACACCTGTGATCTATTCTTACAACTATTAATAAAAAATAACCACCATCAGTGCATCATTTTGCATTGATAAAAAATAATTTTCTAAACCCAAAACTCAAAGCAAAATGAATAGTTCTATTGAAAGATATGTTATCAAATTCATATCCGGAAGCAAAGCAAACCAGGTTGAGGAATTTGACTTTTCGAAAAGCCAGTTGTCAATTGGCCGCGCTGCTGAAAACGACATACAGTTTGACCCTGAAAAGGAAGTGATTGTAAGCCGCCAGCATGGCACCATTAATAAAGTAAGCGACGACCCGGCGAAATTTACCATCACTGATAACAACAGCCGCAACGGAATTTTTGTAAACAAAAACCGTGTGAAAGGTACTGTCACTTTACAGCCCGGCGATGAAGTGCAGCTTGGTTTAAACGGCCCTGTTTTTTCATTTGATATTTATCCGCGTCCGCAAGATATGATGTCTGCAACACGAGTTGTAGAAATTCCAACATCAATAAAAGCAACTACTGTTTCTGAATTGCACACTGCGCCGCTTGAAGTTGGCGAACCAGCGAAAGTGGGGCTGGGCAAGCAAACCGTTGAACGCATGCTTGTTGCTGAACGCAAGAAATCATACAGCGGAATGGGTATTGTACTTGGCGCTGTAATTTTATTATTGGGCATTTTAGGATATGCATTTCGAGGAAAAATTTTTGGTACAAATACAATTATAAAAAAAGAATTGGTTGTTGATTCTGCGCAGATGAGAAAAAAATCTCCGGATGTTATTGCCAAAGAAAATATGGATAAAGTAGTGCAAATAGAATTTGCATGGGAATTATATGATGCATCAACCGGCCAGGATTTATGGCATGTGTTCGACAGAAGGAAATTAGCGGATAGTTTATATCATCCCGTTGCTTTGTATATACAAAATTCACAAGGCAGGTACGAGCCTTATTTGCAGCTTACAAGCGATAAACCTTATGGCATTCAGATTGGCGTTCCGGGTGCATCGGGTTCTGGCTTTGTAGTTTCTGAAGATGGTTTCATTCTTACCAATCGCCACGTGGGCGCAGGTTGGAACACATCTTGGAATTTTCAATCGTATGATTTTCCGGGCTTGCTTGTTGAGCCGGATGCATCTGGCAAACTGGTTATTACCAACAAAGTTGTAAACCGGGAAGATGTTGGCAATTGGGTTCCTGCGGAAACATCGATGATTGACGGGCACCAGTCGAGCAATATAAAAGGAAAGAATACTTACATGAATGTAATTTTTGCAGGCACATCATTAAGGCGCCCGGTGCAATCATCAACGCCATCTGATGATCATGATGTGGCATTAATAAAAGTTGAAATTCCTGAATCGCTTTCTAAAGTAACGATGAAAGATAATTACAATCAGATACAACCAGGACAAGCTGTAACTGTAATGGGTTATCCGGGCGTTGCGCCGCAGGAAATTGTTTTAAGAAAATCAAACGATCCTTTTCACCCAAATAGCATGGTAAGCACCGTGCCAACACCAACAGTTACTCCGGGAAATATCGGAAGGCTCGTTCCTGCTTCATCTGATAAAAACCTTACCTACAGCGCGTTTGGCGATTCATATCAGTTAACTATTAATGCGACCGGGCATGGCAACAGTGGCGGCCCTTTATTTGATGATGAAGGAAATGTTATCGGTTTATTTTATGCAGGCACTTCTGATGCTGCCGGCACGCAAATATCTTTTGCAGTACCTATAAAATATGGCCTTGAATTAATGGGCAGAAAAAAAGAAAATTAATAATCATTAATAAAAATGCTTGCGTATAAATTTTATGCGCAAGCATTCTCTATATAAAGTTTACAGAAAACAATAGAATGAGAAAGCCTGATTCGCCGATTAAAGAAGTTGCGGGTTACCATCTTGCCGAGTGCATTGGTTCCGGCGGAATGGGCGATGTATACAAGGCTTACAATAGTTTTTTAAACCGTTTTGCTGCAGTTAAAATTCTTTACCAAAAAGAATTTGCAGAACGTTTTAAAAATGAAGCATACATACAATCCAGCGTTAATCATCCAAACATTGCGCGTTTGTATGAGTATGCAGCATACGGCGATAAGCCGTGCATTGTTATGGAATATGTGGAAGGCGAATCGCTTGATGCACTGCTTCGCAGAAAAGGAAAATTGTCTAATGAAGAAACAGAAAATATTATCCGGCAAATTGTTTCTGCATTGGCATATTTGCACAGCAACGGAATAATGCATCGCGACATTAAGCCACAAAATTTTAAAATACAATTCGACGGCACTGTAAAAATGCTTGATTTCGGAATCGCAAAAAATAAATATACTCCTAAACTAACGCAAATTGGTTTTGTTGTAGGAACGATGGAATACCTTGCTCCAGAACAGTTTCAGCAACAACCGGAATTAAAATCTGATGTGTGGGCGCTTGGCGTAATGGCGTATGAATTGCTTACTGGTTATATGCCTTTTGATGCATCAAATCCTGTTACATTAAGATCAAAAATTACTAAAGGAACGTTTACAAATCCTAAAATATTAATACCCGACATTTCAGAAAAGTTATTAATACTTATCGACAAAAGTTTGCGCATTAATCCGCTTCATCGCATTAGTGCGGCAGAAATGGAAGCGGTTATTGGCAAGAAAAAACAGCAAACAAATTCAACTCCAATTCCGTTATTTACTTCTTCTTATAAAAAATGGTTATTGCCCGGCATTGCAGGTTTTGGAATATTGTTTTTTTTCGGCTTGTTGATGTATAATAATATGCCCGATAAAACAGATAAAAAAATTGTGAATGAAGATTCCGTTTCGAAAACACAAATAGTTGATGATAAAAAAAATAGCAGTACTGATACAATTGTAAAAGCACAGCCTGCTGCAGATATTAATGATAAAAAAATTATTATAAGCGCATTGAATGCAGACAATGCAGTGTTGATTTTTCCTGATGGCACAAGCCAGCCCTTGCCTTATGAAATGCATGGAAAAGATGGCGATTTATTTCATTTTACCATTCATGCAGATGGCTATGTAGACAGGCAGGAAGAGGTTCAGATAACGCCGCACCGTACTTCTTATCCATACAATCTTGTAAAAATAAATAACTGAAAAATGTTCTGGAAGAAAAAAAATAAAAACGCAGAAGAGCATTATCAAAATGAAACTGCAACCGACAATGGAGAGCTGTCTGTTTTGAAAGTTGTTATAAAAACAGATCTTGGCAATGTGCGCACCAACAATGAAGATGCTGCTTCATTTTTTAAAATGAACGATGAAAAATTGCTGCGCGAAAAAGGTTATTTATTAATCGTTGCAGATGGAATGGGCGGCCACGCTGCAGGCGAAGTTGCAAGCAACATGGCCGTTGAAATTATAAGCCAGGAATATTATAAAGAAAATAAAGAAGCCAACACAGAAAAAATTTTAGCGAAAGCCTTTAATACTGCCAATAAAAAAATATTTGATCTCGCTTCCGCCAATGATAAATACCGCGGCATGGGAACTACATGCACGGCGATTGTTGTTCTAGGCACATCAATTTATTATGCGCATGCCGGTGATAGCCGCGCATATTTATATACAAATAAAAAAATAATACAATTAACACAAGACCATACATACGTACAGGAACTCGTGAACAGCGGCGCAATAACTGCGCACGAAGCAGAAACACACCCGCAAAGAAATATTTTGATCAATGCAATGGGAACAAAGCCTGGAATGCGCGTGGATACTGGAAAATATAATTCACCATTAAAAGAAAATAATCGTTTGATGATTTGCTCTGATGGTTTGTATGATTATTTAAGCGATGATGAAATTGCAGAAATAATGAACATTGATGTGCTTGATAATGTTGCAGATTATTTTATTGCAGAAGCAAAAAAACGTGGCGGAAAAGACAACATCACTGTTGCTCTTGCAGAAAAAATTGTTGAGAAAATGGAACCGGTGCAGGAAACAAATTTAAAATTAACAAGAGACGTAGATCTGCCGAAACTCACGCGCGACGCAGATATGCCGTCTGGTTATTAATAATAGTATTATGATTGGCGAACACATACACAGCTATCAAATAAATGCGCATCTTGGCCAGGGTGGAATGGGCAATGTATTTCGTGCCACAGATAGTATGCTCGGCAGGGAAGTGGCGTTAAAAATGCTACATCCGCAACTTACTAGCCAGCCGCAATTTTTAGAAAGGTTTAAAAAAGAAGCGCGCGTGCTTGCACAATTGCTTCATCCAAATATTGCTGTTATCTATAATTTTATTGAGCAGCACGACAACCATTATATGGTGATGGAATATGTGGAAGGAACAAGCCTTGATGATTTATTAAAAATACATAAAGCGCTTCCTGTACAATTTGTAGTGCCCGTTTTTATACAAGCGCTCGAAGGTTTGCAGCATGCGCATAAAAAAAATATTTTTCATCGCGATATAAAGCCATCCAACTTAATGCTTACGGAAGATGGCGTTTTGAAGCTGATGGATTTTGGTATTGCAAAAGTTGCGGGCGAACAAAAAATGACGCAGGTAAATAAAATTGTTGGCACCGTAGAATTTATGGCGCCGGAATTAATTGAAGGAAAAACCGCTTCTGTATCATCGGATATTTATGCAATGGGCGTTACGTTGTATGAATTGGTTTCGGGAAAATTGCCTTTTGAAAGTGACACCGATTATAATTTAATGCAGGCGATTTTAAAGAAAAAAATAAAGCCGCCAGACAGGTTGAATGCTTCCGTTCCAAAAGCTTTAAGTGATATTATATTAAAGGCTTTGGAAAAAAATCCGGAGCACCGTTATCAAACTGCACGGGCATTTCAACAGGCATTAATAGCTGCATTTCCCAATTATCGCGAAATCGATATGAATGCGCTAAAGCCGCCACCACAGCAAACTGTATTGGTTAGCCAATATGCCGAAGGTGCTGCAACGCGCCTTAACAACACCGGGCAGGTTTTCAATTTGCAAACTAAAATGGAACCGATTTCAAAGCCATTTTCTTTCAATGAATTTTTTCAGGAAAAAATTTTAGCCAACAAAAAACTGCCTTTTATTTTGGCAGGAATTGGTTTGCTATTTTTTGTTTTTATTATTATTTCTGTGAACACCGGGAAAAATAATAACACAATTAATAATGATAACAACGTTGTAAAAGCAGACACCGTTAAGCAAATAAAAGATGAAAAAAGTTTGAGAGGCGGTAACACTTTGCCAGCTCAAAATATTACTCCGCCGCCAACAACTTCAGGTTTGCAATTGCCAGCTGATGATAACGCGGAACCGGTTGAACCTGTAAAACCAAAAAAAGAAAAACATAAAAAAAAGGTTGAAGAAGTTGCAGTTGATAACACATCAAAAACAGATACAAAACCAGTTGAGAAAAAAGAAGAAACACCTACTCCGGTTGTTATTAAGCATGAAAGAAAATTAATTTATATCGATAATAAAGTGGAAGTAAATTTATATCTCCGCGATAACCTCGGTGATGGTGATGGCGCAAAAGAACGCTCATTAACGTTTACCGTTTCAAGCAATGTTTATTACCAGGGAACCATTATTATAAAACAAGGTGCCATTGCAAAAGGCGATATTACCATTGGCAGAATACAGACTTCGGTAAATATTTATTCAGTTGCTGGCGCAAACGGGCAAACAATTTCACTCAATACTCGTTCGCACAGAAGGCGCAAAGATTTGCAATCCGACAGAAATTATGAAGCTGTTATTGAGCGCGGAACACGTATGACATTTGAATAATTATCTTGTAATCGTAACATAAATAGAACCGTTCGAAAATTTGTGCAGCAGCACCATCGTCTTGTGCGTTAATACATCGTTCATGTCAAGCAATTCAGGGTTGTCGATATCTTCAAACCACACAACATAGCAATTGCTTTCTGCATAAAAATTACTGATTTCATCGTGAAAAACCAAGTGCGGCAACATGTCGCAACGCAGGCCTGTAAAGAAATACAGCGCATCATCCGAGTTGGAATAAATGGCATACCCTTTTTTAAAAAGCGTTTTATTTTGCTTTAAAAAATTTACAATCTCTGAATCTTTTTGCCAGCTATCTTCTGTATAACCGGGAATACCCGCATATTTTATTCCATCATAATTTTCATAATCAGCTTTATATTGATTGCGTTGAAAAAATAAAAATAATAAAGCAATTATAACGGTAGACCACGCCCGTTTTTTTAACCAAAATTTTTTTGCAAAAGGTATAAGCCAGGAAGTGCTTGCCCAAAGCATGGGTATAAATAATGGCGATAATAAACGGCTATTAATAAGCTCGTACCTGCTGAATGTTGCAGATAAAATAATAAACAATAAATACACGATGAAAAATGTAACCGCAATATTTTCATGCGTATAATAATAGATATTTTTAAGGCTTCGCCAGAATAATACAATAGCGCCGATGATAAATATTAATGCCATACAAACAGAAATGACAGCATGATTTTTCGGCAATGGCAACCAGTCGCAAAACACTGTTCCGCAATACAAAATATTAGTAGATAATGATGATAAACTTTTTTCGCGCATGCCGGTAAAAGTTCCTTCGGCCAAGGAGTTGCGCATTAAATTAATAACAAATAAAGAACAGCTTATTGAAGTAAATATGAAGAGTTGATAGATTTTATTTTGCAGTAATAATTTTTTATCAAACAATAATAATAAACTTCCGGTGCATATTAATGTAACGCCCGCGTATCTTGTAACGCACGCCAGCGCTGCAATGCAAGACACCAGCATTAATGATTTCAGTGAATAACTGGTAAAATAATTTCGCAAAGCGATGATAAAAAGCAGCAACAACAAAATAAATAAAGTCTCCGACCATAACATGGAATATACTTCAAGCAAACACGGGCTTAAAACAATGCAACTTAAAATGATGTACTTATACCATTTGGATTTGTATTGAAAATATTCCATTATTAACCCGCATGTATAAATAATTAATGCAAATAAAAATGCATTTAATAGCGGCGCAAATGCTGCAGGATCCAATCCTGTTATTGCAATAAAACCGCTGAGAAATAGCGGGTAAAATGCAGGAAACACAACCATCGGCCTTCCGTAAAAATCATTTATTAATCCGTGGTCGTGAATATTTTTTGCAACGCTTGAGTAAACTACAGAGTCTGGTGAAACGCCAATTCCGCTGTGGCGCGTGTACATATAAATAATAAAAAAACCAGCCGCAGAAGCTATACAGGCATCAAGATTATTTTTGGGAAACAGTTTCAGAATAATAGATTTCATGCGGCAAAAGGAAAATTAAACCTCCGCGAATATAAGCGATAATAAGAATGGAAGTATGAAGAACTGATTGAGGTTTTCAAATTTATTCTATCAAATCATTAATAAAAATTTGTTTGAAAAAAATTTTTCGATTTGGCTATACATAAAAAAAGAGGAAAGATTTTTTACAATCATTTCCTCTTAAAAAATATTTTGTTGTTTTATTAATGATGCCCGAAACTGCCTCGTGCACCACCACCGCCTCCGCCAAAATTTGATGAAGGAGCAAAACTTCTTGCAGGCTGCGAAGGCTGCACATTTTGCTGGCGGTTGTTGTTATTATTGTTATAATAATTATTCTGACT